>NZ_JACJMB010000027.1 GCF_016902615.1 Collinsella tanakaei
CCGGGAGGGGGTGGTTTGGTGCCGCTCTGCGCCCGGCCGGGCGCAGAGCGGCACCAAACCACCCCGTCCCGGATGAGGACACCCGCACAGCACAGCAAAAGGCCGCCGCGGGGAGGCGACGGCCTGAGAGGGCTGCTTGCTGTCGAATATGTGCTAGAACGTGACCGTGCGGGGCTCGGTCGTGAAGGAGTAGAACGTCGCGGTGACGTTCTCGAGCGCGAAGACCTCGCAGTTGCCGTCGTCGGCGGCGTACATGCCCTGCAGGTCCGGATACTCGCCGAGCACGGCCTGGCGAGCCTCGAGACGGTCATCGAGCACGGCGTCGGCGGCAAGGCGCATCCACGTGCCGTCCTTGCCCGTCGCGCAGATCGCGACACGCGGGTGCGCGAGCATCTGGTCGGACACCGACTTGACCTTGCCGGTCTGGATGTAGAGCTTCCCCTCGAACTTGGTGATCGTTCCGAACGGGCGGACATGCGGGTCGCCCTCGCTGCCCATTGTCGCCAAGAAATACGTCGAGTTGTTCTTCAGGTACGCCAATACTTCGTCCATGCTTCTCCCTTCGCGTTGGCCGGTGGCACATACACTTCTCTTGTACTCGGTGGCGCCCCGTTCGCGCAACGGGTCAATCGACCAGCGGCGGCTGGTGGGCGCCTGCCGTATATGGGAACGGTTCCATGTGTCAACCGCCGGTGAGCGCCCGCGACGAAGCCGACGCGCCCCTCGGCCGCCCGCACGCTCCGGGCGTGAACCTTACGGTGATGTCATGAGAATGTAAGCAATATCGATGGCACGCGGGCGCGCGGGTAGGCACAATAGCGGTGCGCGGTGCCCAATGGGCCTGCCGCTCGTTGCGATATCGACCGAGAAGGTGGCTATGCATCTCATCAAACGGTTCCTCGCCGGATACACGGACAACTTCCTCGTGGCGCTGACGCTTTGGCCGGCGGCGTCGCTTGTGCTCACCCTGCCGATCCTTGCGTACCTCTACCATCGCGACGGCAGGTTGAAGTTCGTGTCGGTGGTGTCCACGTACCTGGCCGTACTCTACATCTTGGGTCTCGGCTGCTTCACGCTCTATCCGCTTCCCGACGGCAGCACCGGGCTGGGGTTCACCTACGGTGTGCCCTGGCAGCTCGACCCGCTGGAGCCGCTGCGCGATTTCGCGCGCGAGGGCATCTCGATTCTGCCGCAGATCGCCTTCAACGTCGTGTTCTTCATACCGCTCGGCTTCATCGCGGGCAGGCTTTTGCGCTGGGGCTTCATCCCGTCGGTGCTGGTTGGTTTTCTCACGTCATGCCTGATCGAGCTTGCGCAGGGGACGGGCCTGTTCGGTGTCTATGCGTATGCGTATCGCACGTGCGATGTGGACGATGTCATCTACAACACGACGGGCGCTGCGCTCGGCTGGCTGTGCGCCGCGGCGCTCTCGGCGATCCTGCCGCCCGGCGCGCTTGCCGATGCCGACGACATCACCCACAAACCGGGGTTCGTCCGCCGCTCCGTTGCGTTTTGGCTCGACATGCTGCTCGTGGGGCTTATCACCACGGTTGCGTGCGGCGCGATCGGCCTCGTGCTGCGCAACACCCCCGAACTCGCGTTTCTTGCCGACGAGTCGTGGTCGGCGACCGTGGCGTTTGCCTCCTTCGCGCTCGTGGAGGGGCTGCTTCCGGCACTGCATGGCGGATCGACGCCGGGCGGCGGGTTCGTGCGCATGAGCTGCGAGACGAAGCTGCGCACGGGCGCGCGCCGCGCGGTGTTCTACGTGGTGCGCCTCGTCGTGTTGGGTGCGGCGTGGTTCTACTATCCCTTCGCCCTGCCCATGCTCGCGCTCTTCTTCATCATCACGCGCCACATGCCCTACGACTTCCTGTAATAGAGGAGCGCGTCCCCGATGAGGACACCCCGCAACCCCGTCTCCATTACGGAATCGTTAGGTTGGGCGACGCAATCGTAAGCCGCCCGTAAGACATCTTCGTGCCCGTTTTGGAACCATAGGGTCGAGACATACGACTCGGGTTCGAAAGGGGACCGTATGCTGTTTCGGCTCGCATGGGGCAATGTGCGGCGCAGCGCCCGCGACTTCTCCGTCTACTTCATGACGCTCGCGTTCGCCGCGTGCCTGCTGTATTCGTTTCTGGCATCGACCGATTATCTGCTTGCGCTCGACCTGACCGCCGAGCAGCGCATGTACTACGCGAAATCCAGCGAGGTGCTCACGGCCTTCGCGGTGTTCATCGTCGTGATCTTCGCGTTTCTCGTCGGCTACGCGAACGTCTTTCTCGTGAGGCGGCGCAAGCGCGAGTTCGGCCTCTACGCGCTGCTGGGCATGGGGCCCGCGCGCGTCTCCGTCGTGCTGGCAGCCGAAAGCGGCATGGTGGGGGTGGCCTCGCTTGCTTGCGGTATCGCGCTCGGGTGCGTGCTATCGCCGCTGTTCGGCCTCGTGGCGGCCTTCGTGTTCGGTGTGCCGTGGAGGCCGG
Source organism: Collinsella tanakaei (assembly GCF_016902615.1). GTDB lineage: Bacteria > Actinomycetota > Coriobacteriia > Coriobacteriales > Coriobacteriaceae > Collinsella > Collinsella tanakaei_A. Next base: position 2,481 of record NZ_JACJMB010000027.1, read on the forward strand.
TGTTCACGTTTTCGCCTGCCTCTGCTGCCGCGAGTGCCGTCGCGTTCGCGGCCATCACGGCCGTCGCGGCGATTCGGGCGGTTCGCAGTGTGGCGCGCCGACCGCTCGTGGAGCTCATGGCGTCCCCGCGAGCGCCCGAGGTGCAGCGCCTGGCGGGGCGGGGCGCGCTGGCCACGCAGAGCCTGCTGACCCTGGTGCTGCTCGCGGCGGTCTGGGGCGTCTGCCTGCTCGCCCCCGGCTATTTCATCGTGTTCATCATCCCGTGCGGGTTTGTGGCGCTGGGCGGGACGTACTTCGCGTTCCGCGTGCTGGCCGCGCGCATCCCCGCGCGCCTGCGCGCCAAGCCGGCGCGCTACTTTCGCGGCCTCGTGCCGTTCACGGTGCGCCAGGTCGAGGCCCGCATCGAGAGCGGCTGCGCGGCGCTTGCCGCGACGTGCGTGCTGCTCGCTGCGGGCATGTGCATGATCGTGGCAGGACTCGTCTTCAGCGTGGGCTTGCGTGCGGGCGACCTTCTGCAGGATGCGTGGGCGCTCGCGCCCCTCGCGTACGCATGCGTGTTCTACGGTGCGACGTTTCTCGTCGCCGCGGCGGCCGTGCTCGCGCTCCAGCAGCTCTCGCAGGCATCCGACGCGCAGGCGGCCTATCGGGCACTGGGGCGTCTCGGTGTCGACCGGTGTGACATCTACGGGTCGATTCGCGCGCAGGTCGCGGCGAGCTTCATCACGCCGGCGGCGATGGCCTGCCTGCACTGCGTGTTCGGGTTTGCGCTCATCGGCGTCCTCTCCATCATGTTTGCCTCCGAGGGCTTCCTGGTGTTCGCGGGCGCGACGGTGGCGCTGACTGTGGCCGTGCTTGCAGCTTACGGCGCCGCTACCTGCAAGGCGAGCGAGCGGACGCTTCCGGTCTAGCCGATTTCGAGTCAGGCGGGGCGCCCTCGTCCCGGACGAGGACGCCCGCAGAATTATGCCTGGATGCCGAGCGCCTCCACGCAGCGCGCGAGCTCATCGGGAATCTTGATGTGCTGCGGGCAGGCCTGTTCGCAGGCGCCGCAGCCGATGCAGGACGTGGCGCGGACATGGTCGTGCTTGCCGACGAGCCACTCCTCCTCATCCTGCGCCTTCTTGAGGTCACCGTAGAGCGTGAGCATGTTCATGGCCATGAAGGTGCCCGAGATGCCGATGCCCATGGGGCAGACCTTTGCGCAGTAGTTGCACGCGGTGCAGGGGATGAGCGGGATCTTCGCGAGCTCCTCGCGCGCACGGTCGAGCGTTGCGCGCTCGGCGTCGGACAGGCCGGTGAAGTCCCTCATGTACGACAGGTTGTCCGCCATCTGCTCTTTGCTGCTCATGCCGGAGAGTACGGTGATGACGCCCGGCAGGCTCGCGGCGAAACGGATCGCCCAGCTCGCGGCCGATGAGTCGGGCTCCGCCTCGCGCAGGACCGCGGCCACGCTCGCGGGCGGGTTCGCCAGCATGCCGCCCTTGACGGGCTCCATGATGATGACGGGCTTGTGGTGGGCGCGCGCCACCTCGTAGCAGCCGCGCGACTGCACCGAGGGGTTCTCCCAGTCGGCGTAGTTGATTTGCAGCTGCACGAACTCCATCTCGGGATGCGCGGTGAGCAGCGCGTCGAGCTCTTCAGGGGTGGAGTGGAAGCTGAAGCCCGCGTGCTTGATGGTGCCCGCCGCCTTCTGCTCCAAGATCCAATCCCACAGGCCGAACTCGTCGAACTTCTCCGTGCGGTGCTCGCCGAGGTTGTGGAGCAGGTAGAAGTCGAAGTAGCCCGCACCGGTGCGTTCGAGCGAGGTCTGGAACTGGGCGATGGCATCATCGCGCGTGGCGCAGTCGATCCAGGCGGCGCACTTGGTGGCGAGCTGGTAGCTCTCGCGCGGGTGCCGCTCGACGAGCGCCTGACGGATGGCGTCCTCGCTGCCCTTGTAGGCCCAGGCGGTATCGAAGTAGGTGAAGCCGGCGTCGAGGAACATGTCGACCATCTGCTTGGTCTGCTCGATGTCGATGTCCTCGCCGATTTTCGGCAGGCGCATGAGGCCGAAGCCGAGTTTGCCGATGCTGTCCAGCGTGTAGTCTGCCATGGATGCCCCCTCTGTGCGTGGTTTGCAGCTCTATTATGGCGCTTTGGGCGTCCCCGATGAGGACGCCCCCGCCAGACCAAAAAGCCGCCCGGCGTGCGGGCGGCTTCGGCATGCGCATGATGCTTGCGGCGGAGCTGCTACTTCCGGGTGACCAGCAGCGGGTCGCCGATCTTGACGAGCGGGCGACCGCCGACCATGGTGTTCGACGCCGCGACATGGCTGATCTTTGTGAACGCCTGCGGGTTGGAGATGACGACCGTCACCATGTCGTCGTGGCCGGCGGACTTGATGGTCTCGGGGTTGAACGAGAGCAGCGGAGTGCCGGCGGTCACGATGTCGTTCGCCTCGACGTGGCGCACGAAGCCCTTACCCTCCATCTTCACGGTGTCGATGCCTACATGGATGAGGACCTCGATGCCCGTGTCGGTCAGGATGCCGACGGCGTGGTTCGTGACGGTGACCGTGCTCACGCGGCCGTTCGCGGGCGCGTAGATGGTGTTGCCGACGGGGACGATGCCGTATCCCTCACCGAGCAGACCGGAGGAGATGACCTCGTCGTTGATCTCCTGGACGCTCACGAGCACGCCGGAGATGGGCGCGTAGACGGTGTCGGGGCGCGTGGCGAACGACGCGGGCTCAGGGGCGTCGTTCTCGCTGGGGGAGAAGAACGAGTGCCGGATCTTTTCCAACAGGTTCATAGGGGCCTCCTTGGGCTCATACAGGGTGCGGGCATCATGTCCGCCGTTATGCCCATGATAGCGAAGCTGGGGGCGCGGGCGGTGTCTGCCGCCTATCATGACGGGTGTTCCACAAATAGTTGCAACTGGTGCGGACCAGCAGAAACGCCTCCGATTCGGCCGGTCCGCACGCCTTGCGGCCGCCTCCGTCTCGTTGGCGCATGTGGAGACTCTGGAGTTGCCGTGCGCCGCTGCGAGCTGATATACATTGGTGAGCAGCACACGGGTATGGTGCCGGTGGCGCGCAGCGGCGGGGTGCCGCATGCGCCCGCGCGCCATGCCGATCGAATGAAGCCTATATCGCAGCAGAGAGGTGCACCATGATTATCGAGCAGCATGCCCTGTGGGCAGACGACGTCACCGAGGAGTACCCGGCGACCTATACCGCATACCTGGCCGAGCCGGTTCCGGCGCGCCATGACCATCTGCGCCCCGCGGTCATCATCTGCGGCGGCGGCAGCTTCACGAGCATCTCGCCGCACGAGCAGGAGCCGGTGGCCTTCGAGTTTCTGAACCGCGGTTTCCAGGCGTTCGTGCTCAACTACGTGACGAGCTCCACGGGCGACGTGTCGTTTCCGCACCCGGAGGCCGACCTCGCCAAGATGGTCGCCTGCGTGCGCGTGAACGCGAAGGAGTGGCATGTCGATCCCGAGCGCGTGGTCGTCGTCGGTTTCTCGGCGGGCGGCTTTATCTGCGCCTCGCTGGCCGCGCAGTGGAGGAGCGGCTCGTTTGCCGCGCTCGCCGGCGAGCGCCTCGAGTACACGCGTCCCGACGCGGTCGTTCTCGCGTACCCGGTGCTCGACTTCCGCATCATCCGTGCCGAGCAGACGCGCGACCCGCGTATCGATCTGCGCGTGCCCAAGACGGGCGGCAAGACGGGCCGTGACCTTCTGAACGACTATTTCGCGCTCGTGATGGGCGGTGAGGCCACCGACGAGCGTATGGCCGAGGTGTGCCCGACGACGCACGTGAGCCGCGACATGCCGCCGACGTTCGTCTGGGGCGCGGCCGACGACCGCACCTGCCCGATCGCGCAGGTCTACGACTTCGCCGCCGCCATGGCGCGCGAGGGCGTGACGCATGAGGTGCACGTGTTCGACCGCGGCGGGCACGGCCTGTCCGTGGCGAATGCGAACACGCGCGCCGACAACGCCGATGAGCAGCGGGCGGTGTCCGCTTGGGTCGACCTCGCGTTCGACTTCCTCGTGCGTCAGGGCATCGTGGAGGCGTAACGGCGGCGCGTCGCCGGCAGCTGTTGCTTCGGGATCTGGAGGTAGGGCATGGGCGATGTGCTCCATGCGGCGGCGGGGGCGCTCATGCTCGCAGGCGCCGTCGCGCTCATCTGGTCGTTTCGCGCGGGTACGCCCGCGTGTCCGCGCATAGCGCCGGCAAGCCTGCTTGCGCTGTTCGCCGGCGTCTCGCTCGCCTCTGGCGTGCTGGGGCCGGATGCGCTGGCGCCCGCGGCCTCGCCGGTTGCCGTCGCCATCATCGGGGCCGCCTCGGCGCTGCTGGTGGCCGGTGCCGCGGCGGGCGTCGTGCGGTGCCGCAGGGTCGCTGGTGCCGCGGCCGCCCAGGTGGGTGCCGCCGCCGTGGTCGTCGTGCTGCAGGTGGCAGCCGTCGCTCTGGAGGGTGCCGCCGACGTCCCCGCAGCTGTGGCGGAGCTTGTCAACCTGCTCGCGTATCTCGCGCTTTGGCTCTCGTTCGGACTGCTCGCATTCGTGGCGGCATCCGCAGCGTACCGCGTGCTCTTTTCGTCCGCGCGCGCGGACGTGCGCCGCCCCTTCTCCTTTCTCGTCGTTCACGGCGCGAAACCCGATGGCGCCGTGCCTTCGCCGATTCTGGCGAGCCGGCTCGACGCCGCCTTGGCGCTGTGGGAGCGGCAGGGTCGCCGCGGCGTGTTCATCGTATCGGGTGGCACCGGCGCCTGCGATGAGGTGTCAGAGGCTGCCGCCATGCGCGGCTACCTGCTGGAGCGCGGCGTTCCGGCCGATGCCGTCATCATGGAGGACCGCTCGACGACCACTCTCGAGAACCTTGTGTTCTCCCGTGCCGTCGTCGAGCGCCTGAGCGCGGGCGCGCCAGGGCGCTTCGCCCTTATCACAAGCGAGTTCCATGCGTTTCGCTGCGCGGCGCTCGCGTGCCGGCTGGGGCTGGATGCCGAGGTCGTGGCGGCGCCCACGCGCCTCGCCACCTGGCTTCGTTCCTTTGCGCGCGAGTACGGGGCGGTGTTTCTTGAGTACCCGCGCCAGATCGGCTACGTAGCGCTGATCTGGCTGGTGGGCACGCTGCTGCTGTAGGCGCGAAAGCGTCACGGCGTAACGGGGACGTTTCCGGCGGCCCCGGATGGTTGCGCGACCGGGCGGATGGGCCACAATGGTGAGCGTTGTCGGATAAGCGTCAGGAGGGCGTACAGCATGTCGTTTCAGGTGGCAAAGGCGTATCTGGATAGCATCGGGCTCGGGGACCGCGTGATCGCGACCGAGGCGCCGAGTTCGACGGTCGAGCAGGCCGCCCGCGCGCTCGGCTGCGCGCCTGCGCACATCGCCAAGACGATGGCGTTTCTGGTGGACGATGCGCCGGTTCTGATCCTGTGCGCCGGCGACGCGCGCGTGAACAACAGCATGTTCAAAGCGCGCTTCCATACCAAGGCGAAAATGATTCCGGGTGACGCGGTCGAGGAGCTGGTGGGCCATGCGCCGGGCGGCGTGTGCCCCTTCGGCGCCAAGCCGGGCGCGCAGGTGTACCTCGATGAGTCGCTGCGCCGTTTCGACGTCGTGTATCCCGCCTGCGGTGACGACCACAGCGGCGTGCGCCTGGCCATCCCCGAGCTCGAGCGTGCGACGTGCGCCGAGGGCTGGGTCGATGTCTGCCGCGGCTGGCGCCTCGAGGAGTAGGGACTGCGGCTGCCGCGCGGCGCCCGCTCTCGTGGCTTTGCGTGTACGCCGCTTGCCCGTGAAGTCATGCGGCCAACTTGCCAAACGTCTCGTTAATGACTTCCCGTCCGGGCGCCCTCCCGGCGTCCAGCTTTTTGTCCGCATCCCCTTAGCGAGACATCTTGGCAAGTTGGCCGTTGCCGGGGGCTCGTGGCGCGCCTGCATCGCACGCAACGGGCACCGCCGCACCCTATGCCGAAGCGGCATGATGCCATGCGGGCTTTCAATTGGATTGACCTGCGCGTCTGATGCACCATGGAGCTACGGATCAGACCGATAGCGGTCTCGAGGACAGGAGGCATCATGGACGCGGAGAACCAGGCCACGATCGAGCGGGCATGCGAGCAGCTCGGTGAGCTGGTCGCCGGCGAGCTTGCGCGCATCGAGCGCGTACGCGCCGGCTGGTAGCCGCCTGGCGCTCAGCGCAACAGCATTTAAGCGATGATTCGTTCGATGGCGTCTTTGAAGTACGATGCGAGCACGCTGTCCGCGCGCGAGAGCGTGCCGTTGCGAAACGTTGCGAGGCACAGATGCCACATGGCGTTGAGGTTTGTGTCGAGCGACAGGAAGCGCGCGCTGTCAGGGAGGTTGGCGACGGGGGTGTAGCTCTGCGGGCCGATGGTGTAGCCGATGCCTCGCGCCGCCATGCACTGAACTGTCGAGTAGTCGCGTGTTTCCAGCATGATGTTCGGCCGTACGCGTGCTCGCATGAACATGAGGTCGAGCACCTGGCGGATGCGCTGGCCATAGGGGACGGTGAGGAGCGGTTGGTCCGCAAGATCGTGAATGTCGATGTAGGGGTGAGGGTAGCGAGCGGTGGCGACTGCCCGCTCGAGCAGGGGGCTGTTTGCGCCGACGGTCACGACGAACGGATCGTCCCACAGCACGTTGTAGTCGATATGGTTGTTGACGTTTTCAGGCAGCCGGTGCATGACCGCAAAGCCTATCTCACAGGCGGTGAGCGCGCGGTCGAGCTCCTTGGAGTTGCCCTCTACGATGCGGATCTTGATGTTCGGGTAGGTCGAACAGAAGGCGGGAAGCACTTCGGGCAGTAGGATGCGCCCCAGGATGCGCGTGATGCCGAACGTAACCGAGCCGGTCTTAAGCGCGTCGGCATCGTGCAGCTCGGTCTTGAGGTCGTCGTAGAGCTTGAGCACCTGGTTCGCCATCTGCAGGTATTTCTTGCCTGCGGAGGTGAGCTGCAGGCCGTGCGTCGTGCGGTCGAACAGCTTCGTCCCCAGGCTGTCCTCAATGCGGCTGAGCGATTGGGAAAGCGACGGTTGCGCGATAAAGAGCTTGCGGGCGGCTGCGGAGACGCTGTGCTCCTCGGCGATGGTCTTGACGTAGATGAGCTCGCGGTCGTTCATGGACGCCCCTTATGTCGTATGCCGTTTCGCTCGATACGCTGTGATCCCCTGCGGGCCATTGCACGTCGAGTCCTCTCGCATCACATCATATGACAAGCGCTTACTTGATATATAGGAAAAACAATATAGCTTCTATCAAATCAAAGTATTTGTCGTATAGCTCCGTCGAGCGAATAATCATCCCTGAGGACAAGTTTCATTTCAATCTCAGGGAGGGCCTATGGATGCAGTGAAGCTGTACGAGGGCGGCGTGTATCTCGTTGACGGGGAGATCGTCGTTCCTGAAGCCGAGGTCGATGCTGTCAAGCAGGCGAAAGGATGCGAGGTCACACCCGAGTCGGCGCGTCGTGGCACGATCGCCTACGGCATTATGCAGGCGCACAACACGTCGGGCGACGAGAGTAGCCTGAAAGTGAAGTTCGATGCCCTGACGAGCCACGACATCACCTACGTGGGAATCGTCCAGACCGCGAAGGCCTCGGGTCTTACGAAATTCCCGATTCCGTACGTGCTCACGTGCTGCCACAACTCGCTGTGCGCGGTCGGCGGCACCATTAACGAGGACGATCACCTCTTCGGTCTGTCTGCCGCCAAGCACTACGGCGGCATCTACGTGCCCCCGCACATCGCCGTCATTCACCAGTACATGCGCGAGATGATGGCCGGCGGCGGCAAGATGATCCTGGGCTCCGACTCCCACACGCGCTACGGCGCACTGGGCACCATGGCCATCGGTGAGGGCGGCGGTGAGCTCGTGAAGCAGCTGCTCGGCCAGACCTATGACGTTGCCACGCCGGAGGTCGTCGCCATCTATCTCGAGGGGAAGCCGGCGCCCTACGTGGGACCCCAGGACATCGCGCTCACCATCATCGGCGCGGTGTTCGAGCGCGGTTACGTGAAGAACAAGGTCATGGAGTTCGTTGGCCCGGGCGTCGCCACCATGACGACCGACTTCCGCAACGGCGTCGACGTCATGACGACTGAGACCACCTGCCTGTCCTCCATCTGGCGCACCGATGAGGATACGAAGAGGTTCCTTGCCGACCACGGTCGCGCTGAGGATTTCAAGCAGCTCGATCCGGCGGAAATCGCCTACTACGACGGCTGCGTGCGCGTGGACCTCTCCAAGATTCGCCCCATGATCGCTCTACCGTTCCACCCCTCGAACGTCTACACCATCGACGAACTCAACGCCAACCTGGATGACATCTTGGCGACCGTCGAGAAGCGTGCCGACGAGATCTCTGGGCGCACCGGCTCGCTCGACCTGCGTGGCAAGGTGGACGCGCGCGGCCTGCACGTGCAGCAGGGCACCATCGCCGGCTGCGCGGGCGGCAACTACACGAACGTCATCGAAGCGGCGCACGCCCTGCGCGGCAAGAGCTGCGGCGACGGCGAGTTCGCGCTGTCGGTCTACCCGTCCTCCCAGCCGGTCTTCGCCGATCTGGTCAAGAAGGGCGCCATCTTTGACCTCATGCAGGCGGGCGCCATCATCCGTACGGCGTTCTGCGGCCCGTGCTTCGGCGCTGGCGACACGCCCGCGAACAACACGCTGGCCATCCGTCACACCACGCGCAACTTCCCCAACCGCGAGGGCTCCAAGCCCGGCCAGGGTCAGATGAGCGCCGTTGCCCTCATGGACGCGCGCTCCATCGCGGCCACTGCCGCTAACGGCGGCGTGCTGACCAGCGCCGAGACGCTCGATTGCTGGGGCGATGTGCCCGAGCACACCTTCGATCCGTCTTCCTACGAGCACCGTGTGTTCAACGGGTTCTCTGCTGCCAAGGAGGAGGATCCGCTCGTGTACGGCCCGAACATTAAGGACTGGCCCGAGATGGAGCCTCTGGGCGAGAACGTGCTGCTACAGGTGTGCTCGAAGATCCTCGACCCGGTGACCACCACCGACGAGCTCATCCCCTCCGGCGAGACCTCGTCGTACCGCTCCAACCCGCTCGGTCTGGCGGAGTTCACGCTGTCCCGTCGCGATCCGGGCTACGTCGGTCGTGCGAAGAAGACGGCCGCTCTCGAGGGCGAGCGCCTCGACGGGAAGGTGCCCGCAGAGCTTGCGCAGGTCTTCGACGCCATCCGTACCGTCACGCCCGATGCGTCTGCCGAGAACGTCGAGATCGGCTCCGTGGTGTACGCCATCAAGCCGGGCGACGGGTCGGCGCGCGAGCAGGCGGCGAGCTGCCAGCGCGTGCTCGGCGGCCTTGCAAACATCACGAGGCAGTACGCCACGAAGCGTTACCGCTCCAACGTCATGAACTGGGGCATGATTCCGTTTCAGTCCGAAGACGAGCCCGCGTTTGAGGTTGGTGACTTCGTCTACGTGCCCGGTGTGCGCGAAGCGATCGCGTCCGGCGCGAGCGAGTTCTGCGGCCACATCATCCGCGACGGCAGGGTGGCGGGCACCATGGCGCTCTATGTGGCGCCCATGACCGACAGCGAGCGTCAGATCGTGCTCGACGGCTGCCTCATCAACTTCAACCGCAAAGAGCGCTAGCAATCCGCTTGCCATGCGCGACAGCGCGCCGGCGGCAAGCCTCGACTATTTGCAGATAACGCTAGAGGTGCATGCGGGCGGAGCCTGGTTCCACGCGGTGTTCCGCCCGCATACGAATGAGGGGGTGATTGCCCTAAAGAAAGACATAGGTTCAGAGATCCATCGTTTATGAGGAGGAAAACAATGGAATCTGTGCTGGTAATCCTGGCCATCATCTTGGCAATCGCCCTCGGTGAGATATTTAACATCAACACCGGTCTGATTGCAGGAGCATTTGCGTATCTCATCGGATGCTTCGTATTGGGCATGTCCGTCGACGATTTGTTGGCGGCTTGGCCGACCGATCTATTCATGGTCATCTTCTCGATTTCCCTTTTCTTCAACTTCGCCGTGGTCAACGGTACGCTGGAGAAGGTTGCGAACGTGCTACTGTACCGCTTTCGCAATTTCGAGAAGTTTCTGCCGCTTATCCTGTATTTCGTGACGGCTCTCGTGTCCGGTCTCGGCGCCGCGTTCTTCACGTCCGTTGCCGTCATGGGTGCCATCGGCATGGTGCTGTGCCGCAACTCCAACATGAACCGTCTCTATGCTGCCATGGCCGTCTCGCTTGGTGCCCTGTCCGGTGCGAACTTCATGGTCAGCGCGCACGGTGTGCTGTTCAACTCGCTGCTCAGCCAGGTTGATAGCCTCGCCGATCAGGCTGGCACCATCACGACGAACATCTTCGCCGTCTCGTTTATCTATCCGATTGTCGTCATCGGCGTCCTGTGCTTCATCGACATGCGCAACAACCGCGGCAAGTCGAGCGATTTGCGCATCGAGAAGCCCGAGCCCTTCACGGGCAAGCAGAAGCTCAACCTCGCGCTCATTTTCATCATGATGCTCATCGTGCTGGGAGCACCCATCCTGAGCAATGTCTTTTCCGATGTCACCTGGTTCGTGGATGCGTGCGACCGCGTCGACGTTACTCTGGTCGCACTCGTGATGGCCATCGTCGGCTACCTGGTCAAGCTCGTTGACGACCCCAAGCCTGTGTTCCAAAAGGTTCCGTGGGACACCATCTGGCTGGTCGGCGGTGTCGGCATGCTCGTCGAGGTGGCCGTCCAAGCCGGCACGATCGATATGCTCGCCGGTCTCATCAACATGATTCCGACGCCGCTCGTGCCCATCGCCGTGTGCGTCATCGCCGGCATCATGTCCATCTTCAGCTCTACGCTGGGCGTGGTCGCTCCGCTCATGTTCCCGATGATTCCGGGTTTCGTGGCAGCGACCGGTATGAGCCCGTCACTGTTCGCCGTCGCTATCATCATCGGCGCGCAGTCCACCTCCATCGCCCCGTTCTCGACGGGCGGCTCCCTCCAGCTTGGATCCAGCGGCTTGGAAGGCGAGGAGCAGGACAAGTTCTACAATGAGCTGCTGTTCAAGGGTACGCCGCTCGGCTTGATTTTCGCGGCAGTTGCCTCGGTGCTTCTCATGTTCATCTTCTAGGGTCGGAGGAATCGTGTACAAGGTATTCGACAGCCATTTCCATATCATCGATCCCGCCTACCCGCTTGTGGTGAATCAGGGATTCACGCCCGACTTCTTCACGGTCGAGCAGTATCGCGCCGAGCTTGCTGACATGGGCGTTGAGCCCGTGGGCGGAGCGGTGGTCTCGGGGTCGTTCCAGGGCTTCGACCAGAGCTATTTCGCCGGGGCGCTCGGCAAGCTCGGCGAGGGCTTCGTCGGCGTGACCCAGCTCGATCCCGCCACTCCCGACGAGGAGATCCTCAAGCTCGACGAGCTCGGCATCCGCGCGATTCGGTTCAACCTGTTCCGCGGGCTTTCCGCCACGCTCGAGGAGATTGAAGAGCAGGGGCGTCGCGTACGGGAGCTGTGCGATTGGAAGACCGAGCTGTATCTCGACGCGTCTCAGATGGATGATGAGTTCGTGGCGCTCGTGCTGCGCATGCCCGGGGTCTCTATCGACCATCTCGGTATGCGCAAGGGTGGTGCCGACGTTCTGAAGCGTTTCGTTGCTGCTGGCGTGCCGGTCCGCGTGACGGGGTTCGGTCGCATCGACTACACCCGCGAGGAGGCGGCGAAGTTGATCTCCGAGCTGTATGCCGAAAACCCGCAGGCGCTCATGTTCGGATCCGACTTGCCGTCCACGCGCGCAAGCAAGCGCTTCGATATTGACGACATCGAGCTGATCTGCGATGCGGTCGGTCGAGATCACGCCCAGGAGGTGCTCTGCGACAACGGTGTCACATGGTACCTGGGAGAGAAGTAGCTTTTCTCGGCCTGGTAAATATGCCTCCTTTTCCCTTCCGCCCCGCTGCGCTCGCTCAAGCGCGTCGGGGCGGTTTTTCGTTTCTGGCGAGGGTGCCGTGCTTGCCACGAACCGGCTAGGCGACCAACTTGTCAAAAGTTTCATTAAGGGGGTCCGTTAGCGAGACTTTTGACAAGTTGGTTGTCCGCGGTGGGTGGCAAAGCGCGCCTGCGGAGCTCGTTACATCAGGTGAGGTGCGGTTTAGGCTGGTTCAGGCTCGCAACGTAATCCTCCGGGCGGGGAGGCTGCTGCGCGGTGTCGCGGTAATCGCCTGGCGCAAGGGTATCCGGCGTGATGCCGACGACGGCGAGGCGCGCCTCGATGACGCCGGGCGTCCAGATCTCCTGCATGGTGAATCGCACGATCGGGATGCCTAAGGCGGAAAGGCGCGACTCGCGATTGCGCTCGGCGATGAGGGCGTCGTTGGTCGATTTGGTGCCGAGCATCTTCGGGTTCGTGTATTTCTCCCGTCCGTCCACCTCAACGAACACAAGCGAGCCTCCGTGCATTTTGAAGACGATGTCAACCCGGAAGGTGTCCTTCTCATCGTGCGGATCGGGAACGGCAAACTGCAGGTCGCTCGGCATGAGGTTCGCCTCGATCATCTTGCCGCGCGCGATGGACTCCCCGCCGCTCTCCGCTCTGCCGCCGGCATACGAAGCCACGTTGAGGGCGTGGCGATAGCCCGGCATGCCCCGGGCGAGCTCGGTCACCATCTCCTCGAGCAGCTGGCGTTCAATCTTGAGCTTGCGGAGCAGGGCGTCGGCGAGGGCGAGCGCGTCGGGGAACGGCAGGGTTCGCATGCAGTGCACAACCGTCTGCACAAGATAGGTCACCTGCACGCCCTCGACGCGCGTGACCGGATCGTCGAGATACGCGTGGCGGATGATCCACGTGCTGCTTCCGCTTGGATGCCTCTTGTCTGTGCAGATATGGATGTGCCCTAGATGGCGATAGGAGACGGGGAGCCGGTACATGACGGCGGCACTGTACAGGCAAAAGAGGTACCGGGGTGGTTGCGCGCAATGGTCCGGATGACCCATCTGCTCCGTTCGTCTTTCGGCAGGCGCTTCCATGTTGAGGCGCGCGCGTACAGGTGGGGTGCGGGGCGGATGAGCTCTCCCGCTTTCACGCGTCGGTACATCGCCTGCGTCTCATTTCTGGACGTGGGCTGGGCGCACTGGCGCAGCCTCTCTGCCTGGTCGAACATCTCATCCAGCGCTGCACTTCGTGTAGTTGATCGTCCCATGCTGCCTCCTTTCGCCTGTGTGCGTGCGTTCGGATGCACGCGCGTGCGCCAACGATACGGTGCCTGGGGCAACAATGTTCCGATGCAATCTAGCAGCGGTCTTGCCGGTTTCCAACTGCACAGGTTCACGGCTATGGTGCCGTTGCCTTGCTGTGAAGGCGCCTGTGCGGCACTCGGCGAGCGGCAACTATATAGATGCGAACGGGCTCAGGGGCTTGTGCGCGCCCCGATTCGCCTTCGGATCCAAGATGCGCAAGCAGCCAACTTGTCAAAAGTCTCTCTTAGAGGCTCTGCTAGAGAGATTATTGGCAAGTTGGTGACCGCGACAGAGCCGGTTGCCGTCGGTGCTTGGCGCTTATGCCGCACCGGCATGATTGCATGCCCGTTTTCAATTGGCGTGCGGGATGCGCCCGGTGCACCATGAGGATGGGACGCTATCGCAGAAAGGTACGTTGTATGGGATCATCACTCATCCGTAAGATCATCGCCTCGCATCTTGTTTCGGGCACGATGGAACCCGGCGAGGAGATTTTGCTCCATGTGGACCAGACGCTCACGCACGACATCAACGCGGTCATGACCTACCTCGCCTTCGAGGCCACGGGGCTTGACCGCGTGCGCACGGAGCTGTCGGTCTCCAATCTCGACCATAACCTGCTCTATATCGACAACAAGACGCCCGACGACCACATCTACCTGCAATCGGCCGCCAAGCGCTACGGCGTGTACGTCTCTCGTCCGGGCAACGGCATCTGCCACGCGATCCATGTGTCGCGCTTCGCCGTTCCCGGCAAGCTGCTGCTCGGCGGCGATTCCCACACGCCTCACAGCGGTGCGGTGGGCATGCTGGCCATCGGTGTCGGCGGCATGGATATCGCCACGGCCATGGCGGGCCAGCCCATGCGTCTTGTCTGCCCCAAGGTCGTGCAGGTCTACCTGACGGGTTCTCTCAAGCCCGGCGTGAACGCCAAGGACGTCATTTTGGCGATGCTGCGCCGCGTGGGCGTGAAGGGCGGCCTCGGCCGCGCGTTCGAGTACGTGGGCCCGGGCGTGGCGACCCTCGAGGTGCCCGAGCGCGCGAGCATCGCCAACATGGGTGCGGAGATGGGCGCCACCACGAGCATCTTTCCGGCAGACGAGCAGGTGCGCCGCTTTATGGCGGCTCAGGGGCGCGAGGACCAGTACGTGGAGCTTCTGCCCGACAAGGACGCCGTCTACGACGAGCGCATCGAGCTCGACCTCTCCGAGCTTGAGCCGCTTATGGCCTGCCCGCACCTGCCCGATAACGTGAAGCCCCTGGCCGAGGTGGAGAAGGTGCCCGTGCAGCAGGTGTTCATCGGCAGCTGCACGAACGCGAGCTACGCGGACATCGCCAAGGTGGCGCTCGTCATGCGCGGCCGCCATGTGAACGAGAACGTGAGCTGCACGTGCGCCATCCAGTCGAAGCAGGTCTACAAGCAGCTTCTGCACGACGGCTACATCGACATGCTGCTTGATGCCGGGGTGCGCCTGCTCGAGTTCGCCTGCGGACCGTGCTGCGCCATCGGCCAGGCGCCGCCGACCGACGGCGTCGCCGTCCGCACGTCCAACCGCAACTTCCGCGGCCGCGCGGGCAGCCCGAACGCCAAGATCTACCTCACGAGTCCGGAGAGCGCCGCCGCGACGGCCATCCTGGGCACGTTCGCGACCGCGCGCGACATCCTGGGCGATGGCGTGGACCGGCTGGCGTCGATTCATGAGCCGGAAAGCTACCCGGTGGACGACAGCCTGCTCATCGCCCCGCTTCCGCCCGCGGAGGCCGAGCGAATCGAGATCGTGCGCGGCCCCAACATCAAGTTCCTGCCGGTTCCCGACGAGCCGACCCAGCACCTGTGCGCGCCCGTTTCCCTCAAGGGCGGCGACAACATCTCGACCGACGACATCACACCCGCATCTGCCGAGCTCTCGAGCATGCGCTCGAACATTCCGCTCATGTCGAAGTACTGCTACATGCGCTATGACCCCGAGTTCGCCGAGCGGGCGCGCGCGATGGGGCAGTCCATCATCGTTGCGGGCGAGAACTACGGCCAGGGCTCGAGCCGCGAGCATGCGGCCATCAACCCGATGTATCTGGGCGTGCGCTGCGTGATCGCCAAGAGCATCGCGCGCATCCACAAGGGCAACCTCATCAACCACGGTATCATCCCCATGCTGTTCGAGGACCCGGCGGCCTATGACTCCATCGAGCTGGGAGACGAGCTCGAGATCGACGGGCTGCTCGACCAGATCCCGACGCGTCGCGTGACGGCGAAAAACCGCACGCGCCACTTCGAGTTCACCGTGGCTCTCGACCTGTCCGAAGCGGAGCTCGAGGTCGTGCTCGCGGGCGGGCAGCTGCGCCTGCTGAAGGCGCGCCTCGCTGCGGAGGAAGCCGGGGCGTAGCGCCGCATGACGTGATAGATTGAGGGCGATGCCGAAGGAGGGGCGCATGAGGGATTCTGATTGGGAGATCATCGACGAGCTGTTCCGGAACCCCCATATGTCGCGCGCCGCGGCATCGCTCTTTATGACGCAGCCGACGCTCACCAAGCGCCTGCAGCATATCGAGCGCGAGCTGGGCGTGCGCATCGCCGACCGTACGCCCAAGGGGTTGGCGTTCACGCCGGAGGGCACCTATTTGGCCCAGCGCGCAGCGGAGCACATCGAGCTCGTGAACCAGACGCTGCGCGGGCTCGAGGACCTGCGGCGCGCTACGCGCAAGGCCATCACCATCGGGTCGTCCTACACGTTCAACAAGTACAACCTGTGGGACGTGCTTTCGGGATACGCCGAGGTGGGCGACCCCGAGGTGCGCTTCACGGTGGTGAACGAGCAGAGCGATGTGCTCTGGCGCATGTTGCTCGACGGCAATGTCGACGTCGCGTTCGTGCGCGGCGACCATGAGGGGCCGGCGCGGCGCATCCTGGTCGACTGCACCCAGGCGTATCTCGTGAGTCGCGAGCCGGTTGACTTGGCCGACCTGCCCCACCTGCCGCGCATCGATTTCCGCACCAACATCGAGTCCACCGGCCTTCTGGACGCGTGGTGGCACGAGCGCTTCTCGTGCGAGATGCCGCCGGGCATGAGCGTGGGCTTCATCGATTTCGTCTGGGAGCTCGTGGCCCGCGACGAGGGGTACGTCCTGTGCTTCGTGCCCGCGAAGTTCGTCAACGACCGCGGGCTCTGCCTGACGCCGCTCGTGCGCGCCGACGGCTCGCCGGTGGTTCGCCGCACGTGGTGCCTGTATCCCAAGGCGGCGCTGCCGCCGCACATGGAGAGCTTCGTGCGCTATGTGCGCGAAGCGGCGAGCATTCCCGAGGGGACGATCCTGCGTCCGCAGGAGGGCTGAGGGCTGCCAGCGCGCGTGGTGTCCGCGTGTCGCCCGCTTTGCGGCGATGGGCGCAGCTTGCCGCGCGACCTATTGTCATCGCCCGAAAGCCAGGTGTTCTGCTCTTATATGTGAATGTATGCTCATATATACAGGTAATATTTCAGATAGAGCGAAAGAATCACGCACGCCACGGTATCATATCTGCAGAATGTACACCCGACTCGGTATGACACGCATGCACCAAAAGGAGCACGGCACATATGAGACTTGATACCTTGGAGATCGGCAAGGACGCCATCATCGCGTCGGTCGACTCGGATGATGATGCGCTGCGCCAGCATATCCTCGATATGGGTCTGACGCCCGGCATCGAGGTCACCATGATGAAATACGCGCCCATGGGCGACCCGGTGGAGATCCGCCTGCGCGGCTACGAGCTGACGCTGCGCCGCGACGATGCGGCGCGCATCGAGATCTGCGATGTCCACGACGCGCACAACAACCTGCGCGTGAACGCGCGCGTCGGCCACACGGAGCATCCGGCGCTCGGCGAGGGCCTCGCCCCGCGCGGCGGCGGCAAGCCCATCCCGGAGGGAGCCCCGCTCACCTTCGCGCTCGCCGGCAACCAGAACTGCGGCAAGACGACGCTGTTCAACCAGCTCACGGGTTCAAACCAGCACGTGGGCAACTTCCCGGGCGTCACGGTCGATCGCAAGGACGGCCAGATCAAGGGCCATCCCGAGGCCACCGTCACCGACCTTCCCGGCATCTACTCGCTGTCGCCCTACACGAGCGAGGAGATCGTCTCGCGCGAGTTCATCTTGAACGAGCAGCCCGACGCCATCATCGACATCGTCGACGCGACGAATATCGAGCGCAACCTCTACCTGACCCTGCAGCTCATGGAGCTCGACCGGCCCATGGTGCTCGCCTTGAACATGATGGACGAGGTCGCGGCCAACGGCGGTACGGTGGATGTCAACAAGCTCGAGGAGCTGCTCGGCATCCCGGTGGTGCCGATCTCGGCGGCGAAGGGGGAGGGCATCGGCGAGCTCGTGGAGCACGCCCTGCACGTCGCCCGTTTCCACGAGCATCCGCGCCGCCTGGACTTCTGCGCCGCCGACGGTGCGGACGGCGGCGCGCTGCACCGCTGCATCCACGGCGTGTGCCACCTGATCGAGGACCATGCCGCCGCGGCGAACCTGCCGCTGCGCTTCGCGGCGACGAAGCTCATCGAGGGCGATGCCCGCGTGATCTCGGCGCTCGCGCTCGACCAAAACGAGCTCGACGCGGTCGAGCATATCATCGTGCAGATGGAGGACGAGTCGGGCTCCGACCGCCTGTCCGCCCTCGCCGACATGCGCTTCTCGTTCATCGAGGGCGTGTGCAGCATGTGCGTGGTGAAGCCGCACGAGAGCCGCGAGCATCTGCGCTCGGTGGCGGCTGACCGCATCCTCACGGGCCGTTACACGGCCATCCCGGTCTTCATCGGCATCATGGCGCTCGTGTTCTGGATCACGTTCGACGTGATCGGCCAGCGCCTGTCCGACCTGCTCGAGATGGGCATCGAGGCGTTCACGGGTGTCGTCGACACCTGGCTCACCGATTTCGGCGTGAACCCGGTCGTCCACTCGCTCGTCATCGACGGCATCTTCGCCGGCGTGGGCAGCGTCCTGTCGTTTCTGCCCATCATCGTCGTGCTGTTCTTGCTGCTGTCCGTGCTCGAGGACTCCGGCTACATGGCGCGCGTCGCGTTCGTGATGGATAAGCTCCTGCGCCGGATCGGCCTGTCGGGCCGAAGCATCGTGCCCATGCTCATCGGCTTCGGCTGCAGCGTGCCCGCCATCATGGCCACGCGCACCCTGCCCTCCGAGCACGACCGCAAGATGACCGTCATGCTCACCCCGTTCATGAGCTGCTCGGCGAAGCTGCCGGTCTACGGCCTCATCACCGCGGCGTTCTTCCCACAGTACGGCGGTCTTGTCATGACGGGGATGTACCTGCTCGGCATCGTGGTGGGCATCGTCGTGGCACTCCTGTTGAACCACACCGCGTTTCGCGGCGACCCCGTGCCGTTCGTGATGGAGCTGCCGAACTACCGCCTGCCGAGCGTCGCCACGGTCGCGCGGCTCGCATGGGACAAGGGCAAGGGCTTCATCCGCAAGGCGTTCACCATCGTGTTCGTCGCCACGATCATCATTTGGTTCCTGCAGACGTTCGACATCCGCTTCAACGTGGTGACCGACCAGTCCCAGAGCCTGCTTGCCGGCGTGGGCCAGCTCATCGCGCCCATCTTCGCGCCGCTCGGCTTCGGCGACTGGCGCGCCTCCACCGCGCTCGCGGCCGGCTTCGCCGCGAAGGAGAGCGTGGTGTCGACGCTCACGGTGCTGCTCGGCGGCAACGTGTCGGCGCTGTCCACGCTGTTCTCGCCGCTCACGGCGATCTGCTTCCTCGCGTTCACGCTGCTGTACACCCCGTGCGTCGCCGCGGTGTCGACGGTGCGCAGCGAGCTCGGCGGCCGCATGATGTGGGCGGTCGTGGCGCTGCAGTGCGGTGTCGCCTGGATCGTCGCGTTTTTGATCCACGTGGTCGGCATGGCGCTGGGCTTCGCGTAAGCGTACGCGGGCTGTCCTCAGGGGAGGGGGTGTCCTCACCGGGGACGGGGTAGTTCGGAGACATCGCGCGCCGCTCGGCGCGCGATGTCTCCGAACTACCCCGTCCCCGGTGAGGACACCCCCTCGTTGCTAGAGCACCTCGACCTGGCAGCTGCGCATCGTGGCGAGTGCAGCCTCGTGGGCGTCGGGCGTAACGCCGGCGCAGAGGGCGGCCTCGACGCGCACGGGCAGCTCGGGGAAGTGCGCTTTGATGAGCAGGGCGTTGCTCACCACGCAGATGTCGGTGCACAGGCCGACAAGCTCTATGGAGTCGATGGGCTGCTGGTCGTTTTGGATGGCGAGCCATTCGACGAGCGCCACGGAGCCGAACGTCGGCTTGTCGAAGACGACGGCGTCGCGCTCGCGGCGGACCTCCTCCAGGGCGGGCACGAGTTGCCAGCCGGGCGTGTCGCGCACGCAGTGCACGACGGGAAGCTTCGTGCCCTCCTGGGTCTCGAGGTAGTTCTCCTCGTGGGTGTCGCGCGTGAAGACGACCGTGCCCTCGAAGGTGCGGGCGCGCTCGGCGACGGCATCCGCGATCGCCTGCGCCTCGGGCGTGCCGAGGGACCCGTCGACGAAATCCTTCTGCATATCGACGACAACCAGATAATCGTTAGCCATAGGTGCTCCTTTGCATGAGGCGCGCTCGGCGCCGTGGGTTTGTGAAAACCTGCAAGCTTGATGATACTTGCCGCGCCCGAGGGCCGGGGCGGTTTTAGGGATTGTTGCGGGGATGTGGCTGTGCGGTGTGCGAACGCGGGCGTGCGCGCGGGTGGCAAGATTCTTGCGAAGTTCAATATCGAGCTGTGCTAGACTGCCGATAAATTGAACTTTGAACCTCGCGTGACAAAAAGTTCAATTTTGTGGATACGATATTGAACTTCCGGAGGCGCGATGGAGCGTACGACAGAACGCGAGCGGTTCGCCAGCCGCCTGAAGGATGCCATGGCCGAGCGCGGCATGAAGCAGGCGGACGTGATCCAGATGGCTGCCGATGCGGGCGGCAAGCTGGGCAAAAGCCAGATGAGCCAGTACGTTGCCGGCAAGACGATCCCCCGGCGCGACGTGGCGGACCTGCTGGCGCGCGTCCTCGGTGTCGACGCGGCATGGCTGCTGGGCGCCGAGGGGACGGACGCCCGCGACGCAGGCGCGCCGTCGCGAGCTAGCGCGCGGCATGAGGCCGCCTCGCACCCCGTATCGACCGAAGACGGCGCGCACGAGCACGCCGCCAGCACCATAAGGAGCACCCCCATGCGTGAATTCAAGAAATCCTCCAAGCTCGACAACGTCCTGTACGACGTGCGCGGCCCGGTGAACGACGAGGCCGAGGCCATGGAGGCGCGCGGCGAGCATATCTTGAAGCTGAACATCGGCAACCCCGCGCCGTTCGGCTTCCGCACCCCCGACGAGGTCATCTTCGACATGCGCCAGCAGCTCACCGAGTGCGAGGGCTACTCCAACTCCAAGGGCCTGTTCGCGGCGCGCAAGGCCATCATGCAGTACGCGCAGCTCAAGCACATCCCCAATGTGGACGTGGACAGCATCTACACCGGCAACGGCGTGTCGGAGCTCATCCAGCTGTGCATGAACGCGCTGCTCGACACCGGTGACGAGATCCTCATCCCGAGCCCCGACTACCCGCTGTGGACCGCGTGCGCCACGCTAGCGGGCGGCGTGCCGGTGCACTACATCTGCGACGAGGAGGCCGAGTGGAATCCGGACCTCGCCGACATTGAATCCAAGATCACCTCGCGCACGAAGGCCATCGTCATCATCAACCCGAACAACCCCACCGGTGCGGTCTACTCGCTTGACATCCTGCAGGGCATCGTCGAGATCGCGCGCAAGCACCAGCTCATGATCTTCTCCGATGAGATCTACGACCGTCTGTGCATGGACGGCGTGAAGCATATCTCGATCGCCTCGCTCGCCCCCGACCTGCCGTGCGTCACGTTCTCGGGCCTCTCGAAATCGCACATGATCGCCGGCTACCGCATCGGCTGGATGATTCTTTCGGGCAACAAGCGCTGCATGCGCGACTTCATCATGGGCGTGAACATGCTGTCGAACATGCGCCTGTGCTCGAACGTGCCGGCGCAGTCCGTCGTGCAGACGGCCCTTGGCGGCTACCAGAGCGTGGAGCGCTACGTGGAGCCCGGTGGCCGCGTGTACGAGCAGCGCAACTACGTCTACGAGGCGCTGAACGCCATCGACGGCGTCACGGCGGTGAAGCCCAAGGCGGCGTTCTACATCTTCCCGAAGCTCGACGTGAAGAAGTTCAACATCACCGATGACGAGCAGTTCGCCTTGGACCTGCTGCACGAGAAGCACATCCTGGTCACGCGCGGCGGCGGCTTCAACTGGGAGAAGCCCGACCACTTCCGCGTCGTCTACCTGCCGCGCATGGGCGTGCTGCGCGAGGCGATGGAGGACCTGGCGGACTTCCTGTCGACGTATCGCCAGAATTAGCGGTCGCGCGGGCGCATCGGCGCCGGGGCGGATTCGCCTGCGGCGCAGCGTCTGCCCGTCCGCCCGATCGCTACCTGCGCATGGGCGCGAACAGTTGAATATGTGCAGATGAGGAGCGCTTCTGGCGCTCCTTTTGTGATGAGCGAAGTTGCTGCGGGGGAAGGTGCCGCGCGCCCCCTACACTGGATGAAGGCCGGAAGGCCTTAGGTAGATTGCGGCCGAGTAGGAGCCGCCTGAAGTAGCGCCGAGGGCGCAGGAGGAACGCATGTCTGAGTACAGCGAACTGGATGAGAAGATG
Organism: Collinsella tanakaei; assembly: GCF_016902615.1. Taxonomy (GTDB): domain Bacteria; phylum Actinomycetota; class Coriobacteriia; order Coriobacteriales; family Coriobacteriaceae; genus Collinsella; species Collinsella tanakaei_A. Next base: position 24,443 of record NZ_JACJMB010000027.1, read on the forward strand.
ACCGAGAACGAGACGATTGCCGCCGAGACCGCGGCTGAGGCGACCGAGGAGGTCGTCGCCGAGACCGAGAGCACGGACGCCGAGGAGGCTGCCGTGGACGCCGCGCCCGCCGAGGACGTGGCCGACGAGACCGCCGACGAGTCCGAGGCCGAGCCCCGCGACCTGGACGGCGAGCTGTTCGACAAGATCAACCGCGCCGCGCGCCTGCTCCGTGCGCGCCGCGACATGATGCGCGACGAGGCCGAGGAGGACGCCAAGCGCCTGAACGACCTCATGCGCGCGCTGAAGCTCCTCGAGCTCAAGCCCAAGATGGAGCAGAAGGAGATGGCCGAGCTTCTGGGCATGCGCCTGCGCGAGCTCAACGCCATCATGATCGAGGCCGAGAAGAACGACATCGTTGCCCGCGTGGAGCCCGAGGAGGACGACATGCGCAAGGTCGTTATCTTCGCGAGCGAGGACGCCGCCGAGCTCGCCGCCAAGATGGGCGGCAAGCGCAAGAAGCTCGTCCCGCAGCTGTCCGCTGTCTCCTGCGAGCAGATTCTTTCCCTGCTTGACCAGGTAATCGACCCGATGGTGGCTATGGGTCTGGACGCCGACCGCGGCCCGCGCGGCGGCCGTGACGACCGTGGTCCCCGTGGCGGTCGCGACGATCGCGGCCCGCGCGGTCGCGGCGGCTTCGGCGGCCGTGACGACCGTGGTCCGCGCGGCGGCTTCGGCGGCCCGCGTGGCGATCGTGGCGGCGACCGTCCTCGTGGCGGCTTCAACGGCGGCCGCGGCAACTTCGGCCCCCGTGGCGGCCGTGGCAACGGCGGCGGTCGCGATGACCGCGGCGGCCGTGGCGGCTTCAGCGGCAACCATCGCGGTGGCCGCTTCTAAGCCTGCGAGCCCGAGATGGCGAAACGCCTCTGGCGGGATATCCCCGTCGGAGGCGTTTTTTGTTTTCCGCCGGCATACGCGCGTTGGGGTAGGGGCGGAAAGGCGAACCAAGTAATTGTTAATGATTGCGCGGGGAAGCCGCAAACAGCGCATCTCTGCATCAAGCATCTGTTGAGGGGGTTGCATGTTGTGAGGTGGATGCGGTCCTCGTTTGAACGGGGCGCGGCGTGCACGCGCGGTCGGCGACTGTGCTGGCTGACGGCGCGTGCCGGGGCTGCAATCGCGCGGCGGGCGGGGCGTCGTGTCGCGCCGCAGCATGCCCGAGCATTACACGGATATGAGAGAGCGCCCTTGCGGGTGCATGCGCGGCAGTCGACCTTACCGATTCTTAACGGGAGCCGTACGGCTGCTTATTGTGTGTGCAGTACGCTGAGATCAACAAGCTCGCCGCCGCCATGAGGTTCGGCGTGCGGCGGCATAGCGGGGACGGGGGCGTGACATGATGGCGTTGAGCGACAAGTTGCAAGAGCGCGAGAGCGAGTTCACGGGCCTCAAAGGGGAGCTGCTGCGCTATACCGGCTGCGCCTATGCCCTGGTGATCGCCAGCCAGTTCATCGAGGCGCTTGCCATGAGGGGCGGGGCGGCATCTGGGGTGCTCTATGGGTGCTCTGCCGCGGTTTTCGTCTTCGCGTTCGTGGCGTATCCGCTCTATGCGAAGGTGCTGCGCCGCGACGCACGCGCCTGATGAGGCCATGCGGTCGGACCGCCGGAGATGCTATACGAATAATGAGTCCGCAGCCGGCAATTGATGCACGCTTATGGCGCGCGATTGTCGGCGCATCACGCCGCGGGACAAAAACGCGCTGAGTGGGACTTCACATACAAACGGTGGGTATATCAGGTGTTCCCTGCAGGATATTTTTATGCAGCCTGGAAACAGGTATAGCAGGTAACTATATAAATATATACAAAGGTACCTAATTAACCGCTCGAACCGCTTATGCATACGTCCCACTCAAAGCGTTTTTGTCCAGGACCCACTTGGGGCGGGGAGAGCCTGGCGAGTTTTCCCGGAAGAAGCACGCTTCGCTTGTTCAGGAACCCCTTCGCGTCGGCGCGGCAACGAAAAGGCGCCCCCGGAACGAACCGGGGGCGCCTTACATGTAAGCGCGTGAGCGCTTAGCGGTATTCAGCTTAGCCGAAGTAGCGCTTCAGCAGACCAGCGAACGCCTTGCCGTGACGGGCTTCGTCGCGAGCCATCTCGTGCACGGTGTCGTGGATGGCGTCCAGGCCAGCGGCCTTGGCGCGCTTGGCGAGGTCGGTTTTGCCGGCGGTGGCGCCGTTCTCGGCCTCGACGCGCATCTCGAGGTTCTTCTTGGTGGAGTCGGTCACGACCTCACCCAGCAGCTCGGCGAACTTGGCGGCGTGCTCGGCCTCCTCGTGAGCGGCCTTCTCCCAGTACAGGCCGATCTCCGGGTAGCCCTCACGATGGGCAACGCGGGCCATGGCCAGGTACATGCCGACTTCGGTGCACTCGCCCTCGAAGTTGGCGCGCAGGTCGTTGACGATGTCCTCGGAGACCTCGGGAAGCTTGCCAACGCCCACGACGTGCTCGGCAGCCCAGGTCATCTCGGTGTCGCTCTGCTTGATGAAGCGGGAGCCGTCAACGCCGCACTGGGGGCACTTGAAGCCCTCGGGGAGCTGGTCGCCGTCGTACTCCTCAACGTAACCGCAAACGGGGCAAACGAACTTCATGATTCTTCCCTTCGGTCAAAGGTGATTGCACGCCCGCCCGGTCCCTTCGGGCCCTCTCCAAGCGGGTGCGCCGTACAGTTAGGATTATGACCAAATGGACCCGCGGTAATCCCATATTGAGACTGATTCCTAAAAGTTCGTAAGTCCTTCACACTATGTTTAATTGCTCTAACTTAAGATATTTAATCGTCTCGTCTGCATGTCGCGTTTCGCCAACGGTCACACCGAGCGCATCCAGCAGGATGCACACGATCCGCAGCCGTTGCAGATGAGGCGGCCGCCGCACTGCTCGCATTGCTCGTGGAAGACGGGGCGGTACAAGTCTGCCTCGGGAATCTCGAGCCCCAGCCGATCGGTGAGGTGCCAGGCGATGGGGCGGCCCTGATGGCCCATGTTTGACTTCCACGCTTGCTGGCTTTGCAGCCTCTTGCCGCGCAGGTGGTAGGTACGTCCATCCTTGATGAACACGCTGCCGGTCTCGGTGAAGGCGAACGTGACGTTGGCGGCCACGCACTCGCGGTGCAGGGCGCGCACCCAGTCAAAATCGCAGGGTCGGGCGCCGCCGTAGTTCTCGCCTCCGCAGATGACCTGTTCGATGCCGTGCGGGCCCAGGCATCCCGGTGCCGCCTGTTCCACGGAGACCGGGCCGATGAACGGGGCGCACATGATGCCGCGATGCTTGGCCGGTGTGGCGAGGAGGATGGGGACGCGCTCGTCCGCGCGGCGTTGGTTTTCGCATGTGACGTTCAGCATGACGTTGTCCCATCCGTCACCCCAGTCGGCGGGCAGGCAACAGGCGAAGCGCTCAGGGCGCTTGGTGAGGATGAAGAAGCGGACGTCGGGCCGTTCGCGGATGATGTCCCATGCCTCGTCACGCCAGGGATCGGCCTCGGGGACAAGGAAATCGGAGGTCATGCAGACGCGGATGAGCTCGCCCGGGCGCACCCGGAACGAGCCGTCTCGCGTGCGCTGGATAGGGTAGTCGAAGTTCCCGGTGCGGGAGATTTTCGAGCCGTCGAGCCCGCGCCGCTCGTCGTTGAAGAACATGTAGCAGTTGTCGCACCCCTCGCTCGCGCGCACACATCCGTGCCAGGGGTTCCAGATATCGTGCACGGGCCGCCTCCTTTCGCGCCGCCGGGGTGGGAGACCCAGTATGCGCCAAAGGAAAATCGAACACAAGTTCTATTTAGTGAAAGAGCTGGCGGCGGCGCATCGTGCTTCGGGGTGCCGCCGGGATGCGAGCTCTTGCGTTTAGCGGAGGATGTAGGTCCCGATGATCCGGTCGAACTTGCGCACGTCGACGCCGCGCTTGAGGTTCAGCTTGATGTGGCCGGCGCGCGTCCAGAACTCGAGCTCGGCGTTGAAGTCGATGTGCCCGGCGCTCTCGCTCGACCACATGTCGACGGACTTCCACGGCAGCGAGTAGATCTCGACCTTCTTGCCGGTGAATCCCTGGGCGTCGCGCATGATAAGGCGACGGTCGGTGATGATCGCCGAATCCCTGATGGTGCGGTAGGCGGCGACGGGCTGCTCGCCGGGCACAAGAAGCTCGGTCACGTCATCGGGTATGCCGCACTCCGCCACGAATGTCCATTCCATCATCGACGGTTCCGCCATGGTTATTCCTCCTTGTTGTGCTGTGGTGCTTTGACGTCGCCTTCGGGGTTTCCGGGCGACGTTCGTAAGCTTACCGCGTGCGAGGGGCCGACGGGTGTGGGTGGGGTTCGCCTTGATT
>NZ_JACJMB010000028.1 GCF_016902615.1 Collinsella tanakaei
GCCGTGCGCCATCGGAAAGCTCCGATGGCGCACGGCCGGTCCGGACAGAAGACCTTCGCACCCGCCCTGACGGCCGGACGCATCATGATGTAGGCGATGTTCCTAGGCGCCGAGCTTCGCTCCGCAGTTCATGCAGAACGCGTCGTCGTCACCCACCGCAAAGCCGCATTGGGGGCACACCCGTCCCCCAGCTGCCACAGGGGCAGTGGACTGCGTCTGCACGAGCGCCGCTTGGACATCTACCATGGACTTGCCGCAACCGCTGCAGAACCGATCGGTCGCTGCCATGCGCGTCCCGCAGAACGGGCACGTCACCGACTGCGCCGCCTGAGCCTCTTCGGCCGCCTGGCGCTCGAGCTCATCGATCTCGCCCTGCAGCGATGCACGCTCGGCGTCGATGGCGGCGATGTCGTCGTAGAGCCCCTCGCGTCCGCTTCGGAACTCCGGGTTGTCCTTCGTCTCCTCGTACAGGCTCGCGCCCAGCTGGGCGGCAAGGGCCTGGCGGCGCTTCATGGCCTCGCTCATCTGCGCGCGCAGCTTGGCCACGCGCGCCGTGCGCCCGGTCGCGGCGACGCCGCGGTTGATCGTCGACTGAACATCATCAAGAAGACCCATGGGATCGCTCCCCTCTCGCATGCTGCCGCCAAACACCGGCGCAGCAGGTGGAATACGACGAAGCATTGAAATGAGGCCCCGCACCTCGCACGGGGCGTTACCGCCAGTATATCCCCTTCAACACCACGCGGCGTATGCCGACAAACAGCGATCGCCCCTGCACCCCGCCGCGGGATACAGGGGCGATCGCGCTTCAGCCGAAATGTCCGCAGACGATGCCGCCGCTTCGCGAGCCGACGGCTACCCCACCTTCACGATGGGGGCGAAGCCCTTCATCAGGCGCTTCGTCTGGCCGGTCTTGTCGAACTGAACCTCGATCATATCGCCTTCAGCCGAAATGACCCTGCCGGTGCCAAACGTCTTGTGGCTCACGGTATCGCCCGGGGCGAACGTCTCCGCGGCCTTTGCGGCGTCGGGCTTGCGTTGCACGACCGAGCCGCCCGAGGCGCCGGCGTACCGGCGCGGCTGGCCGGACCCGAACGTCGCCGGCGCGCGGCCGGCATCGGGGCTGATGCCGGTATGGCGCGACACGCCCGCCGTGCCGGTCGAGCGCGTATACGAGCCGAACACGCGGCCGCCGTACATATCGGATCCCGTACCGGAACCGAACGTGCCGCGGCGGTCGCCGCGCTTCTCCCAGCCCGTACCCTCGAAACCCGAGGAGCCGATGCCGGAAAACTCGATATCGGCGTCGGGGATCTCGTTCACGAAACGCGAGCGGGGATTTGCCTGCGTGGAGCCGTAGGTGCGACGCGTCGCCGCGTACGTCAGGAACAGGCGCTTGCGGGCGCGCGTGATGGCGACGTAGGCCAGGCGGCGCTCCTCCTCGAGCTTGGCCGGGTCGTCAGCGGCGGCGAAGCCCGCGACGTGCGGGAAGATGCCCTCCTCCATGCCCGCGACGAACACCACGGGGAACTCCAGGCCCTTGGCGGAGTGCACCGTCATCATCGTGATGGCGCTCGCCTGGCCGGAAAGCGCATCGAGATCGGAGCGCAGGGCGAGCCACTCGAGCAGCGCCGGCAGGGCGGCGCAGGCGAGCGGCCCGTAGGTGCGCTCGATCTCGTCGGCGACCTGCGCCGCGTGCATGGGCTCGGTGCGCGCAGCGGCCATCGTGTTGCCCGCGATCATCTGCGCAAGCGCCTCCTGGGCGCTCGTCAGCGGCGCGGCGAGGGCATCGAGCGGGTTGCCCGGTGCGGCCTCGCGACCCGCATCGGCGGGCGCGGGCGCCACCGGTGCCGGCTCCCCCTCGTCTGCAATGCCCGCGGCGCGCAGCTCCGCCAGGCTCTCGAGCGTGCCCTCGATATCCTCATGGGTCTCCTCGAACTCAGCCGCCACGCCCAAGAACTCCTGGATGTTCTCGGCGCGGCTCTCCGCCTCCATCGTGCCCTCGGCGCGATAGGACTGGACGAGCCCCGCCTTGTCCACGATGGCATCGACCACGTCCTTGAGCTCGCCGTCCATGCGGCGCCCCTCGCGCACGATGCCCACGAAGTCGGCAAGGCCGGAGCGCACCTTCGCCGAGAACATGCCCGTCTCGGCACAGGCGAGCTCGCACGCCTGGAAAAACGAGCAGCGGTTCTCCTGGGCGAGCATCTCGATCTTGGCGATCGAGGTCGAGCCGATGCCACGACGCGGCGTGTTGATGACGCGCTTCACGCTCATCTCGTCGGCGGGGTTCACGATCATCTTCAGGTAGGCCATGACATCGCGGATCTCGGCGCGGTCGAAGAAGCGCGTACCGCCCACGATGCGATAGGGCACGCCGGCGCGCAGGAACATATCTTCGAGGATGCGCGACTGTGCGTTCGTGCGGTAGAACACCGCGATGTCGTCGTATCCCGTGCCGGCGTCGTGCAGCTTGTCGATCTCGGCAGCGATCCAGCGCCCCTCGTCGCGCTCGTCGCTCGCCTGATACGCTTGGATCTTCTCGCCGTCGCCCTCCTGGGTGAACAGGCGCTTGTCCTTGCGCTGCGAGTTGTGACGCACCACGGCGTTGGCCGCCGCGAGGATGTGCCCGGTCGAGCGGTAGTTCTGCTCGAGCTTGACCACCTTCGCGTTCGGGAAGTCCTTCTCGAAATCGAGGATGTTCGTGATGTCGGCGCCGCGCCATGAGTAGATGGACTGGTCGTCGTCACCCACGACCATGAGGTTCTGATACTTGGCGGCGAGCAGGTTCGCGATCTCGTACTGAACGTGGTTGGTGTCCTGGTACTCGTCGACGCTGATGTAGCGGAAGCGGTCCTGATAGCGCTCGAGCACCTCGGGGCGCGTGCGCAGAAGCTCCAGGGCGCGCACGAGCAGGTCATCGAAGTCCATGGCGTTCGCTGCGCGCAGGCGGCGCTCGAGCTCGTCGTAGACGCGCGCCGCTTTCTCGGTCTTGGGGTCGTCAGCGCGCTGCGCCATCTCCGAGGGCGAGATCATGGCGTTTTTCGCCGCCGAGATCTTCGAACGGATCATGTTGATCGGATACTGCTTCTGGTCGATATCCATCGACGACATGATGTCGCGCACCAGGCGGCGCGAGTCGTCATCGTCGTAGATGGTGAACTGGCCGGTGTAACCGAGCAGGTCGGCGTCTTCGCGCAGCATGCGCACGCACATGGCGTGGAACGTGCACACCCACATACCGCGCGTGCCGCCGGGCAAAAGACCCTGCAGGCGCTCGCGCATCTCGGCGGCCGCCTTGTTGGTGAACGTGATGGCGAGAATCTGCCAAGGGCGCACGCCGAGGTCGGCGATCATGTGCGCAATGCGGAAGGTGAGGACGCGCGTCTTACCCGAGCCGGCACCGGCGAGCACGAGCAGCGGCCCCTCCGTGGTGAGCACGGCCTCCTTCTGCGCGGGATTCAGGCTGTCGATGTCGACCTTGGGGGCCGCGGGCGCCGGCGCGGGCGCATCGTAGACGTCTAGCGGCACCTCCTCGTAGACCGGCTCGGCGGCCGAGAGGGGCACAGCGCGCTCAGCGGGCATGTCGAGCGGCATGGCCTGCTGCTGCCCTGCCGTCTGGCGGGCAGCCTGCATGTTTCTCTCCCACGGTAGCTGTTGCGGCATCGACGACCTCCGACGAACTTGGTGGACCTTCGTTTTGGCCCACTCAGTATAGCCGCCCGCGCGGACACCCATGTCCGCTCCACCAATGCGGCACAGCTGGGTGTCCTCATCGATCAGGATCGCGTCGCCGTGGCGGGTAAGCAGCACGCACACGAGCATGCAGACGCCCATGGCGGCGATATAGGCGAACAGCTGGTTGGCCGCCACGTCCATCACGACGCCCGAAAGGATCGGCGTCGCCACCTGGCCCGCCATCGACAGCGTGTAGTAGTAGCCCGAATAGCGCCCGATGTTGTTCGTGTCGCAGTTCTCCACGAGCATCGTGTACACGCACATGTCGACCGCCCCGAGGGCCGCGCCCATGACGAGGAACAGCGCGTAGAACACCGGGTTGAACCCGGGCACGAGCCACAGGACGACCGGGCATACGACCATGACGAGGGCGGCCATGATGGCGACCTTCTTGCGCCCGATCCGAAGCGAAAGGTTCGCCACGGGCACGTAGCTCGCCAGCGCGCCCACAATCGTCACGATGTTGATGATGGCGTAGCTGCCGCCCGCCAGGCCGTAGAACTCGTCTGCATAGCGCGAGATGTTCGTCGTCATGGCGTTGTAGCTCATGTAGTAGAAAAACGTCGTGGCGAGGATCATGACGACCGAGAAGCGCACCGACGGGTCCGTGATGCGCTGCTTCCCGCCCGCCTCGGGCGAATCGTCCACGTCGATCTGGGACTCCTCGATGCCCATCTCGAGGCTCTTCTCATGCATCCGGCGCACAAGTTCGGGCTCGCGCACCCGCCAGGCATAGATGATTGCGGCGCCCGCGATGAAGATCGCCTGCAGCACGAACAGCGGGATGTAGTCCGGGTGCTCCACGCTCGGCACCATGACGGCGATCGCCACGAGCATGACACCCGTGCCCGCATAGCCGACGATCTTCTCGATGGAATCGGCCTTCGTGCGCAGGGGGCGCGGCGTGATGTCGGCGATGATTGCCACCGTCATCGTGCGGTACATGCAGATCGCGAACAGCGTCAGCAAGATCATGGCGATCAGAAACGGCAGGCTCCCCACCCGATCCGCCACGGCGATCATCGGCACCGCGACCGTCGCGATGGCCGAGCCGATCAGGATGAACGGCGTGCGGCGCCCGAGCCTGCTGGCGCAGCGGTCGGACAGCACGCCGAATATCGGTAGCAGGAACAGGCCGAATACGTTGTCGAGCGCCATGACCGCACCGGTCAGCGTGTCGGAGAGCCCGAACGTGTCCGTCAGGATCTTGGGCACGATGCCGTCATACACCTGCCAGAAGCTGATCATCCCCATGAACGGGAGCGATACGAGCGCGACGCTTTTGACATCAAGTCTGCTCGCCGCCCGCATCGCCGATTTCGATATCGCCATGGTCTTCCCCTTCCCTCAGCACCCGCCCTACGGGTACCCGCATCGAACGTGGAACGGCAGCGCACCCGACCCGCCTCGGCAAGACGGGCTTTGGGCTTGCGCCCCGCAGGTGGCCTAGCGCGCGCCGAGCTTGTCGACCAGCTCGAGATGGCGCAAAAACGCGACGTAGAACTCGATACCGCGCTGGTAGATGCCGACGCCGATGCGCTCGTTGGCCGTGTGGATGAGCTTGCGCGCCTCGCCCGAGTAGATGAACCCGCAGAACCGGTAGACCCGGTCGCAGATGGCGTTGAACTCACGCGAATCCGTGCAGGAGTTCTGCACGTAGGGTGCGCACCCCGCCTCCGGATACACGCCGGCGACGCAGCGGTGGATGTAGTCGAACGCCGGGTCGCGCTCGAATGGGCTGATCGGCGCGGGCTCGGTATGGGCCGCTTCCTCGTTCACCTCGACGCTCACGTGGTCAGGCGACACGCCGCATGCGGCGCACTCCTCGGCGGCCAGGGCGCGGGCCCGCGCAAGGGCATCGGCCACGGTCTCGAACGGCGCGACACGCACGTTGAAGTTCGCCCGGGCGACGGTGGGCAGCACGTTGCGCGCAGCCGATCCCTCGAGCTGCGTGAGCGCGTAGGTCGTACGCAGCATCGCCGCCGTCTCGCCCGAGCCCGCCATGATGGCGGCGACAGCCGGGCGCGTGAGCCAGAGGTTCGCGAACACGAAGCGCATCACCGGGTTGCTCCTGCTCGCGAGCTCGGTGAGCGTCGCATCGACGGCGCGGGTGAACTCCGGCTTGCCCGGATGCGCGGCGATGCGCTCGCAGACGCGCGTCAGAAGGCGCGTCGCGTCGTTCGCATCGGGCGTGGACGCGTGGCCGCCATCGGCCCGCGCCGTCACCGTGAAGTCGACATGGCCCTTTTCCGATACGCCGACCATCGCGATCGGCACATCCACGCCGAGCGGCACGTCCGTGGCGACGGCACCGCCCTCATCGAGCACCATATACGGACGGATGCCGCGATCGCGCAGCCACGCCACGGCATCGCGCGCGGCGGAGCCGGAGATCTCCTCGCCGTTCGAGGAGAAGTAGTACACGTCGCGCGGCGGTCGATACCCCTGGGTAATCAGGTACTCGGCGGCCTCGAAGAACGCCCCGATGATGCATTTCGTATCGAGCGCGCCGCGCGCCCAGATCTCGCCGTCGACGATATCCGCCGCAAAGGGGTCGTGCTCCCACGTCTGGCCGTCGGTGGGCACCACGTCATGGTGGGCCATGATGACGACGGGGTCGAGCGCGCTGTCAGCGCCCGGCCAGCGCATGAGGATGCCGAACTCGTCAATCATCGTGAGGCTGCAGGCAGAAAAGGTCCGGGGATAGAGCTGACGCAGCGTCGGCACCCACCGCTCGAACGGTTCGCGATCCAGCCGCGCGGGATCGTCGCGCGAGACGGTCGGGATGCGCAGCAGGGTCTGGAAGCGCGCGACGGCGTCGTCGCCCGCGCGATACTCCCCCGCATCGAGCGGAGGCCCCACGGGTACCGCCGGTTTGAGCGCTGCCGCCCGGGCGGCGCCGCGCACGGCCACGGCACCGAGCGCCGATCCCGCGGCGATACCCGCCGCTGCCGCTAACGCTTTCATCGCACGTGATGCGCACATGATGGACCTCCCTGTGCCGCTTTTCTTAACTAAAGTGACATGCTAGCACGTTAAGGAGGAAAAACAGGGACGGGTGTCCTCATGGGGGACGGGGTCGCTACAGGATGCCCATGGGGCGCAGCACGAGGAAGTACAGCAGCACAAGCACGCCCAGGATGATGCGGTAGACGCCGAAGCCCTTGAAATCGTGGCGGCGCACGAAGTTCATGAGCCAGCGGATGGCGATAAGCGACACGACGAACGCCGTCAGGCAGCCCACGGCCATGATGGCGAGCTCGTTCGTCCCAAAGGTACCGCCATCGAACAGCACGTACTTCACGAGCTTGAGGGCGCTCGCGCCGAACATGACCGGAACGGCCAGGAAGAACGTGAACTTCGAGGCGACAGCGCGCGTGCAGCCGAGCAGCAAGCCGCCGATGATCGTGGAGCCCGAGCGCGAGGTGCCGGGGATGAGCGACAGGATCTGGAAGCAGCCGATGCCGAATGCGGTCTTGAACGAGAGGTCCTCGAGCGTCGTGATGGAACCGAAGTCGGTGTCCTCGTCGACTGTGGCCGCAGCATCAGCGGGGCGCGGCGCGAAATGCGCTCCCGCGGGACGGCCCACCGCAAGCTCGCCGCTCTCGATCATGCGGCGGCGCCGGGACGCCCTCCAGTTCTCGATCACGATGAAGGCGATGCCGTAGACGATGAGCGCAGCGGCGACCACCACGGAGTTGTAGAGATGCTCCTCCATGAAGTCGTCGAGCGGGATGCCCACCACGGCCGCGGGGATGCAGCCGAGCACGATCTTGCCCCAGAGCTTCCAGGTATCGCGCCGGCCCGTCTTGCCCTTGGAGGGGGAAAACGGATTCAGCTCATGGAAGAACAGCACGCACACCGCCAGGATGGCGCCCAGCTGGATGACCACCTGGAACATGTTCCAAAACTCAGGGGTCACGTTGAGCTTGACGAACTCGTCGACCAAGATCAGATGGCCCGTCGACGAGATGGGCAGCCACTCCGTGATGCCCTCGACGACTCCCAGAAACGCTGATTTCAGCAGCTCGATGATGTCCACGGTCAGTCCTCCGCGCCATGCCGCGCCCCGCCGGGCGATCGAATCCGATGCGATGCCCCATTATCGCGCCCGCCGGCGCACCCGGGGCATAAATGCCCGCGCGTTCACAGAATAATAAGGAGCGCGCGGTATAGCTCAGGGTATAACCGAAACAAGGCAGCCAGGCGGCGTGCGCACGGACGGCGCGGCCGCATACCTGAAGGAGGCAGTCATGAACGAGGGTTATTCCAAGATATTCGTTGCACTCGATGGCACCGAGCAGCAGGACTTCGTGCTCGCCCGCGCGATCAAGGTCGCCGCGAACAACGGCGCCAAGCTCTATATCGGCCATGTGATCGACTCCACGGCGCTCGAATCCGCCGGTGCCTATCCGGTCGATCTGGTCAACGGCCTTGAGGAGGCCTTCCGCAACTCCATCGCCGAGCAGGTCGAGGAGGCCCAGGAGAATCCCGACGTCGCCGACGTCGAGATCATCGTGCGCGCCGGCCGCATTCGCGAGACGCTGAAGGACGAGATGCTCGATGTGATCCAGCCTGACCTGGTCATGTGCGGCGCGCGCGGCCTATCGTCCATCAAGTACGCCCTGCTCGGATCCATCTCGACATTTTTGCTCCGCAGCACCGAGTGCGACATCCTCGTCGTCAAGTAACCGGGCACACCATCGCCATCAAGCGCACGGACGCACGGTAAGACGGGCGGGCAGCGTGGTTCTCCATGCTGCCCGCCCTGCGTTTGCCCGGCTGCGGCAAGGCCGCGCGCCCGCCCGCTACTCCTGCTCGAAATAGTGCATCTTGTTGTTGGGAAACCGCAGATGGACGGCAAATCCCTCCCCCTCGACGGAATCCGCGGCGACGCCGATGCCCATCTTGCTGCACAGGCGGCTCACCAGATAGAGACCGATACCGGTCGAGCGCTTGCCCGTCCGCCCGTTCTCGCCGGTAAACCCCTTCTCGAAGACGCGCGGCAGATCCGCCGCGGGCACGCCGCACCCGTTGTCGCGCACCGTGAGCACGATCGCCTCACGCGCTGTGCCCGCATCCACCATGCGTCCGGAAAACTCGATGACCGCCCCGTCCGAGCACGCGTACTTCACGCTGTTCTGGATGAGCTGGCCCAAGATGAACACCATCCACTTGTCATCGGTGAAGACCTCGAGGTCGAGTCCACGGCGCATCGGCGCGACATGGGCGGCGATCATCGAGCGCGCGTTCGCCTTGATCGCCTCGGTCACCAGCTGCTTGAGCGAGTGGCTCCGGATCAGGTAATCGCGGTCGAGTGCCTCGGAGCGCGCGAAGAACAGCGCCTGCTCGATATAGGTCTCCACACGGTCGAGCTCCTCCTCGAGCGCGTCGGCCTTGTCGCACACGCGCTCCGCGATCTCTCCCGCCGGCACGGCGTCGACCAGATTCTCGAGCATGAGGTGCGCCGCCGCGAGCGGGGACTTCGCCTCGTGCACCCAGGCCTCGATGTACTCCCGGTAGTCGGACGCCTGACGGCGGCACGTCGACACGTCGTCGTTTGCCGCCTTGGATATGGCGCGCAGGGCGTCGTAGGCGACCTCCCCCTCGATGAAGTCGGGACGGTCGACCATCTCCGCGATCCACAGCGGATGCTCGATCTCGCGCGCGCTCGTCATCAAGTCGCTGTAGAACGGGCGACGGCGCAGATAGTCGACGATGCTCGCCAACACCGCCGCGACCGCGATCATACTTGAGATGAGCAGGTAGACCGAGATGGAGACGCCCGTGACGGCGAGCACGAAGCACACGAGCGCGATCAGGCAGATGCAGATGAGGATGCTCGAAAGATGCGAGCGCAGGTAGTCGGCGTACGACATGGCGCGCCTACACCGAGTAGCCGCGGCCGCGATGCGTCGCCAGATAGCCCGTGACCCCGATACGCTCGAGCGTGTTGCGCAGGCGGTTGATGTTCACGGTCAGGGTGTTGTCGTCGATGAAGGCGTCGGAGTCCCACAGGTCGCGCATGATGGCCTCGCGCGACACGATGGTCCCCGCGTGGCGCATGAGCAGCGACAGGATGCGCATCTCGTTTTTCGTCAGCTCGACCTGCTGGCCGTTGGCAGATGCCGTCGAGCGGGAGCAATCGAGCTCGAGGCCGTTGTGCGAAAGGACGTTGCGCTCGGGCGCGGCCGACATCCGGCGCAGCAACGCCTGGATGCGCGCGACGAGCACCCGCGAGCTGTAGGGTTTGGGCACGAAGTCGTCGGCGCCCATGGTCATGCTCATGACCTCGTCGATCTCGGTCGTACGCGACGTCAGGACGATGATGGGGACCTCTGAGCGCACCCGCAGGTCACGGCAGACGAACTGGCCGTCGGTGCCGGGCAGGGTGAGATCGAGCAGCACGAGGTCGGGATCGGCGGCCACGATATCGTCGACGACCGTGTCGAACACCTCGCAGGCAGCCGTCTCATACCCGTTGCGCCGGAGTACTTGGGCAAGCTCGGTGCGGATGGCGGCGTCGTCTTCGACGATGTAGATGAGCGGCATGGCGGCTCCTCCAGACAGGTGAGGTCCCTCCACCCCATTATGCCGCGGCAGGACACCCGGAACCACCGGCGCGAGCGAGCTTGCAGCAATGTAAGGCGCACGCGGGTTCGCATGCGCCCCATCCGAGCGAACGCGCCGCTACGAGAAGAGCTTCGCCACGCCATCCGCCAAAAAGCGCACGAGCGCAGCATCTTCTTGCGCGTTCGCTTCCCCGGCACTTGCCACGGGCACCACGCCGTGCTCGTCGGACACCAGGGCGCACGCACCCTCGAGCGCGGCGCCCGCGCCCGCGCGGAGCACGTCGTGCCCACAGGTTGCCGCCAGCTGCTCCACGAGCGTCATCGAGCCGCAGACGTGCTCGTCGGCATCAGCCGCCACGAACAGGGTCCCCTCGCAGACCGAGCAGAGGACCTCGGGCGCAACGCCGGTTTCAGCGCGCTCCGCTGCGGCAAGCTCGGCGCGGGCGAAAAGCGCCTCGACCGAGGTGTCGGAAAGCGGCTCATAGGCCCCCACCGTCATGGCGGCGTTGCCGTTCGTGTCGATCACCAGCATGAGCACGCCGTCGGGGTCGGGATAATCGCCCTCGGCAAGCGACCACTCCACGTGTTGCTTCGCCCAGCTGAGCATGTTGTGGGTGAGCGGCGCCCCGTTGACCGTACGCTGCGAGAGCGCCCGGATGTGCCGGTTCAGCAACGGCACCGTCCGGTGGGCCATGCGCCAGCGGCACACGAGCGCGGGCTGGTCGAGCCGAAACTCGGCGGCCCGCTCCTGCTGCTCGCAAAACTCCTCGTAGGCACGCTGCTCCTCGGGAGAGGAAAACAGGTCCGCAAGCGTCTCGTCCGATGCCATGCCGCATTCCCTTCTTGTCATACGTCGTTGCCGCCCCATGATACTGCACGGCAAAAAACGGCTGCCCTCCCATGCGGGAAAGCAGCCGCAAATCATCATCGCGGCGAATCGCGATACCGAGCGCTCTGTCGACTAGTGGCGGAAGTGGCGCGCGCCCGTGAAGACCATCGCGATGCCGTGCTCGTTGCAGGCCTCGATGGACTCATCGTCGCGCTTGGAGCCGCCGGGCTGGATGATGCAGGTCACACCATGCTCGGCAAGCACGTCCACGTTGTCGCGGAACGGGAAGAACGCGTCGGATGCGCAGGCGAAGCCGCCCTTCTCCCAGCCCATGCGCTCGCAGGCGTCCTCGGCGCGCTCGCAGGCGAGCAGCGCGGAGTCGACGCGGTTCGGCTGGCCGGGACCCATGCCGATGCCGGCGTTGTTCTTGGAGATGAGGATGGCGTTGGACTTCACGCCCTTGCACACGCGCCAGGCGAACATGAGCTCGGCCATCTCCTCATCGGTCGGCTTGCGCTCGGTCGGGCAGGTGAACGTCGCCGGGTCCTCGGTGACGGTGTCGACGTTCTGCACGAGCACGCCGCCGTCGATGGAGCGCAGCTCGACGCTCGCGTGGCCGTCCGCGCCACCGGTCGCGAGCACGCGGAGGTTCGGGCGCTTGGCCATGCGCTCGAGCGCTTCAGGCGTGTAGCTCGGGGCGATGATGACCTCGACGAACTGCTTGTTCTCGTCGGCGAAGTGCTCGACGAGCTCATAGGGCACCTCGCGGTTGCAGGCGATGATGCCGCCGAAGGCGCTCTTGGGATCGCAGGCGAAGGCGCGGTCATAGGCGGCGGTGATGTCCTCGGCCACCGCGGAACCGCACGGGTTCTGATGCTTCAGGATGACGCACGCCGGGCCGTCGAACTCGCGCACGAGATTCCACGCGGCGTCGGCATCGAGATAGTTGTTGTAGGAGAGCGGCTTGCCCTGGACCTGCTCGGCACCCACGAGCGGGTTGGCCGAAGACGCCTTGGCGGCGAAGTCGTCGGCGAAGCGGTAGACCGCGGCGGACTGCTGCGGGTTCTCGCCGTAGCGAAGGTCGTCGACCTTCTCCAGGTGCAGGTCGATCGTCGCGGGCGCGACCTCGGAGGCCTCCTCGCCCGCGGCCTGCTCGCCCAGCCAGGTGGCGATGGCCGTGTCGTAGGCGGCGGTGGTCTGGTAGACCTTCAGCTGCAGGCGGCGACGAGTCTCAAGCGTCGTCGCGCCATCATGCTCGGACATCTCGACGAGCACCGCGGCGTAATCGGCGGGATCGGACACCACGGTCACGGAGTCGGCGTTCTTCGCCGCGGAGCGCAGCATCGAGGGGCCGCCGATATCGATATGCTCGATGGCGTCGGCAAACGTCACGTCGGGGTTCGCCACCGTCTTCTCGAACTCGTAGAGGTTCACGACAACCATGTCGATCATGCCGATACCGTGCTCGGCCGCCTCGGCCATGTGCTTCGGGTCGTCGCGGCGCGCCAGCAGGCCACCGTGCACCTTGGGGTGCAGGGTCTTGACGCGGCCGTCCATCATCTCGGGGAACCCGGTGTAGTCCTCGATGGGCACGACGGTGACGCCGCCCTCCTGCAGCGCACGAGCCGTGCCGCCGGTTGAGATGATCTCCACCCCATAGACCGTCTGCAGCTCGCGCGCGAACTCGACGACCCACTTCTTGTCGGTCACCGAGATCAAGGCGCGCTTGATCTTCACGTCAGTTGCCATGCAACCCCTCCTTCTCGTCGGCGCCCGCGGCGGTCGTACCTTCAACGGACGCATGGAACATATCTAATGTAGCGCATGCGTCCGGCACCGGCCGCCCCGGAGGCAATCGATTTTGAAGAAAATGCCGAGACCGCGTGACGCTTTGGCGAAAAACGGGCGCGAATCGGCGATGCCATGAAGCCACCACGATTTTGTCCTCACCAGGTGATAGAACGGAACGCGAGAAAGCATCGCTCGCACACCACGCCGGGAGGCAACCATGGTTTCGAAAGTCCTGTATCGCCCCTTCGAGGAGTCGGACTTCGATGAGATCGCACGAATCATGCAGGCGCAGTGGCACGCCTCGGAGGCTGCCGCGGACGCCTACAACTTCCTCGAGGCATGCGACGACCTCGCCTACTGCCTCTCGCTCTCCACGTTCTCGCAGGTCGCCCTCGTCGACGATGCGCCGCGCGGCATCGTGCTCGCCCGCGCCGGTGAGGCGGACGGCGCCTGGGTCTCGCGCTGGCAGGCAGCCTCGGAGGACTTCATGGAGCAGATGAACGCCATCGACCCGGCGGCACTCGCGCGCTACCGTTCCTTTATTGACGCCACGGTCCGCATCAACGACCGCCTCGTCGAGCAGAGCGCCGTCGACACCGCAAGCGAGGTCACGCTGCTCGTCGTCGACAAGACCGCACGCGGGCTCGGCATCGGGTCGGTGCTGTTCGACGCAGCGCGCGACCATGTTGCCGCAGAGGGGCTCCCGTATGCCTACCTCGCCACCGACACCGATTGCGACTGGAAGTTCTACGAGGCGCACGGCATGAAGCGCGTGGCGCGCTACCGCACGACGCGCGACGAGCGCAAGCTTCTGCCACGCGAGATGTACCTGTACCGCATGGTGGCCTAGAGCGAGCCCCGCACCCTGCAGCAACGCCTTCGGCTAGAACGTGCCGCCGCCTCCGCCGCCGACGCCCCCGCCGCCTCCGACGGAGAAGC
This sequence comes from Collinsella tanakaei, assembly GCF_016902615.1. GTDB lineage: Bacteria > Actinomycetota > Coriobacteriia > Coriobacteriales > Coriobacteriaceae > Collinsella > Collinsella tanakaei_A. Next base: position 13,870 of record NZ_JACJMB010000028.1, read on the forward strand.
CGCCGCCCATGCCGCTGCCCGACGCATCGACGCTCGCGGCAAGCGCGGCGATCGAGGCCGCCTGGATGCCGCGGAACGAATCGGTGGGTGAACTCAGCTGGCCGTGCGGATAGCACCACCAGTAGATGGGATAGTAATAGCCGCCGGAGGCGTCCTCGCGCATCTCGCGCGGGACGGCGTCGGCGAGCCGGCGAAGCACCTCATCGGACACGCCGAGCGCGACGGCAAGCACGAGCAGCTTGTTCCAGAGAATCAAGTCGGCGGGAACCGCCTCGTCAAGGCGCGTGAAGTCCTCGAGCCAGCGCTTGAGCGCCGCGCACCGCGCGCGCAGCTCGACACCTTCCGGCGAGTACACGCGATACGTCATGGCAACACACACCGCCGCAACGAGCAGCACGATGGAGATAACGAGCGCGGCGATATTGGCGAAATCGGTGAACACGAAGAAGATGAGCGAGAACAGCCCGAGCACGACGGCGGCGATCGCGACGGCCGTCTTGATAGAGCTGCCATCCGACTTCACGAGACCGCGAAGCTCGAGCGCCGCCTCCACCTCCGCCTTGAAGTCGTCGACGCGCTCCTTGTAGGCCTGAGCATCATGCTCGGCCTCGTACTTCACCTGGTCGAACGTGATCTCGGCGCGACCGGTGTCCCCCTCGCCGAAGTAGAGCGACAGCGCCGCGCGGTCGATGGGGTCAGTTGCCGCCCCGCGGTCGACAAGACGCAGGCTGTAGTGCTCGTCGCGCTTCTTGCCCAACAGGCCGCTCTTCTCGACCGTCTGCACCTCGAGCGTCACGACATGTTCGTCGGTGAGTTTCATGAGCGTCGCCACGAAGGCGCGGTCGGGCACCTCGCCTCCCTCCATGAAGGCAGAGATCACCGCGGGATGGTCGGATGAGGGAACGTCCCTGAAATAGGTCTCCTGGAACACCGGCTTTGCGCTGCGCCCGCGCGTGAGCTTGAAGTAGACGACGATAGCCAGCATGATCGCCGGCACGGCCACCTGAATCGCCCCGCCGACGCCCACGACGGTGCGCGCCCGCTCGCGCTCGGCGTTCGTGCGGGCCGCCCAGTCCTGCTCCTGGGCCAAGATGGTCGACATGCGCTCCTCGCCGGCGGCAACAAGACCGGGGACCCATGCCGATGGGAAGGCGATGCGCAGCTCGGCGGTCTCACCCGAGCGGACGCGCGGGATGTCGACGCGGACGTTCGGCTCCTGCGCATCGAGCGCGACCGTGCCCTCGATGGGCCCATGGGCCCACGCGCGCAGGTTCTGGCCCACCACGGCGCCGACCCCCGATGCGGAGGCGTCGGCAAACGTCACGCGCACGCTGACGTTCTCGGAATCCTCCTCCCAGGCGGGACCGATGAACTTCCAGTAGAGCTCGGCGGTATCGGACCAGGCCATGACGGCACCGCCCATGGTGTAGTCCACCTGCACGTCGAAGCTGTCGCCGTCCTCGTGGGGCGCGAACACCTTGAGCGTCAGCTCGTCGCCGTCGGCTTCCTCGGTATACACACCATCCTGTCCGTTTTCAGCCGCATCGACCTGCTTGAACGTATGCGCCTCGGCACCTTCGCGATTGTCGCGCACCGAGACATCCGTCACGTCGACCGTCGTGGCAATCCCCTGCTGATTCGCCGCGAGCGGAATGCTCCAGTATGAGCCGTTCACATCGTCGTCAACCGTAAACGTTCGCCGCTCGGTTACGTCCAGGCTGCCGTCCTGCTGGACACGCGCCTCAATCTCGACGCCGGCATACGACGTCGCATGCGCCGAGGCGGGCAGAACCATCGCGGCGAGCATCAACGCACAACACAGAGGAAGGACACGGACGAACAGGGCCTCCGCAGCGGACACGAGGCGTTTTCCGGTATGCATGGCGTACCTTTCGATAGATGCGGACAAGCTGCCCCCATTATGCCCGCCGGCCCGCCATCCGCCCCTCACAAATCGGGGACGCTCCCCAACGGCATCTCAATCCGTAAAGGCGTCGCCCCGCCTGCGACGCGCCAGCGTATGCAATATGAATGCGCCCACCCATGTCCGCGCGGATGGGTATACTTTGTTCGAACGTTCAACCATGCCGTCATATCCGGCAGTGCGAGTAAGGAGATTCGCAGATGGCCATCAACGAGAAGGTCGCCGAGGTGCTTGAGGACCAGATCAACAAGGAGTTCTATTCCTCCTATCTGTATCTGACCTTTGCCGATTACTACGAGGACCGCGGTCTCAAGGGTTTTGCCAACTGGTATGAGATCCAGGCCAAGGAGGAGATGGACCACGCCATGGCCATCCGCCGCTACCTGCTCGACAACGACTACAAGCCCACGATGAAGGCCATCGACCAGCCGGACAAGACCTTCGACAACGACCTCGCCCCGCTTGAGGCCGGCCTTGAGCACGAGGAGTACGTGACGGGCCTCATCCACCATTGCTATGAGGTCGCCCACGAGGCCCACGACATCCGCGCCATGCAGATGCTCGACTGGTTCGTGAAGGAGCAGGGCGAGGAGGAGACGAACGCCCGTGACATGATCACGAACATGAAGCTGTTTGGCGGCGACCCCAAGGGCCTGTACGACCTCGACCGCGAGTACCAGACGCGCGTCTACACGCAGATGACCGCCCTGCCGCTCTAAAGCACTCCGCTCTCACGTGATGCGTACATCCCCCACAGCCTATCGGCTGCGGGGGATTTCTTTTTGCAGCAGGTACGCAGAGATGCCACGTACGCTCTTATATACGGGCCTCAAGGAATTCACGAAAATGAGGTAGGTCAAAACCCACGACGCCGCGTCGACGAGCCCCGATAACTCCCGCCTCGATAAGACGTCTGCGATATTGCGCCACTTGTGAGGACGATCTGTCCATGCGGCGCACCAGGTCCTCCATTTTCGAATCCCCCTCGTCTTCAAGCATGGCGGACAAGAATCGAAGGTCTCCCTCCGAAAGATCTCGAAAAGTCGCCTCGAATATCCTCTCCTCCATCTCTGCAAGCGCCAGCTCGACGCCATGCTCAACATCAGAAAGGCTGATGGTCGGCTCATCTGGCCGAATATCCCATGCGCGGTATCCGACAAGCTGAATAAGAAACGGGAAACCGCCCGTCTCTTGAGCCGCAAGGTCGAGCGCATCTTGATCTATCTCACGACCGCCTTCTAAAACGGTGCTCAAAAGCGCATTTCGAACGTCATACGGGCCAACAGGGCCCAATCGAACGCTTTGAGCACGGCGCAAAAACGAAACCGTTTTGTTTGACATGAGAGATGACACATTGTGCGGAAGCCCGGCCATCAGAAGGGCAACCTTTCTCCCTTCTCGAACAAAGTGCCGGTATACCGCTGCGAGCTGAATCATCTCATCGAGCGTAGGATCTATTTCATCGATCGTTATCAGCAAGCCGGTTTCTGCCGATGCAAGAACGTCCAGAATATCAGCCATACGATATCGCCAGTTGGTGAGCTCTCTATCGCTCCGCTCCAGGCTGATCCCACCAAGCGGCGCCACGGAAACGCCCGTCACATGCGAGGATGGCTCCTCTGGCAACAGATGGCGAGCGGCACGACGCGTTCCGATTTCCAGATCTTCAAGCATACCCGGGAGGGCGGTCGCGCTCACTGGAATCCATCCAAGCGATTCTGCCTTGCGCGCCAGCAAAGTCAGAAGGGTCGTTTTCCCCGTACCTCGCGCACCAGAAATAAGCGTAGTCAGCTCCGGCCGCCTACGCGTACTTTCAAAAGCCCGCACGATTGGGGCGATTACCTGCTCCCTGCCAGCAACATGCACAGGGATCTCTCCGAATGAGGGGGTGAACGGATTCTCGAAACTCACAAGAACCTCCCGAACGAGTTGGCAAGCTTACTGCATATCCCTTTGGCCATCTCAAAAGTTCTAAGCTCTTCTAAGTATATCTAAGTTCTTCTAAGTAGTTCTAAGTAGTTCTAAGTAGCTCTAAGTAGTTCTAAGTTTCTCTAAGTTCTTATTCGAGGTCAAGCATGCACGCAATCAATTCTTTGCACCTCAAAAACGCTGCGGGCTTCATCCTAAAGAACGACATCCAGGCCGTTCGATAGAACAACCTGCCTCCCATACGCACTCGTCTTCCCGGCTACATCATCTCGTGCGACGAAACTACAGACAGCAAGATCCTATTGGAGCGTCCCAGCAACCCGCACCCGGCCCGATGCGCCGCGAAGCGAGTATCATGATGCGGACATCCACTATGCCGTCGCGCCAGATAGATGGCGCGACGCATCGCGACGAGAGCGGAACAGCATCATGAACGCAGACAACCAGGACACCTCGGTGGTGCACGCGGGCGTCGTCGGGCGCTTCGCCCCTTCCCCCTCGGGCCGGATGCACCTGGGCAACATCTTCTCGGCGCTCATCGCCTGGCTTTCCGTACGTGCCGCAAACGGTCGCATGGTCCTGCGGATCGAAGACCTCGATCCGCGCTGCGCGGACCCCGAACGCGCCGAGCAAATCATGGCCGATCTGCACTGGCTCGGCCTCGACTGGGACGAAGGCCCCATCTACCAGCATGACCGCCTGGAGGTCTACCGAACAGCCGTCACCGAGCTTCAAGACCGCGGGCTCGTCTACCCGTGCTTCTGCTCGCGCGCCGAGCTCCACGCGGCAAGCGCGCCCCATGCGAGCGATGGGACCCCCATGTACGCCGGTACCTGTCGGAATCTCACGCCTGACGAGATCGCGGAAAAGAGCCGCCTCCGCCCCGCCGCCCTGCGCCTGCGCGTGCCCGCGGAGGACGATCCGGCAGGAACCATCGCGTTTTCTGATTGCGTGTTCGGAGACCACAGCGAAACACTGGCGCACGACTGCGGGGATTATCTCATCCGCCGCAGCGACGGCGTATTCGCCTACCAGCTCGTTGTGGTAGTCGATGACGCCGAAATGGGCGTCACTGAGGTTGTGCGCGGACACGATCTGCTCTCGTCGGTTCCCCGGCAGATCTATCTCCAGCGGCTGCTGGGATATCCCGAACCCGCCTATGCGCACGTCCCCATGCTGGTTGCACCCGATGGGCGCCGCCTGTCCAAGCGCGAGCACGACTGCGACATGGGGGAACTCAAGCGCACGTTCGGCACGCCCGAACGCCTCCTGGGCAAACTCGCTCACGCGGCGGGCCTTACCGAAGATGACGAACCGCACAGCGCCGCGCAGCTTGTCGATACCTTCTCATGGAACACGGTGCGTGCCCACCGTAATGACATCGTTATCGGCGAGGCATTCTTCGCGTAGCCGCCCACTAACCTGTGGAAGAAGCGAACTCCCCTCCGCCGCATTCGATGTGCAAGAAAATACCCCTTGCGCATCGAGCCACACGTGCGCTAAGATAAGCGTCACTGTTCCGGAGAGCTGACCGAGAGGCCGAAGGTGCTCGCCTGCTAAGCGAGTATTCCCCACAAGGGAATCTGGGGTTCGAATCCCCAGCTCTCCGCCAGTTTGAACTGAGAAGCCCGTCACCCTCGCGGTGGCGGGCTTTTTGCTATCGAGCGCGCTGGGGATTCGAACCCTTTAGGGCCCCATGCTGCGCAAAGCGCGTAAGCGTCTTTGCCAGCATGGGTCGCAAGGAGACCGGAGGTCTCCGCAGCGTAGGGCTGCCGCAAAAGCGGCAGCTGACATCCCCAGCTCTCCGCCAGTTTGAACTGAGAAGCCCGTCACCCTCGCGGTGGCGGGCTTTTTGCTATCGAGCGCGCTGCACGCCGTCAGCCCGTGACCCACAGCAGAGACTTGCTCAGCACTCCCAGCTCGTCGGCACCGTGCATGCGCCACATGCAGTAGACGCAGCGCGCGGCGATGTGGAGAAACCCTTCGTCCATAAGCTGCACAGCGGCATCGGCAACCTGGTTGAACAACTCGGGCATCGGGTTTATCGGGATGTCCGCGGCCTGTGCTATGGCGGTCGCCTGCACAAGCCCCAGCCGTCCTTCCACCCCCAGGCGGCGCATCAGCTCGCTTTCCTCCTCATACGCGACCGGGCTGATCTGCTCGCCACGCGGCACCAACCGGTAGCACGCGAGCGCTACGAGCTGATCCCCTTGGTTCCAGTACGCGAACGCCAAGCGATAGAGCAGGTAGGCAATCGACTCACGGTCGAACGCGACGCGCAGACCGTGCTTCGCCACGTCAATCACCTCGTCATACCTCTTGAGACGCGCCAGCACGCTGATGAGCGTGAAGTGCGCCTGCATCGATGTTGCCGCGATATCCACCAACTTGCGCGCCTCAACGAGCGCCCGCTCGTAGGCACCGAATCGGACATACATGTTGCACAGGTCCTGTCGCGCCATGAACAGGGCGTCCGGGACGCGATGGATGCGCGTCGTGCGATCGTCGATCAACAACGGCAGGATGATCCTGCCCAGCTGGTTCTCGCAGAACTGGGATTGCACGGGATGCGGCGCCAGCAGCTCCACCTCGACGCACGACGCCTCCATCTCCTCCACCAGTGAATGCAGACTCGACTCCGCCGCATCGGGATCGCCCTCGGTCGTCGCGCGGATTTCGTCGAGACGCGCACGATACGCGTCATTCGGGGGATCCATCACGTTGAGCTCTTGAGCCGTGTCGGCACACAGCAGGTTCTTCAGGCCCTCCGGCAGCGGTCGGTCATCGAGCGCGGGGTCGCATCGCAGCAATCGGTCGGCAATCGGCGCGAAGCTCCCGGACACCTCGCGAGCGCTCCGCAGCGCCTCAATCGCCGCAGCGCCCTCGAGCGGCTCGTCGGCCAGGCGGTGCGCCAGCGGCACGAACCGCACGAGAAACTCGGAACGTTCGAAGCGGTACATACTATCCGTCCCATCGGTACCCATGGCATCGACGCGGCAGCCGCTCACGCGAGGACTTGCCGAAAACGCCGCCGCCGCGAGCACCATGCCCATGCGACAGCCCAACTCGCGCGCCACGCGCGCACGCGCCTGGTCGTCGAGCGTCCGCCACGCCGACAGATGTGCATCGTATGCCTCATAGGGCACCGCATCGATATCGGGTGCGCGGAACTGAACGGCGATTTCCCCTGACCGAGCATCGTAATCGAACAGGTACTCGAGACGCACTAGCATGTTGAGATGCTCGCAGAGCTCCGTGAAGTGCATGCGCACATCCCACTCGCCGCCCAGCTGCGCCGAGACCGTTCCCGGGGCGCTCATCGCGCAATGCCCTCGCCCACCGTCGGAAAGCAGCTTGTCCACCTGAGCGACCGTCGATCGCAGACCATCCCAATCGAGCTCGGAGCACACCTGCTCATCGGGCGACGAGAAGATGGCCTCGAGCCCCGCGCCGATGCGATCGAGCACATGCGACAGCCGGTTGAGCGCAGCCTCCACACCTAGCAGGAAGGCGAAGTCATCGGCTGACACGCTCGCACGGTCGAAATTGAGGTAGAACCCTCCCATCGACTCGATGCGCGCCAAGGTGACGCCGCTCTGCGCCGTGAGGGCGCGCAGGCGCGGAAGATCGATACGGGAGAGCACGCGACGCGCATACTGCTCGATACCCAGCGGACGCTCGCGAGCCTCGATGCGATACAGCAGCGTGGCGATGGCATCGGAAAGCGCTGCCTGGCCGAAATCGCGAAACAAGGTAACCGGGGTATTCGAAACCCCCTGTTCAGACGCTTGAGTTGCCTGCATCTGCCGACCCGCCCCCGCGCTTCGCGGGGAAAAGACGCAGTGCTCCAGGTACATCGACGCCAGAAACTCCCGATACGGCATCGAGCGGCCGGGCGTCGACTCGTCTACAACTTCCTGCATACCACCCGCGACCGTACCGCGATAGCGCGCCACCCGTTCGAGACTACCCGAGGCGTCGCGTGCGAACACCTCTCCGCCCTCCGCACGCACGCTGCCGGAAAGCTCGAGCGCCGCGGCGGTAGACTCAGGCAGCTCTCGCACGGGAGCTGTGACCGGATAGACGCATCCGGTGCTCAGTACCACGCCGAGCACGGCGACACGAGACCTACCGACGAATTGGACAACGTAGCAGAGTCCGTTCGGCGGCAGGGCGAACGCGTTCCACACGATGCCGAACACCGTGCCCCGAGGCTGACCCGCGATAGTAGGCAGGCGCTTCCTTCTCGCCCGCAGCGGCAACTTGATGATCGTATCCGTTCTCATATGCGATTCCCCCAGCCACACGGCCGAGCGCATTCAGCTGCCGTGCTTTTCATCCTTTTCCTATCTCATTACCCGTAATCCGTGTAACGGGCACACGGTGTCAGGAAGAACCGGCGAAACGGCATGAAGCGTTCGCAAGCGCACGCAGCGCATGTTTCCTCCGGTGAGAAGCTCGTTGCATAATGAAACGATAAAAGAAAAGGCGCCCCGTGGGACGCCTCTCAAATTCGACTGGTGCGGCGTACAGGATTCGAACCTGTGACGTTCTGATTCGTAGTCAGACCCTCTATCCAGCTGAGGTAACGCCGCAACGCACGGATTATAATGCCACCGGCTCCCGCACCCGTCAAGCATCTTTTTTCAAAATCTTGCTACCGGCTGGGACCCGACGCGATTTGAGGCGGACGGCCCCGACGCACTTCTCCCCCGGAGGAAACATGCGCCGTGCAACGCGGCGATAACAGAAAAGGCGCCCCGAAGGACGCCTTTCAAATTCGACTGGTGCGGCGTACAGGATTCGAACCTGTGACGTTCTGATTCGTAGTCAGACCCTCTATCCAGCTGAGGTAACGCCGCAACGCAAGAGATATAATGCCACCGGGCCCCATCCCCGTCAAGCGATAAATTCTCCAATTTGGAAAAATATCCGCAACAATGCCGTTTACCTGAGGAATGAATCAAATGGACCCAAATGCGTTATACATTTTACAGCCGCTCCGTCACCTTGCTCACCACAGGGGTCGGGACCGCGCAGGCCACCGTCTTGCCGAGCGTCGAGTTCAGCAGCGGGAACATGCCCATGCGGAACTCCAGGTTTCGCTTCATCGGACGCAGTTTCCGCTCATAGCGCGCAAGCGCCTCGCCGCCCACACGACAACCACCCTCGAGCACCTCGGCCACCGAGGAGCCTGCCATGATGCCGGAGTTGAGCGCAAACGAGATGCCCTCGCCCGACGTGCACGACAGGAAGCCGCCTCCCTCACCCGCAAGCAGGATCCTCCCCTTACCGGCAACGAGGTCGGCCGGACGACGCAGATGCGCTGCGAACCATTTCTCCCGCTTGACAGAAGGCCCGAGCGGATAGCGCTCGCGCAGGATCTCGAGCACCTCCTCGTGCTTGCGCTCGCACGAGGTGCTGCCCGGATAGAGCACCGAGCCCACGATGGCGACGTCGCCCTTGGGCATGAGATACCCGATGCCGTAGTCGCGCGAGAACCGGCGACAGCACAGGGCATCGAAATACGGCTCGAGCGCACCCGGCTCGATCTTCACGTACTCCTGCACGGTGATATAGCGGTCAAACGGCCTGATACCCAAGCGCTCGCGCACCGTGGCACGGGGACCGTCGGCGGCGATCAGGTAGCGTGCGCGCACGATACGCGAGCGGCGACCCGACGACGGGTGGCTGTCCTTGAGCATCATCTCGACGAAGGTGGGCGACTGCGCGACATCGACCAGGCGCGTCATCGGCAGCACCTGCACGTTGGCGGGCAGCAGGCTCAGCAGCCACTCGTCGAACATCTCGCGATCCACGTTCAAGAAGCGCACGTCCGTTGCCTTCTTGACCCCGTAATCGAGGTGATGGTAGCGAAACGAGATCCACCGCGGATCGAGCACCATCTCTTCAGGTATGCCACCGTACGGCTCGAGCGCCCGCCGGGTATAGAGGTTCAGCATCCCACCGCAGCTCTTGTAGCGCGGCAGGGCGCCGGCTTCCACGAGCAGCACGCGCGCGCCGCCGCGGGACGCCTCGACAGCCGCCATGATTCCCGCCGGACCGGCGCCGACAACCACAACGTCGTAGCTGCTCTCGCAATCGTCGAACGCGATGAACGGCGCCCGGACGCCCCACCTCATACCCATATGCGCACACCTTTCCTGTTTGGTCGCGTGCAAGTATACCCGAGCGCTTGGGAAACGCTGGTTACAGGCTTTCACAGCCGGGCCGCACAGCGTCCGACAAGGGGCGCCGGCGGCGGGGCGCTTTGGCCAGTGCTTCCTTAACCGGCAACTCTCTGCTCTGCAAGGCTATACGCGATTCCCTCCGCATCCATGAGGTCACAGATGCGCACCAGACAATCCTCGCCAGTGTTCATCGTAGCGAGCACCGCAAGCAGCTGCGTAGGCCCGTCCACGCACAGACAGTGCATGAGCGCCTCAACCCCCGACACGTCGACCGTCACGTCCACGACGTGCGTGCCGGCGCCGAAGCAGGCATCGGTCACGCAGCCGCGACTTGTCTGGATGATGCGCAGCTGACCTGCCGCATCGATGCCGCAGCGCACCGCCATCTGCTCGCCGTCTTCCGCCTTCGCGAACAGCTCGATCTCCCTCGCACCCCGACCGTTCATGGCACTCCTTTCGACAATCCTGTCGGTAGCTGCGAGTATACCCAAAAATAGAACGTATGTTCGTGTTTATTCCGTTGTCATGAGTCCTCTGTTGTCCACGCGACGTGATAGGCTTGAGCCGCCGCGTGAAAGGAGTCCCTTCATGTCCTATCCCGTTTTCGATCTACATTGCGACACCGCCGACCGCATCGCCTGGAGCACCGTCGACGCGCGCTTCCGCACGCTTGCCGACCTCGACCGCTTCGACCCCAACGGAAACGGTGAGGAGGCGGGCGACGACCTCGCACAAGGGCCCGGCCATCTCACGCTCGAGCGCATGGGCGAGGTGCCCTGGGCGCAGTGTTTCGCGTGCTTCATCTACGACGAGTTTCCCCCAGAGGAGTCCGCGCGCTTCTATCAGCAGGTCATGGACCATCTCAACGAGCAGCTCGCGCGCAACGCCGACACCATCGCGACCGCGCGGCGCGCCGCCGACATCCGAGCCGCCCTCGAGGGCACGGGGCGCGTCGCCATCAAGACCATCGAGAACGCGCGCCTGTTTGCCGCCGACCCCTCGCTTGTCGGCACCCTCGCCGATGCCGGCGTCCTCATGGCCTCGCTCAGCTGGAATGCCCAAGGACCGCTCGCCAGCGGCCACGACGTGGAGGACGCGGGCATCACGCCGCTGGGCGCCGACGTCATCCGTCGCATGGAGGAAGCGCGCATGATCCTCGACGTCTCGCATCTCAACGACACCTGCTTCGACGATGTCGCGCGTCTGACCACCCGCCCCTTTGTCGCCAGCCATTCCAACAGCCGCGCGGTCTGCGGGCACCTGCGCAACCTCACCGACGCCCAGTTCATAGAGATCCGCGACCGCGGGGGCCTCGTCGGCTTGAACTACTGCCCCGACTTCCTGCGGGATGACGCGAGCACGCACGACCCGACGACCGACGATTTGTGCCGCCACATCGAGCACTGGCTCGATCTGGGCGGCGAGGACGTCATCGCTCTCGGCAGCGACTTCGACGGCACCGACCTGCCCGCATGCATCTCCTCGGCAGCCAAGATGCCCGAGGTGCAGCAGGCGTTCGTCCACGCGTTCGGCGAGACGATCACGCGCAAGCTCTGCGCCGACAACGCCCTCGCCTTCTTCGAGCGCTGGGGACGCTGACGGCGACGGCTCACCCGCCGCGACGAATCCTCCTAGCATGGCGAAAGGCCGGGGCCGCACGATGCGACCCCGGCCTTCGTCTATCTACGACCGCTGGCGGATGTTGCCCTTCGGCGCGCTACGCGACGGGCTCGATGCGCTCGAGACCGCCCATGTAGGGGCGCAGGACCTCCGGCACCGTGATGGAGCCGTCGGCGTTCTGGTAGTTCTCCATGATGGCGGCCATGGTGCGGCCGGTGGGCAGGCCGGAGCCGTTCAGGGTGTGCACGAAGCGCGTGCCCTTGAAATGCTCGGGGTCGCGGTACTTGATGTTCGCGCGACGGGCCTGGAAGTCACCGCAGTTGGAGCAGGAGGAGATCTCCTTGTAGCTGTTGTAGCTCGGCAGCCACACCTCGATGTCGTAGGTCTGGCGCGCCGAGAAGCCCAGGTCGCCCGTGCACAGGCTGATGACGCGGTAGGGAAGCCCGAGCTGCTGCAGCAGGTACTCGGCCTCGGCCGTCATGCTCTCGAGCTCCTCGTCGGACTGCTCGGGCGTGGCGAACTTGACCATCTCGACCTTGGTGAACTGATGCTGGCGGATGATGCCGCGCGTATCGCGGCCCGCGGAGCCCGCCTCCTCGCGGAAGCAGGGGGTGCCGGCGGTGTAGCGCAGCGGCAGCTGGGAGGCATCGAGCACCTCGCCGGCGTGCAGATTGGTGAGCGCGACCTCGGCCGTGGGGATCAGGAACTGGTCCTCGCCCGTGTGGTAGGCGTCGTCCTCGAACTTGGGCAGCTGGCCCGTGCCGTACATGATCTCGCGGTTCACGATCACCGGCGGGATGAACTCCTTGAACCCACGGGAAATGTGCGTGTTCAAGAAGAAGTTCTGCAGCGCGCGATCGAGCTGCGCACCGGCGTCGGCAAGCACGGTGAAGCGGGCACCGGACAGCTTGGCGCCGCGGTCGAAATCAAGGATGCCCAAGTCGGTACCCAGGTCCCAGTGCGCCTTGGCCTCGAAACCCTCGGCGGCGAAATCGCGCGGCGTGCCCCAACGGCGGCGCTCGGGATTCTCGGTCTCGTCCTTACCCACGGGCGTGGCGGTATAGGGCAGGTTCGGCAGGTGCGCCATGAAGTCGGTGAGCTGGCTTTCCAGCTCGGAGCGGCGGACGGCGAGCTCGTCGATCTTCTCGTTGACCTCGCGCACGGCCTCCTTGGCGGCCTCCGCCTCGTCGCGCTTGCCCTCGCGCATGAGGGCGCCGATCTTCTTGGACTCGGCGTTGCGCGTGGCCTGCAGCTCCTCGACCTCGGTGATCACCTGGCGGCGCTCCTCGTCGAGCGCAAAGAACTTCTCGCGGTCCCACGACGTCTGGCGATTCGCCATGGCGGTATCGATGACGTCAGGGTTCTCGCGAACGAACTTGATATCTAGCATGATGCCTCCGGTTGGAATGTGCCCCCTGCGCCGAGTGCGTGCGGCTTCAGGTTGGCGGCATGACGGTGCACAGGCAAGTATATACTTGTGGGAGTTTTTTCCCGAGTAAGAAGGCGAGAAGGCATCATATGGACGCGTTTTTTTCCTTTTTGTTTGGCACCCGCGAGGGAGTCGCGGTGCTTTTCGTCGTAGGTATCGTGATCTTCGCCATCGTGGCGTTCATCCTCGAGAAGCGCACCCACAAGCTCTATGTCGACCGCGGTCCCTCGGATAGCGACGACGACGGCTTCTGGTCGTAAAGCGGCAGCGCGCAGCGCATCCGGCAAGCGAAACGGTACATTGATGGACCCCTGCCCGGCAGGGGTCCATTTTCATATGGGTCGCGCGTGCCGCGCGGGCGCCTATGCGTAGAGCGGATGGACGGCGAGCATCTCATCGACCTTCCCGCGCACGTCCGCGAGCACCCGCTCGTCGTCCGCCCCGAAAACCGCGCGGCAGATCAGACGCCCGATCTCGTAGAACTCCGGCTCGGTGAACCCACGGGTCGTCGCCGCCGCGGAGCCGACCCGGATGCCGCTCGTCACGAACGGGGAGCGCGGCTCGCCGGGGATGGAATTCTTGTTCACCGTGAGCCCGCAGCGCTCGAGCACGACCTCCGCGTCCCTACCCGACACGTCCGCGGGCGTGAGGTCCACCAGGCACAGGTGGTTGTCGGTGCCGCCCGACACCAGCCGCAACCCGCCGTCGACAAGGCCGCGACCGAGCGCCGCAGCGTTTTCGACCACCTGCTTGATGTAGACGGCGAACTCCGGGCGGAGCGCCTCCCCGAACGCCACCGCCTTGCCGGCGATCACGTGCATGAGCGGGCCGCCCTGGGTCCCGGGGAACACGGCGCGGTCGATCGCGCGCGCCAGCTCCTCGTCATTCGTGAGGATGAAGCCGCCGCGCGGGCCGCGCAGCGTCTTGTGGCTCGTCGAGGTCACGACGTCGGCATAGGGCACCGGCGACGGATGGGCGCCCGTGGCGACAAGCCCCGCGATGTGCGCCATGTCGACCATCAGGCGCGCACCGACCCCGTGAGCGATATCCGCCAGGCGCGCGAAATCGATGATGCGCGGGTAGGCCGAGGCGCCCGCGACGATGAGCGCGGGGCGCTCGCGGGCAGCCAGGCGCTCGACGGCGTCGTAGTCGATGGTCTCGGTCGCGAGGTCGAGCCCGTAGGGCACGAAGCGGTACAGCTTGCCGGAGAAGTTCACCGGGCTGCCGTGCGTGAGGTGCCCGCCCTGGTCGAGCGCCATGCCGAGCACGGTGTCACCGGGCTCGACGAGCGCGGTGTACGCCGCCAGGTTCGCATTGGCGCCCGAGTGCGGCTGCACGTTGGCGTATGCGCTGCCGAACAGGCGGCACGCGCGCTCGCGCGCGAGGTTCTCCACCTTGTCCACCTGCTCGCACCCGCCGTAGTAGCGGCGACCGGGATACCCTTCCGCGTATTTATTGGTGAGCACGCTGCCCTGCGCCTCCATGACGGCGCGGCTCGTGAAGTTCTCCGAGGCGATGAGCTCGATGCACCCGCGCTGGCGCGCCAGCTCCCCCTCGATCATGCCCGCAAGCTCCGGATCGCTCGCCGAAAGATACCCACATGCCATGGCAGCCCCTCTCATCCGAATACGAAGCGCACACCGAGCAACCCGGGCCGCGCGGTTTATCTAGCCTACGGCCGCGGGCACCCAAACGCCAGCGTTCATCCGCGGGATGCAGGCAGAAGCCCTTCGACGGTACGCGGAAT
>NZ_JACJMB010000029.1 GCF_016902615.1 Collinsella tanakaei
GAGCACGAGCACGAGCACGAGCACGAGCACGAGCACGAGCACGAGCACGAGCACGAGCACGAGCACGAGCACGAGCACGAGCACGAGCACGAGCACGAGCACGAGCACGCGGGGCATCACCATCATCATCACGAGCATCGTGGGCCGGCGGACATCGCGCGCATCATCGATGCCACCGACATGACCGAGGGCGCCCGCGCGCTGGCGCATAAGACGTTCGACATCCTGGCGGCCGCCGAGGCGAAGGCCCATGCGGTGCCCCTCGACAAGGTGCATTTCCACGAGGTCGGCGCCATCGACTCCATCGTCGACATCGTGGCGGCAAGCGTGCTGCTCGATAGCCTGCATATCGCGCGCGCGATCGTGCCGGTGCTCGTCGACGGGCACGGCACCATCCGCTGCCAGCATGGCATCATCCCGGTTCCGGCGCCCGCTACGCTGAACGTCTGCACCGCCCGCGGCCTGCCGCTGCGCCAGGCCGATGTCGAGGGCGAGCTCGTGACGCCGACGGGCGCGGCGCTCGTGGCGGCACTCGACCCTGCGTTCACCTTGCCTGAGCGCTACCTCGTGCGCACGGTGGGCATCGGCGCCGGGAAGCGCACCTACGAGCGGCCCTCGCTGCTGCGCGCCCTGCTGATCGACGAGCTGCCGGGCGATGCCTCTGCGGCGCGCCCGAGCGCCGATATGACGCCTGCGCAGGTCGTCAAGCTCGAGTGCGATATCGACGACAGCACCTCCGAGGTGCTTGCCTACGCGGCCGAGGCGCTGCGTGAAGCGGGTGCGCGCGAGGTGCACTGGCTGCCCATCTTCACCAAGAAGGGCCGGCCGGCCTATCAGCTGCAGGTCATCGCCTCCCCCGAGGACGTCGAGCGCCTCGAGCTCATCATCTTCCGCGAGACCTCGACCATCGGCATCCGCCGCGTTGCCATGGACCGCACGGTGCTCGCGCGCGGCCTCGAGCGCGTCGAGACCCCGTGGGGCGAAGTGACGCTGAAGCGCGTCACGCTGCCCGATGGCACCGAGCGCTGCGCTCCCGAGTACGACGAGTGCGCGGCGATCGCCCGCGCAGCGCAGGTGCCCTTGCAGCAGGTGATGGACGCGGCGCGTGCCGCGGCGCTCGGCAAATAGAGGGGCGCGTTCGTTCCCGCGCGGTGGCACCAAACTACCCCGTCCCCAATGAGGACACGCGCCGCCCGTCCCGCCGCGCGCGGTACAATGCGTGGGGCGCGCCCGCTCGCCGGGCGGTGCGCATCCGCTTTGGGGAAGGAGATGCCCGATGTCAGTCATGCAACGAGCTTTCAAGGTGCTCTGCGCGCTCGCGATCGTGGGCGCCGTCGACCTGAGTATCACCGCGCGCGTGCTCTACACGTCCGGCTATCCCTTCGAGCCGCTTCAGCTGCTCACCCTTGCCCTCACGGTGATCTTCTCGCTGCTGCTCGGCATCTTCGGGCTGCGCACCGGCGGCGATCCGTACAAGGTGTCCAAGCTGTTTTTGCTCATCGTGCTGACGGTATGGGCGAATCTCGGCGGCCTGCTCATGCTCATCCTGAACGGCGAGGTCATCGTCTCCGTCATCATCAACGCGCTCATCGCCTTCGCGTTCGCCTACGTTGCGCACCGGGTGAGCCACAGCGCTCACTAGCGGCCGCCGGTGCCGCGCTGCCCTTCGGACCTTTCACGTGCCGGGTGCCGTCCGCGCCCCCACGTGCGGGGTATAAACCATCACAGCAGAAGTGATGGCCTACGGGAAGGAGCCGTTCATGTCGCAGAACCAAAAGATGTTGAAGATCATGAGCTTCGTCGAGCTGTTCATGGCAGTTGCCATGGCCGCCTGGACGGGCATGTCGTTCATGTTCGCGAACACCTCGCCGGGCCTTCTGCTCTCCATCTGCTCGCTTGTGTGCGCCCTGCTCGATCTTTATCTCGGCGTTTGGGGCATCGGCGTGGCCAACCGCCCGTCACGCGGGCTCGGCATATACTATGTGGGCATCACCTGGCTTGCCGTCGTGTTGAGCGCGGTGTCCGTGGTGGTGTACGTGTTCATCGGCGGCCTTGCCATTCCCGCCATCGCGAACCTGGCGGTTGCTGCCGTCTACCTCTACTGTGCCCGCCGGGTGCGCTTCGAGGAGTTGCGCTAGGGTTCGGGCACACGCGCCCATTTCATCGGAAAGGATTCGCGCATGAAGTTTCTGATCGCCTCCGACATCCATGGGTCGGCCTACTGGGCCGGCCGTCTTATGGATGAGATCGCCCGCCAGCAGCCCGACCGCGTGCTGCTGCTCGGCGATTTGCTCTACCACGGGCCGCGCAACGACCTGCCGCGCGACTACGCCCCGAAGCGCGTCATCCCGCTGCTGAACGATCTGGCGGCGGACGGGCGCGTCGTCGCGGTGCGCGGGAACTGCGAGGCCGAGGTCGACCAGATGGTCCTGACGTTTCCCTGCATGGCCGATTCCACCATCGTGCTCGACGACGGCGGCCGCCAGCTGTTCTGCACGCACGGCCACGTGTACGGCGCGGGCTTCCACAACAGCGTGGACAACCTGCCGGCGCTGCCCGACGGCTCTGCCATCGTGTACGGCCACACGCACGTGAAGGTGAACGAGGCGGTGCCGGCGCATCCCGGTATCTGGGCGTTCAACCCGGGCAGCGTGTCCATCCCGAAGGACGGCACGCACAGCTACGGCCTCTACGACAGCACGCTGCCGGTCGCCGAGGCGTTCAGCCACGTGGTGATGGAGGAGGAGTAGCCCATGTCAGACCAGCTGGAAGCCGACCAGGAGGCGCCCGTGCGCGACGAGTCGACGCTCGTCGACGCGCGCGAGGAGCTCCAGTCTCTCATCAACACCATCTGGCGCCTGCGCCAGCCCGATGGCTGCCCGTGGGACCGCAAGCAGACGCACGCGAGCATCGCGAAGAACATGATCGAGGAGGCCTACGAGGCGGTCGACTGCATCGAGGGCGACGACGTGGCGCATCTGCGCGAGGAGCTGGGCGACGTGCTCATGCAGGTCGTGCTGCACGCGCAGATCGCGGCGGACGCCGGCGAGTTCACCATGGCCGACGTCGCCCGCGAGATCGATGAGAAGCTCATCCGCCGCCATCCCCATGTGTTCGGCGAGCGCGAGGCGGCCACGAGCGCCGACGAGGTGCTCGATATCTGGGACAAGGTGAAGCTTGCCGAGAAGGAGGCGCGCGACGCCGACGCCGCTGCGGCAAGCGAGCGCCCGGACGGTCTGCTCGACGGCGTTCCCCGGTCGCTTCCCGCCCTCATGCAGGCGCAGAAGGTGTCGCGCAAGGCAGCTGCCGTCGGTTTCGAGTGGGATACCGTGGCCGATGTCTGGGAGAAGGTCGCCGAGGAGCGCGCCGAGTACGAGGCCGAGCCCTTGGGGTCCGCCGCGCGCGAGGCAGAGTTCGGCGATCTGCTCTTCGCGCTGGTGAACGTGGCGCGCAAAGAGGGCATCGACGCCGAAAGCGCCCTGCGGGCGAGCACGGCGAAGTTCAGGAGCCGCTGGGCTGCCATGGAGGATGCCGCCTTCGAGTGCGGGATTGCGCTCGGGAGCCTCTCGACCGCCGAGCTGAATGACCTGTGGGACGCCGTGAAGCGCGGCGAGCCCGAGGCGGGCGAGTAGCCGCGGGGCAGAGAGCGAGTGTGACGGGGGTCCGGTTTGCGCCGGGCCCCCGTTTGTTGCGGCGCGCGGCGGGGTAGTGGTCGATTCGTGTTCGTCCGACATTTTGCGCGTCCCGGCGTTGTTCGGGCGGAAATCGGGCATAATGAGAAAAGTTTGACACGGGTAACCTGTGCCCGACACATACGATTCCAGCTGGTTTCCAGCGGAAAGGACGCGACATGAGTGAGATTCTGGACGTCTACGGCCGCGAGGTGCTCGATTCGCGCGGCAATCCCACCGTCGAGGTCGAGGTCGTGCTCGACGACGGTTCGTTCGGCCGCGCCATGGTGCCCTCCGGCGCTTCGACCGGCGCTTTCGAGGCAGTCGAGCTGCGCGACGGCGATAAGGACCGCTACCTGGGCAAGGGCGTCACGAAGGCTGTCGATCACGTGAACAAGGAGCTCGCCGACGCCGCTATCGGCATGGATGCCTTCGACCAGCGCGCGATCGACGCCGCGCTGAAGGAGGCGGACGGCACGCCGAACAAGGGCAACCTCGGCGCGAACGCCATCCTGGGCGTATCGCTTGCCGTGGCGCGCGCTGCCGCTCAGTCCGCGGGCCTGGAGCTCTACCAGTACCTCGGCGGCGTGAACGGCCACGTCCTGCCCACCCCGATGATGAACATCCTGAACGGCGGTGTGCACGCCGACAACAACGTGGACTTCCAGGAGTTCATGATCATGCCCGTGGGCGCGCCCACCTTCACCGAGGGCCTGCGCTGGTGCGCCGAGGTGTACCACACGCTGAAGAACGTGCTCAAGGAGTCCGGCCACAGCACCGGTGTGGGCGACGAGGGCGGTTTCGCTCCCGACCTCAAGACGAACGCCGAGCCGTTCGAGTACATCACCCGCGCCGTCGAGGCGGCGGGCTACAAGCCGGGCGTCGACTTCATGTACGCCATGGATCCGGCCACGACCGAGTGCTACGACGCCGAGCGCGGCGTGTACGTGCTGGCCGGCGAGGGCCGCGAGCTCACGACCGACGAGATGATCGACTACTGGGCCGATCTCGTCGAGAAGTACCCGATCATCTCCATCGAGGACGGCCTTGCCGAGGAGGACTGGGAGGGCTGGGTCAAGCTCACCCAGCGCATCGGCCACAAGGTTCAGCTCGTGGGCGACGACCTGTTCGTCACGAACACCGAGCGCCTGAAGAAGGGCATCGAGATGGGCGCGGCGAACGCCATCCTCGTGAAGGTGAACCAGATCGGCACGCTTACCGAGTCGCTCGAGGCCATCGAGATGGCCAAGCGCGCGGGCTACGCCTGCATCGTGTCGCATCGCTCCGGCGAGACCGAGGACTCCACGATTGCCGATCTCGCCGTGGCCACGAACGCCGGCCAGATCAAGACCGGCGCCCCGTGCCGCTCCGACCGTATCGCGAAGTACAACCAGCTCATCCGCATCGAGGACGAGCTGTACACGAGCGCCCAGTACGCCGGCAGGGATGCGTTCTACAACATCCGGTAGAGCCGGCCACGCGGCACATACCTCCTGCGCGTGGGAGCATGCATGATGAACGGCGCTGGGCTGCGCGTGCGGCCCAGCGCCGTTTCGCATGACAGGCGGGCGCGCTGCGGACGGGTGGGGGGCGTTTGCGCCTGCCTGCCGCAATCCCTGCACAACTGAGACGGGGTCGCGTGGTATAACTTATGCATCTTATGCATCGCGCACACGTACCCCAATCACACAAGGCGCCCTATGAATGATTTCCGCAACAGATCCGTGTCGTTGGCCTCGCCGGAGCGCAGGCAGGACGGTCCCCGCCGCGCCGTGGCTCCGGGCTATGCCGCGCCGGTGGCCCTTGCCGCGCCGCGGCGCGCGGGCGGATCCGGGGTATCGGGTACGGGTTCATCGGGGCGCGGGGCGTCCGGTGCGCCCGAGGGGGCGTATGGCCGCGCGCGAACGGGAGCATCTGCCCGTTCCTCCGCCCGGCATGAGGGGCCGCGGGATTCCCGCACGAAGGCTTCCCAGGGGCGCTTTCGCGCGTCTGCCGGCAAGCAGACCGATCAGAACGCGCGCGCTGCGGTGCGCGCCGCCACGGGCCGTTCGCGTCGTCAGAGCGGCTTCATGAGGTATGCCGCGGACAACCGTGCCGTCCAAGCGCTCTACGGCTTCATCACGGGTAACACCAAGCCCTTGTTCATCGCGCTCGTGATCGCTGCGGTTATCGGCGGGCTGTATTTCCCGGTGCGCGATTTCTACGTGGCGCGCCGTACCGAGGACATCCTGAGCCGCCAGGTGGCGCTGCGCGAGGCCTACAACGACAGCCTGCAGTCCGACGTCGATCGCTACCTGTCTCAGGAGGGCATCGAGGAGGCGGCGCGCTCCGAGCTCGGCATGGTGCTTCCCGGCGAGACGCGCATCGAAGTGACCGGTCAGGACGATGGCGAGAGCTCGACGTCTGCCACGGACGGGGAGGGGTCCGGACAGGATTCCTCCGACGGGTCCGCCGATGGCGCGGATGCGTCGGGCACGGATGCGGGCCAGACGGATGATGAGGGCGAGGAGCAGCAAAGCGAGGTGCCCTCGACGGCGCTCGAGGAGGAGCAGACGGAGCTCGCCGCCGCCCAGGACGCCCCCTGGTACATTCGGGTACTCGATGCGATATTCTTCTTCGATGGCGTCAAAGGCCAGCCGAAGCCCTCGTCCACGACGAATTAGGAGGCGCTCATGCGCGTAGCGGCAGTCGATCTGGGTACGGTCTCCTCCCGCCTGCTCTTGGCGACGATTGAGGACGGCGCCATCGTCAGCTCGACGAAGGTGACCGAGATCACCGATTTGGGGCGGGGAGTCGACGCGACGGGACGCCTGAGCGACGATGCCATCGGGCGCGTTCTCGCCGCATGCGGCGGTTTCGTCCAGCGCATTGCGGACTTCGCGCCGGACGCTGTGTGCACGACGCTGACGAGTGCCGCCCGCGACGCGGGAAACGGTGAAGACCTGATCGGCGGCCTTGAGCAGCTCGGGCTGCGGCCCCAGGTCATCCCCGGCCAGATCGAGGCGCGTCTGACCTTCTACGGGGTGGCGCATGATTTTCCCGCCCGGCGCATCGCCGTGGCCGATTCGGGCGGCGGGTCGACGGAGCTCGTGATGGGAAGCTACGCGCCGGGCGAGCCGTTGACGCTCGGGCGCCTTCAGTCGCTGAACATCGGGTGCCGCCGTATCACCGACCGGTTCCTCGCGGGCGATCCGCCGACGCGCGAGCAGTGCGATGAGGCCTCCGCATGGGCGGCCGACGTGCTTGCCGGTTACTGGGAGGGCGCAGGCGAGCGCCCCGAGCGCCTGGTTGCCGTGGGCGGTACGGTGACCACACTGGTCGCTCTGGCAAACAAGCTCGCGGTCTACGACCCTGCGTTCGTGCACCTGCATGAGCTGACCGCTGCCGAGGTGGAGTCGTGCATCGAGCTTATGAGCGGTCGCACGGCAGATGAGATCGCCGCGCTTCCGGGCATCCAGGCGAAGCGCGCCCCCGTGATGCTCGGCGGTGCGCTCATCATCCGCGAGATCTTGCGCACCGGGGGCTACGATGCGCTCACGGTCAGCGAGAACAGCCTGCTTGTTGGCATGGCCACCACGATCAGCGAGGTGCTCGACGGGCAGGAGCCGGTCATTGGCTGGACGCCCTTGCTGTCGTGTTAAACTTCTTCCACATGGGGGCATGGCGGAATTGGCATACGCAGGAGACTTAAAATCTTCGGCCTTCGGGATTGTGGGTTCGAGTCCCACTGCCCCTACCCTGTGATTATTCGAACTGCATACGGCTCGCCCTCTGGGGCGGCATGGAAGGACGCGCTTAGGCGGTCGATGTCGGGCGTGATGCCGCATGCGCTCCGGGTGACAGGCCGCCTGCCGCTCACATGCCATATGGGCCGCTTTGGCGTAAAACAGTGCGGGCATGTATAGAGCGCGCGGCACCGAGACGTATCATGGGCGCATTCAAATGCTGCTGAAGGAGCGCTTGTGATAAAGATCGTCGTTTCATGTGGGTCGGGGGTTGTCACCTCGGCCATCGTTGCGCGGTATGTGGCCGATTTTCTCGACGCCCACGGCTATGCGGGGCGCTATGAGCTCGTGCGCTGCTGCATGGCCGATGCTCCCACCCAGTGCGCCGATGCGGATTTTCTCATCGCAACGACGGTCGCGCCCATGGGTATTACATGTGAATATGTAAGCGGCGTTCCGTTTCTCACCGGAAAGGGAAGAACGGATGTGGAGAAGCGGATTCTCGACCTAATGGCGAGATGAGAGCCGGCTGCGAACGCTATGTGCCCGCATCCGGCGCACAAGAGAGAGGATATCCAGATGACCCAGGCAAATGAGAGCCCGCAGGAGCTGTTCGGGATGCGCGTGGCGCACGTCGGCATCAACGCGAAGAACCCCGAGGAGGCGGCTCAGATCGCCAACGATTTCTCGGTGCTGATGGGCCTGCCGGCCTACGATACGCCCATCTCGGTGTTCTCGGGCACGGTCGTCGAGACCATGAAGGAGAACGGGCGCGGGACGCACGGGCACATCGGCTTCCATGTCGATGACCTGGAGGCCGCGGTGGCGTGGTTCGCCGAGCGCGGGCTTGCCATCGACGAGAGCTCGCGCAAGCTCGCTGCGGACGGCTCGACGCGTCTTGTGTACTTCGATCGCGAGATCGGTGGGTTCGCCATCCATCTGACGACCGACTAGGCGACAAGCAACCTGTGCGATGGCCGCGGGACGTCCAGGGCGCCCCGCGGCCTTCTGCTGTATGAAGATGGCGCGCCGTGCCGCAGGTGTCTTGCGAGGGCTTGTGCCCTTGGTATCCGGTTTCGCGTCAGCTCGGTACGAAGCGCCGACAGCCAACTTGCCAACAGTTTCGCTAACAGCATCACTTAGCGAGACTGTTGGCAAGTTGGTTGCGGTCGCCTGCGTTGGTGCTCGGAGGTGCGCTCTTGGGCGGCGACGCGCTGCGATGCGACGGCGGCTCAAAAGTTTCTAAAATTTCCCTTGCGCTCGCGCGGCGATTTGCTATTCTAGAACAGCACGCGGGCGTGGCGGAATTGGCAGACGCGTATGGTTCAGGTCCATATGGGGGCAACCCCGTGAAGGTTCAAGTCCTTTCGCCCGCACCATAAGAGATTGAAGGTTCCAGCAATGGGGCCTTTTTTCATATATGTGCACCGCGCTGCGATGCGACCCTCCCAGCATCCCCATGTGTCCATACGGGTACAAGATGAACAATCGACCGCAGGGAGCTGCCGTTCATGTTTTCACTCATCTCGTATCTGGAATCCGAATTCGCAACGTTCGACGAGAAGCCGTTGGGCGAGGTGGACGCGGCGGTGTTCTCGCAGGCGGCCATGCTGAACGGCGAGGGCATCGTGCCCTCTTTTCCCCGTGTGCGCACCGGGCTGATTCGGCGCCTGCAGGCGGTGCTCGACCCGGGGGTCACCACGGCGCGTTTCGTCGACCTCGATCGGGCCGAGCGCTATGCTGGTATGTTTACCGGCCTCGTGCCCGATGACATCAAGCGCTGCCTGCACGCGCTCGTCGCGAGCCCGCGATTTCGGGACGTGGCGCTCTCCGGGTTCAGCCGCGTGGTCGACGAAGCGTCGCATACGCAGTTCATGGCGACGACGTATATCTGGCGCGACGCCTTCGCTTGCGTTTCGTTCGCCGGTACTGATGCCTCTCGCACCGGGTGGCGCGAGGACCTCGACATGGCCTATCGCAACGAGGTGGGCGCACAGCGACTGGCGCGCGAATACCTCGAGCGCGCGGCTTCACGCCTTTCGGTTCCGCTGAATGTCTGTGGGCATTCCAAGGGCGGCAACCTGGCCTTGTATGCAGCCCTGACGTGCTCCGATGAGACGCGTGCGCGCATCGCGCACGTCTGGACCCTCGATGCTCCGGGCTTTGTGCGCGGGCGCTTCGGCGAAGACGACTACCGCAAGCTCGACGGCAAGGTGAGCCGCATCGTGCCGGAGGAATCGACGGTGGGAATGCTGCTTTCGTGTCCGATTGAGGCTGCGCCGATCGTCAGCTCGGCGTCCGGTCTTGAGCAGCACAGCGCGTTTACCTGGCAGGTGACAGACGGCTTGTTTACGCGCGCCGACCATCTGAGTGATTACGCGCGCTCCGTGCACGAGGTGGTGGAGGGCTGGCTTGCCGATATGGGCGCGGACGAGACCCGGCGGGTCGTGGAGGCGATAGATGCCGCCATCACGGCTGCAGGTGTCGAGGACATAGGTGAGCTGTTCAGGCCGGGGCGGGATATCGCCGGCGGTATAGTCGAGGCGTCGAAGCGGATGGAGCCCTCGTCGCGTGAGGTGTTGGGACGGGCGCTGGGCGATCTTGCCGCGCGCGTCATGCGCCGCCTGGGCGACGACGTGGCGGCAAGCCTGCCGTGGGTCCGGCGACGCCCCGCATCATGAGGGCAGGCGCCCTACGTTACAAAACTGTTCGCAAATCCGGCATGTTCGTCCTTCACGCGGGGCCGTTCCTTCGGGACAATATCCAACGAGGGGGTGACCCATGAAGACGGTTGCGCAGATAGCCCGGTATGCGCTCATCGCGGTGCTTGCCGCCGTTGTCGCATGGTGCGCCATCACGGTGCGCGACGGCTACGCGCTCTATCGTGAGGCGCTGGGGCGCCAGAGCATCGAGGAGGCCGTGGCCGAGCTGCGCGAGACGCCCGGGTACACGCCCATCGAGGAGCTGCCGCAGCGCTACCTCGACGCCGTGGTCGCCATCGAGGATCATCGGTTCTACGAGCACGGGGGTATCGACGTTATCGCGATCGGGCGCGCGCTGCTCGCCGACATTTCGACGCTGAGTCTGCGCGAGGGCGGCAGCACCATCACGCAGCAGGTTGCCAAAAACCTCTTCTTCACGAAAGACAAGCGCTTCGAGCGCAAGGTCGCCGAGGTGTTCATGGTGCATGACCTTGAGGCCGCCTACGGCAAGCGCGAGATTTTGGAACTCTACGTGAACTCGGCGTTTTTCGGCCGCGATTACACGGGTATCGGACAGGCGAGCTGGGGCTATCTGGGCCATGCGCCCGCCGAGATGGACGACTACGAGTGCACCCTCATGGCGGGGTTCCCCAATGCGCCCAATCTGTTCGCGACAGATCCAAAGGCCGCTGCGGTGCGTCAGCAGCTCGTGGTGCAGCAGATGGAGCGCTACGGGTTCGATGCGGGCGAAGCGGCGCCCGCGAGTGCGCAGGCGGGCTGAGGCCGCCCATCCGCCGCGCGAGCATTCGGCGGCGTTTTCCCCTGCGCGAGCGGGTACAACTTCTCATATGGACCGAGGAGGTGGCGCGCGCATGCGCATATGGCATATCGACGATGGCGGGCTGAAAGAGGGGGCGCCTGCCGTGAATGCAAAGAGCAGTGCGCGTATCGAGGTGCTGGCAGCCGACGATGCGTCGCTTGGTGGCGTCGGGCACGATGCCCAAGAGGTGTTGCGCCAGCTGCCGCACGCGGCGATTCCCTTTATGGAGCACCTGCCGAGCGGTGCCGTGGGCGTCATCGCGGCGCCGAGCGAAGACCCGCACGCCGCGCCGCGAGAGCGCATGGGTTTTCTGCTGGAGTGCGACCGCATCCGCTTCATCGGCGCGCCCGATGCCTGCTGCCGGGCGCTTACGGCGCTCGAACATGACCGCGCGCCCATTCAGAGCGCGGCGGGAGCACTCTGCGCCCTCATGCGCTATACGGTGCGCGAGCACCCGGCGGCGCTTTCCAAGGTGCGCTCCGACCTCGAGGAGCTCGAGGAGCGCCTGCTGGAAGGGTATGGGCGGGTCGACCGGCGCCGCATGATGGCCGACATACATCGTATGCTCGGTCTCGATACGCTCTACCAGGGCATGTCCGATATCGCCGGCGAGCTTTCCGAGAGCGGCGAGGGCCTGGTGCTGGACGGCGACCGCCTGCGCTTTCGCGCGCTCGGCCGGCAGCTCGACCGGCTCGCCGCGCGCCTGGAGTCGCTGCAGGACTACAGCCTGCAGCTCAACAGCCTCTATCAGGAGGGCATCGACATACGGCAGAACACGGTGATGCAGTGGCTGACGGTGGTCACGACCATCTTCATGCCGATGACGTTCATCACGGGCTGGTACGGCATGAACTTCCCCAACATGGTCCTGCCGCATGCGGACTGGGGGTATCCGCTGGTCGTTGCCGTGTGCATCATCATCGCCGTGCTCGAGATCCTCTATTTCCAGCGGCGCGGCTGGCTGCACTTTGGCGGACGCGCGCGCAAGCGCCGCTCTCGCGAGCACTACGGCAAGCGTGCGTGAGGGCTTCGCGTGCGGGTACGCCACGCTCTCGCGCACGCTGTTTGCAGATGCTCTGGAGAAAATGGCGAGAGCTTGCGAAGCCCATGGCAGGATGGGGGCGCGTGATATGCGTGCCGTATAATGAGGCGTTCAGGATTCATCCGATCGGGAGGAAGACACGCAGTGAGTGCTGCTACCTCGGGCCGTCGCGGGCCCCGTTTCCATCTCGCCATGGCGGCGTCCAAGGCCGCTGCGGCCGCCCTCAAGCTGATGCACCGTAACGCGGGCCAGATGCCCGGTGTCATCGCCGAGGCCATCGACCCGTCGTTCATCGACCATATCGACAAGCCGGAGCACATCGTGTTCGTGTCGGGCACGAACGGCAAGACCACCACGAACAACCTGCTGAACGACCTTCTGGCCGACAACGGCGTGGGGCTGATCGATAACCGCGCGGGTGGCAACATCTTGACGGGTATCGAGAGCACGTTCGTGAAGAACGCTGATCTGTCCGGGCACCAGCGCGTCAACACGGCGGTCATGGAGCTCGACGAGCTGTCGTTCCGCCGCGTGCTGCCCTACGTCACGCCCGAGATCATCCTCGTCACGAACCTGTACCGTGACTCGTTCTCGCGCAACGCGAATCCTGACTTCATCTTCTCGGTCATGAGCGAGCACATCCCGGCAGAGACGAAACTCATCCTGAACGCCGACGACCTCATCAGCTGCCGTCTGGCCCCGCAGTGCAAAAACCGCGTCTACTTCTCGGTGGGGTCGCTCGCCGAGGACACGGCCGAGCCGCAGGGCATCGCGTGCGACCTGACCGCCTGCCCGGAGTGCGGCGGCAAGCTTTCGTACGACTACTGCCACATGCGCCATCTGGGCCACGCCCGGTGCACGTCGTGCGGTTTCACCAACCCTGAGCCCAGCTACCTCGTCACGGCGGTCGACCGCGCGGCGCACACCTTCACGGTGCGCGAGTGTGCGGCTCCCGGCACGCCGAGCTACACCTATCGCTTCGGCGTGTACTCCCTGACGAACCTGTACAACCTGTTCGCGGCGACGGTCGTGGCCCGCGAGCTCGGCCTTTCGCCCGAGGCGATCGCCGCCTCGCTCGAGCGCGGCATCAACGTGACCGCAGCGCGCTACGCCGAGCAGCAGGTGGGTGCGAAGCGCCTTGTGGCGCTCGCCTCGAAGGGCGAGAACAGCACGGCGACCTCGGTGGCGCTCGACACCATCCGCCGCGAGCCGGGCGACAAGATCGTGATCCTCATGCTCGCCGACGCCCACAAGGCGGAGAGCCCGGTCAACACCGAGTACATCGGCTGGTACTACCAGTCCGACTTCGAGTATCTGTGCGACCCGGCCATCAAGCAGGTGGTCGTGCAGGGCGTGACGTCTGAGGACCTGCTGCTGCGCCTGCGCCTGGCGGGCGTCGACCCCGCGAAGCTCGCTATGGTGAAAACCCCCGAGGAGGCGGCCGATGCCGTGGACCTCACGCGCGCCGACTCCATCTTCTGGGCGTACGACATCTTCAACGGCGGAGACGTGGAGAAGAGCCGCACGCGCCTGATCGAGCGCATCGAGGCGGCGGGCGGCGCGTGCGCCGCCCGGCCGAGCGAGGGCGCCGAGGCACCTGCGGCGGACAGCCCGGTCTCGCCGGAGCAGGGTGCGCCCGTAGGCGCCCCGGTCATCGAGGTGCTCTTCCCCGAGTACGGCAACCAGGCGGGCGAGAACGGCAACGTCATGTACCTGCGCGCCTGCCTGCCGCACGCCACGTTCGTGGAGACCTCGCACGGCGACACGCCCTATTTCGCGAACGCGCGCCCCGACCTCATCGTCATGTGCGGTATGACCGAGCGCCAGCAGGAGACCGTCATCGAGCAGCTGCGCCCGTACCGCGATCGGCTCGCCGAGCTCATCGACGAGGGCGTGCACATGCTCTTCACGGGCAACGCGCCCGAGGTGCTGGCGCGTTCGATCGAGGACGCGCGCGGCAGCCGTGTCGAGGGCCTGGGGATTATCGACGCGGTCGTGAAGCGCGACATGGCGTCTCGCTACCTGAGCGTCGAGGTGGGCATGTTCGCGCCCGCGGAGGGCGTCCAGCCCATCGAGGTCGTGGGCTTCAAGATCCAGTTCACGCAGGTGGAGGGCGACAACACCTTCTGCCCCTTCCTGCACAACGGCGTGGGCTGGGGCCTGAACGAGCACAGCAAGCTCGAGGGATTCCGGGTGAACAACCTCATTGCCACCTGGATCATCGGGCCGCTTCTGCCGATGAACCCGCCGTTTACCGCCTGGCTGATCGGCGAGATCGCCGGCGCGGACGAGGTGCACCTCGCGTTCGAGCCCGAGGCCCGCGCGGCGTACGAGAAGCGCGCGCGTGAGCTGCGGACGCCCGGCATGCACCTGGCGTACTAGGGCGGTGGGCGAAGGCGGGCTGCTGGAGCCCTTGTCCGTCCAAGACATCCTTTTGCTTCGTGAGGGGCCATCGGCTGCGGTCGATGGCCCCTTCTGCTATCGGTGCCGCCTGCCGGGACGTGGGCGCCTGCGGCCACGTGCCGTGCGTGACACACCGCGCGAAAGGGGAGGGCGCTTCGCGGCAGCACGCGCTTTAGCCCGGTGACGCACCCGTGAATGAGATGAGATAGATATGCATAACAGTAGTGGTCTAGAGGAGTTGATATCCACTGACAAGGAGGGATAAGAACGGATGATGGGCGGTTTAAACTGGTCTGTTTACCTGTGAATATACAGTTTTACCTCGAAATCATACGTTGGGCGGCAAAAAAGATACCGTTCACCGGAGAGAGGGGAAAAAATGAATAAAAACGGGCCTGCTGAGTATACTCAGAGATGTACGTGAGAGCGTGCGGCGCCCGTTTGCGAGGCGCGCGCAGCGCAGGGAAAGGAGTCACCTATGTCCAAGCCTTTCGGCAAGCCCGACCGCATCGTCGTCGCGTTGGGCGGCAACGCCTTGGGCGATACGCCCGCTGAGCAGATCGAGCGCGTCAACCATGCCGCGCACGCGCTGCTGGGTCTGATCGAGCAGGGTAACGAGATCATCATCACCCACGGCAACGGCCCGCAAGTCGGCATGATCCAGAATGCCTTCGCCGCGGCGCATGACGCCATCGGCACCCCCTCGATGGACCTGCCCGAGTGCGGTGCCATGAGCCAGGGCTACATCGGCTATCACCTGCAGCAGGGCATCGGCCGCGAGATGCATCGCCGCTACAAGCGCTGGCACGCCGCGACGGTCGTGACCCAGATCGAGTGCGATCCGGACGACCCCGCCTTCCAAAATCCCACGAAGCCCATTGGCCCGTTCTACACCGAGGAGCAGGCCAAGGAGATCATGGCCGAGAATCCCGAGATGACCTTCGTCGAGGACTCCGGCCGCGGTTGGCGCCGCGTCGTCGCGTCCCCCGAGCCCAAGAAGATCGTCGAGGCCGACTCCATCCTGAACCTGCTCGACAACGAGTTCATCGTCATCGCCTGCGGTGGCGGCGGCATCCCGGTCGTCCGCGACTACAACGACAAGGGCTGCTACAAGGGCGTTGCGGCCGTTATCGACAAGGATATGGGCGGCGAGCTGCTCGCTGAGGACTGCGACGCCGACGTCCTGTTCCTGCTGACCGCCGTCGACCATGTGGCCATCAACTTCGGCAAGCCCGACCAGAAGGACCTCGAGGAGATCTCTGCCGACGAGGCCGAGAAGTACGCCGACGAGGGCCAGTTCGGCAAGGGCTCCATGGAGCCGAAGGTCCGCGCTGCCATCAAGTTCGCGCGCTCCCGCAAGGGTCGCATCTGCATCATCGGCGCTCTCGAGAAGGCTGCTGAGACCATGGCCGGCCTCTCCGGCACCCGCATCTACGCGTAACGAGCCATTCTGCGAAAAACTGCTCCTCTCCTTTCCCCGGTGGCCGCCTTCGTGCGGCCATCGGGGTTTTGCATGCCGGGAGACGCGAGCGAGACGCTGTGGCACCGCGCCGGGCACGGTGGAGCGGGGTGCCGAATGCGCTGGTTGGCGTTTCCGGAGTGCCTAGGGGACCGGTCCGGGGCACCCGAGCGGTCGATTCGCGCCCGGCAGCTGCTACGTATGTGCGCTTTTAGGTTTCCGCTGCCGCGCCGCGCTGTCTCGGCCGGGGACTCGGGGGCAAACGCCCTGTTGGCCGGCCCATGCCCCGGTGGCATTTTGGCACAGCGTCCCCAAAGGAGCCTAATATCGGCAATATGTGGCAGCGGGCGGGCACGAACCCTCCGTGGCGCCACGGAGGCGCCTGCGCGGAAGCGCTGAATCAGCGCCTTTTAGTAGCTCGAATAGATCCAGGCGACGTCGGTTTGGTTGAGGACGCGCACGATGTCCCATTTCCGAGCGCTGCGCTCGGGGCTGTTGGGGTCGTAGACCTCCACCATGGCGCGGTCGTCGATGCTCTTCAGGATGATGAAGTGGCCCACGTTGGTGAAGTCGCCCGGATCGACGACGCAGACGACGGGGTTGCCGGCGCGCAGGGCCCCCTCGATGGTCTCGCGGGTGGGATCGACCATCTCGCCATAGAAACCAAACGCTGCGGCGGCCTGGGTCATGAACGACCACTCGGTGGCGCCGGTCGGCGCGTAGTTGTTGTAGTCGGCCCATGCCGCCATGGTGCCGGGGTCCATGTCTTTGCTGCCCGTGAAGTACACGTAGAGCATGGTCATGACGGTGGGGCCGCAGGCGTTTTTGGCGACGGTGCCGCCGCCGTAGGGCAGGTTCGCCCAGCGGACGTCGGTTTGGTAGAGATGGGGCATCTCGCCGGCCTGCCACGCGTCCGGGTCCGTGGAGACGGGGAACGCAGTGGGGTTGAGAAGGGGCAAGTCGAGCAGGGGCATCTCGGTCTCGGGGTCCAGGCCGACGGGGTCGTGGGAGACGAAGCTCGAGCCTACGAACAGCACGATAGCGAGCGCCAGGCTCGTGACCGCGATGGTGATGGGGCGCAGCGGCGCGCGCGAGGGGGCGGCGCTGTGGCTCACGTACGGGGAGCGCCGCCGGCTGCGCGCATCCGTGTGCCTGACGCGGTATCCGCCCCGGCCGCGGTTGCGCGCCGAGGAGTGGGAGAGCGGCTGGCCGATCACCGAGCCGCCCCGGCCGCGCGAGGGCGCGCGCCGCAGCTCGGAGGTGCCGTCGTAGCCGGGAAGGGAACTGCCGCGGGGTGCTGCCGTCCCGGACCGGAAGGTCTTGTGCAGGTGCTGGGTCTCTGCTGGACCGCGTCCGTGCGTGCGATGGCGCCGGCGCGAGGTTGGTTTTGGTTGGAACAGGCTGCGCACGGCGCCCACGAGGGCACCGAATGCCCCTGCGATGCGCTGGAGGATGCCGCCGCGGGTGCGGGGCGCCGCCGGTGCGGTGCGCGACCGGCTGCTATGACCCGCCTGCGTGCGGGCGCGCGGCTCGTACGGCGCGTTGTTTGCGCGGGGCGCGCGGCTGCCGGCGCCGCTTATCGCATCGTTCGATGCGGGTTCAGCGGGAGGTCGACGGGAGGAAACGAGGCGCACGTTGCGAGGGCTACCCATGGGCGGCCTCCTTTCCGCGTGACCGATGTGCTCGTGGTTTCTATCTTAGCGCGCCCGGCGCGCAGGTGAGCCGACGCGACGGGTGTTTAGCTCGCGGTACGCGGCGAGAGAGCGCGCTTGTGATCGCTGAGCGCTCGAGATGGGCATAATAGGCGCGATGGACTCATATGAGAAGGATCGCTATGCCTGCGTTGATTACGCATCATCTGTTCGGCGAGGAGAGCATCGAGCGCCTGCCTGCCGGTATCGTGTCGTCCGAGGAGGAGCGCATCGCGTTTCTCATCGCGAACCAGGGTCCCGACCCGTTCTTCTTCCGCGTCCGCACGCCGCATGCGCGTGAATGCATGACGTTCGCCCAGCGCATGCACGCCGCGCGCATCTCCCGTCAGTTCAGCGCGCTGCGCGAGGGCGTGAGCAGCCTGCCTGCGCACGATGTGGGCGTCGGGCGGGCGTTCGCGCTCGGTATGCTCTCCCATTACGCGCTCGACCGCTGCGCCCATCCGTTCGTCTACGACCAGCAGTGGGGCATCCAGCGCATGGACGAGTCGCTCGCGGGCGCGGGAAGCAAGGTGCACGCGGTGATCGAGAGCGATCTGGACGTGCTCATGCTGCAGATGAAGCGTGCGGGCGCCACGTGCGCCGACTGCCCACCGGTCTCGGAGCTCGTGACGACCGGTCGGGTGAACAAGGTCGCGGGCGCGCTCACGAGCTTTGTCGCGCGCAGCGTCTACAACCTCGAGGTCGGCGCGGCCGAATACGGCGGCGCGGTGGCGGACATGCAGTTCGTCTACCGCTTGATCGAGCCGGCGGGATCGCTTTCGGTCCGCGTGCTCGGAGCGCTCGAGGGGCTCGTGTCCAACTACTCTATACTCACCTCGCTTTCGCACCCCGTGTGCGATGAGGCGCCCGCTGCGACCGGTAACCTGAGGCATCTGCCCTGGTCGAACCCCTATACGCACGAGGAGTCGCACGAGAGTTTCCCCGAGGTGTTCGCGCGCGCCCTCGACGACTACGCGCGCCTGGCCGAAGGGTTCATCCGCGGCGAGAACATGGCCGCCCTCACGCGGCACACGAACTATTCCGGTCGCGTGCTCGGCTCCGACGAGGAATACAACGGGGAGGAGTAGACGGGGCCCGGGTGCCCCGTCCCGCCCGCGCACGGACGGGGCGGGGCGCATCTGACGAAAACCTTACGTTTCGGCATCGGCGCCTGCCGTACCATAGTTCGAAGGCGAACGACGGCGAAAGGACGCCATGAACTACACGAAACTCGAGCGCAACTGGGTCATGTACGATGTGGGCAATTCCGCCCTCGTGCTGCTCAACACCTCGGTTGTGCCCATCTACTTCAACGCCATCAACACCGGCGCCTCCGCCGTGGAGATGGTGAGCGCCTGGGGCAACGCGCAGACGATCTCCTCGCTCGTGGTGGCGCTCCTCATGCCCATCCTGGGATCGCTCGCCGACTTCGCGGGCAACAAGATCAAGTTCTTCCTGGGCTTCTTCCTGACCGGCCTCGTGCTGTGCTTCGCACAGGCCATCCCCATGGGCGCTTTTCCGTTTCTGTGCGTCTACGTGCTGTGCACCATCGGCCTGAACTCGTCGATGACGTTTTACGATGCGATGCTGCCTGATGTGACGACCGACGAGCGCATGGACAACGTGTCCAGCTCCGGGTACGCCTGGGGCTATATCGGCTCGTGCATCCCGTTTCTCGTCTGCATCGCGCTCATCATGCTGGGGCCGAGCGTGCTCGGGCTCGACATGATGCTCGCCACGCGCCTGTCCTTCGTCATCACGGGCGTCTGGTGGCTGGCCTTCACGGTGCCGCTGCTGCGCACCTACAAGCAGCGCTTCGGCAAGGAGCTCGCGCCGGGCGAGACGTTTGGCTCCGAGGTCGCCAAGACCATCCGCGGCATCTTCGCCACCATGCGCCGCATCGCCTCGGACCGTGCCGTCCTCATCTACATGGTCGCGTACTTCTTCTACATCGACGGCGTGCACACGGTCATCTCCATGTCCACGACCTACGGCACCTCGCTCGGCATCGACTCCACCCAGCTCATCTTGGCCCTGCTCGTCACGCAGTTCGTGGCGTTCCCCTCGGCGATCGCCTACGGGCGCATGGCGGGCAAGTTCGGCACGCTGCGCATGATCATCATCGCGGTGATCGCCTACGTGTGCATCGTGATGTTCGCCGCGTTCTTCTTGACCTCCGCTGCGGAGTTCTGGATCCTGGCGCTCGCCGTCGGCCTGTTCCAAGGCGGTATCCAGGCCCTGTCGCGCAGCTACTTCGGCAAGCTCGTGCCCAAGGAGCGCGCCAACGAATACTATGGCTTCTTTGACATTTTCGGGCGCTATGCGAGTGTCATGGGAACTCTGCTAGTATCGAGCGTGACGTGGCTCACGGGGAATCCTTCTTTAGGAGTGCTTTCCATCGGGATCCTCTTGGTTGTGGGCCTCGTCATGCTAGTAAAGCTCTCCAGCATCCGAGGCATGGCCTAGCCGCCCGGCGCCACGGTTAACCTTCGCTTCCTGTACCGGAGGGCTTTGCTGCACACAGTAAAGCCCTCCGTATTTTGTAGAAGGTGACCTAACAGTGAAATCTACCTACATCGCCCGAGCCGGCGTGATCGCTGCGACCTATGCGGCCTGCACGCTGGTGACCATGCTCTTTTTGGGCAATCTCGCCTGGGGCCCCATCCAGTTCAGGATCTCCGAGGCGCTGTGCGCGCTCGCGCTCGTGACGCCTGCGGCTATCCCCGGCCTCACACTCGGCTGCGCCATCGCCAACGTGGCGAACATCGTGTTGTCGGGCACCGGCGCCCTCGGCCTGCTCGACGTGGTCTTCGGCTCGCTCGCGACCTTCCTCGGGGCGCTCTTCACCTGGAAGATGCGCTCGCATCCGCTCGTGGCGCTCGCCGGCCCCGTGCTGGCAAACGCTCTCATCGTGCCGGCGTACCTGCCCATCCTGCTTGCCGGCGTGGGTTTCTACACCATCCCGTTCACCTCGATCGCGCTCGACGGCTCCTGGCCGCTCATGTACCTGTTCGGTCTGGTGACCACGGGCATCGGTGAAGCGACTATCATGTACGTGCTGGGGTATCCCCTCTACCGTTCGCTGACCAAATCGGCCTTCATCAAGCGCGAACTTGCCGAGATGGGTACAAACAGATAAGGCGGATGGGGAGACGGGCAACCCTTTCCGCGCGAGCACTCTGCAAGGTCGACGTCGGAAGGGGGAGTGCATGAATCCCGCAATCGTTATCCCCTCCTACTGGGCAGAGGATTCAGCACGCGTCCAGACTCCCGGGGCCTATGACCACAGCACCGACCTGCACAGCCCCAAGCCCGAGCTCGATATGTGCTTGGCGTCGCTCGAACAGGTGCGCGACATCTGCCGCATCATCGTGCTCGTGGTCTGCCCGCTTTCGGTGACCGATGCCGCGCGCGAGCGCGTGGAGCGCCTCGCCGCCGCCCACCCCAGCCTGACCATCACCATCGTCACGAACCGCGAGGCCTCCCGCATACGGGAGCGTGTGGGCGAGATCGCCCCGAAGGTTCCCGGGGAGCCGGTCTCCCTGCGCGGATACGGCGCCATCCGCAACATGGGCCTCGCGGTCGCGAACATCCTCGCGCACGACAGCGTGATCTTTCTCGACGACGACGAGCTCGTGCTCGGTCCCGACTTCATGCAGCGGGCGCTCTACGCGCTGGGGCGCGAGACCCGTCAGGGCCTGCCGATCCTCGCCAAGAGCGGTTACTTCTACAACCGCGAGGGGTCGCCGCTGGCAGACCCCGGCAAGGCCGACATCACGCACCGCTGGTGGACGAAGCGCATCGAGTTCAACCGCTGGATGCGCCGGGCGCTGTCCGGAACGCGCATCTCGCGCTCCAACTACGTGTGCGGCGGCTGCATGGCCCTGCACGCCCGCGCGTTCACCCGCGTGGCGTTCGACCCGTGGATCACGCGCGGCGAGGACCTCGACTACCTGTTCAACATGCGCATGTACGGGTTGGACGTGTGGTTCGACAACGAGTGGGTCGTCAGGCACCTGCCGCCGCCCTCCAACCACCGCGCCCCGCGCTTCATGCAAAACGTCTACCGCTGGTACTACGAGCGCGCGAAGCTGCGCTATGCGGCGCGCCAGCACGACCTCGTGCCGGTGACGCCCGCCTCGCTCATGCCGTATCCGGGCCCCTGGTTTTCCGACGAGCTCGACGAGCGCGTGCGCAAGACGGCCTTCGCGCGCATGCTGCTTACCGACGAGCACGACGGGTACCTGCATATCTGGCGGCACGGGCGCGCCCAGGCCGAGCAGTACGCGAACGAGAACAAATCGAAGTACATCCGCTTCCAGAGCTTCTGGCCCAGTATCATGAATGGGTTGTGGAACGATACGGACCTGGTCCAGATGCTTGAGGAGTGCACATGCCCGCAGACCTAAAGAAGTACGGTGAGCGCATGGCGGCGCGGTCGGGGGTGCTGCCGGGGTTTCGGCTGTTCTCCGTCGTGTGCGCCTTGGGCTTCATCGCGTTTTGCGCCTACACGCTCATCGAGGGGTTGGACCCGTCCGCGGCGGTCATCGCGAGCGCGATGCTGTTCGTTTTGCTCGTGGCGTTCATCTACCTGTGCCTCAACCCCGACACGCTACGCTCCCAATACACCGAGCAGGCGCTCTCGACGGCCTCCGAGCTGCTCGAGATCGCGAAGAGCGGCCTGAACGAGGAGAGCGCCCGCGCCATCTGCTGCCGCCTTCTGCCCGAGACCCGCGCGATGGCGATCGCCGTCACGGACGAAAACTGCGTCCTCGCCTGCGTGGGAGAGCTCGAGGGCGATTTCCCCTCCGGTTCTCTCATCCACACCCCGGCGACGCGCTACGTGCTCGAGCACGGCGTGGCGCAGTCGTTCACCCACATGGTGGACGTGAAGAGCGAGCGCACCGAGCACCGCGCCATCCCGGCCGGCATCATCGTGCCCCTGAAGGTGCGCGACAAGGCCGTCGGCACGCTCAAGTTCTACTACCGCCGCAGCCATGACGTGAACCGCACCCAGTACGCGCTGGCGTCGGGTTTCGCCGAGCTGCTCTCCACCCAGCTCAACATCCATGAGCTCGAGCTGCAAGACGAGCTGACGGCGCGCGCCGAGGTTCGCGCGCTGCAGGCGCAGATCAACCCCCACTTCCTGTTCAACACGCTGAACACCATCGCCGCCCTCACGCGCACCGATCCGCTGCGCGCCCGCGGCCTGCTGCGTGAGTTCTCCATGTTCTACCGCGCCACGCTCGAGAACTCGGGGTCCATGATCCCGCTGACGCGCGAGGTGGAGCAGACGAGCCGCTACCTGCTGTTCGAGAAGGCCCGCTTCGGTGACGACCGCATCGTGGAGACCATGGACATCTCACCCGAGGCGCGCGACGTCCTCGTGCCGTCGTTCGTGATTCAGCCGCTGGTGGAAAACGCCGTCCGCCACGGCATGCGCGACGAGGGTGCACTCCACATCACCGTGCGCGCCACGGTGCCCGAGGAGGGCTTCATCCTGATCGAGGTCACCGACGACGGCGTGGGCATGGACGAATCCACAGCATCGCGCCTGTTCAGCCTCGATGCGGGCAAGGTCAGCACCGACGCCCCGCAGGGGGGCGGCGCGGGTGTCGCCATGCAGAACATCTCCGAGCGCATCGAGCGCTTCTACGGGCCCCGATCTTCGGCCCACGTGGACTCTGTGCCCGGGCAGGGCACGACCATTTCGCTCAAGCTCGATTTGGAAAACAGCATTCTCACGCCGAGAGATATAGAATAGAAAATGGCGCGCGCGCCATCGGTGCCGCAACCGCGCAGGCTCACCGTTCACGGAACGTATGGGAAGGGTTTTCACGCGTATGCTACGTGCAATGATTGTCGATGATGAGGCGCCAGCCCGATCGGAGTTGCGCTTCTTGCTGGAGCAGACCGGCAAGATGGGTTCCATCTCCGAGGCCTCGAGCGTTCGTTCCGCCATTGAGATGCTGATGGAGAATCGGGTCGACGTGGTGTTTTTGGACATCTCCATGCCCGGTGCGTCGGGCATCCAGCTCGCCGAGGCCCTGCACAAGCTCAAGAATCCCCCGGCGATTGTGTTCGTGACCGCCTACAGTGACCACGCGGTGGAGGCGTTCGATGTGGACGCTGTCGACTACCTGCTGAAGCCGGTGGAGGAGGCGCGCCTGGACCAGGCCTTGAACAAGGTGCTTGCCCGCGTGAAGCCCGTGGCCGAGAACAAGACGCCTATCGAGCGGATTCCGGTGGAGAAGGGCGGCCGCAAGGTGCTCATCCCCGTCGACCAGATCCGCTACATCATGGCTAAGGACGACTACTCCTGCATCTTCACGGAGGACGATCGCTTCCTTTCGACCACCTCGCTTGCGCAGTTCGAGTCGAAGCTCGACGACTTCGGGTTCTTCCGCGTGCATCGCCGCTACATCGTGAACCTCGCGTGCGTCGAGGACGTGGAGACGGCGGCTTCCGGAGCGATCCAGCTCGGCGTGACGGGTGTGGAGGATCGGATTCCGGTCTCGCGGCGCCGCGTGGTGCCGTTGAAGAAGGCTCTGAACCTGTAGGGTTCGGCGGTAGGCGGTAAGGAGCATTCGGTATGCTGGAGAGCGTGCGTCGTGTGCTGAGCCGTCTGTTTGGGCAGAAAGATCATGTGGCTGGCGGCGTCTTGGGCGCCGCTGGTTTGTATGGGGACGATGCGGACGCGGATGCGTGCGCCGGGATTCGGAACGGAAAGGATTCGGAGATGGACCTTGTAGGTGCGAAGCGAATCGATATCATCTCCGACACGCACGGGCGCATCTCGGAGCGCCTGCGCGCAGAGCTCGATGGGGCGGACCTGATCGTGCATGCGGGAGATATCACGTCCGAGTCCGATTTCGCGGAGCTCGAGACCATCGCCCCGGTGCGCGCGGTGCTGGGCAACAACGACTGGTACTACAACTACGGTCCCGAGGTGAAGCAGCGCCTGGTGTTCACGTACGAGGGACTGCGTTTCGGCGTGAGCCATTATCGTGAGGAACTGCCGCAGGGTTCGATCGATGTGGCCGTGTGCGGACACACGCACCGGCCGGTGATTCTGCCCATGGGGAACATGACGCTCGTGAACCCGGGTTCACCGACGTACCCGAGGACTGCGCAGGGTCCTACGATGGCGCGCCTGTACGCCCGCGACGGTGAGGTGCTCTCGTTGGAGATCATCCCGCTGCAGTAGCGGGGTGGGCTGGGTTTCGGACTCGGCGCAACGTCATCTGGCGGCGTGCGGCGCGTACGTGCGCCGGTCCGCTCGAGGTGCGCCCACGGCGATAAGTTGGAATTTCCCAAAAAAGTTGTTGCGCGAACGAAGCGAGTCTGTGTATACTTTCTCTCGCAGCAACGCGCTGTGATGGGGAGTTAGCTCAGTTTGGTTAGAGCGCCGGCCTGTCACGTCGGAGGTCGCGGGTTCGAGCCCCGTACTTCCCGCCATCGAATTTGAAGAGCCCTGCTTTCGAGCGGGGCTCTTTTCTTATAGGTTTCCGTTAGTGTGCCGCGCAGAATACCAGCAGCTATGCGGGTGATTCTGATGCGATTGCGTTCGCGCAGGGGGTGGGAGCGCTGCGTCTGATCTGCTGTTGGGGAGTGGGGCGCACGTGTTGTGGTCAGCTTGTGAAGCCAAATTGCCCTCTAGCCATCTGCTGAGAACCCTCTATACTTAATCCTCGCAGCGACGAGCTGTGATGGGGAGTTAGCTCAGTTTGGTTAGAGCGCCGGCCTGTCACGTCGGAGGTCGCGGGTTCGAGCCCCGTACTTCCCGCCATCGAATTTGAAGAGCCTTGCTTTCGAGCGGGGCTCTTTTCGTATTTCTGTCTCCCATGC
This sequence comes from Collinsella tanakaei, assembly GCF_016902615.1. Lineage (GTDB taxonomy): Bacteria > Actinomycetota > Coriobacteriia > Coriobacteriales > Coriobacteriaceae > Collinsella > Collinsella tanakaei_A. The sequence continues at coordinate 25,362 of NZ_JACJMB010000029.1, forward strand.
TGCTGTAGACCATTGGTGTTCAAGGCGGGTCGTCATGTCGCTGGCAGCAGTTGTTGCACAGCGGCTTTGCAAAGGCCTTCAGAGAAGTCCTGGGGACCGCCGATTGGTAAGTCCCGCTGCGGAATTGCTGATGGATGTGCGACTTGATTCGATTGCGAGCGCACTCTGCTCGAGACGAGTCTCTGAGTGTATCAAGCTCCCGGTCATTCTGCATAAAACTGATCGGGATAAACTGCTGGTTGACAGACAGATTAAATAAAATATGAACAGGGGTACGATTTTTGGGTGCCAATTGACCATAGGCGCTATACCCCCTGGTATTTTTCCAGTTGAATCCTGCGGAAATGCAGACGGTCTTCGCCCGATGGAGGGATTGCACCCGAAAATCGTACCCCTGTTCATATCTCATATGTATTCACGGCTTTTGAAGGCGGATTTAACGAGGCGCCTGCCGTCGTAGGGGGGGGGTACTCATGGCTGTTGGCGGCAAATGATCTCATGCGTATCCCTCTAGCTGAGCGTACGGCGCGATGTCCGACACATCGGCGCATCCCGTCGGGCAGTCCTCGCTTCATGGCCGGTTTACAAAAGAGACACCTGTGCATGAACCTTCACAAACAAGGGCTGTTTTAACGATGGTTGATGGCATGGTGTCAGGGTGGGTGTATAGTAATTGAACCGTTTTGACGGTTTTAATACCTAAATCCTACTGATGCGCACACGTTCGCCATCATTGTCCCGGCGTTCGGGAGTGCGCCACGCGTCTTATCGCAAGGAGGGGAGATGGACATCTCCAGGAAGACCGACTACGCCCTTCGCATGCTTTCCATGTTGGTTAAGGACGAGGGTGGCCTTCTTTCCGTACGGACTGCGGCGGATGAAGCGGGCGTTCCCTATTCCTTTGCGCGTTCCATCCAGCACGGTCTCGTCCAGGCGGGCATCATCGAGAGCCTGCGCGGCGTGCACGGCGGCATGCGCCTCAAGGTCGACCCCTCCGAGATTACGATTCGCCAGATCGTCGAGGCGGTGCAGGGCCCGCTCGTTATGAACGATTGCACCGGCGGGAGCGCGACGTGCGCACGCCGGGGTTCCTGCTGCTATCATCCCATCTGGGTCGGTACGCAGCGGCTCGTGTACAGCTACCTCGATTCCGTCACGCTCGACGACGTGGTGAACTTCAGGCGTGGACCGGCGGTCGATCCTAAATTCGCAGATCGCGATGCGTTCTGCTCGTATGTTTCATGCGGTGAGATGCCCTCTCTGAGCTCGTAGCGGCACGGTGGCGCTCGCCTGATGTCAAAGGAGCGCAGGTGCTTGACGTGGACCCCTTTCGCACGTTGGTTCGGGCGGAAGGGGCCCGTCTGTATCGCGACCTCCCGTGGCGCAACACGCGCGACCCGTATGGCATCTGGCTGTCCGAGGTGATGCTCCAGCAGACGCAGGTGGCCCGCGTGCTCACGCGCTGGGAGGAGTGGCTCGACCGCTTTCCGACCGTGGAGGCGCTGGCGGCGGCGCCGGTGAGCGATGTTCTAGCGGCGTGGCAGGGCATGGGCTACAACCGCCGCGCCCTGGCGTTGAAATCCGCAGCGGAGATGGTGCGCGATACCTATGACGGCGTCTTTCCCTCCGGCCTGCGTGAGCTTAAAGCGCTACCCGGCATCGGTCCGGCCACGGCCCAGGGTATCCGCGCCTTCGCGTTCGACCTTCCCGGCGTCTATTTGGAGACGAACGTCCGCACGGTCGTGCTGCATCATTTCTTTCCCGACGTGCCGGCGGTGCCCGACCGTGAGCTCGTGCCGCTCGTCGAGGCGACCTGCCCGCAGGGTCCCTCTGAGCGGGATGCCGGCGAGCCGTCTTGCCATGCCACGCCTCAGGACGCGTCCGACACGCCCCGGGCCTGGTACTACGCGATGCTTGACTACGGCGCCTATCTGAAGAAGACGATCCCCAATCCGTCGCGCCGCTCGAGCGGCTACACCCGCCAGTCGAAATTCGAGGGGTCGCGCCGCCAGAAGCGCGCGCATATCGTGCGCATGCTGCTCGATGCCCAGGCCGCCGGCGCACCGGGGCTTTCGCTCGATGAAGTGCGCAGCGGCGTGAACGATTTCGAGCACGCGGGGGGCCGCGAGGCGGTGGCTGCCGATGAGGTGGCGTCGATCCTGGCCGACCTGACGCGCGAGGGCTTTGCCGCAGCGGGGGACGGCATCTGGTCGATCGCCTGACGGAAGTGCCGCGGGCCTTTCGACCATGTTGACCATTATTCAAGAAGAATTCGAAGGGTGCTCGGTGCTTTGCCCACCGGGCTGCTTGTGCCTGTGCGCGGCAGCAGCTCCGCATGAAAATCCCGTGCGCCATCACGTGTGAAGCGAGCGTGAAGTTGGGTATAGAACCCGTAGGGTAAGAGATTTCTTATTAGGAATCATTTACAATAAGGGCAACGGATAGCCACCTGCTACCCGAATGCTCTCGGCACAGAGGAGGAATACCAATGGACTTCGAAAACTCCCAGACAAAGAAGAACCTTGAGACCGCGTTTGCCGGCGAGTCCCAGGCCCACACCAAGTATCGTTACTACTCGTCCCAGGCCAAGAAGGACGGCTACGTGCAGATCTCCAACATCTTCATGGAGACCGCCCTCAACGAGTCCGAGCATGCCAAGCTGTGGTTCAAGTACCTGCATGACGGCGCTGTGCCCGACACCCTGACCAACCTCAAGGATGCCGCCGCGGGCGAGAACTACGAGTGGACCACCATGTACGACGAGTTCGCGAAGACCGCCGACGAGGAGGGCTTCAAGGAGATCGCCGCCAAGTTCCGTGGCGTCGGCGCTGTTGAGAAGGCTCACGAGGAGCGCTATCTGAAGCTCGCCGAGCGCGTCGAGAAGGGCGAGGTCTTCAACCGCGAGGGCGTCAAGGTTTGGAAGTGCCTGAACTGCGGCCACCTGCATGTCGGCCCCACCGCGCCGGAGCTCTGCCCGGTCTGCGCTCACCCGAAGAGCTACTTCGAGGAGCAGGTCGTCAACTACTAGGCCACGTCTCTGAACCGATAGGTTCTCTTGAGGCCCTCCGCGCCCTTGTGAACTGCGCCCCAAATCTTGGACGCGATAAATCATAACCGCTACGCGGCCTTCCGAAGGGCCTGCTCCCGGAACTCCGCCGGGGTCAGGCCCTTCAGCTTGACCTGCC
>NZ_JACJMB010000030.1 GCF_016902615.1 Collinsella tanakaei
GTGTGGTCGAGTTCCTGGTCGGCAGCGTCATGGATCTCTGGGGCGTGCTGCTCGTGGGGTACGGCAACCTAGCCGATGGGCTGTCGTCGGTCACGAACGGGATACTCTCCGGCATCGACGGGCTGGGGGCGGGCCCCATCGCCCAGAGTCTGGGTGATGCCATAACCGGAGCCGTGGAGACGCTTGGGCTGGAACCGGTCGACATGAGCCTGCACAAACCGGTGCTCACCGACACGTCGAACGTCCTTTCCCATGCGGGGGCCGAGGGGCTTGGGTCCGTCCAGGAGTTGGTCCGCCGCGTGCCGCTGACGTCCACCGATCCCGAGGAGATCCTGAAGGGAATCGGCTACAACATCGGAGAGGTCGTGCACCAGGCGGAGTTCACCATCGCTGAGATTCCCCTGCCGACAGGCGAGTCCATCCCGCTCACGGTGAACGTGGGCGATCTGGCCGGAGCGTTGGGAGGCGGAGGCTGATGCTGGGACGTTTGCTGCGCGAGCGCTCTGCCCAGGCGACCGTGGAGCTGGCGATCGTGGTGCCCGTGATGATCGCGCTCGCGATCATCGTCTACAACCTCATGGTGTTCGCCTCCGCCGTGTCCCGATTCGACCGGGTAGCGCCCGACATCGTCGTCGCGCACGGGGTGGCACCTTCGGGAGAGGGCAAGGTTGACCCGACCGAGGCCATCGCCGGCCAGCTGCGCGAGGCGATGGGCGGCTACGGGGTCGAGGTCGAGGTTGTTTGCGAAGAGGAGGAAGATCCGACTTCGACGATCCTGACGTTCATCGTGAGCCCCAAGACCTACCGGTGCACGATGGTGTATACGCCCTGGCCGACCGGCATCGAGTTCGCGGGCGTACCCGTCGGCGCGCCGCTCGCGCTCAGGCACGTGCGCACGGTTGTGATCGACCCATGGAGGCCGGGGGTGGTGGTATGACGGACGGCTGCGAGACGGCGGCGATCGAGCGCGCGGTGGCGGAGCTCGGTTGGGGCCGGGTGCGCATCGTGGTGGCGCGGAGATTCTGGGAGCGTCTGCTCGGCATGGGCGCCCCGACTGCCCGCCGAGGCAGCGGTCCACCTGTCGTCGTGGCGTTTCCCGCCTGCTGCGCGGTGCACACCTGCTTCATGACGGAGCCGCTCGATATCGCCCATATCGATGCGGAGGGTCGGGTGCTCGCACAGCATCGTGCGGTCGGGGCTTGGCGGTTTGTGCACTGCCGCGGCGCTGCAGCGGTCCTTGAGCGCCGATGTCGGGAATCCTGCGGTGCGGCAGATGCATGGCTGCCTTCAACCTGCGGAAACGCGGCTCGATGCGACGAGGTGCCCGGGCCTCGAAAAAGTTTCCAAGATTCTTCTTGACGCGTATGTCGCATTTGCTAAACTGTACTAGCCGTCGCTTGCGACAGGCCTTGTGGCCAGATAGCTCAGTTGGTAGAGCAGAGGACTGAAAATCCTCGTGTCAGGGGTTCGAATCCCTTTCTGGCCACCATTTTGAATCAGAAGCGCCCGGCGGGACCGTCGGGCGCTTTTTTCATCTGCAGTGCGAGGTGGTTCGGCATGGTAGAGAGAATCCACGGCGTCAACCTTTCCGGATGGTTCATCCCTGAGCCCTGGGTGTCGCCCTCGCTGTTTGCCGCCACGGGCGCATCCAACGAGGTGGAGCTGCAGCAGGCACTCGGCTCGGCTGTGTACAGCGAGCGCCTGCGCCAGCACTACGAGACCTTCATCACCGAGTTCGACTTCAACCGCATGGCGGCGATCGGCTTCAACGCGGTGCGCCTGCCGGTGCCCTGGTACGTGTTCGGCGCCCAGGGCGGCGCAGTTGCCCACATTCCCGCCGTCGACTATGTCGACCGTGCGATGGAGTGGGCGGAGAAGTACCGCATGGCCGTGCTGCTCGACCTGGCGACGGTGCCCGGCGGCCAGGGCGATTCCAACGAGAGCGCGACCACGCCCGAGACGATCGCCGATTGGCACTCGAGCACGAACGGCCGCGCCGTGGCGCTCGAGGTGCTCGACAAGCTCGCCGAGCGCTACGGGAAGCGCCCGGGCCTGCTCGGCATCGAGCTGCTCGACTCGCCGGTCATGAGCGTGCGCCGGGGCCTGTTCAACATGACGCAGGGCATCCCGAGCCACTATCTGCGCAACTACTACCGCGATGCTTACGACCTCGTGCGCGCGCACATGCCCGCAGACAAGCTCGTCGTGTTCTCCGCGTCGGGCCACCCCGAGATGTGGAAGCGCTTCATGAGCGGCGATAAGTACCAAAACGTCTGGATGGACCTGCATCTGTACCACTATCGCGACGACAAGGCGATCGACATCACCTCGCCGCGCGGCATCTCGCAGGCGGTCGAGCGCAACCGCACCCTCATCAAGACGGCGCGCTCCTGCGGGTTCCCGGTGCTGGTGGGCGAGTGGTCCGCCGCCGCGGTGCTCTCGAGCTCGACGGTGACGCCTGAGGGGCGCGACGCGTACGAGCGCGTCTTCATCTCGAGCGAACTCGCGAGCTTCTCCGATGCGTCCGGCTGGTTCTTCCAGACCTGGAAGACCGAGAAGCGCATCCCCGCGTGGGACGCGCGCGTCGCGCTCGCGCCGCTCGAGCGCGCGATGATCGATTAGCGCCATGGGAGGCACCGCGGCATCCGGCCGCCTCTATATCGTGGGCACGCCCATCGGCAACCTCGGCGACCTGTCGCCCCGCGCCGCCGCGGCCTTTCGCGCGGCGGACGCCATCTGCTGCGAGGACACGCGCGTGACCGCGAAGCTTCTGGCGCACCTTGATCTCTCGCGTCCGCTCATCCGCTGCGACGAGAACGTGATCGCCCAGCGTGCGCCCGAGATCGTCGAACGCGTGCTGGCGGGCGAGACCATCGCCTTCGCCTCGGATGCAGGCATGCCGAGCGTATCCGACCCCGGGCAGGTGCTCGTCGACGCGGCGCGCGACGCGGGCGCCGCCGTGGAGGTCATCCCCGGCCCGTCGGCGTGCGTGTGCGCGCTCGTGTCGAGCGGCATCGCGTGCGACCACTTTTTCTTCGAGGGATTTTTGCCACGCAAGCAGGGGGAGCGGGTGCGCCGGCTGCAGGAGCTCGCCTTCGTGCCGGGGGCGCTGCTGTTCTACGAGTCGCCCCACCGGGTGCTCGCCTCGCTCGAGGCGATCGCCGCCGTGTTCCCGAACCGCGCCGTGGCGCTCTGCCGCGAACTCACGAAGCTCCACGAGGAGGTCCTGCGCGGCAGCGCGCCGGATCTGGTAGAGCTTGTGCGCGAGCGCGGCGAGCTGCGCGGCGAGATGGTGCTCGTCGTGGCGCCGCCGGGCGCAGACGAGCGTGCGGGCGCATGCCCGCAGACGGCTGCGGGGCAGGAGGATCCGGGCGAGGCGCTGCGCCGCGATATCGCCTGCGCGCTCGATGACGGCGAGCCCGCCTCTGCGATCGCCAAGCGCCTGTCGCAGCGCTATTCGCGCCGCAAGCGCGAGGTCTACGAGCTCGTCATCTCGATGCAGGAAGACACCGGCCGCGCGTAGCCGCCGCCTTGATGCGCAACCGCACAACCGAGGGGGCCTGCCCCCGCACACCCGGCGCGGCCATGGCGGCATGCGCCCGGTGCGCGGGGGTTCGCGTGCTTTTCGGCCCATGCGGGGTGCGTAGTTGCGCTACCATAACAGACTGATTGTGAATCGACCCGGCATGCCTTAGGGAAAGGTCTTGCGCAATGAGCACTAAACCGTCCTACTACATCACCACGCCCATCTATTACGTGAACGCCGCCCCGCACCTGGGCACGGCGTACTCCACGATCATGGCCGACGTCCAGGCGCGCTTCCGCCGCGCCATGGGCTACGACGTCATGTTCCTCACCGGCATGGACGAGCATGGGCAGAAGGTGGCGGAGGCTGCCGAGAAGCACGGCATGACGCCGCAGGAGTGGTGCGACTCCCAGGCGCCGCTGTTCCACGCGCTGTGGGAGGAGCTCGAGATCTCCAACGACGACTTCATCCGCACCACCGAGGAGCGCCAGAAGCACGCGGTCCAGTACCTGTGGGAGCGCATGAAGGAGGCCGGCTACATCTACAAGGGCAGCTATGACGGCTGGTACTGCGTGCCCGACGAGACCTATTTCACCGAGACCCAGGTGGAGAAGGCCGACGAGGCGCGCGGCACGAAGGGCGAGCACCTGTGCCCCGACTGCGACCGCCCGCTCGAGCGCATCCAGGAGGAGAGCTGGTTCTTCAAGCTCTCCGCCTTCCAGGACCGTCTGCTCAAGCTCTACGACGAGCATCCCGATTTCGTCCAGCCGGCATTCCGCATGAACGAGGTGCGCACGTTCGTCGAGGGCGGCCTGCAGGACCTCTCCGTCTCGCGCAATACGTTCGACTGGGGCATCCCGCTGCCGTTCGACGACGGGCACGTGACCTACGTGTGGTTCGACGCACTGCTGAACTACATGACCGCCGTGGGCTACGGCGTCGATACGCCCGAGGCCCGCGAGCAGTTCGCCTACCGCTGGCCGGCGCAGACCCATATCGTGGGCAAGGACATCATCCGCTTCCACTGCGTGATCTGGCCCGCCATGCTCATGGCCATCGGCGAGGCCCTGCCCGAGCACGTCTTCGCCCACGGCTTCCTCACCGTGCGCAACGAGCAGACCGGCAAGGCCGAGAAGATGTCGAAGTCGCGCGGTAACGCCATCGCCCCGCGCGAGGTCATCGACCTCATGGGCGTCGAGGGCTACCGCTACTACTTCATGACCGACGTGGTACCGGGCTCCGACGGCGCCATCTCCTTCGGGCGCATGCGCCAGGTCTACAACGCCGACTTGGCGAACAGCTGGGGCAACCTCGTGTCGCGCTCGCTCAATATGAGCGCGAAGTACTTCGACGGCTGCGCGCCGGCGAAGCCCGCCGAGGTGGGCGACAACCCGCTGGCGAATATCGCCGAGGGCCTCGTGGAGCGCTACGCCGAGAAGATGGGGGCCTTCGCCTACGGCGACGCGGCCTCTGAGGTCATGGAACTCATCCACGCTGCGAACCACTACATCGAGGATTCCGAGCCCTGGACGCTCGCGAAGGACCCCGCGCGTGCCGACGAGCTCGCGCGCGTGATCTACAACCTGCTCGAGGCCATCCGCATCTCCGCGCACCTGCTCGCGCCGTTCATGCCCACGACGAGCGCCGAAGCGCTGCGCCGCATCTCGTGCGCCGATGAGGCCGAGACCGACGACCTCGCTAGGACGTGCGCGTGGGGCGGCCTTGCCGGCGGCGCGCCGGTGGAGAAGGGCGACGCGCTCTTCCCGCGCCTGGTCGACGAGAAGTAAAGGGCGCGTTGCCGCACGGAGCTCGCTGTTGTGCCGGGGCCGCAGGGTTTTTGACCCTGCGGCCCCGTTTCTTGTCGTGCGGCTGCGGCGGCCGGACCGCCTTTTTCTGCACGGTATCCGACAGGATGGTTTGATGCGGGCATGCTGCTCGTAAGGTGATGTGACCCGTATTCGCATTGCGGTGTCTGTGGGCGCGTGCGCTTCCTATCGTGGGGATGAGGCCGGCTGCTGCCGGTATCCTGCGACATGGAAGGTGGATGGTATGGCTACGGTGTGCTCGAGATGCGGATGTGCGGTTGAGGACGGTCAGGCGTATTGCGCGCGCTGCGGCGCTGCGCAGACGGTCCGGCCAGGGTATGACGAGTGCAGCCAGATGGCACTGGGGACGATGGACGGGCCGGGTTATGACGGTATGCGCTACGCGGTGCCGGACGCCGCTGACATGCCCGCTTACGGCGGCGCTGCGGCCGGTCGCCCGGGATATGACGGCGCCGCGTCCGGTGCGTACGGGGCGGGGTGCGATGCGGCACCCGGGGCATACGGGATGGGCTACGGCGCTAAGCCCGCTGCCTCGGCGCCGCGCTCCGAGCTGCTGGAAAAGATCGACCGTGCGCTCGACGGGGTCTCGGGGCCGCTGCAGCGCATCGCCGACCGTGCGCTCGGCTCGCACCCGGCGGACCCCTCGCCCGACCTGCCGCTCAAGTGGTTCACGTTCAACATCATGTTTCTGCTGTGGGTGGAGGCGGTATTCGGTGCGCTCGGCGGCATCACGACCGTCATGGGACAGCAGTACGGCGGCCTGACCGATTTGTACTACGCGTTTGCGGGACCGGCGCGGGCCCTCGATATCGCCTACGGCCTCGTGCAGGTCGCGCTGGCGGCAGCGACCGTGTACGTGCGCATGGAGCTCGCGCAGTATCGACGCTTCGCCCCGGTGCACTACCTGGCCCTCGTCGTGATCTCCTTTGTGTTCTCGACGGTGTACTCCATCGTGTTGACCTATGGGATCGGTCTTGATCTGGGCGGTTTCATGCTCATCCCGACGCTTATCTCCGCGGCGCTGAACTTCCTGTTCCTCTACCTCAACAAGAAGTACTACGATCGGCGCGCCTACCTGTTCTATCGTTAGCGTGCACGATGCCGGCGCGCACCGGCGCAGATGATGCGCTGGTGGATAATACGGGCGGGGCCGTGCACGGTCCCGCCCGTTTTTTTGTGTTGGAAGACGTCTTGTGCGGAGGATCCATGACCACCTCACCGCTTGCGAGTCCGGGGGCGACACGAGCCCTGCTCGAGGAGTACGGCTTGGCCACGAAGCATCGGCTCGGCCAGAACTTCCTGGTCGACAACCATGTGATCGAGCGGATCATGCAGCTCGCGGAGCTCGATGGGAGCGAGCGCGTGGTCGAGGTGGGACCGGGGATCGGCACGCTCACGCTGGCGCTGCTGCAAAAGGCGGCGCGCGTCGTCTCCATCGAGGCGGACGCGACGCTCGAACCGGTGCTCGAGACCCATGCGCTCATGCACGACAACTTCCGCTTCATCATGGGCGACGCCCTGAAGGTGGCGCCCGTCGACATCGAAGCCGCGGCAGGCGGCGCTCCCACGGTGTTCGTGGCGAACCTGCCCTATAACGTCGCCGCGACCATCATCCTGCAGTACTTCCAGACGATGCCCGCGCTCGAGCGCGCGGTCGTCATGGTTCAAAAGGAAGTCGCTGACCGCATCGCAGCGCATCCGGGAACGAAGGCATATGGCGGCTACACCGCGAAGCTCGGCCTGTATGCGCACGTGACGGGGCGTTTCGAGGTGCCCCCGCGCTGCTTCATGCCCGCGCCCCATGTGGATTCCGCCGTGGTCAGGCTCGAGCGGGTGGCAGGCGGGCTCGACGAGGGCGCCTGCGCGCGAACCGCCCGCGTGATCGACGCCGCATTCGCCCAGCGCCGCAAGACGATCCGCAACTCGATGTCGTCGTCGGGTTTCGACAAGGCGGCGCTCGACGCCGCCTTTGCAGCATGCGGCATCGCGCCGACGACGCGCGCCGAGACGCTCGACGTCGATGCGTTCGTGCGCCTGGCGGCCGAGCTGGGCGATGCGAACGCATGAGGCGCGGGGTCAAGAACCGGTGTGCGGGCAGACGTGTAGGAGATGCGGACAGGGGATAGGCGATGGGTAAGCGACATGGACAATCGGGGCAGATCGCGCTGGTGCGCGAGGGCGCAGGCGAGATTCCCTCGACGGAGCTGCGCCTGAGCCTCGCGTGGATGAAGAAGGGGAAGCTGTTCGGGCTGCCTGCGCTGCCGGTGCCCATCGCCGACACGCATGCGCATCTCATGAGCTTCTGGAAGGTCGACCCGGTCTCGGCGCTTGCGCGTGCGGCGGCATCGGGTGTGGCGCAGCTCACGACCATCTGGGATCCGCTGGCCGATGCGCGCTTCGCTGCGACGGCGCCGGCGTTTCACGACCTGCTTGAGGGGTGGGTCGCCGAGGCCCGCGCGCTGTTCGAGCGCGGGGTGGAGGAGGGCGCGGTCGATGCCGATGCCGCCGCGCCGGAGCTGTTCGATCACATCGGCTATCTGGCGGGTGTGCACCCTTATGGCGCGCCCCGCTACGACGACGCGGTGCACGCCCTGGTCGCCGAGGCACTCGACGACCCGCTGTGCTGGGGTGTCGGCGAGATCGGCCTCGACTACCATTTCGACGCCGATGACGACATCGAGGCGGCGCCGCACGATATCCAGATGCGGGCCATGGCGCGCCAGCTTGCGCTCGCCTGCGAGCGGAACCTGCCGGTCGAGCTGCATCTGCGCCATGAGGATACCGACGAGGCGCGCACGTCGCATGAAGACGCGTATCGCGTGCTGGAGGAGGTCGGGGTGCCCGAGGCGGGCTGCATCTTGCATTGCTTCGGCGAGGACCGCGCGACCGCGGAGCGCTTCGTGGGACTCGGATGCTCCATCGCCTTCGGCGGAGCGGCGACGTTTTCACGCAACGACGAGGTGCGCGAGGCGTTTGCTGCCTGCCCGCTCGACCGGGTCCTGTTCGAGACCGACTGCCCCTACATGGCGCCCGAGCCCATTCGCGGTCTGGAGTGCGAGCCGGCGATGATCTGTCAGACGGCGACCCTGCTTGCCGCGGACCGCGCCGAGCGCACCGGGGAGCGCGTCGAGGACATCCTGCGCGCCGCCTGGGACGCCTCGCGCCGCCTGTTCGGCTAGCACGCGCTGCATGAAGCGAGCCGTGCCCGGGTCCGTCTGCGGGCGCACAGACGCCGGCGCGCGAAGTGCCCGGCGCCGCCGCGCCTTAGGGGCGCGGCGGTACGGTTCGAGCGCAGGGGTCACTATGCCCGCCGCGTTTCGAGAGCCTCGGCATACAGGGCGTTCAGGCGCTGGACGGTACCGCGCATGTCCTCCTCTTTGGCCTCGGGATGGATGGCGCAGACGCGCAGGACCTTCTTGCCGGCAAGCTCGGTGGTGAACACGCCGGCGTAGCCGCTCTCGAGCATGCGGCGCGAGATGTCGAGGTTGAGCTCATCGAGCTCGTCCTCGGCGAGGCCCGCCGGCGCGTAGCGGAAGTTCACCATGGCCATCTGCGCGGGCGAGACGATTTCAATATCGGGGTTCTTGCGGCATTCGTCCTCAACCCAGCGCGCGAGCGTGAAGCCGTGCTCGACGGCTTCCGCCAGACCTGCCGAGCCCATCGCCTGCAGCGTGAACCAGAGTTTGAGGCCGCGCGCGGGACGCGTGAGCTCCGGGCCGAGGTCCCAGGGGTTCACAAGATCCGTGCGGTCCTGCAGGTCCTTCAGGTACTCGGGGTGCGTGCTGTAGGTGTTGAGCAGGTTTGCGCGGTCGCGCACGAGCACCATGCCGCACGAATAGGTCTGGAAGAGCCACTTATGGGCATCCCACGACAGCGAGTCGGCCAGCTCGACGCCGTCGAGCATGTCGCGGTAGCGGGTGATGAGCACGCTTGCGCCGAACGCGCCGTCCACATGCATCCACAGGTGGTTCTCGGCGCACACGCGGGCGATCTCGCGCAGCGGGTCGACCGAGCCGGTGTTCGTGCTGCCCGCGGTGCCCACGACGGCGAACGGGATGAGGCCCGCGGCGCGGTCGGCCTCGATGGCGTCCTCGAGGGTGTCGATATCCATACGCCAGGCATCGTCGCAGGACACGGCATGCACATGCTCGCGCGGGATGCCGATGATGTGCAGACCCTTGGCGACCGAGCTGTGCGTCTGCTCGGACACGTACGCCACGCCGCGGTCCCACGCGTCCTCGGGCAGCATGGCGTCGCGCGCGGCGGCGAGCGCGGTCAGGTTCGCCATGGAGCCGCCCGACACGAACAGGCCGCCGGCGGTATCGGCCGGGAACCCCGCCTGGTCGGCGCACCAGGCGAGCAAGACGTCTTCGGCAGCCAGGCCCGCCGGGTAGTTGGCGAAGCTGCCGGCATGGCGGTTGTAGCCCGCGGCGATGATGTCGCCCAGCCACGAGATGGCCGAGGTGGGGCCGGGGACGAAGCCGAGGAAGCGGGCGTGGTCGGCGTTGTAGCCGTAGCCGATGACCTCGTGCTCCATCTCGGCGACGACGTCGTCGAGCGCGCGACCGTGCTCGGGGATGCCCTGTGCGCGGATCGCCTCGAGCGTGCTTTCGGGAGCCTCCACGGCAACCGGTCCCTCAGACAGATGGCGGTTGCGCGCGAACAGCTCGCACACGAAGCGCACGGCGGCGAGCTCGACATCCGGTTCGGTGGCCATTCCCTTGGCATACATAGCGGGGTCTCCTCTCTGGTCGGTTCGTTGCTGGGGATATGCTCGCATCCGCTTAACCATCTGTAAAATTCATAGTTCTGATAAAGTATTCACAATTACTAATACCGTGAGGTGGAAGCAGGTACGCAATGGAGTTGCGTCAGATCGAGACATTTCTTGCGGTTGCGGAGCTCGGGAGCTTTTCGCGGGCGGCCGAGCGGCTTGGCTACTCACAGTCGGCAATCACCATGCAGATCAAGCAGCTCGAGCGCGAGCTGGGCGTGCGCCTGTTCGATCGCCTGCCGCGCGGGGCGCAGCTCACCGACCGCGGCCGCGCGTTTGCCTTCCACGCGCAGGAGCTTGACTCGTGCTGTGCGCGGGCGGCGGCGTCGGTGCGCGTGGAGGATGGCGCCGACGCGGAGATGGTGGGGACGGTGCGCATCGGCAGCGTGGAGTCCATCTCCACCGCCATCCTGCCCGACCTGCTGGTGGCGTTTCACGACCGGTATCCGGCGGTCGAGCTCGTGGTGAGGACGGAGCGCATCGAGCGCCTGATCGCCGAGACGCTCGACAACCGGCTCGACCTGTTCGTGACGATGGACCGATCCGTGAGCGTACGTGGCCTTACGCGCACGCTGCTTGCCGAGGAGGACATCGTGTTCGCCTGCGCGCCCGCGCTCGCCGAGACGCTCGGCGCGCTCACCATGGACCGCCTGGCGGAGATCCCCCTCGTGCTGACGGAGCACGGCGAGAGCTACCGGCTTGAACTCGAGCGGCAGCTCGCCGAGCGGGATCGGCAGCTGCACCCCATCGTGGAGACGGGCAACACCGAGACGCTCGTGCACCTGGCGGAGCGCGGCGTGGGCGTGACGTTCTTGCCGCGCCTCTCCGTGGCCTCATCGCTGGCACGCGGCGAGCTCGTGGAGTGCGCGGTTGCCGGCATGCAGCGCGTGCATATGGCCAGCCAGCTGTTCTATCACCGCGAGAAGCTGCTCACGCCTGCCATCGCGGCCTTCGTCGAGCTGCTGGAAGAGCAGTTTGGGAACACCGCGGGCTGAGCCGGTGTGGGACAATACGGGGGTTACGAGGTATCCCGGGAGGGCGCGATGAGCAAGAAGACGAATATCGACAAGATCCGCGAGGCCAAGGAGCTCGAGCGCGCGAAGGCGCGCCCGCGGTCGGTGGATAACGACATCCTCTTCTCGCTGTCCACGGCAAAGGCCATGATGGGGGCGCTCGCCGCGGGTATCGTATGCTACGTGCTCTCGTTCATCGGCGAGGCGGCGGGTATCGACGCGCTTGCCACATACGGCCGCATCGCCAGCTACGCGCTGCTGGCATGCACGTTCTTCTTGCTGGTCATCGCGCGCGTGCAGGCGAAAAAGCTCACGCAGGAGCGCCGGGCGGCGGAAGCGAAGGTCGTGCCGGCGGAGGGCGCGAAGAAGAAGCGTAAGCGCGGCGGCAAGAAGCGCCGTTCGTAGCGAACGCTCAGACAATCACCGCACGTATGGATGCCCGCCACCTGTGCCACTCGGCGCAGGTGGCGGGTTTTTCGCTGCTTGCGCCCCGTGCATAAGCGCCGCGTCATCTACCTGCGCAATTACGAGATCGGCTACATCTCGCAGTTCCTCGATGTGGTGCCGCGCACCACGGCGCGCGATATCGTGCGCGCAAGCGCCGCCGAGGTCTACGATGATCCGGCGGTGATCGAGAGCGAGACGGTTCGCATGCTCGAGCACTTCGATTTCCCGCGCGAGCTGTGGGACCTCTACCCGAATACGTTTTCCGGCGGCGAGAAGCTGCGCCTGAACATCGCTCGCGCCATGGTGCGCCGCCCGCGTCTGCTTCTGCTTGACGAGCCCACGGCGAGCTTGGACAATGCGAGCAAGGTCAAGGTGCGCGACCTGATCGAGCAGCTCAAGGCGGCGGGCACGACGATGCTCGGGATTTTCCACGACCTCGAGTTCATGGAGGGTGTCTGCGACCGCGAGTACAACATGCAAGCGGGCGGATTCGTGTGCGAGTAGGCGATATGGAGCGGTATGAGGTGAGGCTGGCGGACGGGCGCACCTGCTGCGTGCGGCCGGCGCGCGACGACGATGCCCGCCGCGTCTTCGAGCTGATCGGCGATATGGAGGGGCGGCGGTTTGCACCCGGGCCGGCCCTTGAGCGCTGGTCGGCACAGCGTCGCGATGACCGCTATGCCTGCTTGGTGGCGTGCGCGGACGACGAGGTGATCGGTGTCGTCAACGTGCGCTGCGAGGAGCAGCTCCACCATGTGCGACCGGTCGCCGAGATCATGGAGCTTGCTGTCGACGGCGCCTGGCGCGGCCTCGGCGCGGGCAGCGGGCTGTTCGGCGCCGCGTGCCGGCTTGCCCGCCAGCGCGGCTGCGAGCTGATCGAGGTTCACTCGAAGACCGAACGGGCGCGCGCCCATAGGTTCTATAGGCGGCAGGGTATGGCCAGGACGCACGTGCACCTGACGCTGCCCCTTGATCGGGCGGATGCGGAGATGCCCGCCGGCGGCACGGCGATGGCGGGCGCGGACGGAGAGGACGGGAATCATGGCTGATTCGGCACCCGAGGAGAGGCACTCGGTGCGCGGGGCGTTCGACCTGCACACCCATTCGGTGTTCTCCGATGGCTCCTGCAGCGTAGGCGAGTTGATCGGACAGGCGAAGGACGCCGGCCTTGCGGGGATGGCCGTGTGCGACCACGACAGCCTCTCGCAGCTCGCCTCAGTGCGCGCCTGCGCGCGCTAGTTCGGGTTTCCCGTTCTGGCGGGCGTCGAGATATCCGCCGCGTGCGCGGCGACCGGCCGCAAGGTGCACATCCTGGGGTTCGGGCTCGAGGCCACTCCGAACGGGGACGGCCCCGTGGAGCGCCTGGTCGCGGCAACGCTCAAGGCGCGCAGCGCCAACACGCTTTGGCAGGCGTGGCGTGTGGTACGCGCGATGGGAGACGATACCGGAGAGGTAGCGAGCCGACTTGCCGCCTGCGACGTGAGCGATGCGGAGGCGGTCGATCCCGCGTTCTCGGTCGACGCGGTCGTGCACATCGCCGCGGCGAGCGCGGGCGTCTACAAGCAGCATGTGATGGAAGCGCTCGTGCATCTGCCGTATCTGGATGAGGTCTACCAGCGCGTCTACCGGAGCCTGTTCAAAGGGCAGGGCATCTGCGCGAGCGATATCTCCTATCCCGAGGCGACCGATGCCGTGCGCGCCATTCGCGAGCAGGGTGGCGTCCCGGTGCTCGCGCACCCCGGCCAGATGGACTCCTGGTCTGTCATTCCCGATCTGGTCGCAGCGGGTCTCAAGGGCATCGAGGCCTTCCACCCCGACCACGATGCGGAGTCTGAGGCGCGTGCGCTCAGGGCGGCGCGGGAGCATGGGCTCATCGTGACCGGCGGAAGCGACTACCACGGCCGCTTCGGGGCGCCGGAGTGCGTGGGCCTGCGGTGCGTGGGGCCGGCGGAGGCGGGCGCGGGGCTGCAGGAGCTGTTCGAGCGCGAGCCCGTCCTGCGCTGAGTTGCCCGTTACGCGGCGTCGAGGTCGGTCGGCACCGGCGCCTCGGCGTAGATGACGGGCTCGGCCGCGGTGGGCTCGCCGGTCACGAGGCGCACGAGGCGGTCGAGCTGGACCAGAAGCCAGCTGATGGGGTCGGGCGCCGAGGCGTTCTCGGCGCTCACGAGCTCCGCCCGGGCTAGTTCGGTGCCGTTTTGCGTAAGGGTGAGCGTGCCCGCCTGCTCGCCCTCGCTCACCGTGCCGGAAAGCGTCTTGAGCTCGACGTTCTGTTCGATGGGGCCGGCCAGGCTGAAGGTGGTCACGGTCTGCGCGGGGTCGGCCGCGACGACGTCGATGGTCTTGTCGGTCCAGCTCGCATACGTCGCCTCGGCCGCGAGCGGCGTACCCTCGGCGGTGGTCGCGGTCGTGTTCACCACCGGGAAGGTGACGACGTGGTCGTAGTACCAGTTCGCGAGCGTGAGGGTGTCCGCGAAGCGCTGCTCGTCGCCGTCGACGCCGAGGACGACCGTGTAGATCTCGCCGCCCGGCTCGCGCGAGAAGGCGCCCACGAAGCACTGGAGCGCTTCATAGGTGCCGCCGGTCTTGCCGCCGATGTTGCCCTCCGTGCCCAGGATCGTGTTGCGCTCGGTCATGGTGATCGAGCGCTCGCTGCCGTCGGCCGACGTCACGGTGATGACGTTGTCGGTGCTCGCCGTGAGCTCGCGGAACGTCTCGTTTTTCATAGCGTAGGCGAACATGGTGGCGACGTCGCGCGCCGAGGAGTGCATGTCGCCCTCCCAGCCGTCGAAGTCGAGGCCGTGCGGGTTCGTGAAGTTGCTGCCCATGCCGAGCTCGGCCGCCTTGTCGTTCATCGCCTGGATGAACGTCGCGTACGGGTCGGTGCTCGCGGGGTCGATCATCTTGCCGACCGTGGTCGCGATGGCCATGCCGGCATCGTTGCCCGAGGGGATGAGCAGGGCGCGCAGCGCCTCCTCCATGGTCAGGGTGTCGCCCTCGCGCAGGTTGGCCGAAGACTGGCCCACGGTGGCGGCAGCGTGGTCGACGACGACGGTGTCGTCGAGGCTCGCGTGCTCGAGCGCGACGATCGCGGTCATGACCTTCGTGATGGAGGCGATCTTCACCTGCGCGTCGGCATCGCGCTCGTAGTAGACAGTGCCGTCGGCGCCCACGACGATGGCGTTGCGCGCGGTGATGTCGGGACGGTCGGCGGCGGGGTCCTGGCGCTCCGCCTCGGCGACCCCCAGGATGATATCGGTGTCGGGCTGGTCGGCGCGGGCGGGCGCCGGTGCCACCATGAGGCTGATGGCGACGGTGATGCTCAGGAGCGCCGCTGCGGTGCGGCGCGCGATGCGGGGTGCGTTCATGCTGCGGTTCGCTTTCTGGTGCGAGTGTGTGCGTATAGGCAGCGCGTGCGCCCGCGGAGGGAGCATGCAGCTGCGTGTTCGACCAGTATACATACGCGTGTGGACAAGCTGTGTCGCGGCGCCTGACCGGCCTGCATCTCTACAATCCGGCGAAGCGCTCGCACCGGGTTGCTGCTTGTCGCCGCACCCCTCATCTTAAGGTTCCCTAAAAACAGCCTCGGTGCTGGTGCGCCGCCCCTTCCCGTTGGTCATAATGGACGTGATACGGGAAGGAGCCGCTCCGGATGGATACACATATCCTCGTCGTGGATGACGAGAAGGCCATTACCGACCTCGTGGGCATCTACCTGCGCAACGAGGGATTTACCGTCACGCTTGCCTACACGGGCGCCGAGGCCGCGAAGGCCATCCTCGAGCAGGAGTTCGACCTCGCGGTGCTCGACATCATGCTGCCCGATATCGACGGGTTCGAGCTTCTGCGCACCATCCGTGCCGACCATACCTATCCGGTCATCATGCTCACGGCGCGCGGGTCGCAAAATGACAAGATCGAGGGTCTGTCGCTCGGCGCGGACGACTACGTGGTCAAGCCGTTTCGCCCGCTCGAGCTCGTGGCGCGCTGCAAGGCGCAGCTGCGCCGCTACATGCGCTACGGCAGCCGCGCTCCGGAGGAGGACTCCTCGCAGCTGACGGTCGATGGCCTGGTGATCAACCGCGACGCCCGGACCGTGACGGTCGACGAGCGCCCCGTGCGCTGCACGCCGCTCGAGTACTCGATTTTGCTCTACCTGGTGGAGAACCGCGGCCGCGTCGTGTCGGTCGAGGAGCTGTTCCGTGCGGTGTGGGGCGAGGAGTTCATGGCGAGCTCTTCGAACACCGTGATGGTCCATATCAGGCATCTGCGTGAGAAGATTGGCGACGATGCCTCCAATCCGCGGTTCATCAAGAATATCTGGGGGGTCGGCTACACCATTGAAGCGTGACCAGAAGCGGACGAAGCGCACCGAGCACGCGCCGGTGAATCCGGTAACGGGCCTGCCCAACGTTGCCGGGGCACCCGCGCAAGACGTCGTGTCGCACCGTATGACGCCCGCCGGCGCGGCGTCGACGGTGCCGCCTGATGTGTCTGAACCTGTTGCGCAGACGGGGGAGCAGCTGCCCGATTTCGACAGGGACGTCGAGCAGGCGCATGAGTCCACCTTCGCCTCCGCCTACGACTTTCTGCTCTCGGTGCTCGAGAATCGCGTCCTGTCGCTGATCGTGCTCGGCGTGCTCGACGCCGTGGTCGTGGGTATCGAGAACCTCATCCTGTTCGCGCTCGCGTTCGTGGTGGGCTACATCCTGATCGACCGCTTCGCGAACGCGCGCCGCGTCGTGGTGCTGGGCGGCGTGCCCTGGCTGTCGATCCTGCTGATCGGCTTTTTCGTGTCGCGCGAGACCGGCCCCGTCATGTTCGGCCTCGATTACCTCTTCATGTTCTGCGGCTTTCTGGCGGCGGTCTCGGTCTGCGGCGTCTTCTTCGTGGGCCATGCGTTCTACGATTTCGGCTACGAGCGCGGCGGCGTGGATGCCGACCGGACGATCGCCGCGCACATGCGCGAGCGTCTGATCGAGCACCCGGATGACTGGGGGACCGTCGACGGCGACTTCCCTGAGGTGGAGAGCGCGATGATGCGCGTGCGCGAGCGCCAACGCGCCGCCGAGCAGGCGCTGCGCGACGAGTCGGGACGCAAAGACGACCTGGTCACCTATCTCGCGCACGACCTCAAGACGCCGCTCGCGAGCGTGGTCGGATACCTGTCGCTGCTCCACGAGGCGCCCGATCTGCCCGAGGAGCAGCGCGTGCGCTTCACCGGCGTGGCGCTCGACAAGGCGCACCGGCTCGATGTGCTCATCGAGGAGTTCTTCGACATCACGCGCTTCGACTTCCACGACATCGTGCTCACGCGCGGCTATGTGGATTTGAACCTCATGCTCGCGCAGGTGGTCGACGAGTTCTACCCGACGCTCACCGAGCAGAACAAGCACGCCGAGATCGACGTGCCGCAGGGGCTCGTGGTGCTGGTGGACGGCGACAAGATGGCGCGCGTGTTCAACAACGTGATGAAAAACGCCATTGCCTACAGCTACGAGGGCTCGACGATTCGCATCGAGGCGGAAGCGCAGGACGGTTCGGTCATCATCCGGTTCGAGAACCGCGGCGACCCGATTCCCGCGCCGAAGCTCAAGGTGATCTTCGAGAAGTTCTACCGTCTCGACGCGGCGCGCGCGACGAACCGTGGCGGTGCCGGTCTGGGCCTTGCCATCGCGAAGGAGATCGTGGTGGCGCACGGCGGCTCGATCTCGTGCACCTCCACGCCCGAACATACGGTCTTCACCATCACGCTGCCGGAATAGGGTGTCCCCGATGGGGACACCGCTCCTGCGTGACTTTACAGTTCCCTGACAATTCGCTTTCAGCCGCATAAAACGGGCGACCTATCGTGTGATGAGCTATGAACAGCTCATCTGAGGAGGTAGCGGGTTGAACGATAGGGAACAGCAGCGCTCGGCGGCGGACGCATCCGCCGCCGCGATTGCCCAGGCGGCCCAGCAGGCCCACAATCGCGAGATGGGGACTATGGATGACGGGAAGGCTCCGTCAGCGGATCAGATTCGCATGTCGGTCGAGCATCTCGATCTGTACTACGGCGATCACCATGCCCTGAAGGATGTCTCCATCGACATTCCCGATCGTCAGATCACCTCGTTCATCGGACCGTCCGGCTGCGGCAAGTCGACGCTTCTGCGCTGCCTGAACCGCATGAACGACATGGTGAAGGACTGCCGTATCGAGGGCAAGATCACGCTCGACGGCGAGGACATCTACCAGGACTACAACGTCACCCGCCTGCGCCAGCAGGTCGGCATGGTGTTCCAGCGCCCGAACCCGTTCCCCATGAGCATCTTCGACAACGTGGCGTACGGCCCACGCGGCCTCGGTATCAAAAACCATGCCGAGCTCGAGGAGATCGTGGAGGAGTCGCTCACCGGCGCCGGCCTGTGGGACGAGGTCAAAGACAAGCTCAAGCAGTCCGGACTCGGCCTTTCCGGCGGCCAGCAGCAGCGCCTGTGCATCGCCCGCGCCATCGCGGTGAAGCCGCAGGTCCTGCTTATGGACGAGCCCACGAGCGCACTCGACCCCATCTCCACGGTCATGGTCGAGCAGCTCGCCTGCGAGCTCAAGAAGGACTACACGCTCGTGGTGGTCACCCACAACATGCAGCAGGCTTCGCGCATCTCGGATTCCGTGGCGTTCTTCCTGCTCGGCGAGCTCGTGGAGCATGCGCCCACCGGCGAGCTGTTCCGCGCCCCGAAGGATTCCCGCACGGCCGACTACCTCACGGGGCGCTTCGGCTGATACCGTAGGGGACGCCGCGCGGGGCGAATCCGCGCGCGGAGCGCGGCGGTGTATGATTATGGACAGAAACGCGGATAAGCGGGGTAGAGCATGATTTACTACGTTGAGGACGATGACAACATCAGGGGCCTGACGCTGTATGCGCTGCGTCAGCAGGGCATCGAGGCGGAAGGGTTCTCGTGCGACAGCGAGTTCAAGGCCGCCGTCGCCCGGTGCGTCCCCGATGCGGTCCTGCTCGACATCATGCTGCCCGACACCGACGGGCTGGAGATCATGCGCCGCCTGCGCGCCATGCCCGAGACGGCCACCGTGCCCATCATGATGCTGACGGCGAAGGATACCGAGCTCGATAAGGTCGTCGCTCTCGACGGCGGTGCCGACGACTATCTCACCAAGCCGTTCTCGCTTATGGAGCTTACGAGCCGCTGCCGCGCCCTGCTGCGCCGGGGCGGCATGTCCAAGCAGGTGAGCGACGTGCTGTCGGCCAACGGCATCGTCCTGTCGCCGAGCCATCGCCGCGTGACGGTCGACGGCGAGGAGGTCAAGCTGACCCTGCGCGAGTTCGACTTGCTCGAGTACCTCATGCGCAAGCCGGGTATCGTGTTCTCCCGCGAGGCGCTGCTCCAGAGCGTGTGGGGCTGGGATTTCGACGGCGGATCGCGTACCGTCGACGTGCATGTGCAGACCCTGCGCCAAAAGCTCGGCGAGCACTCCACGTGCATAGAAACCGTTCGCGGCGTGGGCTACCGCTTCGCGGGGCCCGAAGGCTAGCGCCCCCCTCTTCGCGCGTCCTGTTCGCCCGCGTCTCTCTGTGATTTGCTATGAACGTTACCCATCGCTCGCTTTCCCGTCGCGTCTTCGCCACCGTGTTCACGGTGGCGATGGTCGTCGTGGCGGTGTTTTCCCTGGCGGGAACCGCCTATGTGCAGAATCGTCTGGTCGCGCTTGCCCATGAGGAGCTCGACAGCCAGGTCGACGTGGTCGCGGCGGCGCTCAACAGCATGCCGGATGACAAGATCATCCTGCGGAACCTCCCGCTGCGAAACACCCGCATCACCCTGATCGATACCGACGGCACCGTGCTCTACGATACGGAGGCCGACCCGGCCGATATGCCGAACCACGCCGATCGCCCCGAGGTCATCCGGGCCTTCGAGGAGGGGCGCGGCAACTCAGAGCGCTCGAGTTCTACGCTGGGCGAGGTTATGCTCTACGAGGCGATACGCCTCGATAACGGCACGGTGGTGCGCCTGGCTCAGGAGCAGGCGGGCTTTCTGTCCATCCTATCCAGCATGATTTTGCCGCTGCTGGGCCTGGTCGCGCTCGGCGCGCTGGTATCGGTTATCGCCGCACGCGTCGAGTCGCGCGCCATCATCGCGCCGCTGCGCGCGGTCGACCTCGACCATCCCATTCGCAATGTGGAGAACGCCTACGCGGAGATGATTCCCATGCTCGAGCGCATCGAAACCCAGCGCCAGGAGCTCAAGCGCCAGATGCGGGTGCTCGCGGACAACGACCGCATGCGTCGCGAGTTCACGGCGAATATCACCCATGAGCTGAAGACGCCGCTGACGGCCATCTCGGGATATGCTGAGCTTATCGCGAGCGGCATGGTCGCCGACGAGGCGGACCAGCGCGATTTCGCCCGTCGTATCCACAAAGAGGCGGGGCGCCTGACGGCGCTTGTGAACGACATCCTGACGCTGTCGAGCTTGGATGAGGCCGAGCGCGGCGATGCGGAGGTCACGAACAGCGTGCTCGGCTCGCGCGAGCCGGTCGATCTGCCGCGTATGCTCGATACGGTCTACCACCGTTTGGAGACCGTGGCCGATGTGTCCGGCATCACGCTCGCCGTCAAATCGGAACCCGCCATCGTCTTCGGCGTGCCGCGCCTGCTCGACGAGCTCGTCTACAACCTGGCGAGCAATGCCATCCGCTACAACAAGCCGAACGGGTCGGTGACGATGCGCTGCGGCGTCGAGGACGGCAAGCCGTTCGTGAGCGTCGAGGATACGGGTATCGGTATCGCCCCCGAGGAGCAGGATAAGGTGTTCGAGCGCTTCTACCGCGTCGATAAGAGCCGCTCGAAGGCGCGCGGCGGCACGGGCCTTGGTCTTGCCATCGTGAAGCACGCGGCGATGTTCCATGATGCGACGATCGAGGTCGACAGCGCGCTCGGCGAGGGTACGAAGGTCATCGTGAGATTCCCGGCAGAATCGATGCTGATGGAAGGTATCGTCCAGCAGTAGGCCTTTATAGGGTGTCTCCATCGGGGACGGGGTAGTTCGGTGCCATCCTGCGCCCGACCGGGCGCAGGATGGCACCGAACTACCCCGTCCCCGATGGAGACATCGATCTTGACAGGAGTTGGCATATGGGTGCTGAGATTCGCATCGGTGCACGCGATGACGCCTTCGAGGTGCGCCGTCGCGTGTTCATGGACGAACAGGGCTACGAAAACGAATTCGACGCGATCGATGATGATGACCGCTGCCTGCACATATGTGGCTACGAGAGCGGCGAGGTGGTCGGTTGCGCGCGCATCTTCCCCGAGACGCTCGAGCGGACGCTGGGCGGGGAGGGCGTGTCCGCGCCTGCGTGCGCCCTTGATGACGGGGTCGATCCGGATGCCATCTATCTGCTCGGTCGCGTAGCGGTGCTCCCCGCGTATCGCCGGCGTGGTTTCGCAGGCGATCTGGTGCGCGCGAGCGAGGAGGCGGCGCGGGGCGCGGGCGCTCGGGTATGCAAGCTGCATGCGCAAAGGTATGTGACCGGCCTCTACACCCAGCTCGGGTACGAGCCCATCTCCGACGTCGACTATGAGGACGAGGGCCAGCCGCATCAGTGGATGGCGAAGCTCCTGTAGCGGGCTGGCGCGGTGTCTCCATCGGGGACGGGGTAGTTGCGTTGTTTCCCTTTCTTTGAATATATGCGCGCCTTGTGGTTATAAAATCTAAGTCTAAACGTAATAGGTTTTATAACCGGAAGGGACGTATATGCGTGAGTTCAAGACAGAGAGCAAAAAGCTTCTCGACCTCATGATCAATTCCATCTACACGAACAAGGAGATCTTCCTGCGCGAGCTGATCTCCAATGCGTCGGACGCCGTCGACAAGCTCAACTTCCTGAGCCTCTCGGATGAAAGCGTCAAGCTCGAGGGCGAGGATCTGGGCATCCGCATCGCGTTCGACAAGGACGCCCGCACCCTGACCGTCTCGGACAATGGCATCGGCATGTCCGCCGAGGAGCTTGAGCGCAACCTCGGCACCATCGCGCATTCGGGCTCCCAGGAGTTCAAGGCGGAAAACGCCGAGAGCCAGGGTGACGCCGTGGACATCATCGGCCAGTTCGGCGTGGGCTTCTACTCCGCCTTCATGGTGGCCAAGCACGTGCGCGTCGTGAGCCGTGCCTTTGGGTCCGATGACGCGAACGTGTGGGAGTCCGACGGTCTCGAGGGCTACACCATCGAGCCGGGCGAGCGCGCGAGCCACG
The DNA here is from genome assembly GCF_016902615.1 of Collinsella tanakaei. Classification (GTDB taxonomy): domain Bacteria; phylum Actinomycetota; class Coriobacteriia; order Coriobacteriales; family Coriobacteriaceae; genus Collinsella; species Collinsella tanakaei_A. Next base: position 21,844 of record NZ_JACJMB010000030.1, read on the forward strand.
GCACCGACATCATCCTCACCATCCGCGACAACGAGCCCGGCCGCGACGGCGAGCCCGGCGAGGACTACGATCGCTACCTGTCCGAGTGGGGGCTCAAGGACCTCATCCGCCGCTACAGCAACTACGTGCGCTATCCCATCCAGATGATGGTCACCAAGAGCCGTCAGAAGCCCAAGCCCGAGGACGCCGGCGACGACTACCAGCCGGAGTACGAGGAGTACCAGGAGCTCGAGACGATCAACTCCATGACGCCGATCTGGAAGAAGAACAGCGCCGATGTCGAGCAGTCCGACTACAACGAGTTCTACAAGTCGACGTTCCACGATTTCGAGGACCCGGCGCGCACCATCAGCTTCCATGCCGAGGGCGCCCTGGAGTACGATGCGCTGCTGTTCGTACCCGGCCGCGCGCCGTTCGACCTCTACAGCCGCGACTACGAGAAGGGGCTTGCGCTCTACAGCTCCAACGTCTTGATCATGGAGAAGTGCGCCGACCTGCTGCCCGACTACTATAACTTCGTCCGCGGTGTGGTCGACTCCGCCGACGTCTCGCTCAACATCTCCCGCGAGACGCTGCAGCATGACCGCCAGCTGCGGGCGATCGCCCGCCGCGTGGAGAAGAAGATCACGGCGGATCTTGAGGACATGCGCGACAACTACCGCGAGGCGTACGAGAAGTTCTTTGAGAACTTCGGCCGCGGCCTCAAGTACGGTATCTACTCGAGCTATGGCATGAAGGCCGACGAGCTCGCCGACCTGCTGCTGTTCTGGAGCGCACGCGAGAAGAAGATGGTGACGCTCGTCGAGTACGCGAAGGCCATGCCGGCGGATCAGAAGGCTATCTACTACGCTGCAGGCGACGACCGCGACCGCCTGTCCAAGATGCCGGTCGTGACCGGCGTGCTCGCGCGCGGCTACGACGTGCTGCTGCTCACCCAGGATGTGGACGAGTTTACGTTCCAGGCCATGCGCGAGTACGTGGCGCGCGACATGCCGAAGGTCTACGAGGACGACGCTGCGCGCGAGGCTGCCGAGAAGGCTCAGGCCGACGGTGCGGAGCCGGAGCTCGAGGACCGTCATCTGGAGCTCAAGAACGTGGCGACCGGCGACCTTGACCTTGCCACCGAGGACGAGAAGAAGGACGCCGAGGAGGCCACGAAGGAGAACGCCGATCTGTTCGCCGCGATGAAGGAGGCGCTGGGCGACAAGGTCGAGAAGGTCGCCGTGTCGGCGCGTCTCGTCGCCGAGGGCGATTCGCCCGCTTGCATCACGACCGAGGGCCCGCTGTCGCTCGAGATGGAGAAAGTGCTCCAGCGCGGCCCCGAGGGCGATGCGGAGGGTATGCCGAAAAGCCAGCGCGTGCTCGAGCTCAACGCGAAGCACCCGGTGTTCGCGAAGCTCGCTGCCGCGCAGAAGGACGGCGATGCCGACAAGGTGAAGCTCTACGCCGGCCTGCTGTACGACCAGGCGCTGCTCGTGGAGGGTATCCTGCCCGAGGATCCCGTGGCGTTCGCGGCGAGCGTCTGCGAGCTGATGTAGGAGACTGTCCGGCGGTCCCGCTCGTTCGCGCCCGATGATGCCCAGAGGGCCCGAGGCCCCGTCCCATCGATGATGGAGCGGGGCCTCGGGCCTATCTGTACCAAATGGGAGGGATACCGGAATCTACGAGCAGGCCAAAGTGTAGCGCGGCGCCTGGTCGTTGAGGGCATCGAGCAGGCGATCGAACGAATCCTGCAGGTTGTCGTGCTGATTTGCCGAACGGTACGCTGGGTGTTGCTGCTCAGCCGTTGAAGGGGCGGCGGCGTCGAGGAGGCCGGTGGTCTGAATTGGGGGGAAGGAACCGGTTGCATGTTGGGATGGCTGTGCTCGTAGCCATGTGCGAGCTGCATGTTGGGAAGGATACATGCTCGGCCTCCTCGCTCGTCCGCCAAAAGGGGCACATCCTTCTGCTGCGTTTGATGGGGGATGTGCTTGAGGACAGTATGCCCCGATGTGCGCTCCATCATCGCTTAAGCCATTCTTACGAGTGTTTGGCGGTCGTGTGATTGCGCAGGTAGAGCGGGAGATCGGCTGCATTTTGAGACGGGATATACCCCGTTTTCGAACACTTTATTGTGATAAAGATGTGAGCGTGGCCGCTACGGGCGGGCCGTGCGCGCGGTCGGGGCGGCGCGGCGCACCTGGTCGATCACGCGCGCCATCGTCTCGTCGATACGGTCGCGCTTGAGCTCGCACTCCCAGATGGTGATGGTCTGCCATCCCATCTGCTCGAGCTCGGCGATCGCCTTCGCGTCGCGCTCCACGTTGCGGTGGAACTTCGCCTCCCAGAACTCGGTATTGCGCTTCGGCGTGCTGGGGTGGCAGTGCGGGCAGCGGTGCCAGAAGCATCCGTTGACGAAGATTGCGATCTTGCGCCCGGGGAAGGCGATGTCAGGCCGCCCGGGCGCCTTGTTCCACTGCAGGCGGTAACCGGTGAGCCCTGCTTGCCGCAGGCGCTGGCGCACGAGCATCTCGGGCTTGGTGTTGGCGCGCTTGTTGCCCTGCATGGACTTGCGAATCGCCGCGCGCCTGCGCACAAGCTCGGTTTCCGCCGCATCGAGGCCGGTCGTGTCGAGCGTATCGATGAGGCGGCGCGCTCGCTTTGAGGAGCGCTTGCGCGCGCGGCATTTCGGCTTGTCGGCAGCGGCGTCGGACTCGGCCTCGGGTGTGGGGCTGCCCGCCTTCGCGGCACCGCCATCGCCTTCGGCGAGAGCGGCGACCAGCCCGCGGTCGGCCGGCATCCATTCGAGCGTGGCGAGCGAGCGGCGCTCGATCCAGCGCAGTGAGAGCTGCCGGTCGCTCCGTTGGGGCTCGGCGTTTCCCGCTTCGTCGTCGATGCGGCAGAAGAAACAGTCCATCGAGAGATGGAAATCCTCGTAGTCATATTCGACGGTGTAGAAGTCGCGTAGGTCGCATACGCGGACTTGGAGCTCCTCGGCGAGTTCGCGCACGCAGGCCTCCTCGGCGGTCTCGCCGCGCTCGACCTTGCCGCCGGGGAACTCCCAGAGGCCCTTCATGTCGCCATAGCCGCGCTGGACCGCAAGAACTTCCTGCTCGTTGCCGGTACGGCGGATGATGCCCGCGGCAACGTGAACCGTTTTCACCTGCGTGCGCTCCTTTCGGGATCGATTGTCGCCCATGATTATACGGTCTGCTTGTCCTCATCGGGGACGGGGTGGTTTGGTGCCGCTGCGGCGCGCTCGCGCC
>NZ_JACJMB010000004.1 GCF_016902615.1 Collinsella tanakaei
CGCTCGCGCCGCAGCGGCACCAAACCACCCCGTCCCCGATGAGGACAAGACGCCCCTTAAGGCTTTCGCAATGAACCTTACGAAAGCGCAACCTGACTGTAAGGCAAATCGATGGATACGTGCGGGGCGGCCTGCGACTATAGGGTCAGGAGGTGGTTGTCATGCAGGCAACGAACATGAATCCCTATCGTCGCAGCCCCTATGATGTTCCAGAGGAAACGCAGGGTGTCGGCATGGGTGCGGTTGAGATGGTTCTGTGGCTGCTCGTGATGGCAGCGCTCTCGATCGTCATGATCTGGCTGCTGTGGGCGCATACCCGCTAGCGGCAGCGATGCAACGTACGAGGCGAACGGGGCGAGACCGGCCCGCATTCGCCAGGACCGAAAGGAATCTCATGATGGGTAAGCACAGTATGGGAGCGCATGTCGAGGTGCCCTCGGACGCCGCCGGCGGTGCCGCGCGCTCCCGCGTACATATGACCCTGCCGACCGTGCCTGCGCCTGCGCGCACATCCGCCACGGAGGCCGCTGCGGCGCCCGTGCTCGACGTGCGCCATATCGAGAAGGTGTACGGTTCTCGCAACAACGTGACGCACGCGCTCGCCGACGTGTCGTTTACCGTCTCGCGCGGCGAGTTCGTGGGCATCATGGGCGCTTCGGGCTCGGGCAAGTCGACGCTGCTCAACTGCGTGTCGACCATCGACGCGGTCACGAGCGGCAACGTGCTGATCGACGGCGTCGACGTGACGGCCATGAAGGCGTCGAAGCTCACGAAGTTCCGCCGCGAGCAGCTCGGCTTCATCTTCCAGGATTCGAACCTGCTCGACACGCTCACCGCGCGCGAGAACATCGCCCTGCCGCTCACCATCAGCCGCGTGCCGGCGGGCGAGACACTCGTGCGCGTGGAGGACGTGGCGGCGCGCCTGTCCATCTCGAACGTGCTCGACAAGTATCCCTATCAGATGTCCGGCGGCCAGCAGCAGCGCGTCGCCGCGGCCCGAGCGCTCGTGACCGAGCCTGCGCTCATCATGGCCGACGAGCCCACGGGCGCGCTCGATTCCAAAAACGCGCGCCTTCTGCTCGAGTGCTTCGAGACCATGAACCGCGCCTACCGGGCGACCGTCCTCATGGTGACCCACGACAGCTTCGCCGCGAGCTATACGCAGCGCGTGCTGTTCATCCGCGACGGCCGCATCTTCACCGAGCTGCGTCGCGGCACGTCGAGTCGCCAGGAGTTCTTCAACCGCATCATGGAGGTCGTGGCGATGATGGGCGGGGAGGCATCCGATGCTCTTTAAGCTCGCTTGGGGCAACGTGCGGCGCGCCGGGCGCGATTACCTCGTGTACCTGCTCACGCTGACGCTTGCCGTCACCGTGTTCTACGCGTTCAACACCATCTCGGTCCAAGTCGATATCGCCGGGGTGACCGAGCAGAATGCCGGCATGGGCGAGACGCTCGGCGGCATCATCAGCGGCCTCACCCTGTTTCTCGCCTTCGTGATGGGCTTCCTCATGGTGTACGCCAACAACTTCATCATGAAGCGACGCAAAAAGGAGTTCGGTCTCTACCAGGTGCTCGGCATGAGCCGCGGGCAGGTCGCGCGCATCATGGCGCTCGAGACGGTCTTCGTCTCGGCGGCGGCCCTCGCCTTCGGCATCGTGCTCGGTGTGGCGCTCTCGCAGGTCATGGTCTTCTTCACGGCGTCGCTGTTCAAGACGCAGATCGCTGATTTCCATTTCTTCTTCTCGCCGACCGCTCTGCTCATGACCGTGGCCTGCCTGGCCGCGATCTTCGCGGTCACGCTCGTGTTCAACCTGCGCGTGGTGGCGCGTGCCCGCATCATCGACCTGATGAGCGCCGGCCGTCAAAACGAGGCTATCAAGGCGCGCAACCCCTGGGTGTCGGCCGTGATCTTCGTGGTCGGTGCCGCGGCCATCGCCATCGCCTATGCGCGCCTGCTGCACGATGGGCTGCCCTATGACGGCGACCCTGAAAAGATGCGGGACTTCCTCATCACCACGGCGACGGTCATCGTCGGCACCATCCTGTTCTTCTTCGGTCTTTCGGGCTTTCTGCTCAAGGTGCTCCAGAGCGTGCGCGGTCTGTACTGGCGCGGGCTCAACATGGTGACGCTGCGCCAGCTTGCCGCCAAGGTGAACACGGCGAGCTTCTCCATGGCCGTGATCGCGATGATCCTGTTTTTGGCCATCACCTCGGTGACGACGGGCATGTCGCTCGCGAGCGTGATGAACGCCAGCGTGGAGCGGGGGACTCCGGTCGACTACACGCGCTGCCTGGTCTATTTCAGCGAGGAGACGGTCGCCGAGATGAACGCCGACCCCGACATCACGGGGGGCACGGCGACCTACGCCGTGGCCGAGCAGCCGGTCGACCTGGTTGAGGCGAGCGCCAAAGATACCATCCAGGAGGGCGAGCACGCCGGGCAGCCCTTCGACGTGCTGTCGATCGCCGGCGACTACGTGCAGCTGGAGGCCTACGACTCCACGCCGCGCGGCGCACGGGAGCCCCTCGTCACACTCGACGGGCTGTGCGAGGCCGTGGGGATGCCGATGCCCAGCGGCACGGAGACCTCCGGCGTCACCGGTCTCGGCCTCATGGTGATGCGCGAGAGCGACTACAACCGCTACCTGAGGTTCCGCGGTATGGACGAGGTCGACCTCGGCTCTGGCGGGTACCTGCTGCTCTCCGACATGGGCGCCACCGTGAACGACATCTACAACGCCGTGCTCGCGCAGGGCGTGACGATCGACTTCGGCGGCGCGGAGCTCTCGCCTGTCGCGGAGCGGGTGGATGAGGACGCGAGCGTGTTCGGAAACTCCATGATGGGCATGAACTCGGGCACGATCGTGGTGCCCGACGGGCTCGTCGACGCTTGCGACCTGCCGCTCTACTACGGCTATCTCATGCTCGACTATCCAGAAGGCGCCGACGTGGCGGCCGCGGACGGCTACATCGGGGTACCGCGCACCTATGGCACGGTGACCGACGACGCCGGCAACATCGTGGCGGCGTGGGGCACCGAGGCCACGCGCACGACCACCTACGAGAGCGTGAACTCCATGAACGGCCTCATCAGCTACCTCGCCATCTACATCGGCTTCGTGCTCGTGGTGGCCTGCGCGGCGATCCTCACGATCCAGCAGCTCTCGGGCGTGGCCGACGCCGGCGAGAACTACCGGATCCTCTCGGAGCTCGGTACGTCGACGCCCGAGATCGCCCATTCGGTGCTCGCGCAGCAGACGATCTTCTTCGTGTTCCCGCTCGCGATGGGCGTCGCGCACTCCGTGGTGGCGCTGTCGGTCATCATCGACCTGGTCGAGCTGTTCGGCGGCCTCACGATCGGCGGCATGGTGGGCTTCACGGCGCTCATCTTCCTGATCGCCTACGGCGGGTACTTCTGCGTGACCTATCTTTTGGGCAAGGGCATCGTGCGCGATGCGGTTCGCACACGCCATGCCAACTGAGGCAACCAGTGTTCGATGCCGCGACGCGCTCCTCAAAGGGGCGCGTCGCCCGTTAGAGGGAGGGCGATATGCGCAACCGAATGTTTGCCGTCGTGGCGCTGGCGTGCATCCTTGTGGGATGCGGCGGGTGCAGCACCCAGGGGGTTGCACGTCAGTTTGCCGACGAGCTGGGCGAGGTGGCCCTGTCCGCGCCGCCGACGGGCGCCACCTACTACCTGCAAGTCGACAACGCGCGCGTGATCGAGGATGCCGCGGGCGATGTCGACATGCCGTACTGCTACGACCTGCCCGCATGGAGCGAGGACGGCGCCGAGACAAGCGTGGTGTTCCGGACGGCGCGCAAGCTGCGCGACGGGGCGTACCTGCGCTTCGATGCGGCCCTCTTGCGCGGGATGATCTCGTGGGAAGAGGTAGGCTACGACGAGCTTCCCGATGCGGTGCGGGAGGTTATGTAGGCGTTGCGCGGACACGGCGTGCCGCCGGGTTCGCGCCGCACTTCCCGAGCAGCTGCAGCATATCGGAGACCGAAAGGGTCGCAACGGGTGCATGGCGCAGGAGCTTGTCATTGCTGGTAATCAGGCAGTCTGCCTGAGCGCGCTGCGCTGCGGCGATCATCAGCGTGTCTTCCAAATCGTCGTGAAGCTGCAGGTAACGCCGGGCGAGCCATGCGTCGGAGGCGTCTGTGCCCACCGCACATCCCACCTCGGCCATCGTGTCGACGCACGCCGCGGCATAGCGTGAGGCTGCCCGGACATCGGTATCGGAGAGCGTGCCGTGCGCGTCGCGCGCACGGCGCTTGAGGGATTGACGCAGCAGGTAATAGACGTCCTTGACGGATTCCACGGCGAACAGCAGCGTGATATCCAGCTCGATGCAGCGTTCCAGCAATCGGCTCGCATCATGTGAGCGGCTGCTGTTCCCGTCGAAGAAGTCCAGCCACACGTTCGTATCGAGCAAGAGGAATTGCGGCCGGATGTCCATCATGCCTATCCTTCCAGCTGCTCGTCGTAGAATTCATCGCGCAGCTTGTCCCATGAGGGGGTTGCTGCCGATGATGAGGCGTCCGCAAGGCCAAGCTCTTGGACGGTCTGCTCGTATTGGGCGCGGATCGCTTTGAGCATCGCAAACTTTCGTTGCGCCTCGTCTGAGGGCGCTGCACTGGCGGGGACAAGGATCTCTTGTATCGCCGCGGCGTCATCCTGATGGTCAACCACGTATTCCCAAAGCCCGCGGACTGCGGTAGACGGGGAGATACCCAGCCTCTTGAGTACGGTATCGCCCGCGGATTTGAGTCTCCTGCCGATGCGTACATTCATCCGGACGGCAGAAGTTGCTGTGCGGATACCATATCAATCACGCTCCTTAACGGCGTGCGCTATCCGTACAGCACATCATGCGGGGAGATGGACACGGGTGCGCCCGGGTAATGGGCGCTTCGAATGCTGCCGCGCCGCCCGCGGCTGCCCTCATCATGAAAACCCCGCGCCCGGAACGTTTCCGGACGCGGGGTGAGTCGCCATATGTGGCTGGGAGGGCGTCGCGCGCTCGCTGCTGCGTGCTAAATCGAGGCCGCGTAGGGCCGCATGGGCCAGGTCTCAGACGGTGAGGGAACGCTCGACGCTGCGTCTCCCGCTATCTTGACGGCTTCCAAGAAGGCTTCATAGCTGCGCTTAAGGTTGAGTCGCTGGTCCTTCGAGCGCTTGGGCCGCTTGGCTGCCATCGTGATCTTGGTGCTGGCATTCGCCGCCTGCTCAGGGGCGGCAGCCGGAGTCGTAGCTAGGTGGGGGTCGTCTTTCCTCTTGCGTTTGGCGCGCATGAGATCATCTCCAATTCTGCGTTGTCGACGCCATCGGGCGCCGGCGGTCGGTTCTTCGTGCGCCGATATGAATGTACCTCAGCTCGTCGCGAATAATCTAAAGAACCGGTTAAGGTTTTTCGCTACCTGCGGCGATACATCCGAACGGCACGGTTGGACGGTAAACGGTCGGCGGATGTGGAGAACCTGCGGACGTGCGTCCGCCCGCTGCAGCAAGACGGACGCACGGGGTGTCAGTTGATGAAGAACGTGGTCGTGCGCGCCGTGTGGCGGAAGATGGCGCAGCCTCCTATCAGCGAACAGGCTCCCAGGGCGATCACGATGCCATGCGTTGCCGCAAGGCCTAACAGGTCCGGGAGCACGATAACGCTCAGCGCTCCGAGCGCGAACGCGCAGACCATGCCGCCGAGCACGCAGACCATGATGGACGCGCTGCGCTTCACGACCTCGTTCGCCACAGTCCAGGAGAAGTTGGGGTGCGCCGCATCGATGGCGAGGCCGACGTTGACCCATAGGAAGAACATCCCGAAGCCTACGAGCACAACCTCGCACGTGCTGAGTATGTCGATCTCGCCGAATGCCAGCATCGCTGCGGCGCTTGCGCCCAGGCAGGCGATGCAGGGCAGCGCATTCGAGGCGAGCTTCGCCCCCAGGATCGCGCGCGGGGAGAGTGGGGCGGTCGCCATGATCCAGGATGAGCGGCCCTCGAGCGAGATGGATACGGCGGCGCTGCTGCAGGTGGTCGCCAAGAAGGCGAAGACCCAGGGGAAAAGAAGCATGATGTACCCCATTGCCGCGTCGATCTGCGCGGGATCGAGCGTGACGCCGTCGATTACGCCCGAGGAGAGGATGCCGCGCATGCCGATCAGCGAGATGGCGAGCGCCGCGGCGATCATGAGCAGATAGCCGAACAGGCAGTTGAACGCATAGGAGGGGATGCCGACAAGCGTGCGCAGCTCCTTGATGACGATGGCGGCAAACGGGGAGCGGTCCTTTGCGCGGTCCCGCCGGGTGCGCGCCCGTCCGCGGCTGCGGGCCGCAAGGGCGTCATTGATACCGAGGTAGGTGCGCTGCATGATTTCGATGCAGACCGCGGGCACGGCGATCGAGATGGCGGCGAACGCCGCGTACGCGGGCACTGAGCCGTGCACGATGCCCTGCGTCGCCCATGCGGCAGGAGGATAGCAGGCGTAGATGGTGTTCGAGATCTGCGCCATTGTGTCGCCCAGGGAGGCGGCAGCCTGGCCGGCATCCGCTCGCATGGAGAACGACCAGCCGTATGCTGCAACGAGCACGACGAGCATAAGCGCCATGGCGCCGATGATAAAGGCGAGGTTAGCGTGGCGGAAGCGCGTCGAGAGGGCCGTGACGCCCGCGGCGGCGAAGGCGGCGATACCGGTGATGGGCAGCGGGGCGAGCACCGCGCTGGCGAGGGCGAGCAGGACGGAGGGTGCCGTGGCGCCCGCGAACGCGAAGTACACCGCGTAGAGCGGCAGCATGATGAGGATGGCGAGCAGGATGCTGGCGCCGAACAGCGTCGCGCTGCGTGCGAGGATCACCGTGCGCCGGGGGAGGGGCATGGCCATGATGAGGTCGTGGTCGCGCGTTCCGAAGAGCGTCCCGCGCGCCTTGATGAAGGTGAACACGGCACCTGCCAGCGCGCCGGCCGCGACGGCGAGCGGCACGATCGCCTCGGTGGCGCCCAGCAGGGCAAGGCTGAGGCCGAGCATGACGATATAGGCGACGATGAACGTGCCGAGCAGCACGGAAAGCACGCCCATGAGCGCCAGACGGCGCCCCCGCGCCCGACGGCTCAGCTTGGCGGCACCGGGCGCAAGCGAGTTGATGAGACCGCGCGCTTGCACGCCGAGCAGGATTATGAACGAGCGCATGGTCCTCACGCCTCCTTCTCCACCAGCTCGAGGAAGATATCCTCGAGCGAGGCGTTGCCGCGGACGTCCTCGGTGGCGCCGCTTGCCAGCAGCTCGCCTGCCCGAATGATCGCCACCTTGTTGCAGAGCTTCTCGACCACTTCGAGCACGTGCGACGAGAAGAACACCGCGCCGCCTCGTTCCGCCAGCTCATGCAGGATTTTCTTGAGCTCATGGGAGGCCACGGGATCCAGGCCCACGAAGGGCTCGTCGAGCACGAGCAGGCGCGGTTCGTGGATGAGCGCGCCGATGAGCACGAGCTTCTGGCGCATACCGTGCGAGTAGGAGCCGACGGTGTCCCCCAGCGCGTCCGCAAGCTGCAGGCGCTCGGCGAGCTCGGTGCGGCGTGCGCGGCGCTCGGACGCGGACACGCGGTAGATGTCGGCGATGAAGTCGAGGTACTGCAGCCCGGTCATGAACTCGTAGACATCGGGGTTGTCGGGCACGTAGGCGCACGCCGCCTTCGCGGCTATCGGGTCGCCGACCACGTCGTGGCCGCAGATGCGGATGCTGCCGCCATCGACGGGCTGCGCGCCCACGATGGAGCGGATGAGCGTGGTCTTGCCGGCGCCGTTGTGGCCGATGAAGCCGTAGATGTCGCCGGGCTCGACGGTAAGCGACAGGTCGCGTACAGCGACCTTATCGCCGTAGCGCTTGGTGTAGTGCGCGATGGCGAGCACGGGGGAGGACCCCCGATGGGTAGGGGTAACCTGAGCAGAGCGTTGCATGTCTGCCTCCTCGGTCTGATGAGGTTGTTGTTGAGGGAGAAAGTCTGCCCGCGGGGCGTGGGCGCGGCTGCCGTAAGGGTCGGAGCGCCTCGGTTAGCGTCCGTCTGCGTCCTGCGGGGTCGAGGTGTCGTCTGCTGCCGACTTCTTGGGCAGCCTGCCGTAGCGCTTGAGGGCGTCGCGCAAGATCCATTCCACCTGGCCGTTCGCGCTGCGCATCTCATCGTCAGCCCAGCGTTGGACTGCCTCCCAGATAGCGGGATCTATGCGGAGCGGATACTGTTTGCGGGCCATGGGGACACCTGCTTTTGCGCGGCCGGGGAAAGGCCTGGTGCCTTTCCCCGTCGGGTTATCTAGAAATTAGTAGAGCGAGCTCGTGTTGAGCACGGGGTGCGCCTCGGATTCGCCGCAGAGCACGACCATGAGGTTGCTGGCCATCTGGGCCTTGCGCTCCTCGTCGAGCTCGATGGTGCCGCCATCGGCGAGCTCCCGCACTGCCATGTCGACCATGGACACGGCGCCCTCGACGATCTTCTTGCGCGCGGCGATGACGGCTTCTGCCTGCTGGCGGCGCAGCATCGCCTGGGCGATCTCGGGTGCGTAGGCGAGGTGCGTCAGGCGGGCGTCATCCACGGCTACGCCGGCAGGGGCCAGGCGCTGGGTCAGCTCGCGCTTCAGGGCCTCGGAGACCTCTTCGATATTGCTGCGCAGCGTGATGGAGGCCGTGTCGTCGGAGTTGTCCTCCAGATGGTCGTAGGCGTAGACGCTCGCCACGTGGCGCAGCGCCGTCTCGGCCTGCGTGGCCACGAACTGCTCGTAGTTGTCGACGTCGAACAGGGCCTTGGCGGTGTCCTCGACATGCCACACCACGACGTTCGCGATCTCGATGGGGTTGCCCATCTTGTCGTTCACCTTCAGGATCTCGCCGTTGAGCGTGCGGGCGCGGACGCTCACCTTGGTCGACAGGTTGCTCGCGGCGCGCGTCGCCACGTTGATCTGCTTGCCGAGCGAAAGGTTCGACTTGGAGAGGACCTCGGCCGTGGCGTCCTCAGCCGAGGCGTTCGAGCCCATGGAGCGGCTGTAGAATGGATTCGCCCAGTGGAAGCCGCCGTCGCGCACGGTGCCCTTGTACTCGCCGAACAGGATGCACACGCGCGCCTGTCCGGGCTGCAGGGTGAAAAAGCCGCTGACCGGGAAGAGCCAGATCACCACGGTGAGCACGATGGCGATGACGAGCCCCGCGATATTGGCAGCGGACATGGGTATGCCCGCTTCTTCGGCTGCCGCCATGCCGCTGATCGACCAGATGTACAGCGCGACGATGACGGCGAACAGGACGATGGTGACGATAAGCATGCCCCAGCCGGACTTGGCTTTCATCTGCTTTTCCACGCTCATGGTAGTTCCTTTCGAACGTAAACATCCGCGTTTGCGTGACGGCCCGGATGCTGCCCTGAGTTGCCTTGGGGAAGGGCAAGCCCCGACGAGCGCCTTGGTCGGTCTCGTTGATTGCATTGTGATATCACATTGGTATCCCGTCAAGCGCCGTTCACCGATTCTGGCGCCGATGAGCGGTAGAAAAAGAAGCAAAACAGCGCACAGCATGCGACATATGAATATGGGATGAACGCAAGCGGGATCAACGGGAACGCGGCTTGCGCCCAAGCAAAAAGAATAGAGGGTTAAAAAATAACGGAAATGAAATAGAAGCGATTTGGTTTGTCGATTCTGTCCAATTGCGAACCCCGGGAAGTAAACAAAAGATAAGTAGAATGACAAGAAAACGTAAAAGGAGCAGTTGCTATCCCTCTGACCAGTTGTTGCGCAACAAATATAGACGCTTCTATGCTACATCGTTCGAAAAACAGGGTGTTGGAAGACGGTAAGCAATTCCATACTGGATAGTTAAAACGGGTTGTGCTAGTGTGAACCCATGCAGAGGGTTTAACGGTAGCGTTTTGCCCACTGTAAGGTTTGATGGAAAGGAACCGTGCAGCTCTGGCTTGGGAAGGGCTAGAAAACGGAGTGATGGGATGCTGCCTACGTGAGTGGGCGGCTTCGTTGTCAATAGGTCCATTTTCTCCCTTGTGAGCACAGCTCATGTTTCCTAGTTCATCTGGCCGAGGTTGGCCGTGCTTGCGGCCGGCAATATGTCCATACATGCCGGAGTAATCTGAACCAACGATTAAGGAGGACTAGGCATGAAAGTAAGGCACATGGCAGTTGCAGCCGGGCTGGGTATGGCCCTGGCTGTTTCTCCCGTCCTGGGGGGTGTCGCCGCATTCGCTGAGCCTGTAGCGAACGAGGCGTCTACTCAGTACACGGTTACGTTCAAGAAGGGTGATAACCTCTGGGGCACCTATGAGGGCACGGGTCCCATCAGCCTGGGCGGCATTATCGAAGCGAAGGGCATTCCGTACGAGGTGGGCCAGACGTTTTTGGGCTGGGCCGATGCAAGTGGCGTAGTGAAAACTGATGACTATCTTATTACGGGTGACACCACTCTGACCGCTAAGTTTACCACCTCCAGCTCTACGTGGCATAACGTCAGCTTCTGGGACGGCCTGACTGGTGAGTTCATTTCTTATGAGCGGCCTAATGAGGGCGCTAAGGTCTCGTTCCCCGCTGCCCCAGAGCACGAGGGATACAAGTTTGTCGGCTGGGTCGACAATTCCTTCATCCCGAGCGACGTCGATCCCGACGCCGTGACCATGGGTAAGAGCGACGCGCGCTACAAGGCAATGTACGAGAAAGTCTCTACTAAGTATACGGTCACGTTTGCTGACGGTGTTACAGGTGAAACGATTTCTACTGCAGAGTACGAGGAAGGCGAGACGATTAACTTCCCGACTCTGAAAGAGAAGCCTGATTATCAGTTTGTTGGTTGGGTTGATATGAGCTTCAATTCTGTTGAGCCTGGCACCCTTACGATGGGTAACGCCGACATGAAGATCATTGCCCTCTGGAAAGAGATTGATCCCAGTAAGCTGCTTACGGTGACCTTTAAGGCGCCTTCCGCCACGCTTAATATCCAGGTTGCTCCTGGCACCAAGCTGAGCACTGCCGCTGAAATCTATCGTCAGGCCTGCGATGGCAATCCCACTTGGGAGGGCAAGCAGTTCATCGGTTGGGCGAACAGCGTGGACGGTAAGCCCCTCGCCGATGACTATGTCATCGAGGACAATATTCAGCTGATTCCTGTGTTCAAGAGCGTTGATCCTGCGAGCAAGTATGCCGTGACATTCAGGGCTCCCGGTGCCGATGACGTTATTATTTACATCGATAAGGCGACCACGCTTGACGCTCTCGTTGAGATGTACGGATGGGGCCATGAGAATCCGACCGCTGATGGCTACACCTTTGTTGGTTGGGCCGTTGACGGTATGGTGCAGCCCGGCGATTTCCTCATCGATAAGGATACCGTTCTGACCCCTGTCTTCCAGAAGGACGGCGAGGAGGCCGCTCAGTACTCCGTGACGTTTACTGCTCCCGGTCAGAAGCCGGTGACTGTGACGTTCTTTGCTCCTACGGCGCTCGATTACTTCATCGACCTGTACAATGACTCCCATGCCAATCCGTATCTCGAGGGCTACACCTTCCGTGGTTGGGCTCTTCCCGACGGCACTATTCTCTCTGGTGACTACATGGTTCCCGAGGGCAACGTCGTTCTGAACCCCGTCTTCGAGAAGAATCCCACCGTTTACACGATCACGTTCTTCGACGCTGAGGGTAACGGTCTTTGCACCACTTCGCAGGCTGGTGAGGTTGCGTTCAGCAACTACGTTGCCCAGTTTGTCGAGTCTGGCGTCAAGGTTCCGCATATCCACGGCTACGTCTTTGACGGTTGGGTGACCAAGAGCGGCGACCGTATCCTGTTGAGCGATACTATCGCCACCAACCTCAATGTTTATGCCAGCTATCGCAAGGCTCCGAAGCCTCCCGTGGCTCCGAAGCCTCCCGTTCAGCCGGGTGACCCGGATGTTCCGAACATCCCGCAGGAGGATTGCCCGAGCGAGGACTTCATCGACGTCGATCAGGGCCTGTGGTATCACGAGGCCATTGACTGGGCTATCGAGAACGGTGTCATGACCGGTTATGATGCCACGCACTTTGGTCCCAACGATGTCCTGACCCGTGCTCAGGTTGCTCGCGTCCTGTACAACATGGCGGGCCAGCCCAAGGTTGACGGCAGCACGATTGACGACAAGTTCACCGATTGCGGTGCCGACGATTGGTATGCCGACGCTGTTGTGTGGGCTGTCGAGAACGGTATCTTCACGGGCTATGAGGATGGCGAGTTTGGTCCGAACGACGCTATCTCTCGTGAGCAGATCGCCGTTGTGTTCTGGCGTCTCCAGGGCGAGCCGCAGTCCGATAACGATCTTTCCACGTTCCCCGATGGCGCCAAGGTGAGCGACTGGGCTACCGAGGCTGTCGAGTGGGCCAACGAGAAGGGTCTGCTGAAGGGCTATGACAACACCGGCGAGCTCAATCCGACCGGTGGCCTGACCCGTGCCGAGTGCGCTACGGTTACCATGCGCTATGTCGATATGTTCGGCATGGAGCTCTAATAGCTCAACAAGCAAGCTGTCAGCTGCGTAGGGAAGGGAGGCCCCGTAATGGGGCCTCCCTTCATTTGCATAGATTTGTGCGGTGAGCTCGACAAGACCGATAGACGCCTGGCGATAAACGGTTAACCTTGGGTGTGCGTGTGTTATGCCATGATGCGCGGTGAGCTTCGCTGACGGTCAAGTGGTATACGCGCATGCCGGAATAGTACTGAAGCAGCGCAAGATAATTGCACTATCGTTTTGGCCGTTATGCAAAAATGTGAAGATGGTGTCAAACCTATACCTGGCACGGTATCTTAACGATAGTCTTTAGATACCTGCCATTGACCTGGTTGAGCGGGTTTGCGCATGGGGCATTGGGTACCATGACACGTATTATCAAGCAACATGCAGGGGGATACGCAATGGTGGGAATCGTATTGGTATCGCACTCACGTGCCTTGGTTGAGGCATTGCGCGACTACACCAGAGTGATTGCTCCTCGCGCGGCGGTTGCTATGGCGGGCGGTATGCCAAATGGCGAGTTTGGAACGAGCTATGGCAGCGTGTACCGCGCCGTCAGCGAAGTCAACAACCCCGATGGCGTCATTGTGCTTATTGACATGGGTGCAGCGGCTATGGTGGTCAAAATGGTGCTGAGTGATTTGGACGATCCACGTGTGCGCATGGTCGATTGCCCCTTTGTGGAGGGCGCCGTCGAGGCGACGGTACAGGCGCAGGCGGGCGTCGAGCGGGACACCATCATCGAATCCTTGAAGTCGCTTACGAATCTGCGTAAGTTCTAGGGAAACGCCGACCACAGCGTTTTGCGCGGGTTCCCGCACCGGGCGCCCGCGGATGCGTGCTGTGTCAGCCCGGCTCCAGGGCGCCTTCTGCGCTCTAACCCTCATCAATCTCGCCTGCGCTATCGGCTGCAAAGCCGGTGGTCAGCGCTTTTCGAGCGGGTATTTCCCGGGCAAAGGGGAAGAGGTGTTCCGGGAGCCTTCTTTTGCTATGCATTTCCGGTTTTAGGCGGCCTGAAATCCTTGCGCTGAAAATCCTCTCGTGGCGGTCAACCTTGAGCAGGCCTTTCTTTGTTGAAAACGAGCCGATGGAACTCCAAGTCGCCAGAGGGTGCCTAATACCGTCGTGGAGTTGCAGTTTGCAGGTGAACCACCGCCGCCCGGCTGCGCGTGTCCGGCGGGGCATCTCGGGTCGGTGGTGAGATCTGTGAAGAAAATATGTAATAAAACTAGTAGCATTTATCGCGTTTGACCCTCGTTCAGACGGGTATGTCTTGTCTCGGTTATAAAACTACTTAATGAGTAGGAAAATGTAATGCCAGCATAGCGTAGGTTTCTGCACCGCAACGGGGTTTCTCAAAAAGTAAGAAACTTCTAACTTGCAAAGCAGCGATCTATGTTATCCTTGGCTTACATTTGATGCGGCAGACGGCCGCCGTGGCTCGGATTTGCGGTCGCTGCGCATCAAGGCCCCACTCATGTCGCACGTATCGCTACATCCGGTGCGTGCGTGATCCGCGAGGAGCGTGGTTTGACGATGTACAAGGCATGGGAAGACTTTGCTGGAGGAATCTGGCAGGATGAGGTCGACGTGCGCGACTTCATCCAGCGCAACTACACACCGTATGAGGGCGATGACTCGTTCCTCGTCGGCCCGACCGAGCGCACCCAAACGCTGTGGAGCCATGTGCTCGGCCTGCTCGAGGAGGAGCGTCGCCGCGGCGGCGTGCTGGACATGGATACCAAGGTCGTCACGGGTATCACGGCGCATCCGGCCGGCTACATCGTGGCCGATCACCCCGAGCTCGAGACCATCGTGGGCCTGCAGACCGACAGGCCCTTGAAGCGCGCCCTGCACGTGAACGGCGGCATCCGCATCGCGTGCCAGGCGGCCGCGCAGCACGGTTACGAGGTCGACCCTGAGATCGTCGACATCTACACGAATAAGCGCAAGACCCATAACCAGGGCGTCTTCGACGTCTACAAGCCCGAGATGCGCGCCTGCCGAAGCGCGCACATCATCACCGGCCTGCCGGATGGCTATGGCCGCGGCCGCATCATCGGCGACTACCGGCGCGTGGCGCTCTACGGCGTCGACTACCTCATCCGCGACAAGGAGGCCCAGAAAGCCGCCACGCCGCACGCGATGACCGAGGCGGTCATCCGCGATCGCGAGGAGCTCGCTGAGCAGATTCGCGCCCTGCACCAGCTGAAGGAGCTCGGTGACATCTACGGGTTCGACATCTCCCGCCCGGCGGAGAACACCCAGGAGGCTATTCAGTGGATGTATCTCGCCTATCTCGCCGCGGTGAAAGACCAAAACGGCGCCGCCATGTCCATCGGCCGCACCTCGACGTTCATCGACATCTACGCCGAGCGCGACCTCGCCCGCGGCACGTTTAGCGAGGAGGAGATCCAGGAGTTCGTCGACCACTTCATCATGAAGCTGCGCATGGTCAAGTTCGCGCGCACCCCCGAGTACCAGAACCTGTTCTCGGGCGACCCGCAGTGGGTGACGGAGTCCATCGGCGGCATGGGTGTGGACGGCCGCACGCTCGTCACGAAGATGAGCTTCCGCTACCTGCACACGCTCGAGAACATGGGCACCTCGCCGGAGCCCAACCTGACGGTGCTGTGGTCGGTGCATCTGCCGCAGGCGTTCAAGGAGTTCTGCGCCAAGACCTCCATCGCGAGCTCGTCGATCCAGTACGAGAACGATGACGTCATGCGCGTGTACCACGGTGACGATTACGCCATCGCCTGCTGCGTGTCCTCCATGCGCGTGGGCAAGGAGATGCAGTTCTTCGGTGCCCGTGCGAACCTGGCGAAGTGCCTGCTGTACGCGCTGAACGGCGGTATCGACGAGGTTTCCAAGAAGCAGGTGGGACCGAAGTACCGTCCCGTCGAGGGCGACACCCTCGAGTACGACGACGTCATGGCGAAGTACCGCGACATGATGCGCTGGCTTGCCGGCGTATACGTGAACACGCTGAACATCATCCACTACATGCACGACAAGTACAGCTACGAGGCCATCCAGATGGCGCTGCACGACCATCATGTGGTGCGCTGGTTCGCCACGGGTATCGCGGGGCTGTCCGTCGTGGCCGACTCGCTGTCGGCCATCAAGTACGCGAAGGTGCATCCGATCCGCGATGAGCACGGCGTGATCGTCGACTTCGATATCGAGGGCGACTTCCCCAAGTACGGCAACGATGACGACCGCGTCGACCGGATCGCGCACGACATCGTCCATGAGTTCATGGAGTACGTGCGTCGCAACGATACGTACCGCAACTCCGTGCCGACGACGTCGGTGCTGACCATCACCTCGAACGTCGTGTACGGCAAGAACACCGGTGCGACGCCCGACGGGCGTGCAGCGGGCGTGCCGTTCGCCCCGGGCGCGAACCCCATGCACCAGCGCGACACGCACGGGGCCATCGCGAGCCTGAGCTCGGTGGCGAAGCTGCCGTTCCGCGACGCGCAGGACGGCATCTCCAACACGTTCTCCATCATCCCGGGTGCGCTCGGCAAGGAGGACCAGGTGTTCTTCGGCGACATCGACCTGGGCGACATCGAGTTCGAGAACCCGCAGCCCAGCTGCGATTGCTGCTAGAACGGCGCCATATCACACATCGGGTCTTGCGGCGGGGCCAAGTCCGTCCTCGCCATGACAAGAAAGGAAGAGAAGACCATGAAGGTATCCGAGGTTTCCCAGAACCAGGCCGATAACCTGGTGAGCATGATCGATGCGTATGCTGAGAAGGGCGGCCATCATCTGAACGTCAACGTCTTCAACCGCGATACGCTGCTCGATGCCCAGGCGCATCCCGAGAAGTACCCGCAGCTGACGGTTCGCGTGTCCGGTTATGCGGTGAACTTCCATAACCTGACGAAGGAGCAGCAGGACGAGGTGATCTCGCGCACCTTCCATGAGGGCATGTAGACGCGCTTGATCGTGGGCGGCCCCCGGGTCTTCACGTGCGCACGTCCTCGCGCCTGCGGCGCTGCGGAAAGTGCGCACGTGAAGACCCGGGGGTCGGCGTTCTCGCTCGGTACCTGCTGCGAGGTCGGGTGCGGAGGTGCTGCGGGTCGGTGGCTCGACGCGGCCCTCCTCGCGCCGTTGGCGCTCTGAGTGCGGGGTCGCGACGGGGCGCGGTACCATGGGGGTGAGGTTTTCACCCGGTTGCGAGGAGGACGCATGGAGCGCGTGGGGTTTGCGGTCGTGGGGACGAGTGCCATCGCGGAGGCTATGGTCGAGGCGATGGCGGGGGTCGATCGGGCCCAGTACGTGGGCAGCGTGTCGCGTTCTGCGGAGCGCGCAGCGAGCGTGACGGCTCGTCTGGGGGGCACGACTCCCTTTTTGAGTCGTGAGGCGGCGTGCGCATGTTCCGAGGTCGATGCGGTCTACATCGCGAGCCCCAACGCGCTCCATGCCGAGCAGGCGCTTGCCTGCATTCGCGCGGGGAAGCACGTGCTCGTTGAGAAGCCGCTCGCAGCGAACGAGGCCGAGGCCCAGATGGTGTTCGACGAGGCGCGCGCCCACGGTGTGGTTGCGATGGAGGCCATGCGCTCGGTGCACGATCCGGGCCTAGACGTGATCCGCCGCGCGATCGAGCGCGTGGGGCAGGTGCGCCGGGCGAGCCTTCGGTTCGGCAAGTACTCGTCGCGCTATGACGAGGTGCTCGCGGGGCGTCAGACGAACATCTTCGACGCGCGCCTCGCAACCGGTGCGCTGATGGACATCGGCGTGTACTGCGTCGAGGCGATGGTCGCCCTGTTCGGCGCGCCGTCTGCCGTCGCTTGCGCGCCTGTGCTCATCGGGCATGCCGACACGCAAGCGACGGGCGGCGCGATCGACGGTGCGGGCACGATCATTGCCCGCTATGACAATAAGGTCGTAGAGCTCTCGTACTCCAAGATCACGCAGGATCTGCTGGCGTGCCAGGTCGAAGGCGAGCTGGGAACCGTCACGTTTCGCGGGGCGTCCATTCCCTCGGAGGGGACGATACGCCTGCGTGCGCAGGCGGCGGCGCGGCAACAGGGGTACTCTGCGGGGGCGAGCGACGCCGATCGAGTCGAGGAGCTCGCGTTCGAGCCGTGCGCCAACAACATGTGCTATGAGCTCGAGGATTTCGTAGGGTGCATCTGCGAGGGCGACAGCGTCGAGCCGTACCGTACGTTCACGATCGAGACGCTTTCCATTATGGATGAGGCGAGGCGCCAGGCGGGCATCGTGTTTCCCGAGGACGGGCGCGCGATGCGATAGGGCATACCCGGCGCGCCGCCCGAAAGGCAAATAAAGAGAGGGGCAGTGGCGCGATATGGCACGAAAGACGTTCGATGCGGTCGGGGAACAGCCCCGGTCCGTCTATGCGCTCGGGCGCATCCATTCGGTTGAGAGCATGGGCACGGTCGATGGCCCGGGTATCCGGTTCGTGGTGTTTACGCAGGGCTGCCCCATGCGCTGCCTGTTCTGCCACAACCCCGATACCTGGCAGACCGGCCCCTCTGCGGGGTCGCTCGTGTCGGTGGAGCAGCTCGTCAATGAGTTCGAGAGCAACCGGGCGTTTTATCGCACGGGCGGCATTACCGTCTCAGGCGGGGAGCCGCTGCTGCAGCCTGAGTTCGTGGCCGACCTGTTCGCCGCGATGCACGCCCGTCCGGCGGGGCGGGTCCACACCTGCCTCGATAGCTGCGGCTACGCGTTCGACCCCGCGCATCCCGAGCGGGTTGGGCGCGTGCTCGACGAGTGCGACCTGGTGCTACTCGACATCAAGCACGCGGACCCTGCCGGGCATCGCGCGCTCACGGGTCGCGACCCGGCGCGCATCCTGGCGTTCGGCGACGAGCTGGCGCGACGCGGCATCAAGACGGTAATCCGCCACGTTATCGTGCCGGGATACACGGATACGGTGGAGGAGTGCACGGCGCTCGGACGCCTGATCGCCCCGTGGGGCAACGTCGTGGGGCTCGAGATGCTGCCGTATCACACCATGGGCGTGGTCAAGTACGAGCAGCTCGGTCTTGCGTATCCGCTCGAAGGCGTGCCGCCGATGGACAAGGAGCGCATTCCCGAGCTGCGCGCCGCTGTGCTTGGCGGGATGCGGGCCGCACGCGCCTCGTCGGGAGCCTGATGGCGCAGGGGGATTGCCTTCGCACGTCGCGGTGAGCGGGCAGTTGGGGCCGCTCATCGCGCCCTGCGCCGCGACGTTCGCCGTGCATATACATAAGATATTGTTCGGGGTACGATTTTTCGGTGCGAATCGTCCATACGAGAAATACCCCGTATCATTCCCGCAGGAACGAACTGCGGAAATGATACGGGGTATGTTCCTGGTGGGCGCAGGGCACCGAAAAATCGTACCCCTCATCATGTTTTATATTACGTGCCCTTTTCAGCCGCTTTGATGCGACATGGTTTTATGCACATACAAATAGTTCTACCAGGTCAGATACTTAATAGTATACAGACCGGTCAGATGGTCGAAATTGATACTGTCGGCAGCCGGGTGCCCTGGGGCGACCGGCTGCCGGCAGGGGTGCTGCGAGGTGCGGGTAGCGCGCTACCTCCCCAGCCATTTCATGATGAAGTTCACGATCGCCGCCGCGTCGTTGATGCTGATGAACGGCGGCAGCGTGCGGGGCGCTCCGGTCTCGGTGGCCTCGCGCGTCGCGCGGGCGCGGAAATCGCGCTCCACGACGTCGTTGCAGGCGATGGCGACCGTGTTGCCGTCGATGAGGTCGAACGAGGTGTCGCCGCGCAGACGGTCGACGCCGGAGCGCGTGACCACGATGTTGGGGAGGCCCGCCGTCTTGTAGCCCTCGACGATGACGATATCGACATCGGTGTAGTGCGTGAGCAGGTCCGTGACGGGAACCTCGCCCTCGGTATAGGCGTATTCGGCGTACTGCCCCGGGGCGATAAGTCCCACGTGTCGGCTTCCCGCCTGCGCATGGCGCCAGGAGTCCTTGCCGGGCTGATCGATCTCGAAGCCCTTATGGCCGTGGTGCTTGATGGTGCCCACGCGCAACCCGCGCTGCGTGAGACGCGTGATGACCTTCTCGACAAGCGTCGTTTTGCCGGAATTCTGGTACCCGATGAAGGCGAGCGCGGGTGCGGGCGTCGCCGACCCGGGGCCGCCGGGCAGCGGCGAGACGGGTTCGGCCGGCTCCTGCTCGGTCTTTTCCACCTCGGGCTGCGGAGCTTCTTCTGCTGCGCCGGCGCGGTTCCACACGCCCGAGCGGCCGCCCTCCTTGTGCAGCAGGCGCACGTCCACGATCTCCATGCCGCGGTCGACAGCCTTGCACATGTCGTAGATGGTGAGGCAGGCGACCGATGCCGCGCAGAGCGCCTCCATCTCGATGCCGGTGACGCCGGTGACGCCGAGCGTCGCGGTGACGTGGAAGCCGACGCGGCCGTCCTCGCGCGCACCCTCGCCGGTGGCGGGGATGGGCTCGATATCGACCTTGCTCTTCGTGATCATGAGCGGATGGCACATGGGGATAAGGTCGCTCGTGCGCTTGGATGCCATGATGCCGGCGATGCGCGCGCAGGCGAGAACGTCGCCCTTCTTCGCACGGTCCTCGAGCACCATCGCCTGGGTCTCGGGGTGCATGAGGATGGAGCCCTCGGCGATGGCGAGTCGCTGCGTGGTCGCCTTCTCGGACACGTCGACCATGCGGACGTCGCCCTTTTCGTCGACGTGGGTCAGGGTGTCGCGGTAGGCGTCTCGCTCTTTGGGCGCGGCCGCCCTGTGGGCCGCGTTCGCCTTGGGCTGTGCGGTTGCTTTCGTCGTTCGTCTCGCCATGGCGTCAGCCTCCGATCTGTGACATGAAGCGCGCGGTGCCGTCGGTCGTCTCGTGCTCGAGCGGCTTGTGGTGCACGGCGTCGCGGTAGATGGCGAGCACGCGCGCGTCGTCGCTTGCGCGCAGCGCGTCGCGCACCGGATACTCGTCATCCGAGAACAGGCAGGGCCGCAGCTTGCCGTCTGCAGTCAGGCGCAGGCGGTTGCAGCGGTTGCAGAAGTGGTTGGACATCGCCGAGATGAAGCCCACGGTACCCTGCGCGCCCGCAAACCGCCAATACTGCGCAGGGCCGGCGCCTGCCGGCGCGTGCTCACCTACGGGCAGAAGCGGGCCGACCCCGGCGCGCTTTCCGGCTTCGGAGATCTGCTCGCGAAGCTCATCGGAGGGCACGATGTCCGTCACGTCCCAGGCTTCCGGATGCAGCTCGGGGGCGGCACCGGAGACGCCGGGCGGGCAGTGGGGCTCGTTTTTGCAGGCGCCGATGGTCTCCTCGCTGCCGATGGGCATGTACTCGATGAAGCGGACGTGCACCGGTCGGTCGATCGAGAGCCGGGCGAGGCCGAACGTGTCCTGCTTGAGCCTGCGCACGACGACGGTGTTGACCTTGACCGGGTCGAAGCCGAAGGCGAGCGCGGCGTCGATGCCGGCGAGCGCCTGCTCCAGGCGACCCAGGCGGGTGATGCGGGCGAACTGATCGGCGTCGAGCGTGTCGAGCGAGATGTTGACGCGGTCGAGCCCGGCGTCACGCAGCTCGGGCGCCAAGCGCGGCAGCAGGGCGCCGTTCGTGGTGAGGGAGATGTCCTCGATCTCGGGAATGGCGCGGATCTCGCGGATGAGCGGGACGATGCGGTGGCTCACCAGCGGTTCGCCGCCGGTGAGGCGGATCCGCCGGATGCCCTCCTGCGCGACGAGGCGGACGAAGCGCGCGATCTCCTCGGCCGAGAGCAGCTCATCGTGTCCGCGCGCGGCCACGCCCTCGGCGGGCATGCAGTAGACGCAGCGGTAGTTGCACTTATCTGTTACGGAGATGCGCAGGTAGGAGATGCTGCGCCCGTATTCGTCGTGAAGGTCGTGGGATGCCAAGATGCCCTGCCCTCCCAGGTTGGATGATATTCGTTTAAGAATAACACCGATATGCGGGACCAACAGGGCACCGGGCAAAGCATTCCGCGCGCGTCGGTGCGCAGGCGTGCTGTGCGCATGGGCGCCGCACACCTGTGCGCGACCGGTGTCGTGCGCCCGTGCTATGCTGCACGGGAAAGCGCATGCGGCACGTGTGCCTGCGGACGCGAAAGGGGATTTGCCATGGATAAGATCGCAAGCTTCACCGTCAACCATCTCGTGCTCGAGCCGGGCGTCTACGTGTCACGCCAAGATCGCGACCCGGCGACCGGGGCTATCGTCACGACGTTCGATATCCGTCTCACCGCGCCGAACCGTGAGCCGGTCATGAATACAGCCGAGTGCCATACCATCGAGCATCTGGGTGCGACGTTTCTGCGGAACCATCCCGTCTGGGCGCCACGCGTCGTCTACTTCGGCCCCATGGGATGTCGCACGGGCTTCTACCTGGTGGTGTTCGGTGAGGTGAGCTCGGAGGAGATCCTGCCGCTCGTGCGCGAGCTCTTCGCGTTCGTGCGCGACTTCACCGGCGAGATCCCGGGCGCCCGTCCGGAGGAGTGCGGCAACTACCTCGACCAGAATCTCCCGATGGCGCGCTGGCTCGCGGAGCGCTACCTCACGCGCGACCTAGCCGAGGCCGATGAGAGCCGCCTGCACTATCAGGAGGCATAGGCCGGCTTCGGGTCGGTGTGCGCGCACCCGGCGAAACGAGCAAACTCGGACAGAGAGGACATGATGGCAACGCTGTATCTCATGCGTCACGGCCAGACGCTGTTCAATGTGCTGAAGCGCAAACAGGGGTGGTGTGACTCGCCGCTGACAGAGCTTGGTATCGAGCAGGCGCGCCGTGCCGGTGCGTGGTTCGCTGGGCAGGGGATTTCGTTCGACCACGCGTACGCAAGCACGTCGGAGCGCGCTTGCGACACGATGGAGCTCGTGGCGCCGGGGATGCCCTATGAGCGGGTAAAGGGCCTGAAGGAGTGGAACTTCGGCACGTTCGAGGGGCTCACGGAGGACACGAACCCGCCGCTGCCCTACGGCGATTTCTACGTGCCGTTCGGCGGTGAGGGAGAGATGGAGCTCCGTGCGCGCCTGATGGCCACGATCGACGAGATCATGCGCAGGCCCGGCCACGACAGCGTGCTCGCGGTGAGCCACGGTGCAGCATGCGCCCAGGTCCTGCGCGCGCTCGGGTATGACTGGCGCAAGGATGGCAAGCGCTTGGGCAACTGCTGCATCATTCGCCTTGGGTTCGATGCCGAGACGGGCTTTACCGTCGAGGACCTGGTGAATCCGAACGACTGATTGAGCCGCCAACCGAACCGCCGGTCGAGGCGTGCTGCACCTGGGCCCCTTCCGGGCGCGGTCCGCCCCGGTCGGCGGTTACTTATATGCCCTTGTCGGGTTCTGGTGAGAGGCGCGTGTAGGGGAGCGCCCGCTTGAGAAAGCCCGCGCTCCTATCGTAGTCGGCGGCGAAGACGCAGCTGAACAGCGAATCGAGCACGAACTGCACGGAGATATGGCTCGCGAACTGCGTGATGCGCTCCTGCAGGTGCTCGGCGTCGCTCACGAGCAGGTAGCAGGCGAGCCCGGGGTGGCGCCGCCTCGCCGCTGCGGTGCCGATGTAGATCACGGGTACGCGCCGCTCGGCGAGCAGCGCCAGCTTGCGGTCGATATCGGGTGCAAGCCCCGAGTACGAGATGAACAGCGCGACATCATGTTCGTCGCTTGCCAGGGCGCACCGGTATTGGCGCTCGACGTCCGCATGGCAGAAGGCGTCACGCCCGATGGAGAGCAGCCGGTCGCAGAACATCTGCGCGGGGTGCAGGTTGTGCGACTGCGTGTAGATGCCGATGCGCCGTGCGCCCCCGATGAGCTGGGCGGCGCGCACGAGCTCGGCGGTGTCGAGCACCTCGCAGGTGTCGCGCACCGTGGTGGCGTACAGCGAGCGCATCTGCGGAACGATGCGGCCGGGCTGCTCGCCGGGACCGAAGGGGAAGTTGATGTCCACGTCGGAGATCTGGCCGGCGCATACCGCGGCCGCGCGGGCGATCTCGACCTTGAGCTCTTTGAACCCCTCGAGGCCGATCTTTTTGCAGAAGCGGTGGATGCTTGCGATCGAGACGCTGGCCGCGTGGGCGAACTCCTTGATGGACACCTCCTGGAGCCGCTCTCCCATGGAGAGGATGACCGATGCGATCTGCTGCTCGGTTGGGGTGAGACCCCGCTCATCGCGGATGCGTCGGCGGATATCCAAGGCTAGCTCCTCTCGAAAAGTATCAAAATGTATCATACCGCTGCACAACGTGCTATGTTCCATAAAAAGAAGTGTCTGTTGTGGCGCGCGCGATTGAGTGGGGCGCCCGCGGGGGCATACAGTAGCTATGAGGAGACGCGACCGTGCCCGCAGAGGGGCGGGAAGCGATGATGCCGCGGTCGCCTGAGCAGAAAGGACGAAGATGGGTTTTCCTGAGGGCTTCCTGTGGGGCGGCGCGACGGCTGCCAACCAGTGCGAGGGCGCGTACAACGAGGGCGGGCGCGGCCTGGCGAACGTCGATGTGATCCCGCATGGACCTGAGCGCTATGCCGTGACGGCGGGTCTGCGCCGCATGCTCGATTTCGAGGACGGTTACTACTATCCCGCCCAGACCGCCATCGACATGTATCACCACTACAAGGAGGACATCGCGCTGTTCGCGGAGATGGGCTTCAAGACCTACCGCCTGTCCATCGGCTGGACACGCATCTTCCCGAACGGCGACGAGGAGGAGCCCAACGAGGAGGGCCTGGCCTTCTACGAGGACCTGTTCCGCGAGTGCAAGAAGCACGGCATCGAGCCGCTCGTGACCATCACGCACTTCGACTGCCCCATCCATCTCATCAAGGAGTACGGCGGCTGGCGCAATCGCAAGCTCATCGAGTTCTACAAGCGGCTCGTGACGGTGCTGTTCAACCGTTACAAGGGCCTCGTGAAGTACTGGCTCACCTTCAACGAGATCAACATGATCCTGCACCTGCCGTTCATGGGCGCCGGCCTCGTGTTCGACGAGGGCGAGGACCGCGAGGCGATCGAGTATCAGGCGGCGCACAACGAGCTCGTCGCGAGCGCGTGGGCGACCAAGATCGCGCACGAGATCGACCCCGAGATGAAGATTGGCTGCATGCTCGCCGCGGGCACGGTCTATCCGTACTCCTGCCGTCCGGAGGACGTGCGCGAGGCGCAGGTGAAAAACCAGGAGAACTATTTCTTCGTGGACGTCCAGAGCCGCGGCTCCTATCCCAACTATGCGAAGAAGTTCCTGGAGCGCCACGGTATCGATGTCGGCATGACCGAGGAGGACGAGCGCATCCTCGCTGAGAACACCGTGGACTTCATCTCCTTCTCCTACTACAACACCCGCTGCGCCGCCGCGCCCACGACCGAGGCGGAGCGGACCGAGGGTAACGCCTTCTCCGGCGCCAAGAACCCCTACCTCAAGGTGAGCGAGTGGGGCTGGGGCATCGATCCGTTGGGCTTCCGCATCACCATCAACGACCTGTGGGATCGCTATCAGAAGCCGCTGTTCGTGGTGGAAAACGGCCTGGGTGCGAAAGACGAGGTCAACCCGGACGGCTCCATCGATGACGATTACCGTATCGACTACCTGCGCCAGCACATCGAGGCCATGAAGGCCGCGATCGAGGAGGACGGCGTCGAAATGCTCGGCTACACCACGTGGGGCCCGATCGATCTGGTGAGCGCCGGCACCGGCGAGATGTCCAAGCGCTACGGCTTCATCTACGTCGATCGCGACGATGCGGGCAACGGCACGCTCGCGCGCTCCAAAAAGAAGAGCTTCGACTGGTACAAGAAGGTCATTGCCACCAACGGCGAGGACCTTGCGTAGGTCTCATGTGGATGGCCATCGCCGTGGTGCTCGCCATGGTCATCAGCTTCCTCCTGACGTTCTTCTTCTATGATCCCAACAAGTCCGCAAAGCAGGCGGCATAGGCTTCATCGCCTTTGGGGCGGCGGCCGGGCGCTTATCGAGCCCGTCGCCGCCCACTTCATCTCGGCCATCTGCGGCCGAGTGCGGCATCGGGGCTCGTTTGAGCAACAACACGAATCGTGTGCGATCATATGCCGGTATACATTCCCGCGCGTTCCGTAACGGGACGCGCAGTCCACGTAAAGGAGATAGACATGGCAGTCAAGTTCCCTGAGGGCTTCTTCTGGGGCGGTGCCACCGCGGCCAACCAGTTCGAGGGCGCGTGGAATGTCGACGGGCGCGGCCCGAGCGTCGACGACCACTTCATGGGCGGCAGCTTCGAGAAGCCGCGTGAGATTACGGTCGATATCGAGGCGGACAAGCTCTATCCCAACCACGACGGCATCGACTTCTACCACCACTACGCCGAGGACATCGCGCTGTTCGCCGAGATGGGCTTCAACATCTTCCGCATGTCCATCTCCTGGAGCCGCATCTTCCCGAACGGCGACGACGAGCAGCCGAACGAGGCCGGCCTCGCCTTCTACGACCGCGTGTTCGACGAGTGCAAGAAGCACGGCATCGAGCCGCTCGTGACGCTGTCGCACTACGAGATGCCCTACCACCTGGTCGAGAAGTACAACGGCTGGGAGAGCCGCGAGCTCATCGACCTCTTCGTGAAGTACGCCGCCACCGTGTTCGAGCGCTACCAGGACAAGGTGACCTACTGGCTCACCTTCAACGAGATCAACACCGGCACCTCCTCGCTCGGCGCCATGATGTCGACGGGCCTCATCAAGGGCTATGAGGGTCCGGCCTCCGGCATCGAGGTCACTCCGCAGCAGTGCTACCAGGCGCTGCACCACCAGTTCGTGGCGAGCGGCCGCGTGGTGCGCCTCGCCCACGAGAAGTACCCGCAGTTCAAGATGGGCAACATGGATTGCTTCATCCTCTCCTATCCGGCTACGTGCGATCCTGCCGACATCCTGGCCAATCAGGAGGAGATGCGCCGCATGAACTGGTTCTGCTCCGACGTGCAGGTCCGCGGCGCCTATCCCAGCTATGCGCGCCGTTACTTCCGCGAGCACGGCGTGGAGCTCAAGATCGAAGACGGCGACCTGCAGGATATTGCTGACGGCACGGTCGACTTCTACACCTTCAGCTACTACATGTCCTCGATCGTGGGCACGCACGATGACGTGGAGCAGACCCAGGGCAACATGACCTTCGGCGGCAAGAACCCCTACCTGGAGTCCACCGACTGGGGCTGGCAGATCGACCCGACGGGCCTGCGCTTCGCCCTGAACGAGATCTACGATCGCTACCAGATTCCGCTGATGGTCGTGGAGAACGGCATGGGCGCCAAGGACGAGGTCACGGCGGACGGCAAGATCCACGACGACTACCGCATCGAGTACCTGAAGAAGCACGTGCGCGCCATGGGCGAGGCCATCGACGACGGCGTCGATCTCATCGGCTACACCTGGTGGGGCCCGATTGACCTGGTGTCCGCGGGCACCGGCGAGATGCGCAAACGCTATGGCTTCATTTACGTCGACAAGCACGACGACGGCACGGGCACCTATGAGCGCCTCCGCAAGGACAGCTTCTTTGCGTACCAGAAGATTATCAAGTCCAACGGGGCCGAGGGCTTGGAGTAGACTGACAGCTCGAGTTCCCGGCTCCATGGGGGTTGTCCTCACATGGAGCCGGTCTGATATCGGAAGGGGCGGCGCATGTCCGACAAGAAGGTGATCTTTCTCGATGTGGACGGCACGATCACCACGTACGAGAACGTGATTCCCGCATCCGCCAAGCGCGCGATCCGCGCTGCGCGCGCCCGCGGCCACAAGGTGCTCATGTGCACCGGTCGCAGCAAGGCGGAAAACCCGCCCGAGCTGATCGAGATCGGATTCGACGGCATGATCGGCGGCAACGGCAGCTATGTAGAGGTCGACGATCAGGTGCTCATGCATGTACATGTGAGCTCCGAGCAGTGCGCACACATCGTGGACTGGTGTCATGGGCGCGGGCTCGAGTTCTACCTCGAGAGCAACAACGGCCTGTTCGCGAGCGAGAACTTCCGCGAGGCCGCGCGCCCGGTGCTGCGACGCTACGCGGGGCGCAAGGGCGTCGAGGGGGCGGATCGGCTCGAGACCGACGACGTCATGCACGGCATGGTCTATGGTGCCGAGCTGTACCGCGACGACGTCAACAAGGTGAGCTTCATCCTGTCGAGCTATCAGGATTACCTGGACGCCGTCGAGGAGTTTTCCGACATGAAGGTCGGTACGTGGGGCGGCGCGGGTGAGACCGCGCTGTTCGGCGATGTGGCCACGAAGGATATCGACAAGGCCGTGGCGGTCGAGAAGGTGGTCGAGCACCTGGGGGCCGGCCCGTCCGACACCATCGCCATGGGCGACGCGAAGGTCGATATCCCGATGTTTCAGGCCTGCGCGACGAGCGTGTGCATGGGCAGCGGAGGCGAAGAGGCCAAGACGGCCGCCGACTTTGTGACCACTGACGTTGCCGAAGACGGCCTTTGGAACGCTTTCTCGCGTCTCGGTCTGGTGTAGGCGAGTAAAGTATGGATATACAACGGGGTCCAAATGAGCAGGGGGTGCCCCGACCGGTAAGGAGTGATTAACCATGGGACTGTTTGACATGTTCAAGAAGAAGGCCGACGCCGCGCCTGCTGGCCCCGCTTCCGTGACCGCTACGGAGGGTGCCGACGTTGTCGCCGCGCCCGTGAGCGGTCGCATCATCAAGATGACCGATGTGCCCGATCCGGTGTTCTCCGGTGAGGTCGTGGGCAAGGGCTGCGCCATCTGGCCGGACGAGGAGACCGTGTACGCACCGGTCTCCGGCACCGTGAGCGTCACCATGGGCCACGCCGTGGGCATCACGGGCGACAACGGCATTGAGGTCCTCGTCCACATCGGCATCGACACCGTGGACATGGAGGGCAAGGGCTTCACCGGCTACGTCAAGCAGGGCGACAAGGTGAAGGCCGGCGATCCGTGCATCAAGATGAGCAAGGCCGCCATCGCTGAGGCCGGGCATCCCGACTGCGTCGTGTGCGCCGTGTCCAATTCCGCTGAGTTCTCCGATGTCGCGCTGTCCGTCGACGCCGAGTCGACCGTTGCCGCCGGCACCGCGGTGCTGAAGGTCACGAAGTAGCGTCAACCGCCGACAGGTGGTTTTGTTGGGAGGCGGGCGGTGCGCATGAGGCGTGCCGCCCGCCTGCATGAGGGGCGTCCGGCCCGCATCGCCCGCTATGCTCGAAGACCCGAATGAGGAGGCCCGATGATTCAGTTCTCGCATGCAATCGCCGACCCCGAAGGGCTGCATGCCCGTCCTATCGCCGCGATCGCGGCGACGCTCGCGCCGCTTTCCAGTGCCGTGACGATACGGGTGGGGGAGCGGTCGAGCGAGGCGCGCGACCTTATGGGCATGCTCGGGCTCGAGGCTCGCGGCGGCAGCACGATCGAGGTGACCATCGAGGGGCCTGACGAGGAGCAGGCGGCGGAGGCCCTGCGGGCTGTGCTGCCCTAAAAGCGGTTTTGGGTCCAGCATCTCGCACTCGGGTTGCCGTGGTGGTTCCCGAGGGCGCTATGCGAAAGGCGCGGTGGGGCCGGGGCCGCGTCGACGGCATCGTTCTCGCCGCCGCGCTTCGCGTGTCGTCTAGCCGCTTTCGGTGTCGACAAGGATATCGGCCGAACTGTCGTCCCGCGGGCGCAACGGTTGGCGTATAGTCTTCCCTATGGGCTTGTATTTCGAGCCGTCCGCTGTATCGCAGGAGGTATCCCATGATTAAGTTTCAGCATCTTATCGAAGCCGAAGAGGGTCTGCACGCCCGTCCCGTCGCGCTGGTCGCCTACACGCTGACCAAGTGCGCGAGCGATGTCCAGATCTCGTTTAACGGCAAGACCGCATCGGGTCGCGACCTGATGGAGATGCTGACGCTTGACGCCAACAAGGGCGATCTCATCGACATCACCATCGTGGGCGGCAACGAGGAGCAGACCAAGGAGGAGCTGCTCAAGGTGCTTCCGTAAACGGTGGAGCAACCAAAACGGTATGTGCGCAACCGGGCGCTGCGGGGCAACTCGCGGCGCCCGGTTTCATGTTGCCGCCGTGCGCGCTCCCGTTCGCGCTGCGCGGTCGATTTTGCGTGTCGCCGTCGGCTCGGAGACCGGTTCCGGCTCTCAAACCCTGCTCCGGACACGAAGGGTGCCCACTTTCAGTACTTTTTTCGGGCTGTGCCGGGAAGACTCGCCGCTGGCGTCGTTTCCCGTCATCATTCTCCCAGTTGAGCACTTTATCAAAATAAAGCGTACGTTTGGTCGCGCTCAACATGTACTGAAAGTGGGGGGTCCTCGTTTTCGGAAGGCCGCAATGCGACGATTGGGCGCATCCGGAGCGGCTTCGGTGAGCACCTGGCGGCCATCTTGCCTCGAGCGTGGAATCCGCGGCCCGGCGTTTCCCGGGCCGGCTTGTCCTATCGGGTCAGATTGGTTACGCCTTGTCGGCCACCTGCGGCGCCGCAGGTGGCTTGCGTATAATGGTGGGCGTTCGACCTTATACGGAAGGAGAGCGCCCATGGCACTCACCGAAACCGATGTGCGGGGCATCGCCGACTACGCCCGCATCGCCCTGGAGGGCGATGAGCTCGCGGAGATGACCTCCTACCTCAACGACGCCGTCGACATGCTCGCGCCGGTGCTCGACTACGACCTGCCCGACGTGGAGCCCACGTTCCATCCGATCGGCGACCTTGCGAACGTCATGCGCGAGGACGAGGAGCTGGGTCAGCGCGATCTGCCGCTCGAGGTTGCCCTCGAGAACGCAGGCAGCACGCGCGACCGGTATTTCCGCGTGCCCTCGATTCTGGGAGAGGCGGGTGATCGCTGATGGCGCAGTATATCGATACCCTGAGCGCGGCGCGCATCGCCGCCGGCATCAAGGCGGGGGAGTTTTCCGCCCGCGAGGTCGCGCAGGCCTCGCTTGATGCCATCGCCGCTCGCGAGGACGCGGTGCAGGCGTTTCTGCAGGTGTGCCCCGAGCTCGCCCTGGCCGCGGCGGACCGCGTCGACGCCGCGCGCGCGGCGGGCGGGGAGCTGCCGCCGCTTGCGGGCGTGCCGTTTGCCATCAAGGACAACATGAACCTCGTGGGAACGCGCACGACGTGCGCCTCGCGCATGCTCGAGAACTACGAGAGCGTCTACACCGCCACGTGCGTGCAGCGCATGCTCGATGCCGGCTGCGTGCCGGTGGGCAAGGCGAACATGGATGAGTTCGCCTTCGGCTCCACGACCGACAGCTCCGCGTTCCACCCCACGCACAACCCGTGGGATACCGAGCGCGTCCCGGGTGGCTCGTCGGGCGGCTCGGCTGCGGCGGTCGCCGCGGGCGAGGTGCCGCTGGCGCTCGGCTCCGATACGGGCGGCTCGATCCGCCAGCCTGCGGCGCTGTGCGGCGTGGTGGGCATGAAGCCGACCTACGGCGCGGTGTCGCGCTACGGCGTCGTGGCCTTCGGCAGCTCGCTCGACCAGGTCGGCCCCTTCGGCCGTACGGTCGAGGACGTCGCGCTCGCCATGAACGCGCTCACGGGTGCCGGGAAGGATCCGTATGACGGGACGAGCCAGGACTGCCCCGTGGACTTCTGCGAGCACCTGAACGATCCGATCGAGGGGCGCCGGGTGGGCATCATCCCCGCTTTCATGGAGGCCGAGGGCCTGACGCCCGAGATGCGTGCAGCCGTCGAGGCCGCCGCGCGCGAACTCGAGAACCAGGGCGCTGAGCTCGTTGAGGTCGACCTGCCGCATCTGGATGCGGCCATCGCCGCCTACTACGTCATCGGCCCCGCCGAGGCGTTCTCGAACCTCGCGCGTTTCGACGGCATCCGCTACGGCTATCAGGAGCCCGACTGTGCGAACCTCGATGCGCAGAGCTCGCTGTCGCGCGCCCACGGCTTCGGACCCGAGGCGAAGCGCCGCCAGATGCTCGGCGCGTACCTGCTGTCCTCCGGCGTGTACGACAAGTATTACTACGCCGCCCAGAAGGCGCGCACGCTCATCACGGCGGACTACGCGTCTGCCTACGAGCGCTGCGACGTGATTCTCATGCCGTCCAGCCCGCGCACCGCCTGGCGCCACGGCGAGATCTCGGATCCCACGCAGATGTATTTGGCCGACCTGTACACCATCTCCATCAACATCGCCGGCAACGGTGGCGTATCGGTTCCGCTGGGGCTGGGCGCCGATTCGGGCCTGCCGGTCGCCTCGCAGCTCGTGGGCCCCGCCTTCAAGGACCGCACGATGCTCATGTTCGCCCGCGCGCTCGAGCGCGGTCTGACCGATGCCGCCACGGGTGCGCCGGCGCTTTCCGTCGCGCCCGCATTCGCCGGGAAGGGGGGTGAGCTCGCATGAAGGAACTCTCCGAGGTCCTGAAGGACTGGGAGGCCGTCATCGGCCTCGAGATCCATACCGAGCTCACGACGCTCGAGACCAAGATGTTCTGCAACTGCAAGAACACCCACGATGCCAAGCCCAACGCCAACGTGTGCCCGGTGTGCCTGGGCCTGCCCGGTGCGCTGCCGGTGCCCAACAAGCGCGCGATCGAGAGCATCGTGAAGGCGGGCCTTGCCACGAACTGTGAGGTCCAGAAGCACTCGATGTTCTACCGCAAGCACTACTTCTATCCCGATATGGCGAAGAACTTCCAGACCACGCAGGGCCCGGTAGCGTTTTGCATGCATGGTCATCTGGACCTGGAGGTTACCGGCCGCGGTGCCGCCGAGCGCCCGGAGTGTGCCTTCGGAGCGGCTGAGGCGCAGAGCCTGGCGAGCGCGAGCGCGAACGCCGTGGGCCTGTCGACTGCTATGGCCACCCAGATGCGCGAGGGCTCCCACGGCGGCGCCTTGGCAGGTATGAGCGGGTACAACACTGCCAACCTCGCGCTGCCCGAGCGCCATGAGGACGGGTCCTACACGGTGCCCATCCGCATCCTGCGCATCCATATGGAGGAGGACGCGGCGAAGATGGTGCACGTGGGCGGCGAGGAGGGCCGCATCGCGGCGGCGAGCGAGTCACTGATCGATTACAACCGCTGCGGCACCCCGCTCATCGAGCTGGTGACCGAGCCCGACCTGCGCACGCCCGAGGAGGCGCGCCTGTTCATGGAGAAGCTCCGCCGCATCTTCCTGACGCTCGGCATCTCCGACTGCTCCATGGAGCACGGATCCATGCGCTGCGACGGCAACGTGAGCCTGCGCCGCCGCGGCGAGACGAAGCTCGGCACGAAGACCGAGCTCAAGAACCTGAACTCGTTCAAGGCGCTGCACGATGGCCTGGCCTACGAGATCTGCCGCCAGGCGGAGGTGCTCGAGGAGGGCGGCATCATCTACCAGGAGACGCGCCACTGGGAGCCGGGCCGCAAGCGCACGGTCGTCATGCGCGTGAAGGAGACCGCCGACGACTACCGCCTGTTCCCCGATCCCGATCTGGCGCCGTTCGACCTCTCCGATGAGTTCATCGCTCACTGCGCCGCCGAGATTCCCGAGCTTCCGGACGCCAAGCGCGACCGGTACGAGACCGCGTTCGGCATCAAGCGCGCGGACGCTGAGCAGATCGCCGGCGATCCCGAGACGGCGGCGTTCTTCGAGGCCTCTGCTGAGGGCCTGTCCGGCAAGCCCGCGCAGGCGGTGGCGAACCTTATCGTGAACGAGCTCGCCGCCTACCTGAAGGGCGTGGAGGGCGGCATCACCGACTGCGGCATCGCGCCCGCCCAGGTGGCTTCGCTCGCCAAGCTGCTCGCCGAGGACGCCATCAGCTCCAATCAGGCCCATGAGGTGTTCGGCCTGATGGCTGAATCCGGTGAGGACCCGGAGAAGATCGTGGACGAGCGCGGCATGCGCCAGGTGAGCGATGCGGGCGCGCTGCAGCCCATCGTGGACGAGGTGCTTGAGCGCTGCGCCGACCAGGCTCAGCAGTACCGCGACGGCAACCAGAAGGTGCTCGGCTTCCTTGTGGGCCAGTGCATGAAGGAAAGCCGCGGCCAGGGCAACCCGAAGCTGTTCAACGAGCTGCTGCGCGCGAGCCTGTCGTAAGGACGGCGCGAAGCGCGTGATGGTAGGGCTCCCCGTGACGGTGGCGGATTTGCTGCCGTTACGGGGAACCTTCTTTTTGGAGCGCGACTCCTCGGCATAAAGAAAAAGCGGCAACGCATATGCGCTGCCGCTCAAAGCAAGCTGTCTTATGTGCGTGCCGCGCGGGGGCGGCGAGTAGGTTCGTTTCTACAGCGTGGAGACCTGAGCCTTGATGACCTGGGACTCGGCGATGCGCTCGGCGGCCTCCAAGGTGCCAGTGTGCTCGATGGCCGCGAGCGAACGGTAGATCCAGGAGTTGACGTTCTGGTTCTCGTTCGTCTTCTCCTTGACGGCCGCGGCGACGTTCTGGAGCTCGCCCAGAAGCTGCGACTTGACGCCGCCGATCTTGAGCATGTCGGCGATGGAGTGGGCGGGCACGCCGCGCTTCTCGCTCACGTGGTCGATCATGTCGGTCACGGTGCTCATCTGCTCAGCGCGCTGCTCATCGGAAAGGGTCCGATCGAGTGCAGACAGGCCGTCGATGATGACGGATGCGGGGTGACCGCAGGGCACGAAGTCCTCGATCTCGTCCATGGCCTGCGTGATGGTGGCGCCCAGGCCGACCAGGGCTCCGGCGAGCTGTGCGTTCTGTGCGTTCATGTGTAACCTCCAAATACGAGGGCAAGCAATGTGCAGTGAGAACGATACCGGTTGTGTCCAGCCCCATTCAACAATTGTGGTGCAGTCTTCACGTTTGTGAAGACTATCAGAACAGTGGGTAAACAGCGTGATAAAACGATATATCACGAGGTAAACGGTATTATTTTGAAATATCTTCCAACTTTTTCATCATTACCGTTCGCCGATTGAACAGATGCGTCCGCCGGAAATGATTGAGTTGGAATGTCCATTATGGTTGTTTTTATGTACAAGAACGTGCTCTTTTGCGCACAAGGGATTATCGATTGCGCACGACGACATAGGTGTGCATGCCATCGTCACAAAAGAAGCCGAACCGCCAGCGTGCGGCAGTTCGGCTTCGCTGCGTGTGGTGGAGCCGCGGAGAATCGAACTCCGGTCCACGAAAGCCCCCTGATCGGCATCTCCAGGCTCAGTCGCTGATTTCATCTCGGGCACGTTGCGCGCAGCGACACGCTCGCGGTACCCCAATCGGTTCGATCTTAGCCCGCACCATACCGATTACGTGTGCGGGCGCATTCCCCTTAAATGACATCGGGCTCGGGTCGGGGAAGCTCCCGAGCGCGACGCGCTGCAATTAAATACTAAGCAGCGAGAGCCAGCTGGGGCTCATAAGAAGAATTCTTGTCAATTCATTTTGACGGTACCCCTGTTTAACGTGGGCGAGGAGACCACGGCCTGCTTCCTCTCTCAGAACTATCGTGTCGAAACCAGTCGGCCCCAAAAGGGTCGGAGGGCGGCATCTGCCGCTCGACCTGTCAATGTGCACGCACGCGAGAACGCGTACGGGATAGCTATTCTACCACGGCCGGCGCGTGCGTATACGCGCCCCAGATCGGGATAGCTCATCGCTTCGCGGTGTCCTCTGGGGGGGACGGGGTAGTTTGGGGACATCCTGCGCCCGGTCGGGCGCAGGATGTCCCCAAACTACCCCGTCCCCCCAGAGGAACCCTTCGTTTACGTTGGGCGATTTGTGGTAGAAGAGGACCAGGGAACATCGACGAAAAAGGATAGGCGGCTATGGATCAGCGGGCGGAGAATGCGGGCAAGACAGCGATCATCCTCGAAGGCGGAAGCTTCCGCGGGCAGTTCACCGCAGGAGTACTCGACGTGCTGATGGAGCACGGCATCTGGCCGGACGCGTGCTTCGGCGTGAGCGCCGGCGTCCTGAACGGCCTCAGCTACAAATCGCGCCAGATCGGACGTCCGAACCGCGTGAACCTGGCCTTTTGCAACGACGAACGCTACATGGGCACCCGTTCGCTCGCGCGCAGCGGCAGCTTCATCGGGTACGACTTCATGCTGAACGACGTGCAGGACCGGCTCGATCCCTTCGACAACGACGCTTATCTGGCGAATCCGATGCCGCTGTGGGCGACAGCGACCGATATCGTGTTCGGGACCGCGGCCTACCTGGAGGTCAAAAACGCCGTGCTCGACATCGACGCGGTGCGCGCCTCGACATCGCTTCCGCTCATGGCTCCACCGGTCGAGATCGACGGGCACCTGTACCTCGACGGCGGCGTGGCGGATTCCGTGCCCATCGAGCACGTGTTGGAGGACGACGGCTTCGATCGCGCTGTCGTGGTCCTCACGCAGCATCGCGCCTACAAGAAGGGCCCCTATGAGTTCATGCCTGCGGCGCGTGCGCGCTACGGGGAGTACCCGTATCTGCTCGACGCCATCGAGAGCAGGCATGAGCGCTACAACGAGCAGCGCGAGCATATCTGGGCCTATGAGGATGAGGGGCGCGCTCTCGTGATCGCGCCGGTGCGCCCGGTCGAGGTGGGGCACATTGAGCACGACGCCGCAAAGCTCCTCGACTTGTATATCCAGGGCCGTCAGGAATGCATCCATAGGCTTCCGGACATCAAGGCGTTTCTCGAGCGCTAGTGTCTTAACCGTGCAGCCGCGCCCGGCCCCGGAGCCACGCACACATGTGCAGAAACTCTGCGTGCGTGCAAACGCCACATTGACCCCGCATCCGTGCGCGCTATAATTCTTCAGTCATTTGCAGAGCCCCGTGAATCTCTGTTAAGACACGTACTGTACATGGAGGAGTCAAGTGATTCAGAAGTCGACTCACTACGCCAAGCAGGGTGAGGTTGCCCGCAATTGGGTCCTCGTCGATGCCGAGGGCGCTGTCCTGGGCCGTCTCGCCACTCAGGTCGCCATGATCCTGCGCGGCAAGAACAAGCCCCAGTTCACCCCCAACTCTGACTGCGGTGACTTCGTGGTGGTCATCAATGCCGATAAGGTCCAGCTTACCGGTAACAAGGCCGACCAGAAGGTCTACTACCGTCACAGCGGCTACAACGGCGGCCTCAAGGCTGAGAGCTTCCGTCAGGCCATGGCCAAGCACCCTGAGAAGGTCATCGAGCGCGCCGTCCGCGGCATGCTCCCCAAGACCACCCTTGGCCGTCAGCAGCTCAAGAAGCTCAAGGTCTACGCTGGCCCCGAGCATCCGCACGCTGCTCAGAACCCCACCAAGATCGAGCTGGAGGCATAAAAGATGGCTGAGAACACCGTTGTTTATTACGGCACCGGCCGTCGCAAGAACGCCGTTGCCCGCGTCCGCATCGTCCCCGGTACCGGCAAGGTCACCGTCAACAAGCGTGACGCCGCCGAGTACTTCGGCCGCAAGCAGCTCGTCGAGAACGCTCTCGCCCCCTTCAAGGTCACCGACACCGCCGGCACCTTCGACGTCATCGCCCTGTGCGACGGCGGCGGCATCACCGGTCAGGCTGGTGCCCTGCGCCTGGGTATCGCCCGCGCCCTGCTGAAGGCTGGCGATTACCGCGCCGACCTCAAGCGCGCTGGCTTCCTCACGCGCGATGCGCGTGTCGTCGAGCGCAAGAAGTACGGCCTCAAGAAGGCCCGTCGCGCTCCGCAGTTCTCCAAGCGCTAAGCTTTACTGCATGTATTGGCAGGGCCTGTCGACCGCCTCGACAGGCCCTGTTTTTGTGCGGAATTCCTGCCTTCTTACCAGGCCCGGTTCACATACGCTGGGCGAATGGGAGCAAGGGGGTCGATATACCGCGGCACGTGGTCCAAAACAGCCAAAATGGCGTGTGCCCGGTTGTTTCTTTGCGGTACGATAGCGATACGAACACTCTGTTTCTTCGCACGGGTGAACAAGGGGGATCATGTTCAGCGAGTTTCTCAAGTCGTTTGGCTTTGGGAAGCGGAACAACGTTCTGCTTTCTCCGATGGCGGGCAAGGTTATCCCGCTCTCCGAAGTCAACGACCAGACATTTGCTGCTGGCCTTTTGGGACAGGGCGTTGCGATCGAGCCGACGGGCAACAAGGTCGTGGCACCATCTGATTCTAAGATCGAGGCGATTTTTCCGACGGGGCACGCGCTCGCGCTCCATACCAACGAGGGCCTCGATATCCTGATTCACGTCGGCCTGGATACCGTCAAGCTTGACGGGAAGTACTTCAACGTGAAGGCTTCCGTGGGGCAGATGGTCAAGAAAGGTGACGTGCTGATCGAGTTCGACCGTGAGGCGATCGAGCGGGAGGGATACGACGTCACGGCGCCGATACTCATCTGCAACTCCGTTGAGTTCTCGAGCATCAAGGGCAACGTCGGCGACACCGTATCCGAACTCGACCAGCTGATCACCGCTCGCGAGCGGTGAGTGAGACCGGGTAGAATCGGCCCCGGCGCCGGATGTCGGGAGCGGTTGGATATCGTTAGGTATAGCGAGAAAGGGTTCCGGCATGATTTCTATCGTACGCGCGCGTGATTACAACGACATGAGCCGCAAGGCGGCGAATATCATCTCCGCGCAGATCATCCTCAAGCCGAACTGCGTGCTGGGCCTTGCGACCGGCTCGACGCCGATCGGCGCCTACCAGCAGCTTGTCGAGTGGTACAAGAAGGGCGACCTCGATTTCTCCCAGGTGTCCTCCTATAACCTCGACGAGTATCGCGGCCTGTCGGGCGACAACCCCCAGAGTTACCGCTACTTCATGAACACCAACCTGTTCGATCACGTGAACATCGACAAGGCCAACACCCACGTGCCCGACGGCATGGCCGAGGACGGCGAGGCCTCCTGCGCCGCTTATGATGCCGCCGTCGCCGCTGCCGGCTATCCCGATCTTCAACTTCTCGGTATCGGCAACAACGGCCACATCGGCTTCAACGAACCCGACGACCACTTCTCCAAGGGTACGCACCTGGTCGATCTGACCGAGTCCACCATTGAGGCCAACAGCCGCCTGTTCGACAGCATCGACGAGGTGCCGCGTCAGGCTTACAGCATGGGTGTTCAGACCATCATGTTCGCCAAGATGATCCTCGTTATCGCCAACGGCGAGAAGAAGGCCCAGGCCGTGCACGACATGTGCTTCGGCCCGGTGGCCCCGAGCTGCCCGGCGTCCATCCTGCAGCTGCATCCCAACACGGTGCTCGTGGCTGACGAGGAGGCCCTGTCGCTGTGCGCTGACGAGCTCGCGTAAGTTCCGCATACCAAAGATGGGAAGCTGGGCGCTTCCCGCTGACGCAAGGCGTCTCCTGAAGGAGGCGCCTTGTTTCGTAATCGAGCGGTCTAAGCCTGTGCGTCTTTTCGCGCCTGGCGGGCACAAAGCGCCTCGCGACAGAGCGGCCCCTATTATCAACTCTCAAAGAAATATAGCATACTTAACATAAAACTTTATATTAACGAACCAAAAGTTTGCGAAAAGTGCTTTACTGTACCTCACGCCAACGTGGCCGACCCGACACGGCATCGCGCGGGCGCATACCAAAGGGGCCCAGCCGGGCCGATGTGCAAGGAGGTAGCCATGGCGGACACGACGGTACAGAAGCAGGAGACGGTTCAGCAGGCGGAGGATGCCGGGGCGGAGCGCTCGCAGACCGCACGCGAGCAGGGGTATACAGGCCGTCTGGTCCGCCGCGACCACCTGCTGCGCAGCATCGGGGGCAAGGGGACGGAATCGGGCATCGTGCTGATCGTCGCCCCCGATGGATTCGGCAAGACGGCGCTGCTCATCCAGTACGCCCATGCGGCTGCAGCGCAGCGTGGGCGCGAGGGCGCGCTGGCCATCGATGGGGCGAATCTGAGCTGCGAGGAGCTGCTCGAGCGTCTTGCGTGCCCGGGGGATGCCCTGCCCTGGGCGACCCGTCCGCTTGTGACCCTTGATGGGATTCCGCGCCTGACGCGCAACGAGACGAAGGCGCTCGCTGCTGCCCTGCGCGCGCTGCGCGACCGCGGTGCCGAGGTGGTCGTGGCATGCACCCCTGCCCGCAGGCAGCTGTTGGATGAGCTGTCCGATGCAGCGCGCATCGAAGCGCAGGCGCTGCTGGTCTCGCCGCGCGAGTACTCCGAGTGGGTCGCGCTGTACTCCATCGCCCGGACGCTCGATGTCTACGGGTTGACGGAGGGCATTCCGGCGCTGGTGGCGTGCCTGGAGTCGGTCAGCGAGCGCGCGAGCGACACAAGCCCGCTCGAGGACGGCATCCAGAAGCTCTACCAGGAGACGCTGGACGACCTACGTCGCGAGCGCGATCCGCTCCACCGCGTCGTGTGCATGCTGCTGCTCATGGGTGCCGGGACGCTCGGCGATCTGACACATGGGGAGGTGAAGCTGCGCCAGGAGACGATCGGGCGGCTGGTGCGCGACTACCCTATGTTCAACATCGACCAGCAGCATGGGGCGTTTCGGTGCCTGACGCGGCGAAAAGATGCCCTGGCCGGTCTGCGCCGGAAGATCGCTTCGAGCAAGCCCGGCTACGCGCTGGTCGCCGCGCGCGCGTTGGCGCGGGCGGAGCGCATCGACGACGCGGTGGCGCTTGCGCAGGCCGTCCTGTCGCGCTCCGAGCGCGTCGAGCTGATCGTGCAGTTTCCCGCGGCGTTCGCGCTGGCAGGACAGGGTGCGTTCGTGGCCAAGACGCTTGCGGCGACAGGCGAGGTCCTGTCGAGCGGCATCGAGACGGGAGCGCTGATCGCCGCCTACGTCTCCGCGCTGACGATGGGCGATTACCGCCTGGCACGCGGGGCCGCCATCGAGCTCAGACGCCGCGCCACCGCGATTCCGCAGCAGGTGGCGCCTGCGGACTGGGCGTGCGCGCGGGCGGTGGCCGAGACGTGGGAGAGCGTCAGCGGCATCGCGCTGCCGGACGTGCGCGAGCCCGCCGCTGCACGCCTGGGCGTACGTGCCGCCACGCTGCTGCGCGCCCACGTGCGCGTCTACGATGAGCTCGTGGCGGGAACCGGCGATGTGACGTGGGGAGAGGACGTAAAGCTGCTCGAGGACGGCGCGAGTGCCAACGAGATCGATATCCCGCGGCTGCTGCTGCTTTGCGACAGGTATCTCGATGATATTATGCACGGCAAGGGGCTGGAGGTGGGCAACCGCGAGGCGCTTGAGCGCCTGGTCGAGCGCCTCATGATGCGGCGCCTGGCGCCTATCGCCGTGCGCGTGCGCTGCGTGGTGAACATGGCGCGCCTGTTCGCGGGGGACCCGGTGGTCGATGAGCGCGGCTTCGTCGACGCGGGCACGACGGCGGTTCGAGAGTCCGACCTGCCCACGCAGCTGTTGTGCCTGGCTGCGGAAGGGTGGCAGGGCCTCGCGGTCGGTCAGGCGATCAACGGGCAGTTCCGCGGGCAGCAGGTCATCAAGCTCGCAGGGGAGGACCAGGTGTTCCTGCACTCGTGGGGAACGCTGCTCGAGCGCGTGGCGCACCTGCGGGGCACCTCGCGCGTCAAGGTGCGCGAGGAGGCGGAAACGCTCGATCTGTCGGAGGAGGACCCCACGCCGGCGCGCGCCTGGTGCGTGGCGCTGCACCTGGCGGCAGCCCGCTTCGATTCGGAGCTTTCGGCATGGTACTCGCTGCACAAGGACCTGATGCTCGAGGCGCGCTTCAGGCCCTGCGCGCGGCTCGCCATGAGCATGCTCGGGAGCAAGGCCGACTCCATGCGCAAGCTGCTGCCGCGTACCGTCGCGCCGACGCTCGTGCCGGCAGGCGAGCCGGCACCCGCCCCGGACACGCTGTTCGAAGTCGTTCCGGGCGGTATCGCCTCGGAGGTGGGGCAGGTGGTCATCAACCTGTTCGGCGGCTTCCAGGTGGAGCGCAACGGCCATACGCTCACCCAGACCGTATGGCGCCGGAAGAAGGCGAGCGTGCTCGCGGCGCGGCTTGCGCTGTCGCTGGGAACGTTCGTGAGCAGGCGGACGATCATCGACGAGCTGTGGCCGAAGGCCGAGTACGCACGCGGGCGCGAGAGCCTATACGTGACGCTTTCGGCCTTGAGGTCGGCGATGGGGCAGCGCGCGGGCGGTCCGCAGT
Source organism: Collinsella tanakaei (assembly GCF_016902615.1). GTDB lineage: Bacteria > Actinomycetota > Coriobacteriia > Coriobacteriales > Coriobacteriaceae > Collinsella > Collinsella tanakaei_A. Next base: position 41,521 of record NZ_JACJMB010000004.1, read on the forward strand.
ACGTGCTGACCCAGGGCGAGGGTATCGCGCTGAACGGCGAGTTCGTGTACTCGGACACGAAGCGATTCGAGGGATTGGCGCGCGAGATTCTCTTGAGCGGGGACACGGTGCCCGCGCAGCAGATCGTGGAGGCGGCACTCAAGATGGAGCAGATCTACCGCGGACCGCTCTACCTGCCCGACAGCGGCGATGCGAGCTTCTTTGCGAACATGCGCCGCGCCTACCTCTCGCGCTATATCGACTGCATGATGCGCGGGGTGGATGCGGCGCTGCGCATGGAGAACCTCAACTCGGCGGCGTGGCTGGTCGAGGCGGCGCTGAAGCAGGCGCCGACGCGCGAGGACGTGATTCGGCATGCGATGACGGTGTTCGACCAGTGCGGGCGCCGGCGTGAGGTGGTGGAGCTCTACAACAGCCATCTGCACTATCTTGAGCGCGAGCTCAGCACCCTGCCGGAGCAGGAGACGCGCGAGGCGTACGACCGCATCATCAACCAGACGCGTCGCGTGGCCATGCTGTAGGGGAGAGGGGCGTGCAGCTGTCGTGTCGGCGGCACGCGCGTTTAGCTTCGGGGCCGCCAGCGCGCGCGATGCGATGGCGGCCCCGAAGGCGATAGGCGGCGGGAAATCGCCGGTGCGTCCGCGCAGCCGGGGGATACGGCGGCTACGCGGACGCACCGGGGCACTCGGTGTCGCAGTGCCCGCAGGCACCCGGCTGGGCGGTTCGGGGTAGCTGCGCTCGAGTTGCCCGCCCGCAAAAGCCGGCATAAACAGGCCTGTCCGGCAGCGTCTACCTTAGCTGCCCGACGCGCGGTGTCGGCACTCCCCAGGAAGCGCCTTGACGAGCGCAGCGCTAGCAGAGCTTGATCTTCTCGATGTCCTTGCGGGAGCTCTCGCGGTAGATGGTGAAGCGGTGGCCAATCACTTGGACGACCTCGGCGCCGGCGAGCTCGGCGAGCGTGCTGGCCGCGTCGCGCGTCTCGAGGCCGCAGCCATCCTGCACCGCGCACTTGACGAGCTCATGGGCCTCGAGGGACTCCTCAGCCTGCTCGACGACCGCGTCACTGACACCGCCGCGTCCGATCTGGACGGTGGGGTTCAGGTGATGCGCAAGGGCGCGAAGCTGGCGAACCTGCTTGCCGGTAAGTGCCATAGGGTGAGCTCTCTTTCTTTGTGGTGATCGGTTAGCGGGTACACGATAGAACACCCCACCCGACAATGCCAGAGCGCAAGCCAATTTTGCACAAGTCGGGCTACCTGCGGGATGGATGCCCCGGGGTCGCCGAACGCGCGTCCCAGGAGAGGTGCGCCCAGCGGACCATGCGGATGTGATCGAGCATGTACGCGCCTTGCGGCCGTCCCTTGGAACCTGGCTCGCCGACGTGCGGGTTTTCAACCATGTGCTGGGCGATGTAGGCGCGAAGCTCGTCGATGCGGTCCTCGTTGCCATCTTCGAGCATGCGGGAGAAATCGGCCACGCCGTCCTCCAGCGAATCGAAGGTGTCGCGCCGCGGCGAGGCGATGTAGCGCACCTCGGGCGTGAGCCCCATGCCGATAAGGATGTTGAAGGCGTAGACGTAGTCGCCGGACCGTGTGACCGAGGCTCCGATGGCATCCATGATGTGCTCGTCATAGCGCGGGCTCGCGCCGGCGATCAGGGTGATCGCGCAGCGCCGACGGGCTGCGGCGGTGAGCTTTCCGAGCGCCGCCTTGAGGTCGGCGGTCGCGATGGACCGGCTCGCCAGGGCGACATCGACCGACTTGGGCTCGATGCCCGCCAGGCGCCAGTCATCATCCCAGGCGAGCTGGACGGGGTCTATGCGGTCGAAAAGGCCGCATTCGCGCGCCGTCTCGTCGAGCACGGCGAGCATACGCGGCGAGAAGTCCACGGCGATGACGCGATGCCCCGCATGCGCGAGGGGGATGGCGAGCGACCCCGCGCCGCATCCCATGTCGAGTACCGTCTCGCCCGCCCGGATGCCGGTGAGCTCCAAGAAGGCTTGGGCATAGGGATGCGTCTCCCGCGGTCGGAAATGCCGCGCCCGCGCGTCCCAGAACGAAGGGTCGTCCGGACCGCGCCGCTTGGCCTGCAGCGCCTTCCACTCCTCATTCCAATCCGTCTCCAACAGCCGCGACCTCATCGCATCCCCTTACGTAAAAAAGCGCGGCGCCCAAGCGCCGCGCGCCATATTTCCTCTAGCAAGAACCGCTTCCCACGCCGGTAGTGCCGCCCACCGCGCCGGCCGCTTCCCGGCGCCAACCGAGAAACATGGGCAACGGAGCCGGCAGCGGGGGCCTCCCATCACCCCCTGCGCGAGATTCCGCACGCAAAGGAGAGCCCAGCGGGCTCTCCGTCTTGCGCAGGACTGCCCGAGCGCAGGGGATGATGGGGGCCTCCCGCGCTCGGGCCAGAAACCTAGTTCTTCAGCGAGTTGAGCGGCGCCGGGAAGCGTCCGCCGCGGTGGGCGAACACGGTGCCGGCGTGGGGGTTTACCGGCATGATGGGCGCGCGCCCGAACAGCCCGCCGTAGTCCACGGACTCGCCGAGCCCCTTGCCGATGGCGGGGATGATGCGCACCGCCGTGGTCTTGTTGTTGATGACGCCGATGGCCATCTCGTCGGCGATGATGCCCGCGATGGTCTCGACCGAGGTATCGCCCGGAATCGCGATCATGTCGAGGCCCACGGAGCACACGCAGGTCATGGCCTCGAGCTTCTCAAGCGAAAGCGCGCCGGCCTCGACGGCCTCGATCATGCCGGCATCCTCGGACACGGGGATGAACGCGCCGGACAGGCCGCCCACGCTGGAGCTCGCCATGACGCCGCCCTTCTTGACGCAGTCGTTCAGCAGGGCGAGCGCCGCGGTGGTGCCGGGGCCGCCGCAGGTGCCCACGCCGATGATCTCGAGGATGCGGGCCACGGAGTCGCCGACGGCGGGGGTGGGGGCGAGCGAGAGGTCGACGATGCCCTTCTCCACGCCCAGGCGGCGGGCTGCCTCACGGCTCATGAGCTCGCCGGCGCGCGTGATCTTGAAGGCGGTCTGCTTGATCTTCTCGGCGACCTCCATCATGTCGGCGCTCTCGGGCAGCTGCTCCAGGGCGGCGGCCATGACGCCGGGACCCGAGACGCCGACGTTGATGACGGCGTCGGCCTCGCCGGAGCCGTGGGTGGCGCCGGCCATGAAGGGGGAGTCCTCGACCATGTTAGCGAACACGACGAACTTCGAGGCGCCGACCGACTCGCGGTCCGCCGTGAGGCGCGCGGAGTCGAGCACGGTCTGGGCGACCATGAGCACGGCGTCCATGTTGATGCCGGCGCGCAGGCTCGCCACGTTTACGCTCGAGCACACGCGGCTCGTCTGGGCGAGCGCCTCGGGGATGCTCTGGATGAGGCGACGGTCGGCGTTACCGATGCCCTTCTGGACGAGTGCGGAGAAGCCGCCGAGGTAGTCGATGCCGAGGGTCTCGGCGGCGCGGTCGAGCGCGTGCGCGAGCGGGGTGAGATCCTCGTCGGGGCAGGCGGCGGCGATCTGCGCGATGGGCGTTACGGAGACGCGCTTGTTCACGATGGGGATGCCGTACTCGCGCTCGAGCGCCTCCGCGGTCGGGACGAGCTGCTCGGCCGTCTTCGTGACGCGGTCGTAGATCTTCGTGCTCATCTTCTCGATGCTCTCGTCCGCGCATCCCATGAGCGAGATGCCCATGGTGATGGTGCGGATGTCAAGATGCTGCTCTGAGACCATGCCACGGGTCTCGGCGATTTCTGCGGGCGTGATCGCCATGGGCGCTCCTTTGTTCGCAACGGTTGCATGCCTATACCAAACCCCATTCTAACAACCCGCCTGCGCACCTGCGCTCTCGACGGGGTGCTGGCGGCTTCTCTGCAACAAATCGGTTGCCGTGGGGCAATGCGGTGCAGCAGCGAGATGGAGAGGGGCTCCCTTGCTGCTGTCCGATGTGGGGCGCTGCCGCCATGGCGTCTTCATCACCATCGCGAACGGCCGGGTAGCCTGCCGCCGGAAGTGCGGCCTGGTCTGCATGATTGCGGCAGTCACGCGCGGCTTCCGTGTGGTCGCTCTGGGCTGCCTGTTCCTCTTCGGTTCCTGGTTCGCCGTGCTCGGCGTCATAGGGTGGCGCCGCGCCGTCGCAAGCGTCCTTGGGCGTATGCGGCGCGGCCAGGGAAACGCTGGGTGAACCATTTCGCGCCCGGCGTGTTCGTGTGTCGGGCATCTGCAAGCGATCGCGCGCTACGCCGACTGAGTGGCTGCGCCGGTCTCGCCTGCACGTCGTTTCGCCGCGAGAGCCTTTCGTTCAACGGCTCCCACGGGTGCATCCGCACGGCTTCGCGCGCATGCGGCTACGCGTCCGCGCCGAAGAGCTCCTCGGCGATGCGCGCGGTCTCGGCGGCGTCCTTGGCGTAGTAGTCGGCGCCGATCTGGCTCGCATATTCCGGCGTGAGCACCGCGCCGCCCACGACGACCTTCACGCCCGGGACCTGCTCGTGCAGAAGGTCGATGGTCTGCTCCATGGCGGGAACCGTCGTGGTCATGAGGGCGGAGAGGCCCACGAGCTCGACGCCGCGGGCGCGGACCTCATCGACGATGGCCTGCGGGTCGACGTCGCGGCCGAGGTCGAACACGGTGTAGCCGTAGTTGTCGAGCAGCATCTTCACGATGTTCTTGCCGATGTCATGGATGTCGCCCTTGACGGTGGCCAGGCAGATGGAGCCCTTTGAGGCGATGTCGCTCGCGGGCATGAGACGCCGGATGGTGTCGAAGCCCACGCGCGCGCATTCGGCCGACGCCATGAGCTGGGGCAGGAAGTAGGCCCCCTTGTCGAACAGCTCGCCCACCTCGTCGAGCGCGGGGATGAGGTGGTCGTTGATAAGGTCCATGGGGTCGCATGTGGCCAGCAGGCGCTCGGTCGCCGCCGCCATCTCGTCCTTCTTGCCGGTGAGGATGAGGTGGCGAATCGGGTCGCCTGCGTCGGCGGCGATCGTGTCGCCGGCGGCTTGGGCGGTGTTCGCCGGATGCCCCTTGTAGGGGTCCGCCCAGGTGGCGTAGCGCTCGATATAGGCCACAGAGCCCGCATCCTCCATGTTGAGCACGCGGAAGGCGCGCACGGCGTCCATGTAGCGCGCCGATCCCGGGTTCATGATGGGGGCGTCGAGGCCCGCGCCGAAGGCGGCGGCGAGAAACGTCGCGTTCATGAGCTCGCGGGCAGGCAGGCCGAAGCTGATGTTCGAGACGCCGAGCGCGCAGTGGACGCCCAGGCGCTCGCGGCACATGGTCACGGCGCGCAGGATCTCGAGCGCCTGCGCTTGGTTCGTGGACGCCGTCATGACGAGGCAGTCGATGAGGATGCGGTCGGGCCCGATACCGTAGCGCGCGGCCTCGTCGACGATGCGCTGCGCGATGGCGAAGCGCGCCTGCGCGGTGTCGGGGATACCGTCCTCGTCGAGCGTGAGGCCGATGATGTTCGCGCCGTAGTGCGCGGCGATGGGCAGGATGGCATCCAGGCTCTCGCGCTTGCCGTTGACGGAGTTGATGATGGGCTTGCCCGCGTAGCGGCGCACGGCGCGCTCGATGGCGGCAGGGTCGGTGGAGTCGATCTGCAGGGGCAGCACCGTCGCGGCGGAGAGCTGCTCGCAGACGCGTGCCAGCACGGCGGGCTCGTCGATGCCGGGAAGTCCCACGTTGACATCGAGGATGTCGGCGCCCTGCTCCTGCTGGCTGATGCCCTGGCCGATCACGTAGTCGATATCGCCCTCGCGCAGGGCCGCCTGCAGGCGCTTTTTGCCCGTGGGGTTGATGCGCTCGCCGATGACGGCGACGCGCCGCTCGGCCTCGGGCAGCGCTACGAGCGTCTGGGCGCTCGCGACCGTGAGAGCGCCCGCAGCCGGGTGCGCCGCGGGCACGCGGTCGCGCACGATGTCGGCGAGCAGGCGGATGTAGGCGGGCGTGGTGCCGCAGCATCCGCCGATGACGCCCACGCCGCCCTCGACCATCGCCTGCACGCCGGCGGCATAGGTTGCGGGGTCGATATCGTAGACGGTCTTCCCGTCGCGCACCTTCGGCAGGCCGGCGTTCGCCTGCACCATGACGGGCTTTGCCGTTGAGGCGACCATGCGTCGGGCGAAGGGTGCAAGTTCGGCGGGGCCGAGCGAGCAGTTGATGCCCACGACGTCGGCGCCCAGGGCGTCGAGCGTTGCCGCCGCCACCTCGGGCGGGGTGCCCAGAAACGTGCGGCCGTCCGCCTCGAAGGTCATGGTGGCGAAGATCGGCAGGTCCGCGTGCTCTTTCGCAGCGAGCACCGCGGCGCGGACCTCGGCGAGATCGGTCATGGTCTCGATGACGATGAGGTCCACCCCGGCCGCGACCGCCGCGCGCACCTGCTGAGCGAACAGCTCGTAGGCCTCATCGAACGTGAGGGTTCCCAGGGGCGCGAGCAGGGCGCCGGTGGGGCCGATGTCGCCGGCCACGTAGCGCGCACCGGCGTCGCGGGCGCAGCGCACGGCGGCGCAGAAGACGTCCTCGACCGTGGCGGCATCCCCGAGCTTGCGGGCGTTCGCGCCGAACGTGTTCGTGGTCACGACCTCCGCGCCCGCCTCGACGTATGCGGTGTGCACGGCGCGGATCTCGTCGGGATTCGTGAGGCACAGAAGCTCCGGCAGCTCGCCGGCGGCAAGGCCCGCCGCCTGCAGCATCGTGCCCATGCCGCCGTCGAAGAGCAGGTGGCGCCTCCCTTCGAGGACGGCGCGCAGGTCGTCATCGGCGATGCGCAGGGTATCGAGCGTGCGGGGCGTGTAGTCGGTCATGGGGGTCCTCACGGTCGCGGTCGTGTTGCAGGTATTGTACTCGTGCGATGCGCGCGCGGTGCGCCATCAGGTGCCCGCGTAGCAGGTGGTGCCGCGCGCCCGGAAGGAGCAGGAGCCGGCCAGGCGGCAGATGGCGCAGCTCGGGCGCGTATCGGCGGCGTGCGCGTCGCCATCGAACAGCCCCACCATGGCCGTCACGCTCTTGGCGGGCAGCAGCAGATGGCTGTCGGTCACGGTGAGGCCGATGCGCCTCGTCGCGTCGAGGGCGGCGACGATCGCATCCTGCGCCGCAAGCGGGCAGTCGCCGTAGCCGCAGGAGAAGCGCCAGTTGCGCGTAAGGCCCGCCTCCTGGGCGGCGTTTCCCACTGCGGCGTCCATCTCGTCGACGGCGGCTTCGATGTAGGCCGATCCCGCGGCGTCCAAGATGGCGGCGTCCAGCGGATTTTGCCGCGCCAGCAGGCGCAGGCGCCGCTCGCTTGCCATACCGAGCGTGGCTGCGACAAGCGCGCAGCAGCGGGCGTCCTTCAGGTGGCGGAAGACGTCGCGGCCGCGCAGCTCGACGGTCGTGCCGACAAGGCGGATGCAGGGGTCGCCGGCAGCATCGGTCCCCGTCGCGTCGACGGCGAAGACGCGCCGCACGCCGCGCGGGGCGACCTCGTGCTCGAGTTCCGCCACGATGCGCTCGATGCGCCCGGCGAGCTCCTCGTCGATGTGCTGCCCAGCGTATCCCAGGTAGCGCAGGACCTCGGCGCGGTCGATGGCGGGGCGCTGCGCCGCATCCGGCTGGTAGGGGACGGGAGCCTGGAGCGCCTCGGGTACGGTGCACATGCGGATGTCACTCACGGTCGCGCCTACGCGCGCAGCGCGCTCATGGCGGCCTTCGCCACGTCGGCGCGGTTCATGGTGTAGACGTGCAGGCCGTCGGCGCCGTGGCGCTGCAGGTCCTCGAGCTGGCGGCAGGCGTACTCGATGCCCGCCTGGCGCAGCGAGTCGGGGTCGTTCTCATAGCGGGCGAGGATCTTGATCACCGGCGCGGGCAGCGATGCCGCGCAGGTGAACACCATGCGCGTGACCTGCTGCTTGCTCGTGAACGGCATGATGCCCGCCGTGATGGGGACGGTGATGCCCGCGGCGTCGGCGAGCTCGCGGAACCGGTAGAAGTAGTCGTTGTCGAAGAAGAGCTGCGTGACGAAGAAGCTCGCGCCCGCGTCCTGCTTCTGGCGCAGGTGCTTGACGGAGGTCGTCAGGTCGTCGCAGGTGAGGTGCCCTTCCGGATAGGCGGCGGCGCCCACGCAGAACCTGGCGTCCACGAGCGCGGGTATGAGGTCTTTGGCATAGGGGAAGGCGATCTCGCCGGCCTCGGCCTCGCTCATGCCCGCCGGCAGGTCGCCGCGCAGCGCGAGAACGTTTTCGACCCCCGCGGCGAGGAACTCCTCGATCTTGGCGGCGAGCGTCTCGCGCGTGAGCGAGATGCACGTGAGGTGCGCGACGGAGGGGATGTCGAGCTCCGAGGAGATCATGTGCGCGATCTTCGCGGTGGCGGCGGAGTTGCCCGAGCCGCCGGCGGAATAGGTCACGCTGATGAAGTCGGGCGCGAGCGGCGCGAACCCAGCTGCGACCTCGCGGGCGCGCTCGAGCGTGAGCTCGCCTTTGGGCGGGAACATCTCGAACGAGATGGGCTGGCATCCAGCGGATTTCGCACGGCTGAAGATCTGGTCGACTCTCATGATGTGTCCCCTTTGGCTGCACATGTTACGGCGTGGGGCATCATACACCGCGCGCGTGGGGGAACTGCGTGCGCCGGGAGGGCGAAACGCGTTGTTCACGGCATGACGGCGGCGGTTGTCGGGCGCGCGGCGCGCCTGATCGTCCGGTTCGGCAGAAGACACTGGCCCTTATGTCCGTTTGGTACCCACGTCACATCGAGGAGGTGCCACTTTCAGTACATTTTTTGCGGGCTCATCTGAAGAGCGGATTTTACATGCATAAAAAATATAAGAAACCGCAGGAAAATGATAAATTGCTGCATAAAATTGTTCCGGCAGCGAAGGTGGCTCCGAGAAAGGTACTGAAAGGGGCACCTTGTCGTCCGACAAGGTCGCAATCGTGGCGAAACGGCGGCGCGCCCGCGCGCTCGGCGACAGTGCCGAACGTGCGGGCGCGCACAATTTACAGCTTGCAGGCGCGGGCGAGCTCGTGCGCGCATGCGACGCCGTCGGCGATGGCGTTGACCACGAGCGACGAGCCGCCGCGGGCGTCGCCGCAGGCCCAGATTCCCAGATCGGGCGTAGCCGCACCGTCGACGCCGGCGCAGCGATGGCTCTCGGTGGCGTCCATGATGGGCAGCGGCCTGCCAGCGCCCGCGGCGGGGACGGCAACGCCGAAGGCGTCGAGCACGCCTCGCTCGGGGCCGGTGAAGCCGCAGGCGATGAGCACGAGCTGCGCGGGCAGCTCGCGGACGCTGCCTTCGATCTCGGCGGGCGAGCCGCCTGCCCACTCGACATCGACGACCTCGAGCGCCCGCACGTGCCCGCTCGCGTCGGCAAGTGCGGCGCGGGTGTTCACCGACCAGCTGCGGATTTCGGCGCCCGCGGCGGCGATGGCCTCCTGCTGGCCGTAGTCGGTCTTCTTGACGTTCGGCCACTGCGGCCAGGGGTTTTCGGGCAGGCGCTCAGCTGGCGGCTCCGGCATGACCTCGATCTGCCGGACGCTTGCCGCGCCCTGGCGCACGGCGGTGCCCACGCAGTCGTTGCCGGTGTCGCCGCCGCCGATCACGACCACGTCGAGCCCGCGCGCGGAGATGGCCGGCTGCGTGCCCGCGAGCACCGACTTGGTCGAGGCCGTCAGGTAGTCGACGGCCATGACCACGCCTTCACTGTCCATGCCGGGCACATCGAGCGTACGCGCCGCGCCCGCGCCCACGGAGAGCACGACGGCGTCGAACTCGTCGACAAGCTCGGCGGCGATGGCGGGGTCGGCGGCGTCGCTTTCGAGCCTGAAGGCGATGCCGCGCTCCTCCATCAAGCTGCAGCGGCGCTCGACGATCTCCTTCGGCAGCTTCATGTTCGGGATGCCGTACATGAGCAGGCCGCCGGGGCGGTCGGCGCGCTCGATTATCTCGACGCGCGCGCCCAGGCGGGCGAGCTCCCAGGCGCAGGCGAGGCCTGCGGGGCCGGAACCCACCACGGCGATGCGCGGCGCGTCCGCACGAGGGGCGGCAAACGCCGCAGGGCCGCCGTGTGCCCATTCCCAGTCGGAGATCGCGCGCTCGGTGTCGTGGATGGCCGTCGGCTCTCCCTCGACCGATCCCAGGTTGCACGCCGCCTCGCAGGGGGCGGGGCACACGCGGCTCGTGAACTCAGGCAGCGGGCTCGTGAGGGCGAGGCGGTCGGCCGCCTCGCGCCAGCGCCCGCGCCACACGAGGTCGTTCCACTCGGGGATGAGGTTGTGCAGCGGGCAGCCGCTTGAGCGCGCCCGTCCGAAGGGGTGCCCCGTCTGGCAGAACGCCACGCCGCACATCATGCAGCGGCTCGCCTGCACGCGCCGCTCGCCCTCGTCGAGCTCGCGATAGAGCTCATCGAAGTCGCGGACGCGCTCGTCTACGGGGCGCAGCTCGTGAACCTTGCGGCCGTATGTCAGAAACGCTCCCGGCTTACCCATGGCGCTTCACCTCCTGTGTACCGGTAACGACCTCGAAGGCCGTCTCGAGTGCCTCCTCATGCGTCGCGCCGGAGCGCTTTGCATCCTCCACGATGGCCATGACGCGCTTGTACTCGACGGGCACGACCTTCACGAAGTGCTCCGCGATCGCGTCGAAGCGGTAGAGCATCTTGATGCCGAGCGGGCTTTGCGTGGCGTGCACGTGGTCGACGATGAGCTGGCGGATGTCCTCGAGCTCGCGCGCGCTCGGCTGGCGCAGGACCACGGTGTCTTGGTTGCAGCGGTGGGCGAGCGTGCGGTACTCGTCGTACACATATGCGATGCCGCCCGTCATGCCCGCCGCGAAGTTGTGGCCGACCTCGCCCAGGATGAGCACGCGCCCGCCGGTCATGTACTCGCAGCCGTGCGCGCCGACGCCCTCGACGACGACCGTCGCGCCGGAGTTGCGCACGCAGAAGCGCTGGCCGGCGCGTCCGTTCACGAAGCCGCGCCCGCCGGTCGCGCCCATGAACGCCACGTTGCCCACGATGATGTTCTCGTCGAACTTGTAGCTTGCCGACGCGAAGGGGCGGACGGAGACGGTGCCGCCCGACAGGCCCTTGCCGAAGTAGTCGTTCGCGTCGCCCTCGACGTTGAGCGTGACGCCGCGTGGCAGGAAGGCCGCGAAGCTCTGGCCGGCCGATCCCGAGCAGTCCACGGTGATGAGCCCGTCGGGCAGGCCGTCGGGATGCGAGCGCGTGACGGTGTGGCCGAGCATGGTGCCCACGCAGCGGTTGACGTTGGCGATGTCGGCGTGGAAGCGCACGGGCGTGAGGTGCTCGCGCGCCCGCTCGGTGAAGGGGATGAACAGCGTCGCGTCGAGGGTGCGCTCCAGATGCACGTCGGCGGCCATCGAGGGGAGGAAGTGCGCGCCATCGGCGCCGGGGATGGTGGCTCCGAACTCGCAGGTGCTCGGCGCGAGGACGCGGGAGAGGTCGATGCGCTCGCTTTTCCAGTTGCCCTCGGCCGCGACCTGGCGCAGGCACTCGGGGTGGCCCACCATCTCGTCGACGGTGGTGAAGCCCAGGCGCGCCATCACGCCGCGCAGCTGCTCGGCCACGAACAGCATGAAGCGCTCGACGTACTCGGGCTTGCCGGAGAAGTGCGCGCGCAGGCGGCAGTTCTGCGTGGCGATGCCGGCCGGGCAGGTGTCCTGCTGGCAGTCGCGCTGCATGAGGCAGCCCATGGCGATGAGCGGCATGGTGGCGAAGCCGAACTCCTCGGCGCCCAGCAGGCAGGCGACCGCGACGTCGGTACCGTCCATGAGCTTGCCGTCCGCCTCGAGCACCACGCGCGAGCGCAGGCCGTTTTGGACGAGCGTCTGCTGCGTCTCGGCGAGGCCGAGTTCGAGCGGCAGGCCGGCATGCCAGATGGAGTCGCGCGGCGCCGCTCCCGAGCCGCCGTTGTGGCCCGAGACGAGGATCTTGTCGGCAGCGCCCTTGGCCACGCCGGTGGCGATGGTGCCCACGCCCGCCTCGGACACGAGCTTCACGCTTACGCGGGCGTGCGGGTTGGCGCACTTCAGGTCGAAGATGAGCTCGGAGAGGTCCTCGATGGAGTAGATGTCGTGGTGCGGCGGCGGCGAGATGAGGCCGATGCCCGGCGTGGACTGGCGCACGCGCGCGATCCACGGGTACACCTTCTTGCCGGGCAGGTGCCCGCCCTCGCCGGGCTTGGCGCCCTGAGCCATCTTGATCTGGATCTCGATGGCGGAGGTGAGGTAGCGGCTCGTCACGCCGAAGCGGCCGCTCGCCACCTGCTTGATGGCAGAGTTCGCGCTGTCGCCGCCGGGAAGCGGGGTCTCGCGGCGCGGGTCCTCGCCGCCCTCGCCGGAGTTCGAGCGACCGTGCAGGCGGTTCATGGCGATCGCCATGCACTCGTGGGCCTCCTGGCTGATGGAGCCGTAGCTCATCGCGCCGGTGTTGAAGCGCATCACGATGCTCTCGGCGCTTTCCACCGCGTCGAGGGGCACCGGCGCTCTCCCGCTTGCATCGAAATCCAGCAAGTCGCGCAGGCGCACGGCGCGCCCTGCTCGGTGCAGGTGGTCGCTGTAGGCGAGAAACGTGTCGTAGGAATCGGTGCGCACCGCCTGCTGCAGCAGGTAGATGGTATCGGGGTCGATGAGATGATCCTCGCCGCCCACGGGGCGCCACGCGGTGAGGCCGAGGCTCGGCAGCGCATTCGGGGCCGGCGAGGCGGCATGCCCGCGCGCGGCGTCGAAGCGCTCGTCGAGCTCGCGCTCGATGTCGTGCACGTCGAGGCCACCCACGCGCGACACGGTGCCCGTCAGGTAGCGCTCCGTGAGGCTCGGCGCTAGGCCCACAGCCTCGAAGATCTGCGCGGAGTGGTAGCTCTGGACGGTCGAGATGCCCATCTTGGACATGATGGACACGATACCCGCTACGGCGGCGCGGTTGTAGTTGGCGATGGCCTCGTCAGCGCTGAGCGCGTGCCCGTCCTTGGCCACCAGATCTCCCTCGTCCGCGAGCTGCTCCACGAAGGCGTGCGCCATATAGGGGTAGATGCCGCTTGCCGAGTAGGACACGAGCGCGGCGAAATCGTGGGCGGAGACGGCGTCGCCGCACTCGACCACGATGTCGGCGAACGTCCGCAGCCCCGCGCGCATGAGGGCGTTGTGCACCGCGCCCACGGCGAGCAGCATCGGGATGGGGACCTCGCCGTCCTGCGTGCGGTCGGAGAGCACGACGATGTTCACGCCCGCGCGTACCGCGTCGAGCACGCGCTCTCCCAGGCGCTCCAGCGCATCCTCGAGCGCCCCTGCCCCCGCGGCGCGCTCATAGGTCGCACCGAACGTGCGCGCTTCGAAGCCGGCGCGGTCGATGGCGCAGATGCGGCGGAACTCGCGTGCGGTCAGAAGCGGGCTCTCGAGACGGATGAGGCGGCAGGAGGCGCGGCAGTCCTCGAGCAGGTTGCCGTGGTTGCCGAGATAGAGCACGGTGGAGGTCACCAGATGCTCGCGCAGCGCGTCGATGGGCGGGTTCGTGACCTGTGCGAACAGCTGGTAGAAGTAGTCGTAGAACGAGCGGGCGCGCGTCGACAGGCAGGCGAGCGGGGCGTCGATGCCCATCGAGGCGAGCGGTGTGGCACCGGTCGCCGCCATGGGGCGCAGCACCTCCTGCACGTCGTCCCAGTGGTAGCCGTACTTCATGGCGCACGACGGGTGCGCCATGCTCGCGGCGGCCGACTCCCAGGTATCGGGCGCCGGGTCGTCGAGGTCGGCAAGCGACAGGGTCTCGTCGGCGATCCAGTCCGAGAAGGGTTTGAGCTTGGCGTAGCCGTTGCGGATCTCGTCGTTGTAGCGGATGCGCGCGTGCTCGAGGTCGACCTCGAGCATCTCGCCGGGACCCAAGCAGCCGCTCGTCAGGATGTTGGCGGGGTCGATCTCCAGCGCGCCCACCTCCGAGCACAGCAGGAACCGGTCATCGCGCGTGACGATGTAGCGGGCAGGGCGCAGGCCGTTTCTGTCGAGCGCCGCGCCGAGCGTGCGGCCGTCGGTGAACGCGATGGCTGCGGGTCCGTCCCAGGGCTCCATGAGCATGGACTGGTAGGCGTCATAGGCGCGCCGGGCCGGCGACAGGGCGTCGTTGCGGTCCCAGGGCTCGGGCATCAGCATCGAGACGGCGCGCGTGAGCGGCCTGCCGTTCATGACCAGAAACTCCAGCACGTTGTCGAGGATGGCGGAGTCGGAGCCCTCGCGGTTGATGATGGGCAGCACGCGCTTAAGGTCGTGCTGGAACACGGGGGAATACAGGTTGGGCTCGCGCGCACGGATCCAGTTGACGTTGCCCTTCAGCGTGTTGATCTCGCCGTTGTGGATGATGAGGCGGTTGGGGTGCGCGCGCTCCCAACTGGGCGTGGTGTTGGTGGAGTAGCGCGAGTGGACGAGCGCCACCGCGGTCTTCACGGCGGCGTCGTTCAGATCGGTGAAGAAACGGCGCATCTGCGTGGCCACGAGCATGCCCTTGTACACGATCGTGCGCGAGCTCATGGAGCACACGTAGAAGATCTTGTTGGCGAGTGCGTGCTCGGCGTCGGCGCGCTTCTCGATGGCGCGGCGGCATACGTACAGGCGGCGCTCGAACGCGTCGCCCGGCTCGGTGTCGGCGGGGCGTCCCAAAAACGCCTGCTTGATGGTGGGCATGCAGGCGCGCGCCGTCTCGCCCAGGTCGTGCGCGTCGACGGGCACGTCGCGCCAGAACAGCACCGGGATGCCCTCCTGCGCGCAGCCCTCCTCGAACAGGCGCTTCGCCACCTGGACGCTCACGGCGTCCTGCGGGAAGAAGAGCATGGCCACGCCGTAGTCGCCCTCTGCGGGCAGCAGCTGCCCGCACTTTTGGGCCTCTTTGCGGAAGAAGCGATGGGGGATCTGGAACAGGATACCCGCGCCGTCGCCCGTGTTGTGCTCGAGGCCCGTGCCGCCGCGGTGCTCGAGGTTGACGAGCACCGAGAGGGCATCGTCCAGGATCTGGTGGCTGCGCGTGCCGTCGAGGGCGGCCAGGGCGCCGATACCGCAGGCATCATGCTCGAACTCGGGCTGATACAGGGTCTGGTGGGGCTCACTGCTCATATATAGTCCTCCCGCGGGTCGAATCGTATGGATGGCGCGCCCGGGCGCGGGGTGCGCCCGGGGCCGGGCGACTTATGGTAGGAAGCCTTGATTGCGGGCGGTTTTCCCAACTATTGCAACGCGGTTTCGATTTGGGGGCGAAACGGTGTCAACAGGGTGGCGGCGCTGTGGGGAGCTCGGCCCCATGACACCGATGAGCTGCGCAAACGATGCGTTGTACAGCGAGGGGGCGACCGGGGTGCGCCGGGCCGTCCACCTGGTGCGCGCGACTTCAGATGGTCATCTGGGCGTTGCTGCGCGGTAACCTGCGTGAAATTGCCTCGAAACCCAGGGCCTGTAATCTACAATTCGTTCGTTGGGACAAAACGCCGGCGGCACGAGGCCGGCGTGATACGAAGGGAGCCCCTATGGCCGATACCGAGCTTACCAATCGATTCGGTACCATGGTCTTTTCGGAGGACGTGATGCGCAAGCGCCTGCCGAAAGACATCTACAAGCGCCTGGCCGCCACGATGGACCAGGGCGCGCCGCTCGATCTGGATGTGGCGAACGCCGTCGCGCACGCCATGAAGGAGTGGGCGATCGAGAACGGTGCCACCCATTTCGCGCATTGGTTCCAGCCCCTGTCGGGTATCACGTCCGAGAAGCACGACAGCTTCCTCGAGCCCAACCACGACGGCACGGCCATCACCAAGTTCACCGGCAAGAACCTCATCCAGGGCGAGCCGGACGCCTCGAGCTTCCCCAACGGCGGCCTGCGCGCCACCTTCGAGGCCCGCGGCTACACCGCCTGGGATCCCACGAGCCCCGCGTTCATCAAGGACGAGGTGCTGTGCATCCCCACCGCGTTTTGCGGCTACAACGGCGAGGCGCTCGACAAGAAGACGCCGCTGCTGCGCTCCATGAAGGTACTCGACACCCAGGCCAAGCGTGTGCTGGCGCTGTTCGGCAAGCACCCCAAGCGCGTCGTGCCCAACGTCGGCCTTGAGCAGGAGTACTTCTTGATCAAGAAGGATGCCTACCGCAAGCGCCGCGACCTCGTCATCTGCGGGCGCACCCTGTTCGGCGCCCCGCCCTGCAAGGGCCAGGAGCTCGAGGAGCACTACTTCGGCGCCATCCGCCCGTCGGTCTCCAAGTACATGAAGGCGCTCGACGACGAGCTGTGGGCGCTCGGCATCCCCGCCAAGACCAAGCACAACGAGGTCGCTCCCTGCCAGCACGAGCTCGCGCCCGTCTACACCGAGCTCAACGAGGGCATCGACAACAACATGCTCGTCATGGAGAAGATGAAGCTCGTGGCGTCGCGCTTCGACCTCACCTGCCTTCTGCACGAGAAGCCGTTCGAGGGCATCAACGGCTCCGGCAAGCACAACAACTGGTCGATCGGGACCGAGGAGGAGAACCTCATGGATCCCGGCGACACGCCGCTGGAGAACCTGCAGTTCGTGGTCTTCCTCACCGCGGTGATCGAGGCGGTCGACAAGTACCAGGACCTGCTGCGCATGTCCGTGGCGAGCTGCGGCAACGACCATCGTCTGGGCGCCAACGAGGCGCCTCCGGCGATCGTCTCCATCTTCTTGGGCGACCAGCTCACCGAGGTCGTGCAGAAGATCATGGACGGCAAGGCGTCCGTTCACGCCACGCACGGCGTGCTCGACCTGGGCGCCGACGTGCTGCCCAACCTGGAGCAGGACAACACCGACCGCAACCGCACCTCGCCGTTCGCCTTCACCGGCAACAAGTTCGAGTTCCGCGCCGTGGGCTCCGAGGCCAACCCGTCCGACTGCAACCTCGTGCTCGACACGGCGGTCGCCGAGTCGCTGAAGGAGTTCGCCGACGCGCTCGAGGGCACGCCCGCCGAAGACTTCCAGCAGGCCGCGCTCGAGTACTGCAAGAAGACGCTTAACGAGCACCGCCGCATCCTGTTCTCCGGCGACGGCTACTCCGAGGAGTGGACCGAGGAGGCCGAGCGCCGCGGCCTGGCAAACCTGCGCACTACGGCCGACGCCCTGCCCGCGATGGTCTCCGAGAAGAACCTCGCCCTGTGGACCGGCATGGGCGTGCTGTCCGAGACCGAGGCGTTCAGCCGCTACGAGGTGAAGCTCGAGAAGTACAACAAGCTCATGAACATCGAGGCCACCACGATGATCCGCGAGGCGCGCCGCACCTACCGCCCGGTCATCACCGCGTACGCCACCAAGGTCGCCAAGGGCTTGGAGGCCATCCGCGCCGCCGGTGCCGAGGCCGCCATGGAGTGCGAGCAGAACACGCTGAACAAGCTGTGCTACGGCATCACCGAGATCAACGATTCCATCAAGTCGCTCGATGCGGTGCACGCGAAGGCCGAGGGCCTGGTCGACGCGCAGGAGCAGGCGAACTGCTATGCGCACGAGGTCGCGCCCGCCATGGAGAAGCTGCGCGCCGCGGTCGACGCCATGGAGGAGATCGTCGCCGCCGACTACTGGCCGGTGCCGACCTACGACGACATTCTCTTCTACGTCTAAACCCGCCGTCGCATCCGATGCATGCACAGAGGGCTCCCGTGCGGGAGCCCTCTTTTTTTGGCTTGGTTGTCCTTGTCTCCCCTGGGGACGGGGCAGTTTGGAGACAAGGGCCGATGCGCGCCTACGCGCGCTCGATCACGAGCTTGCCCTGGCACCACACCTGGCGGATGTTGTCCGGCGTTGCGAGATACAGGATGCGCGCCAGCCTATCGGCCGGCTCGTTGAAGATGCCGAAGCCGGTGAGGTCGGCGAAGGCGCGGCGCGTATCGATGATCTGCGCGTCAAAGGCGCGCCCGACCTCGAAGGAGCCGGTCGGAAGGCCGAGGGCCTCGGCGCCGCCCTTCGTGGCGAGATAGAGGGCCTCGGGTGCGGAGATGCGCGCCGGGTAGCCCGCGCCGCGCCGGGTCGCGTCCACGAGCGCGTCGACGCCCTCTTCGAGCATGCGCGACGCCATGACCGCCTGGCGGATGTTGTCGTACATGCTCGGTGAGAACCCGCCGGAGATGTCGGTTCCCAGGCCGATGTGCACGCCGGCCTCGTGCATCCGACGGACCGGGCAGGCGCTGTTGGCGAAGTACGCGTTGGAGATGGGGCAGTGCGCCACGACGGTGCCCGTCTCGGCGAACAGGCGGGTGTCGCCTTCGCTCATGAACGTGCAGTGCGCCATGATCGACTTGGGCCCGAGCAGACCGAAGGAGGCGAGCGCCTCGGCATCCGTCTTCCCGAAGCGCTCGATGGCTACGCTGTGCTCCCATTCGCCCTCGTTGCAGTGCGACTGGATGTAGGCGTCCCGCGTCCGGGCGATCTCGCCCAGGCCGGCGAGGGCCTCGTCGGTGCAGCTGGGGATGAAGCGCGGGGTGACGGCTCCAAAGGCGCCGGCGAAGCGGGGGTCGTCGGCGCGCCGCGCGGCATCGAGTGCCGCCACGCGGTCGAGGAACGTCTCGGTGTCGGCGAGCGCCTGGTCAGGCGTCGCATCGCGGTAGAAGTCGTGGTTTGCTGCCGGGTCGTCCATCACGACCTTGCCCACGATGGCGCGCTGGCCCGCGTCGGCGCAGGCGCGCGAGACGGCGAAGCTGCCGTCCAGGTGCGCGCTCGCGAAGTAGAGCACCGTCGTGGTGCCGCGGGACAGGAAGGTGCGCGCGAGGTCGTGGCCCACGGCGTAGGCGAACTCGGCGTCGGCGAAGCGCGCTTCGAGCGGGAAGGTGCGCTCGTCGAGCCAGACGTTGAGCGGCTCGTCGAGAGCGACGCCGGCCTGGGGCCACTGCGGCGCGTGGACGTGCAGGTCCACGAAGCCGGGAAGGGCTACCTCGTTGGCCCCGAGCTCGAGATACGCCCCGGGCTCGGCGGCGCCTGCCGCACGCGCGGCGGCGACGCGCTGCTCGAAGTCGGCATCGCCCGCGCGCGTGATGCGGCAGATGGTGCCCGCATCGTCCAGCTCGACAAGAGCGTGCTCGAGCAGCTCGAACGCTCCGTAGGTCGGGGTGTGGAAGAACGATCCCAAGACCGCCTTCAGGTTCGCGATCGTAGTCATGGCAGGTCCTTTCGTGATCTGGGGGTCCGGGGTGCGCGAGCGGGATGCCGCCGCTGCGCCTCGGTCCTCTCAACTCAGGCTGAACGCTCGCGCTACCGCTCTGCGTGCGCCGAGGGGTCCTCGGGCAGCAGCAGATTGAGCACGACGGCGATGATGCCGCCGACGGCGGTGCCGCTGCTCACCAGGTACTGCAGCATGACCGGGAAGGCGGCCTTCACGTCGGCGGACAGCACGAGGCTCGCCACGGTGAAGATGAGCGACAGGCCGATGACGAGCATCTTCTTCTGGTCGAGCTTGGAGTTGACGATGATGCGCAGGCCGTTCACCACGAGGATCTGACACACCACGAGCAGCACGCCGCAGATGGCGGCCTCGGGCACCGAGGAGATGACGGCCATGAGCTTGGGGCACATGCCCAGTACGATCAGGATGACGCCGGCGCACATGACCACCGTGCGGCTCGCGACCTTGGTGATGGAGATGATGCCCGCGTTGGTGGAGTAGCCGGTGAGCGGGGTGCCGCCGAACAGCGAACCCACGAGGCACCCCAGGCCCTCGCCGATGACGGCGCGGTTCAGGCGCTCGTCGGTGAGCTCCTCGTTCGTGACGTCGCCCACCGTGAACCACACGCCGGTGGTCTCGATGAGCACGATGAAGTAGATGAACGTCATGAGGACGATGGAGGGGATATCGAAGACGGGCATGCCGAAGTGGAAGGGCAGGGGCATGCCGAACCAGTCGGCGGTCAGTACGCCGGAGAAGTCGAGGACGCCCACGAGGGCGGCGGCGACGCAGCCCACGGCGAGCGAGCACAGCACCGACAGGACGCTCACGAGGTGATGGCGGTAGCCGGTCTTGTAGGCGATGACGTTCATGATGATGAGGGTGATCATCGCGGCGAGACCAGGCGCGAGGTTCGCGGCGAGCCCGCCATCGATGCTGAAGACGCCGCCGGCGGCGGTGGGGGTGAGCGACAGGCCGACGATCACGATGATGAGGCCGCCGATATAGGGCGGGATGCAGCGGCGCACGATCTTGGCGAACAGCTTCGTGACGCCGAGCAGCACGAGGATGATGGCGCCGGGGATGATGCTGCCGACCATCATCGCCATGCCGCCGTTCGCGCCGATGGTCGCGAGCGCCGAGAGCGCCACGAAGCTCGCGCCCTGCACGACGGGTAGCTTGATGCCGAACCCCGTTTGGATGAGCGTGGCGATGCCCGCGGTGAAGAAGCAGATCTGGATGAGCTGGTTGGTGCCCGCCGTGTCGAGCCCGAGCATCGTCGCCAAGACGATGGGGCACACGTAGAGGTCCATTGCGAGCACATGCAGAAATGCGAGGCCCACCGCCTTGAGGGGCTCGACGCGGTCGTTGACGCCGAGCACGAGGTTGTTTTCCGTTGCCATGCGATTCCTTTCGATAGCGCGCGTACATGACTCCCTCAGCATAGCGGAGTATGCGCCCTTTCGGCGGCATCTGAGTGGGGCGACAGCGGAGATGTGCCATTGGGGCGGAAAGGGTGCGAGGGCCCGCGGCGGTCGCATGGGGTCGCCGGCCCTGCCGGATGCCGTGCGGCATCCGGCAGGGCCGGGTATACTCTCCTCGACGGGAATGCGGCGACTGCCGCTGGAAGGAGGTTTTCCATGAGGTTCGTTTTGTCCGGCGATTCCGATTGCCCGATCGCCCGCATCGCGCTCGGTTACGGTGAGTCCGTGAGGATCGAGAGCGGGAGCATGGTGTACTCGCGCGCCGTCGAGATCGCCGGCGGCCTGAACTCCCGGAAGAAGGGGCTGGGCGGTGTGCTCGGCGCCATCGGGCGCAGCATCACGAGCGGCGAGTCGATGTTCGTCACGACGGCGACCGGCACGGCGGATGGCGGCGAGATCGCCGTCGCACCTCCGATCCCCGGCAAGATCGTCGAGCTCACCGTCGACGCCTCTTCGCGCTACTGCCTGAATACCGGCGCGTTTCTCGCCTGCGACGGGACCGTCGACTACACGATGGTGAGCCAGGGCATCTCGAAGGCGCTGTTCGGCAACACCGGCGGCCTGTTCGTGATGGAGACGAACGGCGCGGGCAGCCTGCTGGTTTCGGCATTCGGCGACATCCTTGCGCTCGATGTCGTGCCGGCCGAGCCGCTCGTGGTCGACAACGAGCACGTCGTCGCTTGGGACGCGACGCTCGACTACCGCATCGAGGTCGCGAGCGGCATGTTCGGCTTCACGACGGGCGAGGGCCTCGTCAACACGTTCACGGGTGCCGGCCGGGTGTACATCCAGACGCGCAACCTGGCGAATCTGGCCCAGGCGATGCATCCCTACCTGCCCACCGCGTCGAACTAGAGGCTGCGCGGCGACCGGTCCGCGGCCGGGAAACAAAAAGGCCCGGCCACCGCGAGGATGGCCGGGCTTTCAGCTCGGATGGTGCCCCCAACGGGACTCGAACCCGTGTCGCCGCCTTGAAAGGGCGATGTCCTAACCGCTAGACGATGGGGACGGCGGAGTCGAGTATACCAGATTCGTCAGGGATGCAAACCGAGGGTGCACTTCTTCTGCACCGCTGCACAGACTGCGCGCAGCGCGAATGCGCGGTCCCCTATAATGGGCGGTGGTTCAGACCACCGCCCAGAGAGGATTGCCACATGAACGTACAGCAGCTCGCCCGAGCGGGCGTCTCGGTCGCCCTGCTCGCAGTCGCCGCGTGGGTGACGGTGCCGATCGGTCCGGTGCCCTTCACCCTGCAGACGATGGCGCTCGCCATCCTGCCCGCGGCGCTCGACCGCAAGACCGCGTGCGCGGCGGTGGCGGTTTACCTGCTGCTCGGGGCCATCGGGCTTCCGGTCTTCTCCGGCTTCGGCGGCGGCATCGCCTCGATCGCGGGCCCGACCGGCGGCTTTTTGTGGGGGTTCATGCTCGGCACGCTCGCCGGGACGACGGTCGAGTCGCTGCTTCCCGCGCGCGTGCCGCTGTTCGCGCGCTCCCTGGCGGCGAGCGCGACCATGCTCGCCGTAAGCTACGCCTGCGGCGCCGTCCAGCTCATGATCATCGGGTCGATGGACGCCGCGGCCGCGCTCGCGGTCGCCGTGCTGCCGTTCGTCATCCCGGATGCCGTGAAGCTCGCGGTCGGCACGAGCATCGGGTGCTCGGTCGCCCGCGCCACGGGCCATATCGCCCAGCACGCGTAGCGCGGGCGACGCGCACCGATATCGATACGGCTCCGTCTCGCTTGCCGAGGCGGAGCCGTTTTCGGTTCGGTGTGCCGCGGCAAAGGGGTCGCTACCGGCACGCCGCGCGCCGCGCGCCCGCGCGCTCGGCGGGGGACATGCGGGCGCGCGGGGTGTAGATGACCCGCGTGCGGCAGTAGTTGCAGCACAAATCGCAGCCGGCGCAGCGCTCGGGGTCGACGGTGTAGACCGGCGGCGCGAAGGAAAGCGCGGGGCACGCGGTGATCTGGAAGCAGCGATGGCAGCCAACACACATGTACGGGTCGACCTCCACGGGGTCGAGCGGGTGCGCCCGCTGCAGCTGCGTGCAGGGCGAGGCGAAGATGACGCCGTGCACGCCGGGGGTGTCCAGCAATCCGGCAAGCTCCTCGGCGCAGCGGGCGGCGTCGAAGGGGTCGAGCACCGCGACCGTATCGGCGCCGAGCTCGAGCATGCGCGCGCCGAGCTGCTCGATGGCCTCGCGCGCAAGGAAGCGCTTAGACGAGGCGAGGGCGGCGAGAATCGTCACCTCTCCCTCGCCGGCAAGGTTGCCGAAGCGCTCCGGCGCGTCGTCCGTGGCGATCTCGACATCGCTCGCAAGGTGCACGCAGACCGGGCGCGCCGGAGCCTCGGGCGCGCCGTCCGCGGGCACTTCCTGGCGGTACCGGGGAAGCAGCTTCTCCATCCCGCCGGGGCAGGTCGCCGCGGCGGGGTACATCTCGCCGGTGGCCGTGCAGCCGACATTGCCGCAGATCACGTGCCCGCGGCGACGGCGCGTGGCCTCCTTCAGGGCAAGGTAGGCGGCGCGATGCGGGCAGCCGGCGCACAGGATGCCGCGCTCAGGGCTATGCATGCGCCTCACCGCCTTTGTCGGCGGCCTCGGGGACATAGGGCTCGCGGCTCAAAAGCTCGATCTCGAAGTTGAGCGCGCAGCCTGCCATCGGATGGTTGAAATCGAAGATGGTGTCCCCGTCGTCCTCCACCTTGACCACGCGGGCGAGCTGCTGGTAGCCGTCGGAGTTCATGAGGTAGATCATCTCGCCGACCACGAGGTCGTCGTAGTTGGGGATCTGGATGGTGGGCATGTAGTACACGAGCGCCGCCGAGCGCTCGCCGTAGGCGTCCTTGGGCTCGAGATGGACCTTTTTGGTCTCGCCCGGCTCCATGGACATGACCGCCGCCTCGAATCCGGGCACCACCTCGTGGTTGCCCTCGACGAACGTGAGGGGCGTGCGCCCCCGTGTGGTGTCGAACACCTCTCCGTCATCGAAGCTGCCGGTATAGTGCACGGTCACGACATGCTTGAGAGAAAAATCAGCCACAGATACCGCCTCGGTCGGATGACCCCGCCGCCCGATGGGCAAAGGTCATGTATGGGCAAACATATGAACTGTAGCACGTCCGGGCGCATCCGGAGGGCCGGTCTGAGGCTTCCTACCCGATATCGACAGGGGTGCGTGCTGCCCGAGGCGGCGGCCGCCGCGTCCGCTAGAACCCGTAGCGCGCGGCGAAGCGCTCCGATGCGTCCTCGATGCCCTCGATCGATGCGGCCCAGCCGACGAAGTCGGGCGTGTCGACGATGATGCCATCGGCCTCCCAGACCGCCTGGTGCGTAAGCTCCCACGCCTCGCGCACGGGCGGGCGCACCGGCAGGTAGGGGGTCAGGTAGGTGGGGTTCAGCAGGAAAAACGCGCCGCCCTCGCACCGGGAGGAGAAGTCGCGCAGCGCGCGGCGCGCGTTCTTGCGGCGTCCGAGCTTGTAGAGCAGAAGCGTGCGCGCGAGCAGAAACCACGGGGAGTCCTCGACGGCGAGCGCGGGGTCGGCTTCGCGGACGCAGGCGAAAAAGCCGTCCTCGTCCTCCAGGCGGGCGAGTGCGAGCAGCACCGTGCCCACCGCGAAGTTCGTGTAGCCGCGGGCGCGCATGACGCGGCGCGCATACTGCGCCGCGGCGCGATACCGTGAGCTGGCGAGCGAGAGCTGCGCGATGGCCTCGAGCGTGTGCAGCCAGCCGATCATCGTCGGGTCGGTGCGGGTGCGCTCGGCCTCATCGATCCCCTCGAGCTTCTGGGGTGTCCAGAAGGCGGGCGCCTCGTCATCGAAAGCGGGCTGCGCGCGCAGGTGGTCGTGCACGCTGTCCTCGAGCTTCATGAGGTCGTTGAGGCAGGAATCGATGGGGACGTCGGCGAGCATGATGTCGAGCAGCTGCGCATCGACGCACAGCCTGTCGTCGCGCACGAGCTCGTGCAGCGCCAGGCGGGTCTGGCCGAACAGCTGCTCGCGCCGACGGTCGAACTCCTCGTCCGACAGGTCCTCCATGCGGTCGAGGGCGCGCATCATGCCCTCGTGGATCTTGGCGTAGGAGAGAAGCGCCCGCGCGTGCGGGGTCGTAGCGTACTGCGTCGGGTTGCGCGCGATCTGCTCGTGGACGAGTTCGCGGGCTGCGGCCGTGAGCTTTGCGTGCGAGGCCAGGTACTCGTGCTCGAGATAGGCGGGGATGTATTCACGCGGGTCCATCAGTTGTCCCCTCCCGTGTCCGCGTGCCCCACGGGGCCGGGGACGCGGCGCGTATGGTTCTGCAGGGCGCGGCGCACCAGCTCGTGATTGGCGATCCAGCTGGCAAACGACGCGTTGTCGGGGGCGCCGATGCCCTCCTGGAGCAGCGGCGTCGCCTCGCTGATCGCGAGGATGAGCTCATCTTGGCTCCCCGGCAGGATGTTCACGCGGGCAAAGAGACCCTCGGGAAACTCCGCCTGGTAGTAGAGCGCCTCCGCCGATTCGGGATAGGTGCGCATGAGCTGGTGGAGCACCCGGTCGGCGCCCTTGTAGTCAAACGAGCGGTACGCGGCGCTCATCTCGGCGATGAGCGTCCAGGCGTCGAGCGTTTTTTCGGCCATATGGTGCCGGCGGCGCAGGGGTCCTGCGGTCTGGTAGGAGATGGCGTGGCGCCGGCGGTACTGCTTGAGCTCGTCGGCCGTCGCCTCGAGCTTCGCCAGCGCGAGCATGCCGGTATGACGGATGCCACCGGGGTCGGCGGGCGCGTAGGCGAGGCTCTCCTCCACGACGTCGAGCGCCAAGCGGTACTGGCCGGCGATGAGCGCGTGGGAGGCCGTGGCGGCAAGCCAGCGCAGGTACGGACGGCGCGCGAGGTCGTCGGCGAACTCGCGGCTGTAGACGTCGTCGGCTGCCTCGATGGTGGCGATGAGGTCCTGCTCGATGGCCGCGCGGTTGTCGAGCAGGTAGCTCACGTAGGCGTCGTTGCTCGGGGCGTCGAGCGCCACGAGCATGCGGCGGGCGTCCCAGTTCGAGGCGTCGAGCTCGACGGCCTCGTGCAGGTGGTTTTCGGCAAGGGCTTCCTGGCGGTCGATCTGCGCCTCATCGGTCAGGAACGGGACGCGGTAGTCGAGGATCTCGGTCGCCTTGGCCATAAGGTGGAAGGAGCGGTCGCGGTCGCAGGCGATGAGCTGCGAGGGGTTCTCGCGGAAGCGCTCCATGGTGCGCTCGATGTAGGGAGCGTCATCGAGCGGGTAGATGCGGTCACGCCGCATCGATTCCAGGATGAGGCGCAGGCAGTCCTCTTGTATGGGGTCGAAGGCCATGGCGCCTCCTCTCGTCTCGAGATATAGATGCTATGCAGTGTAGCGCGCGGGCATGCGTCGCGTCTATGCAGCGGATATGGAACGCAAAAGGCGCCGCTACGAGAGCTGCGTGGCGTCCTGCTCGTCAGCGAGCACCTCGATGACGACGCCGTGCGGCAGGCACACGATCTGCTCGTCGACCGCATCGATCGGGTCATGGTCGACGCAGACCTGGTTCGAGCAGTCGGCGGAGGTGACGTCGACGGTGCCCTGCGAGATGCGCACGCGGTTTTCGCCGGCGGCCGTGCCGGGGGCGGAACCCGAGACCTCGACGGTGTAGGAGACGTCCGCCGAGAGGGGATCGGCGCGGTAGAACCCGTCGCTCGACTGGCAGACCACCACGGCCCCCGTCGGCTCGGCGCCGGTCGTGTTCGAGACGACGAACCAGATGCCGAAGGCCGCCAGCAGCGCGGCGATCATGATGATGTCAGCACGCACGGTGCGTTTCATACGGTCCTTTCGTCGACCTGCGGCATTTAGGCCATACATTGTCGCATATCACGCAGGTGCGTTCATGTCGACGAGATCGCTGCCGTTACCGCGGCATGAAAAAGGTCAAAATCGACACCATACAACGCACATGTCTATGAACATTCGGTTACAAAACCGCTAGAATAGCTATGTCTGCAGACACGGTTCACAGACGGCCGCACCCGGGTGCGCCCGCGGTGCGAATGTGGTCCTACGCGGGGCCGAAAGGCGACCCCGCAGTCACTGCGCCGCGCTGTTCGGCGCACGAACTTTTGGAGGCACAAAATGGGACGTTTTACTAATCCTCGCGATCTGTATTACGGTGAGGGCGCCCGCCATGAGGTGAAGAACCTCAAGGGCTCCCGCGCCATGATCGTCACCGGCGGCGGCTCCATGCGTCGCGGCGGCTTCCTGCAGGACGTCGAGGCTGACCTCAAGGAGGCCGGTTTCGAGGTCCAGATCTTCGAGGGCGTCGAGTCCGATCCCTCCGTCGAGACCGTCAAGCGCGGCGCGGCTGCCATGACCGAGTTCCAGCCCGACTGGATCGTCGCCATCGGCGGCGGTTCGCCGATCGATGCCGCCAAGGCCATGTGGCTGTTCTACGAGTATCCGGAGGAGACGTTCGAGGAGGCTATCGTCCCGTTCAGCTTCCCGACCCTGCGCACGAAGGCTAAGTTCTGCGCCATCGCCTCCACCTCCGGTACCGCGACCGAGGTCACGGCCTTCTCCGTCATCACCGATTACGAGAAGGGCATCAAGTACCCGCTGGCCGACTTCAACATCACCCCTGATATCGCCATCGTCGACCCCGAGCTCACCTACACCATGCCGCAGAAGCTCTGCGCCCACACCGGCATGGACGCGCTGACCCACGCCATCGAGGCCTACGTCTCCACCGCGAGCTCCATGTTCACCGACGCCAACGCGCTGCACGCCATCCGCGAGATCGTCGAGTGGCTGCCGAAGTCCTATACGGGCGACCATGAGGCCCGTCAGCACATGCATGAGGCCCAGTGCATCGCCGGTATCGCCTTCTCCTCCGGCCTGCTCGGCATCGTGCACTCCATGGCCCACAAGACCGGTGCCGCCTTCACCGGCGACCACATCATCCACGGTTGCGCCAACGCCATGTACCTCGGCAAGGTCATCCAGTTCAACGCCAAGGACGCGCGCGCCAAGAGCCGCTACGCCTACATCGCCAAGGAGGTCCTGCACCTCGAGGGTGAGACCGAGGACGAGCTCGTGGCCGCTCTCGTCCAGGAGATCCGTGACCTCAATGACAAGCTCGACATCCCGCAGGGCATCAAGAACTACGGCAAGGGCGGCGTGAAGGCCGAGGAGTCCATCATCGACTACGCCGAGTTCGAGGCCAAGAAGTCCGATGTGGCTGCCAACGCCATCCTCGACGCCTGCACCGGCTCCAACCCGCGCCAGCCGACCCAGGAGGAGATGGAGAAGCTCCTCGAGTGCGTCTACAACGATCAGGACGTCGACTTCTAATCTGCTTGGCTGGGCACGTGCTTCTACCGGAAGGCCCTCGGGGATGTCCTCGAGGGCCTTCTTGTTTTTGTGTTTGTCTGGCACATAGCGCCTGTCTGTGACATCCCATCACAGACGGTTTTGGAGATAATCCCTAAACCCGGGAAGGGCAAACGCGAATATGCCGGGACGGGTCTCCTCGATCACGCCAGCTTCGAGCAGGCGCTTCTTGTAGGTAGATATATAGCTTGAGCTGCGTCCAAGCCGCTCGGCAAGCACGGATCTATCCGTGATTACCTCATCTGCTGCCATTGCTTGAAGAAACGCGATGTCGCCCTTTGAGAGTTCTGCTATCGTGGCGTCGAACACGCGGTGCTCAAGCTCCTCCTGAGCTAAGCGAATACCACGACGCATCGATTCAATGCCGATAACATCGTCTGTCCCCGTTGCGTTCCATGCGCGGTATCCCACAAGTTGCAGCATGAACGGGAAGCCATCGATGGCATTGACCGCTTCTTGCAGCGCCCCATCATCGATATGCTTGCCGCCCGACTCAACGGTGAGCCGAAATGTCTCTTCTACTTCATAGCGGGGAATCGGGCCAAGATTATGGCGTGCGGCTCGGCGCAGAAACGATGTTGCGCGACCGGAAAGCAGCCGGGACACGCGATGCGGCAGTCCCGCCATGAGCAGCATCGTGCGCTTGCCCTCTTCGACAAAATGCTGGTATGTGGTGATGAGCTGCACCATCTCTTCAAACTCTGGGTCGACTTCGTCCACACAGATGATGATGCCCGTTTCAGTGTTTTCTAGGGTGGAGAACAACTCGTTCATGCGCGTTCTCCAGTTTGCGGGCGCTTCCCGTGCAGTTTCCCAGTACACGCCGCCAAGCGGAGCAATCTCGATGCCGCTGAGATGCCGTGCTGCCTGGCTATCCAAAAGATGGGCTGCCGACTCATGCAGCCGTTGCACGATATCTTCGAGCATGCCTGGTGCTGCGGTGACTCGTGCGGATATCCAGCCTTGTTGTTCAGCCTCATTCGCGAGATAGGTGAGCAGTGAGGTTTTTCCCGTTCCGCGTGCGCCCACGAAAAGAGAACAGATATCAGGACTGTTGCCGTTCGAGACAAGCGCAGCGGCAATGTCGTGTATGACTTGTTCGCGCCCCGCCATAAAGGGAGGCACTTTCCCGAATACCGGGGTGAACGGATTGGCACGCACGGTCTCTTCGAATGTCATAACCACTCCTCTCTTATGTGCCAGTATACCCAGAGTCGTTAATCTCTTTGATTTCTGTTGACTTTTTTGATTTGCGTTGATTTACTTTGAACGCTGTCGGTATGAGACGCCACTTCTGAGTTTTCCGCTCATCATGGGTATGGCATCAGATCAGCTGCGGAGAAAGCCGAACAATTGTTATTGACACATCGCCGGGCTGCCTGCTAGACTTCATTAGTCTAAAATCGCGTGGACTTTTCTGGGCGAACTTGTCACCTTTTGCCACGCAACCGAGGGAATCGGTTGCGTGGCTTTTTCATGTCGTGGCAACACGCCGGCATGCGCTTCCGACCGATCTCTTGGATGTCAGCGGGGATCGGCCCCATCGAATGATGGGCAGAAAGGGGAGCGTTATGGAACAGATAGCGTGCAAACAGGGCGTGCAGGCGAAGGGGAGCCATCGGCAGCTTGTAGCGGCGCTACAGGTGTTTGCCGGCGGCGCGTGCTACGGAGCAATGGCCACCACCTACAAGCTCGCCTATGCGTCCGGATTCACCTCGAGCCAGGTCGTCGCAAGCCAGGCGTGGTTCGGCTGCCTCTTTTTTGCCCTCGCGTTTGGAATCCATTGTGCGCGCGGTGGCCAGTGGGAGCGCATCGGCATCAAGCGGGGGCTGAAGCTGATGGGACTCGGCGCGCTTACCTGTCTTACCTCCATTTTGTACTGCTACGCCATGAGTGTGCTGCCCGCGCCAGTTGCCCTTACCTTGCTGTTCCAGTTCACCTGGATGGGCCTCATCTGGCAGACCATCATGACGCGCCGTGCGCCCAAAGCCCTAGAAGTTGTTTCCGCTCTGGTCATCTTGTGCGGGACGGTGTTCGCGAGCGGCGTCTACAAGACCGGCCTTGCGGGCTATGACCCGATCGCGCTGCTCTGTGCGCTCGGCGCCGCGGTGAGCTGCTCGCTGTTCGTCACGCTGTCCGGCCGCGTGAAGGTCGAGTGCTCCAACGAACAGCGCGGCATGATCGTCTGTGCCGGCTCGATCGCGATGTCGCTTACCGTTTGCCCCGACTACATCATCTCCGGCGTGCTCGCCCAAGGCATCCTGCCCTTTGCGGTGATTGCGGGCTTTTTCGGCCTGCTCTGCCCGGTGTTGCTCTTCGGCCTGGGGACGCCTTATCTGCCCGCGGGCCTCTCCACCGTCATGGCGGCCGCCGAGCTTCCGGCGGGCCTTCTGATCGCCATGATCGTGCTCGGCGAGCCCTTGGGCGTCATCGAGTGGCTGGGCGTGGCGGTCATCCTGTTCGGTGTGTGCCTGGCGCAGGTGCCCGGCTTGCTCCAGGGCCGTATGGTCGCGGTCGAACAGTAGCGGACATCGCATATTCGGTCAGATAGGCGAGAAGCGGCCCAAGTGTGCTGTTGTGCGGGCGCCTTCGAGATTGCTTCGTTTACGTATGAAGGCAGCGTGCGCCCGCAACGAGGGCGTGCGACCGATAGATAGGAGGAACCATGCCGTTTCCCGAAGGCTTCCTGTGGGGAGGCGCCACTGCTGCGAACCAGTGCGAGGGGGCGTATGACGAAGGCGGGCGCGGGCTCGCCAACGTCGACGTCATCCCTCACGGTCCAGAGCGAAACGATGTGAGTCGCGGTTTGCGCCGCATGCTCGATTTTGAGCCCGGGTACTACTACCCGGCTCAGACGGGCATCGATTTCTACCATCATTATCGCGAGGATATCGAGCTGTTCGCCGAGATGGGCTTCAAGGTCTTCCGCCTCTCGATCGCGTGGACCCGCATCTTCCCGCACGGCGATGAGGAGACGCCCAATGAGGAGGGTCTCGCTTTCTATGAGGATGTGTTTCGCTGTTGCCGCGCACACGGGATCGAGCCGCTCGTTACCATCACGCATTTCGATTGTCCCATCCATCTCGTGAAGGAGTACGGCGCTTGGCGCAACCGCAAGCTGATCGACTTCTACAAGAAGCTCGTGCGCGTGCTCTTCACCCGCTACAAGGGCTTGGTGCGTTGGTGGATCACGTTCAACGAGATGAACATGATCTTGCATCGTCCGTTTATGGGTGCGGGTATCGTGCTCGAGCCGGGCGAGAATCCGCTTGCGGCGGAGTATCGCGCTGCGCACAACGAGCTTGTGGCAAGTGCGTGGGCGGTGAAGATCGCGCACGAGATCGACCCGGAAAACAAGGTGGGCTGCATGCTCGCCGCGGGTAGCTACTTCCCTACTCCTGCAGGCCTGAGGACGTGCGTGCCGCCCAGCTCAAAAATCAAGAGAACTATTTCTTTGTCGATGTTCAGAGCCGCGGGTACTACCCGGGCTACGCGGCCAAGTTCCTCGAGCACGAGGGCATCGACGTCGGAATGACGGACGAGGACGAGAAGATCCTGGCGGAAAACACCGTCGACTTCATCTCGTTTTCCTATTACTCGTCGCGCTGCATTGCGGGCGACCCTTCTATCGCCGGCGGCGTGGCGGAGGGCAACGCCTTTGCGGGCGTGGAGAACCCGTTCGTCCGCACGAGCGACTGGGGCTGGATCATCGACCCCCTGGGCTTCCGCATCACCATCAACGATTTGTGGGACCGCTACCAAAAGCCGCTGTTCGTGGTGGAAAACGGCCTGGGCGCCTACGACGAGGTGAAGCCGGACGGCTCCATCGACGACGACTATCGCATCGAGTACCTGCGCGAGCACATCGAGGCCATGCGCGACGCCATCGAGGAGGACGGCGTCAAGATGCTCGGCTACACCACGTGGGGCCCGATCGATCTGGTGAGCGCGGGCTCGGGCGAGATGGAGAAGCGCTACGGCTTTATCTACGTCGACCGCGACAACCAGGGCAGCGGCACCCTCGCGCGCAGCAAGAAGAAGAGTTTTAGCTGGTACAAGCAGGTCATCGCAACAAACGGCGAGGATCTGGGCTAGGGGCTCATACGGGTCGCAGGCATCCTGCGGCCCGCAGCATCGATTTCTTAAGGAGGGACCATGGCAGGTAAGTACGACGATCTGGCGCGCGCCATAGTCGACAACGTCGGCGGTCGCGACAACATCACGAGCGTGGCGCACTGCATCACGCGCGTGCGCTTCAAGCTGAAAGACGAGAGTAAGGCCAACAAGGATGCCATCGAGGCGCTCCCGAGTGTCATCCAGGTGATTCAGGCAAACGGTCAGTACCAGGTGGTCGTGGGCAACATCGTGGAGGACGTCCACGCCGCGGTGCTCGAGGTGAGCGGTCTTGCCGACGGCGGTGCCGTCGAGACCGACGAGGGCCAGCCGGGCGAGAAGAAGACGGCGGCATCGGTGATCATCGACCTCATCTCCGGCATCTTCCAGCCGATCTTGGGGCCGCTTGCAGCTGCGGGCATCATGAAGGGCCTGCTCGCGCTTATCACCTTCTTCATCCCCGAGTTTGCAAACGACGGCCTCTACACCCTTCTGTACACGGTGGCGGACGGCTTTTTCTACTTCCTGCCCGTGGCACTCGCCTACAGCGCGGCGCGCAAGTTCCGCATGAATGAGTTCACCGGCGTCGCCATCGGCGTGGCGTTGCTGTACCCCACCATGGTGGCGCTGACCTCGGGCGAGGTCCTCGGAAGCATCGATCTGGGCGTCGCCGGCACGTTTTCGTGGTATGCCACGGCGCTCGGCATCCCCATCATCATGCCGGCCTCGGGCTATGCGAGTTCGGTCATCCCGGTGCTGCTCATGGTGTGGTTCGGTTCTCTGGTCGAGCGTTGGCTCAAGAGCTGGATGCCCGCAGCAATCAAGATGTTCCTCGTGCCGCTTTGCACCATGACGCTGGCAATCGTGCTCGGTTATCTCGTCATCGGTCCTGTGGCAACGCTTATCACCAATCTGCTGAGCGCAGCGTTCTCCTTCATCTTCGAGTTGCCGATTGTCGGCTCCGTGTTCGGTAGCGCGCTGGTGGGCGGCCTGTGGATGTGCCTTGTCATCTTCGGTTTCCACTGGAGTCTCATCCCGATCTCCATCATGAACCTCAACACCATCGGGCACGACTACGTGCTGGCGGCCACCATCGCTCATGGTTTTGCTCTTGGTGCAGTGGTTTTTGCGATGTATCTCAAGAATAGGGATGAGAAGTTCCGCGGCATTGCCCTGCCCGCCATGGTATCGGCCTTCTTCTTTGGCGTGACGGAGCCGGCGATCTACGGTGTGGCGCTGCCCAACAAGCGGGCGCTCGTGGTGGCATGCCTGAGCTCAGCGGTAGGCGGTGCCATCGTGGGCGCTACCGGCGCGTTCATGTTCATCTCGGGCGGTCTGGGCGTCTTCAACTGGTTGAACTTCATCGACGAGACGCCCGGTGGATACGGCATCTCGATGATGCTCTGTGCGATTATCGCCTCGCTCGTGGCGGCCGTGCTGGCCTTCGTCGTCGAATTCGTCACGTACAAGCCCGAGGAAAAGTAAGGCAGTTTCGTCCAATCGAGTGTGGGGGTCCGACGCGCGATAGGCCGCTTCTGCCAAGTGCGTCTTCCCATACCGAGCGGTGCCCTTTCGAGCAGGGGAGGAGGGGCGCCGCTCGGCTTTTTCGACTTCAAGAACCTTCTGCTCCGTTTGAGCTGCGTTTATGTGGAGGTGTCGAAGGTGGGTCTTCCCACATGGAGACGCGCCTACCCGCCATTATCTCCACCTCCGGCACCGCGACCGAGGTCACCGGTTCTCCGTCATCACCGACTACGAGAAGGGTATCAAGCACCCGCCAGCCGACCCAGGGGGAGATGGAGAAGCTCCTCGAGTGCGTCTACAACGATCAGGACGTCGACTTCTAAGTCACGCGGCAAAACCAAGCCATCAAAGAGCCCTCGCCCCGGCGGGGGCTTTTCATGACAGTTAGGACGGGGCCCAGTGTCATGAAAACCGCGGGCTGTCGACAAGTTTGTACCTGGCACCATCTTGTCGCTCAAATAAAACGGCCTTCCGCCCGCAGGGGCAGAAGGCCGCAAAAGCATGACAGTGGACCCCGTCCTAACTGTCATCAATCGATGGGGGCGCGGTAGAAGTTGCCGAAGAAGTTCTCCGTGCGGAAGACGTTCACCACAGCGCCGCCGTCGTGCACACGGATGAGGTGCATGATGTCGTCGACCTCGTAGGACGACACGACGGTGGTGATCATCCAGTAGCGCTTGCGGCTGCGTCCGCCCATGATCTCCACGACCGACGAGCCATGCTTGTGGATCTCGTTGTAGTCCTCGAGGATCTGCTCGGGGCGCGTCGTGGTGATCTGCAGCGTGACGCGGTCGTAGCGGGTGTAGAACATCTCGATCGCCTTGGTGGAGATGAACTGGAAGATGATTGAGTAGGCCGCCGCCTCCCAGCCGAACAGGGCGCCGAAGATGAGGAGCACCACGCAGTTGCCCGCAAAGATGAGGCCCCAGATGGATTGGCCGGTCTTGTTGGACACCATCAGCGAGATGAAGTCCGTGCCCGCGGTCGAGGCGCCGCCGCGCAGGGCGACGGCGATGGCGAAGCCGTACAGGAAGCCGCCGAAGATGACCTGGAGCATCAGGTTGTCGATGATCGGCTCGAAGGTGAACACGCGCAGGAAGAACGAGGCCAAAAACACCTGGATCATCGAGAAGACCACGAAGCGCCGGCTGATGGACCTCCAGCAGATGAGCGCCACGGGGATGTTCAGCGCCACCATGCCCACGAAGGTGGGGAAGGAGAAGCCGAACAGCGAGGTGATGCGGTCGATGAGGATGGCCACGCCGGTGAATCCGCTGGAAAGCAGATTCGCGGGGTTCACGAACGCCTGGATGGTGTAGGCCTGGATAAGGGCCGAGAGCACCACCGAGGCGAGCGTCATGCAGCGGCGGATGAGCACGAAGCGGCGGAGGTTCTTCAGGCGCTCCATCTCCGCCTTGAGGTCGACCTTGACCTCGGGGAAGGTGAAGAGGGGATCCTCGGGAACCTCCTCGAGCTGCTCCATGACGGCCGCCTGCTTGGCGGCGCGCTCCTCGTGCAGGTGCTCGACGGCACGGCTGCGCTGGGCGCGCCGCCGCTCGCTCGAGACCTCGTGGGCGCGGCGGCGCCTGTCCTTGGATGAAGAGGTCTTGGGATCAGTCATCTTAGAAGCATGCCTTCTGCTTGAGCTCGGTGGTGTCGGTGCCGTCGACGAGTGCCTTGGCGACGAGGCACATGTTCTTCAGGGACTCGTTCAGGCCGGTGCCGCCCTTCTTGGGGGTCTTGACGATGAGGACCTTGTCCTTGTACTTGGCGATGGCGTCGGTGTTCTCCTGGCTCACCGCGGCGATTGCGTGAACCTTGCCGCCCGCCTCGAGGTCGGAGGCGATGCGGCATGCCATCTCGGCGTACTCGGCGTAATTGAAGGTGGGGCCGCACATGACGACGTCGGGGTTGATCTTCACGCACATGGCCTCGAGCTTGCGGGCGACCTCGTCGGGGTTGTCCGCATAGGTGCCCCAGCCGCAGTAGAGCGTGGCGACGACCTTGCCGCCGACCTGCTTGAGCAGGTTCTCCATCATGACTGCGGGGCCGACCGGCTCCTTCAGGATGCCGAGCGGCAGGTTGCGGTCGTCCTTGGCGCCGAGGCCGGACTGGATCTGGTCGTAGATCATGACGATTTTCATAGTGGTTTCCTTTCGTTTCGATGCTATGTCGTGCAGGACTTCGGGGTGTGCGATGGCGTAGGACATGAGGCCTTCTTCTGCGTTATCGCTCGTCCTTGTCGACGAGGGCCACCTTGGTGTCCCCGATGAAGTCGTGCAGGCAGCGATGGTCCTTGCGGACGAGGATCATGATGCAGCTGACGAGCGTGAGCGCGAAGCCCGCGTACATGAGCGGGTGGACGAAGTTGATGCCGGTCGCGATGGTGAGCATCTGGTGCCAGATGGCGCTCGCGTTGGCGATGACGCCCTCGATGATCGTCACGCCCACGATCTGGCGGAGCGCCAGATGGGCGAGGTCGACGGGGGCGCCGTCGAAGCGCACGATCTTGATGCCGCACAGGCGCTTGCCGGGAGTCTGGCCCGGCCAGACGAACAACGGGATCGCGATGTAGTACGCACAGGCGAACAGCAGCGCGAGCGCGCCGGCGACGATACCGAACGGGGAGGGGAAGTCGGTGAGGTACTGGTTGGTCATGTCCCCGGTCGTCTGGTAGGCGATGATGGAGATGGGGATGGCCGTGCACAGGGCGCCGACGTACCAGTCGATGAGGTAGGCGAAAAAGCGGCGCGTCACCGGGGCGGGGGCGCCCGCGCGGTCCGTGAGCTTCGTGACCGTCCTGGTCGCGCGCGAGACCTCCGCTTCGGGTGCGGGTGCTGCCTGCTCGGCTGCGTGATGGCGCTTCTTCTTGTGCTTCTTGGAGCTCATATCACATCCGTTCGGATCGGGGGTCTGTCGCCGCCTGCGGGAGGTGCGCGCCTCCCGCAGACGTTGTTGTGCCTAGCGCGAGAGTAGGTAGAGGCTCAGCGCGTAAATCTTGGCGTTGGTGATGATGTCGGCCACGTCCATCCACTCGTTGGGCTGGTGCCCGATACCCTTCTGGCCGGGGAAGGAGGGGCCGAAGGGGACGATGTTGGGCATGAGCTTGGCGTAGGTGCCGCCGGTGGTGGTGACGGGCGACCCGTCGGCGCCGGTGACGTGCTCATAGGTGTAGACGAGCGTGCGCACGAGGCGGCAGTCCTTCTCGAAGCGCACGGGGTTGAAGTTGCCCGTGACCTCGAAGGAGAGCTGCTGCTCGTCGGCGACCTTGCCCAGGCGCTCCTCCAGCTCCTGGGCGGTCGTGGCTGCCGGGTAGCTGATGGCGAACTCGACGGCGGGCGCGCCCTCGTGCATCACGAGCTTGTAGTTGCGCACCTCGGTGATACCGAACTCGGGATCGGTGCAGTCGACGCCGAAGCGCTCACCGTTCGGCTTGGCGTTCAGCACGTACTCGTTCATGAACGCGAAGAAGCGCGCGAGCAGGGCCTCGCGGTCCTCGCCCTCGCGCGCCTGCGCGGTCATGCGCACGCCCATGCGGCCGCGCTCGGCGTACACGACGGGGTACTTGCAGTCGGGCGTGAAGCCCATGACGGGGGCGGGCTCGTGCTCGAGGTAGTAGCGCAGATCGCCGAAGCCGGTCTCCTCGTTGCAGCCGAAGATGATGCGGACGTCGCGGCGCGGGGTGAGGCCCAGGTGCTTCAAGGCCCACAGCGCGTAGAGGCATGCGTAGATGGGGCCCTTGTTGTCGAGGACGCCGCGGCCCGTGATGCGGCCGTCCTCCAGGTGCGCGCTGTAAGGCGGGACCTTCCAGCCCGTCGTGCCCTCGGGCACGACGTCCAGGTGGCCGAGGGCGCACACGTAGCCGGGGAGGACCGGCTCGCCGTTCGGGCCGGGCTCGGCCTTCCAGGTGGCGTAGCCCATGTAGCCGTCGACGTTGCAGGTCTCGAAGCCGAGCTCACGGCAGAGCGCGAGCGTCTGGTCGAGCGCGGCGCGCACGTCCGTGCCGAAAGGCGCGCCCTCGGTGGGCTCGCCCTGGACGCTCTTCTGGCGCACGATGGCGCGGATGGCGTCGATCATCTCGTCCGAGATGGTGTCGACCTCAGCGAGGATGCGCTGCTCGAGTTCGGCGTCGATAGCGATATGTTCCTCGTTCTCAAGGCAGTCGGTGCTGCTCATGATAACTCCTTTACGGATGGAAACGATATGGCGGCGGAGGTGCTGTCGGATTCCGCCTGGTCGGCGGCGGCGCCGGGGGAGGTGCTAGGTCAAAGGAGCCATGCGGGAGCGCATGTACTCGTCTTGCCACTCCTGGCTCGCGACCTCGTGCGTGCAGGTTCCGTCGGGCTGCGGGTGCGCCAGGTACACGCAGGCAGGCTCGGTCTCGGTCTCGACGACGAACGAGAAGCCCTCGATGTTGCTGGCCGCGCCCCAGCGGCCCTGGGCGTCCATGGCCACGAAGCTGATGTCGCCCGCATGTCCGCGCTTGCGGTTGAGCGTCGCGGTGAAGGCGGCGATCGCCTTCTCGCAGGCCTGCTGCGGGTGCATGCCCTCGCCCATGAGGCGGACGATCTCGTAGCCCACGCAGCCCTTCATGACGTCCTCGCCCAGACCCGTGGAGGCCGATCCGCCCGCGTCGGAGTCGGCGTAGAAGCCGGCGCCGGGGATGGAGGAGTCGCCCACGCGGCCGGCGTGCTTCATGAACAGGCCGCTGGTGGACGTGGCCGCCGTGATGGTGCCCGTCGCGTCCAGGCACACCATGCCCACGGTGTCGTGGCCGCAGGGATCGGTGCCCTCCTGGTCGATGCCGGGGCGGCATTCCTTCTCGGGCATGGCGCCACGGGCGGTCTCCTGCTCGGCCTCGGGTTCGCCCAGCACGCGCGCGGCGTTGGGAAGGCGGCCGCCCTCCTCGGCCACGCGGCGGGCGTAATGGATCTTGGCGCGGTCGGTGAGCATGTTCTTGCGCTCGAAGCCCATCTCGTCGGCGAACTTCTCGGCGCCGGCGCCCACGAGCAGGTTGTTGGCGTCGCCGTGGGCGAGCGCGCGGGCGACGCTCACGGGGTTGGCGATGTTTTTCGCCGCGCCCACGGCGCCGAACTCGAGCGTGTCGCCGTTCATGAACGAAGCGTCGAGCTCGACCTGCATGTCCTCGTTGGGAAGGCCGCCGTAGCCCACCGACTTGTAGTACGGGAAGTCCTCGACCTCGCGTACGGCCATCTCGATGGCGTCGGCGGCGTTGCCGCCCGCGGCGAGGGCGGCCGCGGCCTTCTCTACGCCCTCTCGTGCCATCCTCCAAGTTGCGATGATGCCCCACATGACTACTCCTTGCCTCTGTAGGGGTTGCGCTTGCGGATGCGGACCGATGCGGCCCGCATCGAAAACCGCCCGCGTATCCGTCGGCATTGCCGAGGAAACGCGGGCGGCAATGCTCAGAAGAGCAGATGCGCGCGGTCGCCGGGGCCGGGGACCCCGGCGCGCCCGTGCATCTTACAGGTCGTCGAAGGACAGGTCGTCGAGGTCGATGTCATCCTCGTCGGGCTCGTTGGCGGCCTGCTCGGCAGCCAGCTGCTCGTCACGCAGGTACTGGTTGTCGATGGTCTTGATGAAGGGCAGGTAGATGAAGACGCCCATGATCAGCAGCAGGATCTGAAGGACGCCGCCCACCCAGTTGGTGGCCAGCAGGCCGGAGATGCCGAGCGGCATCGTCCACGGGATCTGGACGCCGGAGCAGATGGGCACGATGCCCCAGTCCATGGCGAAGTAGGAGATGATGATGTTGAGCGTCGGCACCAGCACGAACGGGATGATGATGACCGGGTTCATGACGATGGGCAGACCGAACACGATGGGCTCGTTGATGTTGAACACGCCGGGGATGAAGGCCAGGCG
This sequence comes from Collinsella tanakaei, assembly GCF_016902615.1. Taxonomy (GTDB): domain Bacteria; phylum Actinomycetota; class Coriobacteriia; order Coriobacteriales; family Coriobacteriaceae; genus Collinsella; species Collinsella tanakaei_A. The sequence goes on from NZ_JACJMB010000004.1 coordinate 81,028, forward strand.
GGAGAGCTGCTTGATACGCGCGGACTTGCAGAACAAGATCATGGCGATTAGCAGGGAGAGGGTGGAGCCGCAGCCGCCGAAGGTGGCGAAGAGGTCCTGGAACTGCTGGCAGATGATGTGGCCCTCGCCGATGCCGGTCTTGAAGAACTCGAGGTTCTCAGCGGCGAGCGTCTGCAGGATGGGGTTGAACACCGCGCCGACAACGGAGCCGCCGTTGATGCCGAAGAACCAGAAGGCGTGCAGGAACAGGTAGGCCACGATCATGGCGCCGAGCGTGTCGCCCAGGCCCAGCAGCGGGGTCTGCAGGAACGTGAAGACGATATCGAACACGTTGGTGCCGAACAGGCCGAAGACCACGTTGATGACGAAGAAGATCGTCATGGTGACGGTAATCGGGATCAGCGAGGAGAACGACTCGGTGACCGTGGGCGGCACGCCGGCGGGCATCTTGATGACCCAGCCGCGGTTCTTGACCCAGGTGTAGATGGCGGTCGCACCGAAGGCGCTGAAGATGCCGACGAAGATGCCCTTGGCGCCGACCCAGCCCAGCGGGATGCCGGAGAGCGCGACGTCGACGGCCTCGCCGCCGACGTCGACCGAACCGGTCACGGTGTAGGGCATGATGAGGAACCAGGCCATGAGCGCGGCGGCGGCGCAGAACAGGGAGTCGCTCTCGATCTGGCGCGCATAGCTGTAGGCGATGCCGAAGGTGGCGAAGATGGCCATGATGCTGAACGTCGCGTCGGACGGCTTGGACAGGTAAGTCGCCAGCGTGCCGTCGGCGATGGGGATGCTCGCCACCCAGTCGGAGAAGCCGGGGATGGGCAGGTTGGCGATAACCAGGAAGATGGAGCCTGCGATCAGCAGCGGCGTGGAGATGAGGAAGCCGTCGCGGATGGAGACGAGGTACTTGTTGTTGCCGATGGCCTCGGCGAGAGGCATCAGTACCTTCTCGAGCTTATCAAACACAGTGTGCCTCCTTGCGTGCTCGAAAACACGGGGGTATCGGTCTTACTTCTTGTACGTCTTGATGAGCTTGACGGCGTACTTGAGGGACGCCTCGCCGTCCATGAGGCCGTACGCCTGCTGGTCGAGGATGCCGACCGGGATGTCGAACGTGCCCTCGATGCGCTTCTTGGTCTCCTCGTACTGGTGGTGAACCTGCGGGCCGAGCAGGACGCATGCCGGATGCTCGGTCTCGGCGATTTCGTCGACCTTGCCGATGGGGAAGGCGCGAACCTCTACCGGCAGGTTGTGGGCGTCGCCCACCTGCTGCATATTCTGGGCGAGCATGCTGGTGGACATGCCTGCACTGCAGAACAGGTAGATCTTCTTCTTGTCTGCCATTGTCCCTTCCTTTCAGTCTTACGGCCCTATCGGCCGTGCGGACATACACCATGCGGACGCGCGTCCGCATGGGGAGCAGCACATGAGGTGCTTGCCTACTGCGCCAGACGGCGGTAGACGTCGATGAGCTCGGTGGCGACGATCTTGAACGTCTCGGCCGCCATGAGCTGATCTTCAGCGTGGGTGATCATGAGGGTCATATTCACGGGGTCGCCGCCGGCCTCGCGCTGGATGAGCGAGGTGTGGGCATCGTGGCCGGCAAGGAAGCTCTCCTCGCCCTTCTTCATGAGTTCGTCGGCGCGGTCGAAGTCGCCCTTCTTGGCGGCGTCGACGGCCTCGACGTAAGAGCTCCGGGCACCGCCGACTGCAGCGATGATCTGGAAGCTAATGCGAACCAGCTCGTCCATTTATTCTCCTTCCAATTCGCTCAGAAGCACATCGAAGCGCATGTCGCTCGTGAGCTTCTGAATGGCTGACTGCTGGGTGAGCAGGCCCCCGATGGCGCGGTAGAACGCCTCGAGGTCCGCCCCTGCGTCGCGGGCGACGCAGACCATGAACACCGCCTGGACGGGCGTGCCGTTCCAGTCGACGGGGTCATCGAGAAGAGCCACCGCCACGAAGGTCCGCGTGCTCACGGCCTCGTAGGGGTGGGGGAGCGCGACCATGTTGCCGAACGAGGTCGCGGCGGCGCGCTCGCGCTGCCAGACGAGCTCCTCGAAGTTGTCGGGGAGGGTGTCGTATGCGGCGCAGGCGGCGCACAGGTAGGAGATGATCTCCTCACGGGTGCGCAGCGCGAGGTGCGGGAAGAACAGATCGGGCGAGAAGTAGGTCTTCACGCTCGCGGTGCTGTCCTGATCCAGGGCGCGCTTCACGTCGCGGCGGCTCGTGTCGTCCAGAAACAGGCTGATGTGGACGACCGGGATACTGACGCGGCGCGTGAGCGGCACGGTGGTGAAGATGTAGTCGATGCCGGTGAGGTCGCGTGCCTCGAAATCGGAGGCATCGCAGGTCTCGACATGCTCGAAGTCGGCGCTGAAGTCGCTTTGCAGGCGATAGGCCAAAAGGCGCGCGCTGCCGGCGCCCGAGGCGCAGACCACGAGCACGCGCTTCTTGGCGTGCGCGGTCTTGGTGCGCTCGAGGGCGAGCGCGAAGAACAGGGCGACGTAGCCGATCTCGTCATCGGAGACCGTGGTGTCCAGGCGGTCCGCAAGCAGGCTCAAGGCGTCGGCCGCCATGGAGAACGGTAGCGGGTAGCGGGCCTTGATGTCGGGCAGCAGGGGGTTCTCGAGCGCCATGTTGTAGCGCAGGCGCACGATGAGCGGCATCGTGTGGCGCGCGAGGTTCATGCGCAGCTCGGCGTCGTTCCTGAAGTCGAAGCGGAAGGCGCGCCAGACGGTCTCGAGCATCTCGGCGGCGAGGTTCCACGCTTCGTCGGTGATCTCGAGGTTGGCCTCCTCCCCGCTCTGGATGCTCGTAGGGCTGCCGCCCTCGACGAGGTGCTTGCTCGCCAGGTGGATCGCGATGTAGGCGATTTCCTCCTCGGGCAGGTCGATATCGAAGCGGCGCTCGATCTCGCCGGCGACGGTGCCGGCGACGGCGTACTCCCGCGTGCCGCGGACATGCTCGAGGTGCGCGGCCTCCATGGGCACGTAGCACTCCTTGCGGATGCGCGCGATGGCTATGGCGATATGCACCACGAGGTTCTGGTGCGACACGGGGTTGATCTTGTACTGCTCGGCCTCGAGCGCATCGCTCACGCAGGCGCCCACGGTGTCGAGCATGTCGGGGGAGATGGCCCCGGACAGCTCGTCGTCGGCCAGGCGCGTGTCGACGGCGATGCTCGCCAGGCAGATGCGGCGGTTCATCTCGTCGCCCGCCACGCGGATGCCGTAGCGCGGGCGCTTCTCGATGGTGAGGTGGAAGCGCTCGAGCACCTGCTCGATATGGCGCAGGTCGCTCGAGATCGTGGAGCGCGAGACGAACAGCAGGCTTGCGAGGTCCTCGAGGGTGATCCAGTCGGAACGCGACAGGAGGTCCTGCAGCAGGTAGTCGGCGCGCTCCTGCGGGGTGGAGGGCAGGCGGTCGAACGGGTCGCGCAGGGCGGTCCCCTCGAGCCACGACTTGAACGCGCGCTCGTCGGACACCTTCACGACGTAGCCGCCCGCAGCGCGGCTGTAGGCGATGAGGGCGGAGCCCCCCATGGCATCGTTGGCGTGCCGGATGCGGTCGCGCATCGCACGCTCCTTGGTGCCCAGGTAGGCAGAAAGATCAGTCGGGGCGATTCCCTCGTGCTTGAGGATATGTCGCACCAATCGGGTATCCTGCATGCCTTCACCATCCCTTCACATATCAGCCTATATGCAACGACGAGAGGTCTCAAAACGCTTTTATGCCGGTTTGCGCGGCAGCGGCTCTGGACGAGTTTTCGAGGTTGCGATCGCATGGGCTATGGCCTGCGGCGATGTTGCGTGATACGGTGATGTGCGGGCGCATCGGCGCCGGGAAGGGCGGGTTTTCCGGCTCTGTCAGAGAAACTGCCGCCATGCCCAACGGTTCGTTTTCTGGGCTGGACGGCTCGTCACGATGCACGATCATTCCTCCGCGGGGCTTACGCGACCTTTACATGCCGGCAGATTATAACGGACAAAATCGACAACTGTCGCGTCATGTGGAAGGTCGCCGCGCCCTAACGGCGGCGGCGCCGCCTCCTTGAGGGAGACGGCGCCGCCGTGGGAAGGGAGGTGGCGATGGATGCCCTGTGCTCGGCCGCTATGCGCGCACGAACGCGAAGGGGTGCTCGCTTCCGATGTAATCGAGCAGGAAGAGCTCCTCGGCGGGGATGCGGCCCACGAGGTTGCGCGTGCCGTCGTTGGGCATGTCGCGCAGGGCAACATGCAGCTCGCCGCGGTAGTGCGCCAGGTTGTCGTTCACCACGAGGACATCGCCGCGATGGAAGGTCTCGGGCGCGGTGCGCGCGGGGATGCTCGTCTCGCGGAAGTCCATGCGCGGCCAGCTGGAGCGCAGCATGTAGGCGGAAGAATCGGGGCGCTCGGTGTGGTCGTAGCCGTACACGACGCGCAGTTCCTCTTCGATCGCGCCCTCGTCGAGCACGAGGCGCATGGTGGTGCGGGTCATGTCGACGGCAGCCATGGCGGCGAGCTCCTCGGCGGAGGCGAAGGCGTTGCCGATGATGATGTCGTCGATGAGGCCGGTGGCGATCATATGGCGCACCTGCAGGTCGATGGGACGATGGCGGTCGTCCTCGCAGGTGGGCAGGCCGGCGAACACGGGCCAGGGGCCAAAGGTGTTCTCCTGCTGGCTCGACACGAACGCCGCGGTCTGGAACCCCAGGCTCTTGTACTTGTGGGTGAGCTCCCAGAAGCGCTCCTCGGACATGCCGGTGTAGGGCTCGGGATAGAAGTTCGCGCAGGTGACCATGTTGCGCTTGTCCGCGCCGCGCTCGGCGAGCAGGTCGATGGGCAGGTTCGCGCTGCCGTTGAACTCGATCTGGATGCCGTCGCTGTTGCGGGTGAGCGCCATGTCGCCCATGTCGCCGAAGTGGCCGTCGAGGCGGATGATGTCGACGCCGAGCTCCTTGAAGGGGGTGAGGTCGGAGGGGGTGGCGCCCAGGCGCTCGAAGACCTTCTCGTTCGTGTCGACGGCGACGATAAAGCCGAGCTCATGCGCCTTGGCCATGAAGCCGCCGAACTCGGCGATGGTGCCCTCAGCGTCCTTCTCCACCGAGAGCAGGCAGGTGAAGATGCGGCTGAAGCCGTTCATCGCCGCGAGCTCCATGTAGGCGTAGTCCTTGTCGGGGGTAGAGTGCTCGGGGTAGAGCGAGATGCCGAGACGATGCATAGGGGATCCTTTCTCTTTTATGGCTCCGGCGGCTGCCTGCAGCCGGATGCGGCCGGTTTGCGCGCGCCCGCGCCATCGCGAGGAGCTATTTCGGGAGGTGCGACGGCGCGGGCGCGATGGGGGTGCGGGCGCGTGCCCGCGTCGGTGCTAGCGGTTGATGGAGCGGGCCATGCGCAGGTAGGTGTGGCGCTTGCCGCGGATGGCGATGCTGTAGGCCATGAGGTTCTCGGGATTCAGGCCGCCCACGCCGGCGTCGCCCACGTGGTGCAGGTCGGTGCCCGTCATCTTGCACATGAGCGCGATCTGCTCGATGGTGGCCGCGCTCGCGCCCTCCTGCGAGGTGCCGATGGCCGTGAGCGAGAGCTTGCCCAGGCTGTGGATGTAGGAGACCATGTCGTGCACGAACTCGAAGGTCACGCCCGGGACGGTGCCGGGGGCGGGCAGCAGGATGACGTCGGCGCCGGCATCGGCGAACGCGCGGACCATGTCCCGGGAGACGATGTTCTCGCCCGCCTCGTCCTTCGAGCCGGCCGCGTGCATCTTGCCGGCGAAGATCATCATGGTGTCGCCCACCGCCTCGTGCATCTCGCGGGTGGCCTTGAGGATCGCCGCGTTGTCGACGCCCGTGCCGGGGTTGCCGGTGAGCAGGATGAAGTCGAAGCCGAGGTCGCGGGCGCGCAGGGCGTTCTCGACGGTGCCGGCGCGACCGGTGGGCATGTCCTCCTGCTCGCCGAGCATGGCCGAGTCGCCTACCGGCTCGAGGTTCAGGCCGACCAGGCGGCCGGTGTAGCGCTTCAGGGTGCGGATGGTCTCGGCCGGCTCGCAGTCGATGCCGGCGATGTGCGGGTGCTCGCAGTCGAAAGCGTTCAGCAAGATGAGGTCCGCACCGAACGCGCAGGCGATCTCCGGATCGGAGATGGGCTCGAGCATCATGGTGTTGCGGAACAGCGAGAGCTCCTGGACGATCACGCGCCCTTCGCTCGCCTCGATGGCGTCGAGGCGCTCCTGGCGACTCATGCGCGCGAGGTCGGACGTTTCGCAGTTGAGTAGACGCTTCATAACACGGCCTTTCTCTTGCTGCCCGCGGGGCGCGGCGTGCACTGCGGTCGCGGTGCGGGCATGCTCCCCAATATCTATATATGCTAATGGCGGAGGATGGGCGACTCAATCGGATGAGATGCCGCCCGTCTGCGTGCGAGACGGCAGCGAAGGTGAACGTAGCGCGGGGTTGCCGCGCACCGGCCCGGGTATACCATCACGGATAGGGATATGCGCCGCTGCCGGATGCCGCGGCGCGACGGCGATAGGAGGAGCCATGGCGTTGCTGAGGGAGTTCTGCGCGGAGAACATGGAGCGGGTGGGCGCTGCGGTCGCGGCCGGCGCGGGCCGCATCGAGCTGTGCGACAACCTCGCCGTGGGCGGCACGAGCCCGAGCGTCGGCGTCATCCGCGCCGCCGTCGCCTTCGCCGGCGAGCACGACGTCGCCGTGATGGCCATGGCCCGCCCGCGCGGCGGGAACTTCGTCTACACGCCCGAAGAGGAGCAGATGATGCTCGACGATATCGCCTGCGCGCGCCGCCTGGGCACGACGGGCGTGGTCTTCGGCTGCCTCACGGCCGATCCCGCGACCGGCGAGGCCGTCATCGACCGCGCCATGACGGCGAGGCTCGTCGAGGCGGCGAAGGGTGACGCGCAGGAGGCTGACCCCGTGCAGGTCACGTTCCACATGGCGTTCGATGAGCTCGCGATAGACCGCCAGCTCGAGGCCATCGACTACCTGGCCGAGCTTGGCGTCGAGCGCATCCTCACCCACGGCGGGGCCGCGGGGACGCCCATCATGGGCAACGTCGAGCGCCTGCGCCGCCTGATCGACCACGCCGCGGGCCGCATCATCATCCTGCCGGGCGGCGGCATCACCTACGGTAACGTCGAGCAGGTCGCCGAGGCCCTGGGCGTATCCGAGGTTCACGGCACGAAGATCGTCGAGCTCTAGAAGGCGCGAAGAGGAGCTGTTGCCGGGCGGGCCGGGCGGGATCATTCCGTCCGGCCCGCCCGCGCATATGGGCCTTGGCTCCCGCAGGCATCGCCATGGCATCGGCACATATCGGCGCCGCGGCGCCCGCAATGGCCGAAACGGTGCTACGATGGTTTTGCTGTTTCAGGGCGGGGTGGAATTCCCCACTGGCGGTGAGTCGGCCGGACGCGCGTCCGGGCGCCGGGCGTCAAGGTCCCGTGTGCTGCCGACAAGCCCGCGAACCTCGTAGGTGTTGGGTCATCTGCAGGCCGATCCGGTGGAAATCCGGAGCCAACGGTTACAGGCCGGATGAAAGAGGCAGGTGATTCTCATGGCTGAACAGTCCCGTCATATCCATGTTGAGAACACGAATAGGTGGAGCACCAAGCAGCTCGTGACCATGGCGCTCATGTGCGCCGTGAGCGCGCTGTTCATGTTCGTGCAGATCCCGATCATTCCCGCGGCGCCGTTTCTCACGTACGACCCCTCGTTCGTGCCGGCGATGGTCGCGGGCTTCGCCTACGGGCCGGGCGCGGGCGTCGCGGTGGGCGTGCTCGCCGCGGTCATCCATGCGCTGATGACCGGCGACTGGGTCGGCGCCCTTATGAATATCGTCGCCTGCGTGTGCTATGTCGTGCCGGCGGCGCTCATCTACCGCCGTCGCCATACGTATACGGGTGCCATCGTGGGCCTCGTGCTCGGCATCGTCGCCGCGACGGCGGCGTCGGTCGTGGCGAATCTCACCATCGGCGTATGGTTCTGGTACGGAACGCCCGATGCCATCATGCCGCTCATGGTGCCGGCGGTCATCCCGTTCAACCTCGTGAAAACCGCGCTCAACTCCGTGCTGACGCTCGTGGTCTATAAGGCCGTCTCGAACCTCATCACGCCCGAGAAGGATCGGGTGCAGGGGCGCTCATGATCTCGTGCGAGCATATTCGCTACACCTATGACGGGGCGACCTACGCGCTCGACGACGTGAGCCTCACGATCGCCGACGGCGAGTTCGTGTGCCTGCTCGGCGGCAACGGATCGGGCAAGTCGACGCTTGCCAAGCATCTGAACGCCCTGCTCGTGCCCGACGAGGGGCGTGTCACGGTCGACGGTATGGATACCGCCGATACCGAGTTCACCTACGACATCCGCTCGACGGTGGGCTATGTGTTCCAGAATCCCGACGACCAGCTCGTTGCCACGCTTGTGGAAGACGATGTGGCCTTCGGCCCGGAGAACCTGGGTGAGGAGCCGGACGCCATCGCGCGCGCGGTCGCCGAGGCCCTGCGCGACGTGGGCCTCATGGATTTCGAGCGCCACGAGACCCACGCGCTGTCCGGTGGGCAGAAGCAGCGGGTCGCCATCGCCGGCGTGCTCGCCATGCGCCCGCGCGTGCTCGTGCTCGACGAGGCCTCGGCCATGCTCGACCCGCGCGGCCGCGCGGGCCTGCTGCGCGTGTGCCGGCGGCTGCATGAGGCGGGCATGACGATCGTCATGATCACGCACTATATGGAGGAGGCGACGGCGGCCGACCGCGTCGTGGTGCTCGACGCCGGCAAGATCGCGCTCGAGGGCACGCCGGAAGACGTGCTCACGCAGGTCGAGGTGCTCGGGCGCCTGAACCTCGAGGTGCCGGCCTGCTGCCAGCTCGCCCTGGCGCTGCGCGAGCGCGGCGTCGCCTGCACGCCGCGGGTGGACGAGGGCGCCATGGTGCGCGCGGTCGCCGAGCTTGTCGGGGCGTGCGCGGGCGATGGTGCCGAAGATCCGTGTGCGCCTGCCGACGACGATGCGGGCGCGCCGGTGTCGGCGGGGAGCAAGCCCCTCATCTCCTTCGAGCACGTGAGCTACAGCTACGAGCCGTCGGTGCGCGAGCGCGCCCGGCGCCGCAGGCTGCCGCGGCGCAAGAAGGCCGCCGCGTGGGGGAGCGACCCGGAGGCCATCTGGGCGCTTCACAATATCGACCTTGCGATCCGCCCCGGCGAGTTCTTGGGCATCGCCGGCCATACCGGCTCGGGCAAGTCGACCCTTATCCAGCATATGAACGGCCTGGTGCATCCGACGATGGGGCGCGTGGCGGTGTGCGGGGAAAACCTTGCGGACCGGCGCGCCGCCGACGAGGCGAAGACCGTCGTGGGCGTCGTCTTCCAGTATCCGGAGCATCAGCTGTTCGCGCAGACGGTGTTGGAGGACGTGGCCTTCGGCCCGAAGAACCTCGGGCTTTCCGCCGATGAGGTGGACGCCCGCGTGCGCGAGGCGCTCCGGCTCGTGGGGCTTTCCGCCGACGTTGTGGGGAGCAAGAGCCCGTTTGCCCTCTCGGGCGGCCAGCAGCGTCGCGTCGCCTTTGCCGGCGTGCTCGCCATGCGACCGCGGGTGCTCGTGCTCGACGAGCCGGCGGCGGGCCTCGATCCGGCGGCGCGCCGGGAGTTTCTGGACCTCGTCGCCCATCTGCACGATGAGGGGCTGACGGTGATCATGGTCTCCCACAGCATGGACGACCTGGCGGAGCTTTGCGACCGGGTGGTCGTGCTGAACGAGGGCGCCGTGCTCATGGACGGCACGCCGCACGACGTCTTCTGCCGCCCGGATGAGCTTCGCCGCGTCGGGCTGGACGCGCCCGCGGCGCAGCGCATGGCGATGGGGCTGCGCGCGCTCGGCGTGCCGCTTGCGCATGGGCGCCTCTATACGATCGAGGGGCTCGCCTGCGCGGTGGCGGCGTTGGTGCAGGGAGGTGCACGCTAGTGGAGGCGTTTTCCTTCGGCAGCTACTATCCGGGCGACAGCGTGCTGCACCGGCTCGACCCGCGCACGAAGCTCGTGGGCGGCCTGGCGTTTCTCATCGTGTCGCTGCTCGCGCGCAGCTTCGCCGGCCTGGCGGTCATCGGGCTGTTCACGGCGGCGCTCTACCTGGTCGCCCGCATACCGGCGGGGCGCGCCCTGCGCTCGCTCGCACCGCTGTGTGCCATCATCGTCGTGGTCGCCCTGCTGCGCCTTTTCACCGATGACGGCGGGCGCCTGCTGTTCGAGCTCGGCTTCATCCGCATCTACGAGGGCGGCGTGTACGCGTGCGTCTTCACGTCGGTGCGCATGCTGTTCATGATGTGCGTCATGAGCCTCGTGACCATGACGACGATGACGCTCGACCTCACGCATGCGGTGGAGCGCCTGCTCTCGCCGCTTCAGCGCTTCGGCGTGCCGGCGCATGAGCTCGGCATGATGCTCGGCATCGCCCTGCGCTTCATGCCGCAGTTCGCCAGCGAGCTCCAGACGACCTATCGGGCCCAGGTGAGCCGCGGCGCCCGCGTCGCGTCCGGTCCGCTCGGGGGGATCCGCATGCTCTCGAGCGTGTCCATCCCGCTGTTCGCGAGCATCTTCCGCCATGCCGATACGCTGTCGGCGGCCATGGATGCCCGCTGCTACCACGGCGAGCAGGGCAGAACGCGCCTGCACCCGCTGCATTTCGGCACCCGCGACGGCGTCGCCGCGGCGCTGCTTGCCGCCCTGGCCGCTGTCGTGATCCTGGTCGGCTAGCTTCGCGCGCCGCCCATCATCTCACCAAAAGAGGAGGTTGCCATGACCGATTCCTGTGCACAGACCGCCCCGGAGGGCATCGCGCTGGTGCTCGAGTACCTGACGTCCATACCGGCGTGGTATCTCGCCACGAGCGTGGACAACCAGCCGCACGTGCGGCCGTTCTCGTTTGCCGCCGAGCAGGACGGCAAGATCTGGTTCTGCACGGCGACCACGAAGGACGTGTGGGAGGAGCTGCTGCAAAACCAGCGCATCGAGGCGACGGCCTGGTGGCCGGGGCACGGCTGGCTCATCCTGCGCGGCCGCGCGGGGCTCGAGGACCGTGCGGCGCCGGCGCTGCGCGAGGCGGGCTGGCGCCATCTCGAGGGGCTGGGGGAGCACTACGCGGGGCCGGACGACCCCACGCTCGTGTTCTTCAGCGTCGAGGAGCCGCAAGCATGGATCTGCAACCATGACGCATGGGTGCCGGTTGCGCTCCCGTAGCGGGGTGGCTGCCACATCAGAACGGAAGGGCCCATCCGGCGGCGCGCGCTGCGGTACCGCACCGGCGCTGCCGGATGGGCTCCGATACGAAAGGAGACCGCATTCCATGGATGAGATCGTCTCGTACCTGACGTCGATTCCCGCCTGGTATCTGGCGACGATCGACGAGAACGACCCCGAGCAGCCGCGCGTGCGGCCGTTTTCGTTCGTCTGCGCGGACGCGGGGCGCCTGTGGTTTTGCACCTCGCGCGACAAGGACGTGTGGCGCGAGCTCGCGGCGCATCCCAAGTTCGAGCTTTCCGGATGGAAGCCGGGCGCGTTCTGGATCGTGCTGACCGGCGAGGCCGACCTCACCGCCGACGCGAGCGCGAGCGAGGCGGTGCGCCAGGCGGGCTTCGCCCACATGGTGGGCATCGGCGAGGAGCACGCATCCGCCCGTGATGGGCGCCTGGCGTTCTTCAGCGTGCGGGCGGCGCAGGCGCGCTTCCGCGATATCGACGGCAGCGAGCGCGTCGTCGAGCTGTAGGAGCGCGGCCGCATCGGCGAATCTGCGCACCTGCGCCCATGTTGCGAGACTATGTCGCGAAAAAAAGAAGGGCGCAAGCTGCCCGTTGCGTGGTACTCTCTCATGCTGTTCGATATTGAAGGTCCGAACATGCGAATTTATGCATTCTCGAACCAATCGCATGCATTTTGGAGATGAGGTCATATGGCCTACAAAGTGGGAGTCGTCGGCGCTGCGGGCTATGCGGGCATCGAGGCGGTGCGTCTGCTGCTCAACCATCCGGTGTTCGAGCTCGTCGTCATCACGTCGAATGCGGACGCGGGGCAGCCGCTCGCGAGCGTGTATCCGGCGTTCGCGGGCGTGAGCGACCTGGTGTTCTCGACGCACGACGACCCCGCGCTCACCGAGTGCGACGCGGTGTTCCTCGCCGTGCCGCATACCGCCGCGCTCGCCGCGGTGCCGGGGCTGCTCGCCGCGGGCGTGACGGTCATCGACCTGTCCGCCGACTACCGCCTGTCCGACCCCGCGGTCTACGAGCGGTGGTACAACACGCCCCATACCTCGCCCGAGCTGCTCGCCACGCGCGCCTTCGGCCTGCCCGAGCTCGCTGCCGACGACCTGGCGGACGCCGCGGCGCGCCATGCCGCGGGCGAGGCGGTGCTCGTCGCGTGCGCCGGCTGCTATCCCACCGCGACCTCGCTCGGCGCCTATCCCGCCATCGATGCGGGCTGGCTCGCCGAGGGGGCCTCTGTCGTGGTGGACGCCATCTCGGGCGTGACCGGAGCCGGCAAGTCGGCAAACGCCCGCACGCACTTCTGCTCGGCTGACGAGAACGTCGAGGCGTACAACGTCTGCCGCCATCGCCACACACCCGAGATCGAGCAGATCTTGGGCCTTCCCGACCGCGTGGTCTTCACGCCGCATCTGGCGCCGTTGCGCCGCGGGCTGCTCTCCACGGTGAACATCCCGCTTGCCGCGGACGTCGCCGCGACGCTCACCGACGAGGCGGTCATCGAGCGCTATCGGGCGTTTTACGAGGCGCGCCCCTTCGTGCGCGTGCTCGACGCCGGCCAAAATCCCAAGACGAGCTCGGTTGCGGGCTCGAACGCCTGCCAGATCGGTGTCGCCGTCAACGCGCGGGCGCGCATGCTCGTCGTGACGAGCGCGATCGACAACCTCTGCAAGGGAGCTGCCGGCCAAGCCATCCAGTGCGCTAACATCGTGTTCGGTCTCGATGAGCGCTGCGGCCTGCCGCTTGCCGCCATGCCGGTGTAGGCGCCCATCCGCTGTCACACAAGGAGGAAAGGCTCCCTTATGGATATCGATGCGTTTGATTCGAAGCTTCGCGCCGTACCCGACGGCGGGGTCACGAGCGCGCGCGGCTTTACCGCCTGCGGCCTGCACGCGGGGTTCCGCGCCGAACCCGAGCGCGCCGACTTCGCGCTGCTCGTCGCCGACGAGCCGGCAAGCGCCGCGGGCGTGTTCACCACGAACCGCTTCTGCGCGGCGCCCGTCACGGTGAGCCGCAAGCACCTGGGCGGTGCCGAGCGGGGTTGGGGCACCGTGCGCGCGGTCGCGGTCAACTCGGGCAACGCCAACGCCGCCACCGGCGAGCCGGGGCTGGCGGTTGCGCGCGAGACCTGCGACATCGTCTCGCAGGTGGTGGGATGCGAGCCCGAGCAGGTGCTCGTGGCGTCCACGGGCGTCATCGGCCAGCAGCTCGACATCACGCCGTTCGAGATGGGCGTTCCCGCTGCGTTCGAGCAGCGCTCCCGCGCGGGCGGAGCGGCTTTCGCCCGCGCCATCATGACGACCGACACGCACCCCAAGGAGTACGCCGTCACCTACGAGAGCGGCGTGCTCGAGTACGTGGGCTGCACGTTCACCGTGGGCGGCTGTGTCAAGGGCTCGGGCATGATCATGCCGAACATGGCGACCATGATCGCCCTGATCACCACCGACGCGCCGGTCGCGCCGAGCACGCTCCACGGCATCCTGACGGCATGCGTCGCGCAGACGTTCAACAAGGTGACGGTGGACTCCGACACCTCGACGAACGATACGTGCATCATGCTCGCCTCCGGTGCCGCGGCGGTCGATGCCGAGCCCATCTGCGAGGGGACCGAGGCCTACGAGGAGCTCTTCTACGCGGTCAGCGTGGTGTGCGAGAGCCTCGCCCGCGCGATTGCGGCCGACGGCGAGGGGGCCTCGCGCCTCATCACCGTGAACGTCACCGGCGCGCCGACGGACGACGATGCCGACACCTGCGCCCGCGCCATCGCCAACTCGCCGCTCGTGAAGACCGCCGTGGCGGGCCACGACTGCAACTGGGGCCGCATCGCCATGGCGCTCGGCAAGTGCGGCGTGGCGTTCGACCAGCGCGACGTCGCCATCGACATCATGGGAATCCCCGTGTGCCGCGACGGCTTGACGGTGCCCTTCGATGAGGCGGAGGCGAGCCGTCGCTTCGAGGCGCCCGAGATCACCATCTGGGCGGACCTGGGTGCCGGCGAGGGCGAGGCGACCGTTTGGACCTGCGACCTCACGCACGAGTACATCGTCATCAACGGCGACTACCGCACCTAATCGCGCCGCTTGTCCACCCCTCGACAAACATCACGATTCATGTCCAAAAAGTAAGAAGGAACCATGAAGTACGCACGCGACTCGCGTCCCTCGCGTCCAAATGAAGAAACCGCGAAGCTGCTGTTCGAGGCGCTCCCGTGGATCAAGAACCTCACCGGCAAGACGGTGGTCATCAAGTACGGCGGCGCCGCCATGGTCGATCCGAAGCTGCGCGCCGACCTCATGAGCGACATCGTTCTGCTGAAGATCATCGGCATGCGCCCCGTCATCGTGCACGGCGGCGGCAAGGACATCAACGCCGCCCTCAAGCACTACGACATCCCCGTCGAGTTCAAAGACGGCCAGCGCGTCACGAGCGAGGAGGCCATGGAGGTCGTGCGCCAGGTGCTTGTCGGCAAGGTGAACGAGGAGCTCGTCGCCTCCGTCAACGTGCACGGCAACCTCGCGGTGGGCGTGTCGGGCGCGGACGCGGGCACCATCATCGCCCGCCAGCTCGATAAGCGGCTGGGGCGCGTGGGCGAGATCGTCCGCGTGAACGCCGACTTCCTGAACAGCCTGATGGACAACGACTACATCCCGGTCGTCGCGACCGTGGCCCAGGGCGAGGACGGCGGCTTCTACAACATCAACGCCGACGTCGCCGCCGGGCACATCGCCGCCGCGGTCCATGCGCACAAGGTCATCTTCCTGACCGATGTCGACGGCCTGTATGAGGATTTCGACGACAAGGATTCGCTCATCTCGAACCTCACGCTCGAGGAGACCGAGGCCATGCTCGCCTCGGGCGATATCGACAGCGGCATGATCCCGAAGCTCCAGAGCTGCGTGTACGCCCTGAAAGCCGGCGTATACCGCTCGCACATCATCAACGGCACGACGCCGCACGCGCTGCTGCTCGAGCTGCTGACCGATTCAGGCGTGGGCACGGTCATGCACTCGACGCAGGTCGCCTACGAGAACGATACGCATCCGCACCCGCTCACGCAGTTCGCCGCGCGCCTTGCGGAAAACATCTAGCCGCCTGCGCGCCTTCCACACACATCGCATCCGGGGCCGCGCACGGAATGGCGCGGCCCTGCCACATCGAAAGGAATCCCCATGTCGCTCGAAATCCAGAAGACCCTCGAGTCGTCGTACGTGATGCACACCTTCGGCCGCTCCAACGTCGATTTCGTTGGCGGCCATGGCATGACGCTCGTAGATGATGCCGGCCGCGAGTACACCGATTTCCTCGCCGGCATTGGCGTGTGCTGCCTGGGTCATGGGCACCCGGCGCTCGTCGAGGCGGTGCGCGACCAGGCCGAGCGGCTCATGCACGTGTCGAACTACTTCTATATCGAGCATCGCGGTGAGGTGGCGGCGCTTCTGTCCAAGCTCGCGAACGACGACATGGACGGCGCGCGCATCCTGGCCGACGCCATCGTGGCGGGCCACGCCGACGAGGTGCGCGCCGCTGCTGCTCCCGCTGCAGATGAGCAGGTGTGGGAGACGTTCTTCGCGAATTCCGGTGCCGAGGCGAACGAGGGCTCGATGAAGCTCGCGCGCCTGTACGCGCATCGCACGGGCAACGGCGGCAACACTATCGTCTGCTTGCGCGGCGGCTTCCACGGGCGCACGCTCGAGACCATCGCCGCGACCATGCAGGATTGGCTGCAGGACAGCTTCAAGCCGCTGCCCGGCGGCTTCGTGGCGTGCACGCCCAACGACATCGACGAGCTGCGCGCCATCTTCGACAAGCTGGGAAGCGAGATCTGCGCCGTCATGGTCGAGCCCATCCAGGGCGAGTCCGGCGTGCACCCGCTGACGCGCGAGTTCATGCAGGCGGCGGCCGACCTCGTGCACGGCGTGGGCGGCCTGCTCATTGCCGATGAGGTCCAGACGGGCATCTTCCGTTCCGGCAAGCCGTTCGCGTTCCAGACGCTCGGCGTCGTGCCGGACATCATGAGCCTCGCGAAGGGCATCGCCGGCGGTGTGCCCGCGGGCGCGTGCATGGCGCGCCGCGAGGTCGCCGATGTGTTCCGTCCGGGTGACCATGGCTCCACGTTCGGCGGCAGCTGCCTGGCGGTGGCGGCGGCCGAGGCGGTGCTTTGCGAGCTCGTGCGCGGCGCCTACGACGAGCATGCGGCCGAGGTCGGTGCGTATTTCGCCGAGCGGCTGGCCGCCCTGCCGCACGTGGACGAGGTGCGCGGCGCGGGCCTTATGGTCGGCTGCGATCTGGACGAGGAGGCGGGCGATGCGCACGACGTGGTCGCCGCCCTGCTCGATGCCGGCTTCGTCATCAACGCGACGGGCGCCCATACGCTGCGCTTCCTGCCGCCGTTGGTGTGCGAGCGCGAACACGTCGATGCGCTCGTGAGCGCCTTGGCTGACGTGTTGGCGTAGTCTCAGCCGGGGTGTCCTCATCGGGGACGGGGCAGTTTGGTGCCACGGGGGCGCGCCACGCCCCCGTGGCACCAAACTGCCCCGTCCCCGATGAGGACACCCTAACGGCGAAGCCCCTCGGAGGGAATCCAGGTTCTGTGCATGAAGCGGTTGAACATGCCCTCGACAGGCAGCGCCGCGCAGAGCGCGCAGACGGCGAGCGAAAGCGCGACGATGATGAGCGTCCCCCACAGGGGATCGAGCAGCACGGGCAGGTCGTAGAAGGGCGTGCGAAACGTGAGGGCTGCCCGGATGAGACGGTGGATCACGTAGACCTGCAGCGTACGGCGCCCGAGCTCGCCGAGTCTCGCCCGGGGCGCATCGGGTACGAGACGGATGAGCGCCAGCGAGAAGATGCAGGCTGCGGACATGGCGACGAGCTTCTCCGCCACGCCCGACAGGAAGCCCGTCAGATAGGGTGTGTCGCCATAGACGCGCTGGAAGAACCAATCGTAAGCAGAGGGGTCGACGAGCCGCGCGCCCGCGATGAGGGCGGCCGCGGCGACGGCGATCCACAGGCGTCGGTCCATATGGAGCGCGGCCACGCGGGAGGGCGCGAGATAGTAGCCGCAGGCGAACCACGGAAGGAACGCAACCGTCCGGCTGATGGCGAGAAAGCCGTTCGACAGATCGACCGATCCCCATGCGAGCGCGGCCAGCAGGCTGATCCCCATGCCGCGCGCAGGGCCCAGGCGTGCAAGCAACGGCGTTGCGGCGTACCACCAGGCCATGGCGATGAGATACCACGGGGCGGAGGCGAACAGGAAGAGCCTGGGGAAAAGCGGGATGCCCGTGATGAGGAGCAGAAGCGCCTGGTAGATGAAGCCGAGCAGCAGGTAGGAGATGATGCGGTTGATATCGAGCCTGCCGTCACGATACGCACCCTTCGCGAACAGGCCTGACATGAAGACGAACAGGGGCATGTGGAAGAGGTAGATGATGTCGAACACGGCGCTGAGCGCAGGGTTGTCGTTGTGGACCGGGTGCATGAAGTGGCCGATGACGACGAGGATGATGAGGACGCCCTTGATGTTGTCGTACAGCGGGATGCGGGGCGCGCGGACGGTGGTCGATACGGTCACGGGTCGGTCTTTCCGGTCATGTCTCTCCAAAGATGCCAAAAGCGGCCCCGTTGCCGGAGCCGCTTGCGAGTCGATGGTGGGCGATGAGGGATTCGAACCCCCAGCCTTGTGCGTGTAAAGCACCTGCGCTAACCGTTGCGCCAATCGCCCATGGGCGTTTAGTATAACGGAAAACATGGGAATCGGCATCTCAATCGGGCAAATGGGTGTCGAAATCCCGGGGTCTTGGGAGCCTGCGCGAACCGGCGTCTGGCATTTTGGTCGCGCGGCAAGAACAAGGGGTGATGCTCCTATGGCGCAGCAGGTCGGCTATGGCGACGTGACGCACGATGGGCAAGATGCCGTAGAGGACGACGGGCGACGGGCCGCCGCCTTCGTGCCCGCTTCCGATAGCGAAGGGGCAGACGGCCGGACGCAGGGCGGCTCGGGCGACGGGACGTCTCGCACCGAGGCCCCAGGGCGGACCGTGGCATCCGATGACGAGAGCGCCCTCTTGCATATGCTGCCCCCGGAGCCCGAGGGCTTGGCCGACGGCAACGAACCCATCGAGAAGCTGCCCTCCATCATCGCCTGGGTCATCGCATCGTACTACGCGAAGAATTATGAGCCGTTCTTCATGCGCACCACCGAGGACTGCTCGTTCATCGGCGCCGGCAACATGTCGTATTTCAGCCGTGAAGAGATGCTCGGCGTACAGGAAGCTGAGGAGATGACGCCCTTCGTGATCGTCCGCAACGCGCGGCTTCGCGTCCTCGACGAGGCCGAGCCCGTTGCAAGGAGAGCGATCGTGTACGGCACCTACGACCTTTTCACGGGCTTGCGGGATGAGATGCTGACAGCCGTGCACCAACGTGTCACGGCGTGCTGCCGCCTGACCGATGAGGGATGGAAGGCCTATCACATCCACAGCTCGAATGAGTGGCGCGAGCTGGTGGACGGCGAAACATTCCCCGTTCAGGTGAGCATGGACACCTATCGCTATGTCCAGGGCATCCTCAAGGCGAGCCGCCGTACGGGCAACGGCGACCGTGTGATGCTGCGCGAGACGAACGGGTCGAGCCGCATCATCATGCCGGCTGCGATCCTGTATGTCGAGGCGGCGGGAAAGCATTCGATCGTCCATGAGCTGAACGGGAGCTATGAGCTCAACATGCTGCTGAGCGATGTCGAGCATCAGCTCGGTGACGCATTTCTGCGCGTGCACCGCAGCTACCTCGTGAATACCGATGCCATCAGCTCGGTGAGCCACGGGAAAATCGAGCTGATCGGGGAGGGGTTCGTGCCCGTACCCGAGCGGCGGTCCGCCGAGATTCGACAGGAGATCATGCGGCGACTCGACCGGACGAAGAAATAGCCGCTTCGCGCGCAGCGTGCGGGGTGCCTTTCGAATCCGAGCCTGCCCGCTGCGATGCGCATGCGCAGCGCGCTCCATCCACTCGTCTGCGGTGACCTATCTGTGTCAGGGCGCCTCGGCATTCATGCCGAAACGGGCGCATTCATGCTCAGATATGGTCTTCCGGATCGGGTGCTCCTCCGCCTGAATGCATAATTGGCCCATCGTCGACACTGCGCCCGATTGGCGCGGCGCATCCGCCTGCATGACGTTTCCTGGGAGGTCACATGCTGTCCGATCGATTCTCTCGCTGTGCGACCGGGCTGGTCGCGTCTGCCGCCCTCGTGCTGGGGATGCTGGGGTTCTCGGCGACACCGGCGCACGCAAGCGCCTCGGTGTCGTCGCCCTGCATTCCCACCGAGGAGCAGCTGGCAACCTACGAGGCGGACGGCACGCTCGACGAGCGCATGGCCCATGCCGAGGAGCTGGATCTCGGTAGCCCATCGGAGAGTCTGATCGCGCAGGCCAAAGCGCGCGAGGCGGGCATCTCGGCGCAGGCGAACTTCGTGCCGGTGTCGTGGCGAGGCGGTATGCCCACCGAGGGCGAGGCGCACGTGATCGCGCTCTATGTCGATTTCCCGGCAGGTGAGAACGAGAGCGCCTATACCTTCGGGGAGGAGGACACCTTGGAGGCGCTCGACGCGCTGATCGACGGCAGGGGCGGCTTCTATCCCTACGAGGACCTGTCCAGCTACTACTATCGCTCCAGCTACGGGGCGCTCGAGATTTCAGGCGATGCGTTCGCCTACACGGCCGCGCATCCGCGGAGCTATTACGAAACGAAGGGGCTGAATGCTGTTGACGGCCTGTTCGGCGAGGCTCTCCGCGCGCTTGACGATAAGATCGACTACGCCGACTACGATGGTAACGACGACGGCTGCATCGATGCGATCTACCTGCATTTCGCCGGGCCAGATGACGGCTGGATGTCGACATGGTGGAGCCAGACGTTTACCTTCAGCAGCGATGCGCCGACTTTCGACGGCGTCCGGGCATCCAAGTGCGTGCTGCTCCACAACCCCTCGAACACCGAGGCAGGCGCCTCCACCATCATCCATGAGACCGGTCACGTGCTCGGCCTGCCGGATTACTACAGCGCTGCCGCCCAAACGGGGTCTGGGTTCACGTGGCCGACGGGCATCATCGGCTCGGACATGATGATGGACAACGTGGGCGACCATAACGGGTTCTCGAAATGGCTGCTCGGCTGGCTGGACGAGGATGACATCACGCATGTTGCGGCGTCTGTGGAGGGCATCGAGGTCACGCGCGGCGGCGAGGTGCTGGCATCCGTCGCGCCCGGCGAGGACGGCACGTCGGCCACCACGCTCGACCTCGCGCGCTTCGTTGTCGACGACCCGATCGCGACCGGCGGTGTCATCGTCGTCTCAAATCGCAACGGGGGGATCTTTTCCGACTACTACGTGCTGCAATACGACGGGTATGGCGGCAACCAATCGCTCTTTACGGGTGCTATGGATGGCGGGTCGGGCCCACTGCCCAGCGGCTTTCGCATGTACCGCGTGCGCGCCGAGGTCGATGAGGATGCGATCGACTTCATCCATACCAACCTTAACGGCCGGGTGAACGACCAGCTGATCGAGTTGATTGACCCCGATATCGACCGCGCCCATATGCTGGGTTCCGGAAGGACGCTCGCTCATGCCACCTCGGGGGCATACGGATGCTTGCTCGCGGAGGGTGACGAGGTGACGCCGGATACCTATCCGTCGACGAATTTCTACGAGGTGCCGGCAATCGGCTACACCGGCATCGGCGTGCACATCGATGCCTGCGGGCAGGATAGCGGCACGGTCACGATCTCCCATACCGGCAAGGCGGCGCCCGAGCTGCCCGCGTTCTCCGTTGAGCTTGACGAGGGCGAGCGGCTTTGCAACGCGGGCACGCTCCACCTCACAGCGAGCAGTGCCACGCGTGCCACGAACCGGACGGAGCCGGTGCTGCTCGTGGGCGGCGAGCGCGTGCCGGTACGCCTCACGGTCGACCGAGAGCGCATCGCGGTCAAGTACCGCTTCGATGCGTTGCTGCTGCATGGCGCCGAGACCTGCGAGCTGCTGTTGCCGGCAGATACCTTCGAGATCGGCGAGGGGCTGACATCACCGGAGATCCGCGTGTCCCTTGCGGTCGGGAATGTCGCGCCTATCGACGATACCGGCACCTACTCGATCGAGCGGGGAGCTGGCATTGCGGGGCTGGCAAGCGATGTGGTGGACGTGGGGGACGGCAGGCATGTCGTTTTCCACGCCACCGTCGAGGGAGTGGAGGCGGTCGCGATCGCTGCCGACGGCACCGGTTCCGACCCTGTGAAGATCGAGGGGCTGGGACTTCCCGAAACGGAGGCGACAAGATTATCGGCGGTATCGCTTGACGACGGGAAGGTCGCATTGTGCTTTAGCGGCATCGGGAACACCGTGGCCGTAGTCGATACGTCGACATGGACGGGGCGCGTAGTCCACGTTGATGAGGATACGTCGGCGCCGGAGGTCATCGGAGTCAGAGAAGGCCTGATAATGGTGAGGGGCGCCGTCGCGGAGCTCATCACAGGCGCTTCCGACGGAAGCGCTTCGTATCACTATGGTTTGGTTGCTGCGGCATCGCAGCTCTTTGCGGGTGATGGTCACCTGGCATGGGCGGAGGTTGAAGGCGGTGGAGCAGAGGGCGCTGCCGATTATGTCTGCTATGCGACGACGGCTGAGGCCTTTGCCGATGCGCTGCGCACCTGGGGGTCTTCGAGCATTGACGAGCTTGATGTGAATGGCTCCACGATGCTCGATCGGCTCCCCGCGGATAAGGTCATCACGCTCGATACGCGCGGCTATCGCGACCTGCGTGGTGCCGATGCGTGCGATGGGTCGTTTGCGCTGCTCTTTGCCGATGCCGATGCTGCGTCGCAACATGCTGACGGCTACGTGCTGACGCTCGATGGGGACGGGACGCGGACCGGTTGCTGCAAGGTCTCGTCTTCCCAGAATCATGATTCGGACGCGTGGAGCTATATATTCACGCACGTGAGCCTTGGTTCGAACGGCGCTGTTGCCGTATCCCGGGTGGGGTCGACAGCCGGTACGTATACCGAGCACGAGATTGTGCTCTGCTCGCAAGAGGCGCTTGCGGGGGCGGCGGATGCTTCTGCATGCGTGCGGCTTTTCGTGAACGGAGCGATGGAGGGCGCGTGGCTGGAGAGCGGCTCATGGCTCGCGATCGGCTGGCCCCTCGATACCCTCCAGTTCCCTGCGGGCACACCGGGCGTTGCAGGCGACGCCCAGCCGGATAAGGACCCGGATTATCTGCGGTACTACGTGACGAAGCCGATCGGGTCCGCATCTGGCGGCGATTCCGGCACCGACGAGCCGACGCCGGGCGAACCCGGTGACCAGGATGTTCCCGACGAGCCGGATGAGCCTGCCGACCCGGATGATCCCACGGATCCAGACGATCCTACTGGTCCCGAGACGCCCGACGACCCAACCGATCCGGATGAGCCCGACGATCCAACCGACCCGGACGCGCCTGACGATCCGGACGCGCCTGACGAGCCGATCGATCCGGCCGTGCCCGACATCCCCTCGGGCGGCGCAGGGCAGGAGGATGCCGGCGAGGCCGACGCGAACCGCTCTCCCGCGGGCTCGCAGGCGGGCGCAGCCCAGCGTGCCGAGCGCGCGTCCTCGCTGCCCGCAACGGGTGATGCCGGCATGCTTTCGGCGGCCGCGTGCGCCGCGCTCGGCGCGGCTGCAGTGTGCGCAGGTGTGGCCGTGCGGCGCCGCATATGTGCGCATGCGTCCAGGTAAAGGCGGCGTTCGTCCGGTCGCCTCGTGCCGTCTCGTCCGGTAGGCGGGGTATCCGGTAAGGGATATCTTGACACGCGCCTGCTGCTGCGGGCCCATAACGCTGCGAGCGGGTCGGTGCCCCGTGCTGGTGATGCTGCGATGTAGATGGTTCGGGTGCAGGCAGACAAGCTACAATGGAGCGCAACCGAACGGGGGCGCGCCGATCGCGCCCCCTGCATCGAAGGAGTGCCCATGCCCCATACCGTGCTGCCCGATGTCCCCACCGGTGAGCTGCGTGAACGCCTCGCTCGCATCCGTTACGTGTTCACCGACCTCGACGGCACCATGCTCGCCCCCGGGTCGTGCGCGCTCTCGGATGCCGCGGGCAACCCGAGCCTCGAGCTCGTCTCGACGCTCGTCGACCTGAAGCGCGCGGGCATCGAGGTCATCCCGTGCTCGGGGCGCAACCGCTCCATGTTGCACGAGGATTCGCGCGTGTTCGGCCTCAACTCCTATATCGGCGAGATGGGCGGCCTGCTCATGCTCGACCGCGGCGAGAGCCGCTGGGAGTACTTCTGTGCCGACATGCCGTTCAACCCCATCTGGGGCTACTCGCCCCATGAGTGCATCGAGGCCACGGGCATCCTGGAGGAGTTCTCCAACCGCTGGCCCGGGCTGCTCGAGTACCACAACGACATGTCGACCGGCTACAAGCACCGCGAGGTCACGGTGGGCCTGCGCGGCGAGATTCCCGACGAGGAGGCGCGCGACATCATCCGCCGCTCCGGCGCCGAGCTCGACTGGGGCGACAACGGCTTTCTGAACTACATCTCCGCCCCCACGACGCTGAAGCTGCCCGAGGGCGTGAAGGGCCGCGCATTCAACATCATGCCGCGCGGTCTCAACAAGGGCCGCGGCATCGAGCGGTTCTGCGAGCTGCGTGACATCGACCTCTCGGAGACGGCGGCCATCGGCGATGCGACCTCGGATTTCCTTATGGCCGATTACGTGGACACGTTCTTTTTGGTGGAAAACGGCCTCAAGAACCCGACGGCCGAGGATTTCCTCAGCACCCACGACAACGCCTTCGTGACGCGCGGGCGCATCGTGGACGGCTGGGTGCAGGCCATGCGCTGCGTGCTCGCGGCGCGCGGGTAGGAAGGAGCGGTCGATGGCATTCGCAGCGGAGCCGGTATCCGAGAACGGCCGGCCCATCGGCGTGTTCGACTCCGGCCTGGGCGGGCTGACGGTGGCGCGCGCCATCGCGTGCGCCCTGCCGCACGAGTCGATTTACTACCTGGGCGACACGAAGCGCTGCCCCTACGGCGTGCGCACCGAGGACGAGGTCCGCACCTTCGTGCTCCAGGCGGGCAGGTGGCTTGCCGCCCACGACATCAAGATCATGATCATCGCCTGCAACACGGCGACGGCGGCGGGCCTGCGCATCGCCCAGCAGATGCTGCCCGTTCCGGTCATCGGTGTCATCGCGCCCGGTGCGCGCGCGGCCATCAACAGCACGCGCACGCGCAAGGTCGGTGTGCTCGCCACGCCGCTGACCGTGCGCACGGGCGCTTACACGCAGGCCATCCGCGCGCTCGACGCCGGCGTGTCGGTGTACGGCTGCCCGGCGCCGAGCTTCGTGGAGATCGTCGAGCGCGAGCTCGCGACCGGGGCGCACCTGCAGGAGCGCTGGCTGCAAAACGGCGATGTGTTCGACACGCCCGAGATCTGCGCGGAGGTCGCCCGCACGCTCGATCCCATCGTGGCGTCGGGGGCCGACGTCGATACGGTCGTGCTCGGCTGCACGCACTTCCCGCTGCTCGTCGGTCCCATCCGCAAGGCGCTGGGCCCCGGGGTGCGCGTCGTGTCGTCTGCCGAGGAGACCACGCGCGAGCTGACCGACATCCTGCAGCGCCGCGAGCAGCTCGCGGGCGATGATGTCGAGCCGCAGCACCGCTTCGCGACGACCTCGGACAACATCGCCGAGTTCGCCGCCGCCGGCAGCTTCATCTTCGGCCAGCCGCTGAAGAGCATCGAGCACGTGAGCTTGGAGGAGCTCAAAGAGCACTGACATGTGGCGCTGTGTGCACCGTTTCCCCGTCATTGAGGAGTGAGATATGGATCGGATCGAAATCAATCGCGCGAACGGCCGCGCCGCGGACGCCCTGCGCCCGGTCAAGCTGACGCGCGAGGTCATGAAGCACGCGCTCGGGTCGTGCCTTGTGGAGTTCGGCGATACGCGCGTGCTATGCGCCGCCACCATCGAGGAGGGTCTGCCCGCCTGGCGCCGCGCGAGCCGTGCCGGCTGGGTGACGGCGGAGTATGCCATGCTGCCCGCCTCCACGAACCGCCGCAGCCGCCGCGAGACCGGCCAGCGCAAGGGCCGCTCCATGGAGATCGAGCGCCTCATCGGCCGCAGCCTGCGCACGGTCACGAACCTGCGCGCCCTCGGCGAGTACACGGTCACGGTCGACTGCGACGTGCTTCAGGCCGACGGCGGCACGCGCACCGCGAGCGTGACGGGCGCCTGGGTGGCCCTCCACGACGCGCTCATGGCCTGGGTCGACGCCGGTAAGATCTCCCGCTTGCCGCTCATGGGGCAGGTCGCGGCGGTGTCCATGGGCGTGGTCGACGGGGCCGAGCTGCTCGATTTGGACTACGCCGAGGACTCGCGCGCCGAGGTCGACATGAACCTCGTGGCGACCGACACCGGCGAGATCGTCGAGATCCAGGGCACCGGCGAGCGCATGCCGTTCGGGCGCGAGCGCCTGGGCCGCCTGCTCGATCTGGGCGACGCCGGCATCCGTCGGCTGATCGATCTGCAGAACCAGGTCACGGCATTTCGTGACGACGACGAGGAAGGGATGGACGCATATGGCGCTTGAGAAGATTGACATCGACGAGCTCGATCCGGCGCGCACCATCGTGGTGGCGACGGGCAACATGCACAAGCTCGTCGAGATCGAGACGATCCTGTCGGGCGTGTTGCCCGACGTGCGCTTCATCGCCTTGGGCCAGCTCGGCGATTTCGACGATCCCGAGGAGACCGGCACGACGTTTCTGGAGAACGCGCTCATCAAGGCAGAGGCCGCCGTCGAGCAGACCGGCCTTCCCGCCATCGCCGACGACTCCGGTCTCGTGGTGGATGCCCTGGACGGCGAGCCGGGCGTCTATTCGGCGCGCTATGCCGGCGTGCACGGCGACGACGGGGCGAACAACGCGAAGCTTCTCGTCAACATGGTCGATGTGCCCGAAAAGGAGCGCACGGCGCGCTTCGTGAGCGTGGTCGCCCTGATCGACACCGACGGGTTGGTGACCTACGGCGAGGGCACCTGCGAGGGCCTGGTCGGCTTCGAGGGCCGCGGGACCAACGGCTTCGGCTACGACCCGTTGTTTCTGCCGGATGACACCCCGGGCAAGACCATGGCGGAGCTCACGCCCGAGGAGAAAAACGCCATCAGCCATCGCTTCCATGCGCTGCAGGCGCTCGCGGCCAAGCTTGCGGGTGAAGACGAATGAGGGCGGTCGTCCAGCGCGTCATGCGCGCGAGCGTGACGATCGACGGCGCGGTGACGGGTTCCATCGGTGCCGGTTACCTCGTGCTGCTGGGGGTCGGAGCCGCCGATACGCGCGCCGAGGCCGACAAGCTGTGGGGCAAGCTGCGGGGCTTGCGCATCAATGAGGACGACGAGGGCAAGACGAACCTCTCGCTCGCCGACACAAACGGCGCGGTCCTCGTGGTGTCGCAGTTCACGCTGTACGCGAACTGCCGTCGCGGCCGTCGCCCCTCGTTTACCGACGCCGCGCCGCCCGAGCTCGCCCGCGAGCTCTACGAGTGCTTCGTGGACCTTGTGCGTGCGGATGTCGAGCACGTGGCGACGGGAACCTTCGCGGCGAACATGCAGGTCGAGCTCGTGAACGACGGTCCGTTCACCATCCTGCTCGATACCGACGAGCTGTAAAGCATTCCGCAACCGCTTGTCCTCTCGTATGGTGACCCTGTGCTTCTCAACAGGCACTTCTGCGCACCCGTGCGCCATATCGTGCACGAACGCGTTTTGGCTGCTATACTTTCGAGCGTTTGATTATGTTGGGGCCATTCTATGCATACGAAGCGAATGAGCGCCCCTGTTTCGCGGGAGGCGATATATGGAAGAGCTCGAGGTCAATCACGTCGACGAAATCCACGAGAAGCTGGTCGAGATGGTCGGCCAGCGCGTCAAGGTGCGCGCCAACATGGGTCGTACCCGCGTGGTCGAGCGCATGGGTGTCATCAAGACCGTGCACCCGTCCGTGTTCATCGTCGAGGTCGATGAGCGTCGCGGCCGCAAGTCTCGTCAGTCCTATCAGTACGTCGACGTGCTCACCGGCACGGTCGAGCTGTTCGATGCCGAGAGCGGCGAGCGCATCTTCACGCCGCTCGGCAACCAGCTCGAGGAGCACTAAGCATGCCGGACTCCAGGTTCATCTTGGTCACGGCGCCCGCCAAGGTCAATTTGTATCTCGGCGTTCACCCTGAGCGCGACGAGCGGGGGTACCACCTGGTCGACACCGTCATGACGACGCTCGACCTTACCGACACCCTTGCTATCGCCCCGTCCGACCACCTCATGGTGCGGACCGTACCCGAGGCTGATTTCCCTATGGAGGAGAACACCGCGTGGCGCGCGGCGACGGCGATGGGGGAGGCGTTCGGTCGCGAGCCGAACTTCTCCATCCTGATCGACAAGCACATCCCGGTGCGCAGCGGCCTCGGCGGCCCCTCGACCGACGCGGCCGCCACGATCATGGGCATCTGCCGCTACTGGGGCATCGACCCGACCGATGCGCGCATCGATGCGGTCGCGCGCTCCATCGGCGCGGACGTGCCGTTTTTCCTGTACGGGCCGCCAGCGTACTTCACGGGCGCGGGCGACGCCATGCAGGAGATCTACCGGCCGCTCACGGGTACGCCGGTGGCGCTCGTGAAGCCGCTTGACGGCGGTGTCTCCACGGCGGAGGCCTATGCGCGCTTCGATGCAAACCCCCAGGAGCTGCCCGAGCTCGAGGGCATGCTCGAGGCGATGCGCACCCACGATGAGCAGCAGATCTTCGCACACGTGGCGAACAATCTCGCGGCTGCCGCCTGCGAGCTGGCGCCCGAGGTCGCCGAGATCCTCACCTGGATACGCGAGCAGCCAGGCGTGCGTGCCGCCGACGTATCCGGCTCCGGTGCTGTCGTGTTCGCGGTGTGCGATACCCAGATGGCCGCCGAGGCCATCGCCCTGTCCGCCATCAACGATCACGGTTGGTGGGGCCAGGCGGCGAAGATGGGCGAGGGCGGCCCGGTTATCGCTGTCGGGTAGGCGTGCCGTCGGTGCCGGTGCGCGGCGCCGGCACGAGTCCGCCGGCGCGTGCAGGGTGTGTAGCCCCACCCAAAGCGGCCGATTTGGCTGGCCGCGCGCCAAGGGGGCATCGCCGGCGCGCCCAGGGTCATTCGGCGCTCTGCCGGGTTTCTCAAATTCGTTTCGATTTTCTTCTAGCAAACCCGAAAAGAGTGTGTTAGGATAATTGAGCTTTCGGGTTGTGGCTCAGTTTGGTAGAGCACCGCGTTCGGGACGCGGGGGTCGCTGGTTCAAATCCAGTCAACCCGACCATTGCACGATAACAGGCCAGGGCGGTGACGCCCTGGCCTGTTTTGTTGTGTCGGTCCGCCTTCAATGCAACGGGTTGCGCCCAGCTTTCGTGCGTCGTCGCATGCGGGTGCGTCGATTTGCATCGGGCGGCCTGGCGCGGTGGAGGCTGCGGGCCGTGCAGGTGCTACTCTACGACGGTATTAGGCGCCTGGCTACCAGACGGGTGGAAAGCCGCTCTGATCCGGTGTCGCCCATCAGGGGTTTTGGTCTCATGGGGGTGCCGTTTTTCCGGGTGGCCCCGCGCGGGGACCTAATATCGGAAATGAATAGCAGCGAGCCGGTGCGAGGCGGCCTCAGGCAGCCTGCCCCCCTTAGGGATACGGGGGAGATGCGTCACGATTGTCGGTCGGGCCCGTGAGATGGGCGCCGAACCCGCCATAACGTGGTCGGCGCTGCCGGAACAACGGGGCTGCAGTGTCCATGTCGCCGACCATCTCGGCGCTGAGTTCCGGAGGCGTCTCGCCCAGCGCGCACATCGGCGCTCGTCGCTGTACTCGCGTGTATAATATGGCGGAGTTGTTCGGTCCGCACAGGCGCGGTATACTCTTTCGAGCTGGAACGCCTTGATAGCCTTTACGCGTTTCCGCTATGAACGTGCCATGTATCGTGGGAGGAAAGATATGTTCCCTAAAGGTTTCGAGTGGGTTGTCATCCTCATCGTCGCCCTGCTGATTTTCGGACCGAAGAATCTTCCGAAGCTCGGCGCTTCCCTGGGCAAGACGGTGAAGAACATCCGCGAGGGCATGTCCGGCGAGGATGCGGCCACCGAGGAGGAGCCCGAGAGCGAAGAGGACAAGGAGATCCGCGAGCTCGAGGCCAAGCTTGCTGAGGCCAAGGAGGCCAAGGAGGCTAAGACCAAGAAGGATGAGTCTCCCATCGATGAGGACTAGCCCATCGGCATAAAGGGCTGCACGATGACCGGCCGCCCGCAGGGCAGCCGGTCATTTTAGGTTTGTAGATAGCGGCGGCACCCATTGGTTCCGCCGAGAGCCAGACAGACGGTAAACGAGGAGTACCTGCATGGATGCAAGCGAGATCGTACTGACAGCCGACGGTCGCCAGAAGCTCGTCGAGGAGCTCGAGTGGCGCGAGGGCGAGAAGAGCCGCGAGATCATCGAGCACATCAAGGAGGCCCGTGCCTTCGGCGACCTCTCGGAGAACTCCGAGTATGATGCCGCCAAGGAGGAGCAGGCCAAAAACGCCGCCCGCATCGCCGAGATCCAGGCGATCCTGGCCAATGCGCGCGAGGTCTCGGCCACAGACCAGGGCCTGATCGTGTCCATCGGCTGCACCGTCTCGCTCGTCGACGGCGACGGCGTTGCCACCGAGGTTACCCTCGTGGGTACCACCGAGACCAACTCGCTTGAGCACAAGATCTCCAACGAGTCCCCTGTCGGCCGCGCGATCATCGGTCGCGCCGCGGGCGAGACCGTCGAGGTCGTGACGCCGTCCGGCAAGACGCGCCTGTACACCATCACGAAGATCACGCGGTAGCATCTGGTCCCGCGCGAATACGGACAACCTCGCTCCCTGGGACCATCTGGCCTCGGGGAGCGTTTTTGCTTTTGAGGAGGAACCCATGGCAGAAACCCCTAACGACGCCTCGACGCTCAACGACGAGCGCGCCCGTCGCCTGGCCGACCGCGCGGCGCTCTACGCCGCCGGCAAGAACCCCTATCCCGAGCACTCCGATGTCGAGAACCACGTGGCGGACATCGAGGCCGCCTACGCCGACCTCGAGGCTGGCGCCGACACGACCGACGTCGTGAAGATCGGCGGTCGCGTGGTCGCCAAGCGCGGCCAGGGCAAGATCGTGTTCGTGGTCCTGCGCGACCCGACCGGCGACATCCAGCTGTTCTGTCGCATCAACGACATGCCCGCCGAGGCCTGGGAGCTGCTCTCCGAGCTCGACCTGGGCGACATCATCGGCGCCGAGGGCGTCGTCGTGCGCACGAAGCGCGGCCAGCTCTCCGTCGCCCCGACAAAGCTGACGCTTCTGTCCAAGGCCGTGCGCCCGCTGCCAGAGAAGTTCCACGGGCTGTCCGACAAGGAGACCCGCTATCGGCAGCGCTACGTCGACCTCATCGTGAACGCTGACGTCCGCGAGACCTTCGCCAAGCGCTCCCGCATCGTGTCGGCCTTCCGCCGCTACATGGAGGACAACGGCTACATGGAGGTCGAGACCCCCATCCTGCAGACCATCCAAGGCGGCGCCACCGCGAAGCCGTTCATCACGCACTTCAACGCGCTGAACCAGGAGAACTACCTGCGCATCGCCACGGAGCTGCACCTGAAGCGCCTGCTCGTGGGCGGCTATGAGCGCGTGTTCGAGCTCGGTCGCATCTTCCGCAACGAGGGTATGGACCTGACGCACAACCCCGAGTTCACGACTATGGAGGCCTACCGCGCCTACTCCGACCTCGAGGGCATGAAGGAGCTCGCGGAGGGCGTCATCAAGGCCGCGAACGCCGCCGTGAACGACTCCGAGCAGATCGAGTATCAGGGGCAGACCATTGACCTGTCCGGCACGTGGCCGAGCCGTCCCATGACCGAGATCGTCTCTGAGGTCATGGGTCGCGAGCTCACGCTCGATACCCCGATCGACGAGCTGCGCGCCGCTGCTGCCGAGTGCGGCATCGAGGTCAAGCCCGAGTGGGGCGCCGGCAAGCTTATCGCCGAGATCTATGACGAGAAGGGCGAGGAGAGCATCGTCAACCCGACGTTTGTGTGCGACTACCCGGTCGAGGTCAGCCCGCTCGCCAAGCGCCACGAGGACGACCCGCGCCTCACGCACCGCTTCGAGCTCGTGATCGCCGGCCATGAGTACGCCAACGCCTTCTCCGAGCTGAACGACCCGGTCGACCAGGCTGAGCGCTTCGCCAAGCAGATGGAGGAGAAGGCTGGCGGCGACGACGAGGCCATGGAGTACGACGAGGACTACGTGCGCGCCCTCGAGTACGGCATGCCTCCGGCGGGCGGCATCGGCATCGGCATCGACCGCGTGGTCATGCTGCTCACGAACCAGGCGTCCATCCGCGACGTGCTGCTGTTCCCGCACATGAAGCCCGAGCGCGGCAGCGCGAACGGTGCTGCGGCGGCCCGTGCGGCCGAGCGCGACGCCGAGCAGACCGCCGGCGTGAGCATCGCTGAGAACAAGATCCCGACCATCGACTACGACAAGGTCGCCGTGGAGCCGCTGTTCGAGGACATGGTCGATTTCGACACGTTCAGCAAGTCCGACTTCCGCGCCGTGAAGGTCAAGGCCTGCGAGGCGGTGCCCAAGAGCAAGAAGCTCCTGCAGTTCACGCTCGATGACGGCTCCGGTGCCGACCGCGTGATCCTCTCCGGCATCCATATGTACTACGAGCCCGAGGACCTGGTGGGCCGTACGCTCATCGCCATCACGAACCTGCCGCCGCGCAAGATGATGGGGATCGACTCGTGCGGCATGATCATCAGCGCCGTGCACAACGAGGGCGACGAGGAGCGCCTGAACGTGCTGATCGTGGACGATGCCATCCCTGCGGGAGCAAAGCTGTACTAGGCTTATCGCCTTTTCATGCTTTACCACAGCAATGGGGCCGCCCGGATCTACCGGACGGCCCCATGTTCATGCAGGCGCTACGTCGCGAATGGCGCGCATCGCTCCTACGGCAGGATCTCCGAGCTATAGGCGTTCATGAGGATCATCGCCGCCTGCTCGCGCGTGACCGCGCCCTGGGGGCTGAGCGACCGCGTGCCGTCGCTGTTCTGGGAGCCGTTGATCAGGCCCGTATCGACCGCCCAAGCCATCTCGTTGGTAGCCCAGCTGCTCGTGGAACCGTGGTCGGGGAGCGCCTCGAACTTGGAGGTGTCGACAGCGGCAAGGTCGGCGCCCACATAGCGGGCGATGATGATGGCGAGCTGCTCGCGAGTGATGGAGAGGTTGGGACCGAACGAGACCGAGCCGTCGGCCTGCTCGATGCCGCTGATCACGCCGGCATCGACCGCCCAGTTGGCGGCGGCGGTGTACCATGCGCCATTCTCGACGTCGGGCATGCCGGTCTGGTTGTTCTCGGTGGCGTCTGCCTGGTCGGGCTCGGCGATGCGGTGCAGGACGGTGACAAGCTGCGCGCGGGTCATGACGTCGCCGATACCGAAGCGATCGGAATTCGAATAACCGGTCAGCAGGCCGTTGCTCGCGACGAAGTCGACCGCTTGCGCATACCACTGGTTCTCATCGACGTCGGAGAAGGGACTCTCGTCGCTCACGGTGATGTAGATATCGATCTGCAGGCCGCCTGAAACGCCGGTGATCGTGGCCTGTCCCGGAGCGAGCGCAGAGAGGTTTCCATCGGCATCGACTGAGACGACGTCCGTGTCAGACGAGGTCCAGGCGAAGCTATCGGATGCGATCGTGTAGCCTGCCGCCCAGCTGGCGTCCGCGTTGACGCCGCGCAGGACGATCTGGCTGCGGAAGCCGCGCGGAAGGATCGCGCTGGTCGCGCTGCTGCCGGCGCCGGGGATACTGACGGTGAGGCCGGGGTCGATATGACCGGTGTAGACGTCGACGGCATGTACGGCGTCGGTGTCGGCGGGCTCGCTTGCCGCCGCGGCGCTGCCGGGACCGAACAGCTGCACCCAGTAGGTGGAGCCGTTCTGTGCGCGGAAGGCGCCGACGCCGATACTCGACCAATTCGACCTCAGCAGGTTCTCACGATGGCCGTCGGAGTTCATCCACTGCTCCATGGTGGCTGCAGCGGTGACGCTGCCCGCGGCGATGTTCTCGCCCATGGCCTTGCTGGAGATCGTGAAGCACGTCGTGCCGTTCGGGCGCGTGTGGCTGAAGCTCACGACGCACTCGGCGGCGCGCTGCATGGCTGCTTCCATCAGGTCACGATCCATGGTGAGCGGCGCGCGGCCGAGCTTGGCGCGCTCCTGGTTGACGATGTCGACAACGTTGAAGGCCTCGCTATACAGCTCGGTACCGGGGATGTTGAGCGTCGTGTACGTGGCCTGAAGCTCAACGTCCGCATCTGATGCCTGATCGTCGGCCGTGCGTACGATCGGGTCGGCCAGCGCGGTGTCCTGGGGCTGCGCAAACGCGAGCGCAGGCGTGCAGGCTATCGTCGCCGCGAGGAACACGGCCATAATCCGTTGCCTTTTCATGGACGGGTCTCCCTTCTGATGCGTTCTTTGTGACCGAAAGGCGTATCTATCTTGCAGATGCCGTCCGCGCGACTGTTGCGCAACATGGGTGGGCGCGGGTCGCTTCTCGGCAACCGGGAAATATGCGCGTTTGCAGATGCGCTGCGCTATCTTATGCAATGAATATTCGTGCGTCGGCGCTGCCGTGATTGCCGGGGACAAAAATGCTTCGAGTGGGACTCCACACCGGCCAGATAGGATTATCGAGCGGCGATTCGTATCCGTAGATGTGCTCAAAACTCTGCACATCAATATATATAACAGCCAAAATGCTTGCTTGCTCTTCATCAGGCACGGGGCACCGTCATGTATACGTCCCACTCAGAGCATTTTTGTCCAAGGGCGCCGCGCGATGGGGATGAATCCAGGGGAATCCGGGCGAATCGGTCGGCTCGCGCGCTTGCGCGACGTGGGGGCGGCTAGGCGGACACGCTACGATGGCGCCCGCAATTGAATCAGCGTGCCCTGACGTTTAAGATGGCCCAAAATGGAGAGAGCTGCGATGTGTCTGCGGGGGAGAGGAGCGACCGATGGAGCGGGAAATCGAGCAGCGGGGCGCAAAGGCGCACGAGAGCGATCGAGAGGCTCCCGGGCTCACGCCCGCGCAGCTTCGCGTCGTCGTGACGCTCGGGTTCTGCGGCCTCGTGTCCGCTGCCGACAACTGGTTCGTGTCGCCCGCCTTGCCGGCCATCGCGAACACGCTTGCCGTTCTACCCACGGCGGCGACCGTTGTCCTGACCGCCTACATGATTCCGTACGGTACGCTCCAACCGGTCGCAGGATCGCTTGCCGACCGCGTCGGTCGCCTGCGCATGCTGCGCATCATCGTGCTCGGCCTGTGCGCCGGCACGCTGCTGTGCGCTGCGGTCCCGAACCTGGCCGCGCTGGTGGTCGCGCGCATCGTGACCGGGTGCTTCGCCGCAGGCATCATCTCGGTATCCCAAGCATTCGTCAGCGACGTTGTGGGGGAGCGCAACCGCGCCGGGGCGGTGGGCATCCTCATGGGCGTGACGTTCACGGGGCAGGGGCTCTCGGCGGGCCTCGGCGGCATCCTGACCGATGTGGTGGGGTGGCGTGCCGCGTTCACCACGTTCGGCATCCTCGCCGCCATCGCATGGCTGCTGCTGTTCACCCTGCGCGAGCCGAAGCACCCGCAGGCGAAAGCCGATGTGCCGGGCACCCGGCCGCTTAAGGGCAATCCCGTGGCGACGTTCTTCCGCTCTGCCGCGCGTATCTTTTTCGGCCCGTCGCACGCGGTGTATCTGCTCGCATGTATGACCGGCCTGCTGTTTCTGGGCGTCTACGGCCTGATGGGAACCTTCCTCAACCAGGTTTGCGGTCTCTCCTCAACGCAAGCTGGCCTTGTCATGATGCTCTACGGCGTGTTCTGCCTCATCGGCGGCTCGCTGTCCGGAAAACTCGGTGCGCGCCGTGGCGTGCCGCACGTCATCGCGCTCGGCGAGGTGTCCGGCGCCGCCGCCGCGCTCGCTCTGGCGGTCTCGGCTCTCACCGCATCGTGGGTGCCCGCGCTTATCGCCGCGGCTTGTCTGGGCTTGGGTTACATCTTGGTGCAGCCCTCACTCGTGACGCTCTCCATGGACGCCGACCCCTCGCAGGTGGGTCTCTGCACGGGCCTGATTGGCTTCGGCGTCTTCGCGGGCGGCGGCGTGGGGTCGAGTCTCGGCAGCATGGTGCTCGGCTTCGGTGGATACCTGGTGCTGTGGGCGGTTGCTGCCGTCGGTCTCATCGTGCAGCTGTTGGTGAGCCGCCGGGTGCTGGCGGGACGGTAGGAGCAGGTCCGTGCGCTGCGGGGGATAGCGGCTCCCTGCGTGCTTCGGTACGCGGTTCACGATCACGATGCCCGCGGTGATGAGCACGAGGGCAACGGCCGTTTGCTGCCAGGGGAGCGCGCCCGCCTCGCCGAGCAGCGCGCTCGAGAGCACGACGCCGAAGATGGGATTCATGAAGCCGAAGATCGCCACGCGCGAGGTCGGGTTGTACTTGAGCAGGATGGACCAGAGCGAGTAGGCGATGCCCGAGACGCAGGCGAGGTAGAGCAGCATGCCGATGCCTGCTGCCGTGACGTGCTCGAAACGCCCACCTAAAGTGATGCCCGCGCCGGCGAGCACGGCTCCTCCGAGCAGGAACTGGTAGCCGGACAGCGCCACGGGGTTCTCGCGCTGCGAGTAGACGCGGATCAACGAGGATGAGACGGCGTAGGACAGCGACGCGATGAGGATGAAGCCCTCGCCGGTGAGCGTCACGGCGCCGCCGAGCTCGCCCGTGAGGTTCACGAGCACGACGCCCGCGAAGCCGATCAGGCAGCCGGCGAGCTTGCGGGCGTCCATGCGCTCCTGGCGAAACACCAGCGTGGCCACCAGGATGGTGAGAAAGGTGCTCGACGCGTTGACGATGGTGCCCTTCACGCCGGATGCATGCGAGACGCCGATATAGAAAAACGCGTACTGCACGATGGTCTGGGCGAGCGAGAGGCGAACGACCATGCCGAGCGAGCTGCGCTTCACGCGGATGGGGCGGCGCTCGGCGATCGATGCCGCCACGAGGGCGATGGCGCCGGCGAGCATGAAGCGCAGCCCGGCGAACAGGAACTCGGAGGGAACATCGGTCGACGCGATGCCGAGCAGGCTACAGCCGATCTTGATGCAGGGGATGGCGCTGCCCCACAGGGCGCAGCAGACCATGGCGAGCAGGGCCACGCACCAGGTGCGGGTAAGGAGCGGCTGGGCGGCGGGTTCCGCGTGCGGAGAGCTCGGGGCCCTCATCGTGTTCGAGACCATACGGGACGTCTTTCTTCTTATGGTGAATATGCCGCACGGGATGGTACCACCTCGCGTCCCGTCAGAGGGTGCGGCGCGGATTCGAAATAAAGGGCGGGCGTCGCGGTCCAGCCCAGAAGGTGGACCGCGACGCCCGCGAGAAAGCGCTTCGAGCGGCGTTTAGAGGCGTGCCGCCCCCGTCTCGCGCGCAGCGGCGGCGACGGCGGTCGCCACGGCATCGCGCACGCGTGGGTCGAACGCCTCGGGGATGACGTGATCGGCGGAAAGCCCGTCGGCACGGGCGACTTCCGCCAGCGCGTCGGCGGCGGCGAGTTTCATGGCGTCGTTGATGTCGCGGGCGCGGACGTCGAGCGCGCCGCGGAAGATGCCGGGGAAGGCGAGCACGTTATTGATCTGGTTCGGGAAGTCGCTGCGTCCGGTCGCGACCACGGCGGCACCCGCTGCGATGGCCTCGTCGGGCATGATCTCGGGCGTGGGGTTCGCGCAGGCGAAGACGATGGGGTCGGCGGCCATGGAGCGGACCATGTCCTGTGTGAGCACACCTGGGGCGGACACGCCGATGAACACGTCGGCGCCCGCGATGACGTCGGCCAGCGTGCCGCGCCGGCGCTCCGGATTCGTGAGGCGGGCCATTTCGGCCAGGTGTGGGTCCATGCTGGAGCGTCCGTCGTAGATGACGCCGTCCTTGTCGGTCATGATGACGTTTTTGAGCCCGCGCGCGAGCAGCAGTTTGATAATGGCCGTGCTCGCGGCGCCCGCGCCCGTCGTGACGACGCGCACGTCCTCCATGCGCTTGCCCACGATGGCGAGCACGTTGGTGAGGCCGGCGAGGGTGACCACGGCCATGCCGTGCTGGTCGTCGTGGAAGATGGGAATGTCGCTTACGGCCTTGAGCTTCTCCTCGATATCGAAGCAGCGCGGTGCCGAGATGTCCTCGAGGTTCACGCCGCCGAACGAGCCGAGCAGCAGCGACACGGCGTGCACGAACTCGTCGACGTCGTTCGCGCGCACGCACAGCGGGATGGCGTCGACGCCGCCGAATGCCTTGAACAGCATGCACTTGCCCTCCATGACGGGCATGCCGGCCTCCGGTCCGATATTGCCCAGGCCAAGCACGGCGCTACCGTCGGTGATGACGGCAACCGTGTTGTTGCGCCCGGTGAGCTCGTAGCTCTTGTCCGGGTCGCGCTGGATCTCCAGACACGGCGCGGCAACGCCGAGCGTGTAGGCGATGGACAGCGCCTCGGCGGTGTCGACGGGCACCTTGGGCTCGACGGAGAGCTTGCCGCGCCACTCATAGTGCTTTTCGAGGGCTATAGATGCGTAATCGGTTGGCATAGGCGACCTCCTGGGTGGTGTGGATAGAACGGTAGACGGGGCCTGTCGTCGATAGAGCCGCAAGATCGAGAAGCTTGTTGTCTGACAGGGATGCCCATGTATACGTTCTGTCCATTTGCCTTCGGTTCCTATCGCGTCGGTTTGCTACCATGGCACGCATGACGAAGGGAGCCCGCCCATGTCCGGCCAGCTGCGCTATACGTATGAGAACCCGTACGCGAACCTCAAGCTCGAGCACTACGTCTACCGCATCGGGTCCTACCACTACAACTGGCATCCCGACTTCGAGCTCCTCATGGTCGTGAAGGGCTCGGTGGAGATGTGCGCGAGCGGGTCGCGGCACGTTCTCGAGGAAGACGACATGATCCTCATCAACCCCAACGAGGGCCACGCGACGCTGGGCCTGGGGGAGGGCAACACCGCGATGGTGCTCCATATCGACCCGGCGTTTTTCACGGGCTACTTCGGCGCGGATGAGTTCGTCCGACTGGATCTCGTCTCGAACGCTGCCACGCGCAACGAGCCGCGCTTCGCGGTCATCCGCCGCTGCCTCGCCCAGATGATGGTCCTGAGCGTGCGCCGCGACCCGGCGAGCAGGCTGCGTTACGACGCGCTGGTCTACCGTCTGATCTCGGCTGCCGTCTCGGTCGATCAGGTTCCCGACGAAACGGCCCGAGCCTATCGGATCGACCGGCGCGGCAAGGATGCGGTGAGTCGCCTGGTCGCCTATATCGATGGCAACTACCGCGAGCGCATCACGCTCGCCGACCTTGCCGACAAGACCGGGTACAACGCGACCTACATCTCCCAGCTGTTCAAGCGCAAGCTCGGCATCAACTTCTCCGAATACCTGCTGCGCGTGCGCCTGTCGGCGGCGACCGCCGTGCTGTCCTCGAGCGACGCGCGCGTGAGCGATATCGCCGCGGAGCACGGGTTCGCCGATCTGAAGTCGTTCAACGCGGCGTTTCGCAAAACGTTCGGCAAGACCCCTGCGGAGTACCGCCGCCAGCTCTCGGAGGATAACCGAGCGGGGGACACGGCGTTCAAGCAGGTGTTCGTGTCGGTTGACGACGAGTACGTCGGCGCGAAGCTCGCGCGCTATATCGTGGCGGACGCCGGCGTGAACGTGCAGGATGCTGACGGCGGGGACGAGGCAGACACCTGGGTCTTCCTGCAAGAGGTCATCGAGGCGGTCCAGGGCGCTCAAGAACTGCTCGACGGTGCGCTCGCTCGCATGCGGGGCGAGCGATAGGGCCGCCTCGGGAGATGGCGGGTTCTTGCCGCGCCGACCGTTTACCGGCGCCATCGAACCGCTGGCGGTTCTCGGTGCTGTGCGTCCGAAAATCAGATTTCTAAAACATGGTCCTAGGGCGAATTTTTAGGCCGCCCGGGCGCCAGTGAGCGCTCGATGCCGCGCGGCGCAGTTTACAAACGAGCAGGTAGAGCGGCTAGCGACACCCCAGCGAGGCTTTATATCGAATCGGCGCGCGGGGTGCTTCGTCGGGGCCCTTCGCGCTCCTGTCGCCTGCCGCCACCCCTTGAGAAACGGAAGGCGCCGCGTGCTCCCAAAACATAACCTGTGTCTTGTCGAACAGGCAGGAACACCCATTGTTACCTGCTAAAACAGCAAGACAAGGGAGGTTGAGTCAAGGTGGAGAACAGCGAGAACCTGGAGCGGTTGTGCAACATCGTCTCTGACTTCACGTGCCTGGTGGGCAAGCGCCTGCCGGACGACGTCACCGCCAAGCTCGAGGAGCTGTCCGCGGCGGAGACGAACCCCATGGCGCAGATGATCTATCACACCATGGCGGCGAATCAGGAGAAGGCGTGGGAGCTGAACCGCCCCTCGTGCCAGGACACGGGCCTCATCCAGATGTTCGTCAGCGTGGGCAGCAAGTTTCCCTACATCGACGAGCTCGCCGACGTGCTGAAGGAGGCCGTCTTCCGTGCGACGAAGAAGGCCCCGCTGCGCCATAACACGGTCGAGACGTTCGACGAGAAGAACACCTACACGAACGTGGGTACGAAGTCCCCGTGGCTGTACTGGGATATCGTTCCGGGCGACGACAAGGTGAAGATTCACGTCTACATGGCCGGTGGCGGCTGCTCGCTGCCCGGCTCCGGCAAGACCTTCATGCCCGGCGAGGGCTACGAGGCGGTCGTGAAGTTCGTGCTCGACCTCATGACGTCCTACGGCCTGAATGCCTGCCCGCCGCTCATGGTTGGCATCGGCATCGGCACCTCGATCGATTCGGCGGCCTACATGTCCAAGCTCGCGCTCATGCGCCCGGTGGGCAGCCGCAACGAGAACCCGCTGGCAGCCAAGCTCGAAGAGGAGCTCATCGAGGGCATCGACAAGATTGGCCTCGGCCCGCAGGGTCTCGGCGGCTCGAAGTCGGTCATGGACGTCCACATCGAGAACTCCGCGCGCCATCCGTCCGTGCTGTCCTGCGCGGTGAACGTTGGCTGCTGGTCGCATCGCCGCGGCACGATCGTCATCGATTCCGACCTGAATTACGAGCTGCTTACGCACAAGGGGGTTGAGCTGTGAAAAAGGTACTCCACACGCCGGTTTCCGCAGAGGATCTGAAGGATATCCACGTCGGTGATGTCATATATCTGACCGGCCACATCACCACCTGCCGCGACGTCGCACACCGCCGCCTGATCGAGCTGGGGCGCCAGCTTCCCATCGACCTGAACGGTGGCGCCATCTTCCACGCTGGCCCCATCGTGCGCAGCACGAAGCACGAGGACGGCACGGAGACCCACGAGATGATCTCGCTCGGCCCCACGACCTCCATGCGCATGGAGAAGTTCGAGAAGGAGTTCATCGAGCAGACCGGCGTCAAGGTCATCGTGGGCAAGGGTGGCATGGGCCCAAACACCGAGGCCGGCTGCAAGAGCGGCCCCGCCATCCACTGCGTGTTCCCGGCCGGTTGTGCGGTGCTCGCCGCCACCGAGGTCGAGGAGATCGAGGACGCCAACTGGCGCGAGCTCGGCATGCCCGAGACGCTGTGGACCTGCCGCGTGAACGAGCTCGGTCCGCTGATCGTCTCCATCGATGCCGAGGGCAACAATCTGTTCGAGCAGAACAAGGTGGTCTACAACGAGCGCAAAGACGAGGTGCTCGCCGACCTGTACGACCAGGTGCACTTCATCAAGTAGCCGGTCGGTCGCATGCCGCGGGGATATGAAGCGGCGGGGACAGTGATGCTGCCGCCCGCCGCCCCCGCGCCGCACAACCCGTTTTTCTACAATCAAATCGCACGTATATCCAGGAGGTGTTTCCCCCTTGCTGACCGCTTTGGCTTTGGCCATGATCGTGAGCTTCATCGTGCTGCTGTCGATGAAGAAGCTCTCGGTGTTCAACGCGCTGACGATCGTGCCGCTCGTGTTCGGTATCGTCGCGATGTTCGCGACCGGCTCGAGTCCGTCCGACCTCTTCACGTGGATCAAAGAGGGCATTTTCTACTCGGTCGACTACGAGGCGCCCAGCGTTTCCATGGGCGTCATCTCACCGGGTCTGACGATCCTCTTCTCGATTCTGTACTTCGACCTCATGCTGGGAGTTGGCCTGTTCGACCCCGTCGCGGCCTTCTTCATCAGGATGGCCAAGGGCGACCCGCTGAAGGTCCTCATGTCCACGGTTATGGTCGCCTCGGTCGTGTCGCTCAACGGCGACACCACCACGACGATCATCATCTGCGTGTCCGCCTTCATCAACCTCTACAAGCAGCTGGGACTCAAGCTCAGCTACCTTGCGATCATCATCGTCGCACCGATTGGCATCTGGAACCAGCTGCCGTGGGGCGGCCCCACCATCGCTTCGGCCACGGCGCAGAGCATCGAGGTCAACGAGCTGTTCGCGACTCTTCTGCCCGGTCTTCTGTGCGCGCAGGTCGCGGTCATCGTCATCACGTACTTCCTCGGCCGCAAGGAGCGCAAGCGCCTCGGCTGGTCGCCTGAAGACGCGAAGGCCATCTCGCCCGAGCAGATCGACCTGATGATTGCCGCGGTGCGCGACAAGGAAGTCGAGCTCAAGCGCCCGAAGCTGTTCGTCTTCAACCTGATCCTGACGCTTGTTGCAGTGGTTCTGCTCATCCAGGGCGAGATTCACGGCTCGATCATTTTCATGCTCGCGTCCGCTATCGCGCTTCTGGTGAACTACCCGAACGTTGACGAGAGCTCGCAGCGCCTCGAGGACCTCGCGTCCGACGTGCTTCCCACCGCCGTCATCACGCTCGGCGCCGGCGTCTTCTCCGGCGTGCTCACGGGTTCCGGCATGGCCACGGCGCTGGCGAACTTCATCGCCAACATCATCCCCACGGAGCTCTCGAGCCACATGGCGCCGATTTACGCCGTCATCGCGACGCCCGCCATCTGCTTCCTGCCACAGGATGCCTTCTACTTCGGCATCGCGTCGGTCATGAAGGGCGTCATGGGCCAGTTCGGCATCACGGCGACCCAGGCTGCCGTCGCCTCGATGGTCGGCCAGTCGTTCCGCCTCGTGAGCCCGGTCATCCCCGCGCTGTACATGCTATGCGGCGAGACCAAGATGAACTTCCCGGACTTCATGAAGGAGTACGGCAAATACTACGGCCTGATCCTGCTCGTGCTGTACCTGGTGGTCTACGGCCTGATCGGAGCGCTGCCGTACTAGCGCCAGCACGCCTTATCGCTTGTCATTCCATTCCCTTTTCCGCCGCGGGGGCGCCCATCTGGGGTGTCCCCGCTTCGTGTTTTGGGGGTGAGCGCGGGCGCCGGCGCGTGCCGCGAGGCGTCTCTGCGGTGCTCTGCTACCCGGCGAGCCGATCGGCGTGCCGCCCAGACGTGCGCGGTGCGCCGACCGGGCGCTCGCGAGCGTGCCTCCCAGGCGTGCGCCGGCGTCTTCCGGGCTCGCACCTGCTGCCGGGTTCCGGAACATCATGATGTTCCGGAAGC
>NZ_JACJMB010000031.1 GCF_016902615.1 Collinsella tanakaei
GGGTAGTCCGGTGCCACCGGGGCGCGGCCGCGCCCCGGTGGCACCGGACTACCCCGTCCCCGATGGAGACATCCCTAGCCAGTCCAGGTCCAGCGGTCGACGTTGTTCACGAGCGACCAGCCGTGACCGTGCGGATGGGGCTTCTGGACCCCGATATCCAACCCCGTGCGCTTGAAGTACAGGTGGTCGACGTTGGCGATCCAGCACCACGTCGCCGCGCCCTGCGGCGCGATACCCTCGGAGCCGTCCCATTGGGCGCGCTGCCAATACGCATAGGACGCCTCGATATCGGGCTGCGCGAGCGCGGCGTCCAGATAGGCGTCGACCGTCTCGCTCTCATAGCAGGCGTAGTTGCCCCACCCGGTCGAATAGTTGAGCTCGTAGACCTCAACCGGCGAGTTCGACCCCCAGCCCCACATGATGGGCTGCTCGAACTGATGCGGATAGATCTCGTCCCAGCTGCCGCCATGCGGCGTCACCTCGAGACCGAGCTCGGCCATCTGGTCGGCGAAGTCGTTCGCGAGCGCCTGGCGCACCGAATCGTCCGACGAGTACCAGATGTCGAACGCCGCGCGCACTCCATCACGCGCCCGGACCCCGTCCTCGCCGAGCGTCCAGCCCGCCT
Source organism: Collinsella tanakaei (assembly GCF_016902615.1). Taxonomy (GTDB): domain Bacteria; phylum Actinomycetota; class Coriobacteriia; order Coriobacteriales; family Coriobacteriaceae; genus Collinsella; species Collinsella tanakaei_A. The sequence continues at coordinate 626 of NZ_JACJMB010000031.1, forward strand.
CATCGAGCAGCGCGCGGGCGGCATCCACATCGCGCTCCACGCGCATATCCGCGCTCGACCACGGCATGCCGTCGCCCACGCTGAAGGCCACCGCACCGTATCCGTTCAGCACGTGCTCGATCGCGCGCTCGCGGTCGATGGCAAGATTGATCGCCCGGCGCACCGCCACGTCGCACGTGACGTCGTTGCCCATGGGGTACTCGTTGGCCCTGTCCGCCTTCGTGCCGCCCGCCGCCACGCACGGCAGCGACACGCCGCGCGAGTCGACCGTCGCCTTCGACGTCAGCTCGTAGCCGTCGAAGGCCTGCTGAGCGTGCGTCGCATAGGTGTAGGCGATATCGACCTGGCCGGAGGACACCGCCGCGAGCGCCGCGTCCTCGTCCATGAAGACGACGATGACGCGTTCCATCGTGGGCGCCTCGCCGTAGTAGTCCGGGTTCGCCCGGAAGATGACCTGCTGGCCCACATCCCACTGCTCGAGCAGGTAGCGCCCCGAGCCGATGGGATTCGCCCCGTAGCCGTCGCCATAGGCGTGCTCGGGCACGATGCCCAAGACGGCAAGCGTGTAGAGCAGGGCGTTGTAGGGTTTCGTGAGGCGCAGCTCGACCGTCGTGTCGGAGGTCGCGCGCGCCTCGCGCACCATGGAGAGATCCGCCTCGGAGGCATCGCCCGAAGCCACGCTGTTGATGGTAAAGGCGACGTCGGCAGCCGTCAGCGGCTCGCCGTCGGTGAAGCGCACGTCGTCGCGGATCGTGAACGTCCACGTCAGACCGTTGTCGGAACACAGGTATTCCGTCGCGAGGTCGCAGATGACATTCAGGTTCTCATCGGTGGTGACGAGCGTCGACTGGATGAGCGGCTCGTGCACGTGCTCGCCGCACCCCCATGCGACAAGCGGGTCGAACCCGGCGGCGGGTTCGCTTCCGGTGTTCATGGCGATGACGACCTGACGGGTCGCATCGACCGCAGAAGATTCTCCAGGCACCTCAGAGGAGTCCGCCGCGGCTTTCCCACCGCAACCGACAAGCGCGCCCAGCGTCCACGCGGCGGCGCCCACGAGCCCGCGGCGTGTCACAGTCATCGGCGTCTGCGGCATGGGCCATCCCCCTGAAGTGTTACGAATCTACTCATTCGTGTTACGATGCAGGGATATCTTAGCGCTGACACACTGTCAGCGCAAGGGCGCCCGCCCGCTGCACAGCCGCGCAGCACGCGACCCGGACCACACAGGGCACGGTATTGCTACAGGTCGAGATATGCGATGAGGTCCTCACGGCGGTTGGGGACAGCGCCGCGCATGGTCGCGGCAAGCGCCTGGCGCAGCAGCTCGCCCAGGCGCGGTCCCGGCTTCGCCCCCGCCGCGATGAGGTCGCGCCCGCGCAGATCGAGCGTCTCCAGGCTGTAGGCCTCGTGGTTGGCGATCAGCTCGCGCACCATCTCGCGCATGCGCTCGATCTCCTCCACATAGGAGAAGCACGACGGCGCCTTGCCGAGGGCATCCGCCCGCTTGAGGTCGAACAGCTCGCCCATGAGGCGCGCGGTGTTGATGCCCTCACCCGAGAATATCTGCATCACGCGGAGCAGGTCCTGGCGCTCGGCCATCATCGGGCGGTCGTGGTAGCGGATGAGCAGGCAGGCGTCACGGATGACGTCGCCGGAGATGGACAGGCGCCGCATGATGGCGCGCGCCATCTTCTCGCTCAGCTCGGGGTGTCCGTAGAAGTGGCCGCGACCGCGCTCGTCGACGGTGAAGGTGCCCGGCTTGCCGACATCGTGCAGCAGCGCCGCCCACATGAGGGAGGGCGAGGGCGGCTGATCGGGGTCTCCCCCGTCGATGCGGAAGCGCGTGAGCTCGCCGGCGACCGTGAGAACGCGCGCGATGTGCTCGTAGACGTCAAAGGCGTGATAGGGACTTCTCTGGTCGAAGTTGCGGCACGCAGCGAGCTCGGGAATGGCCGCGCACATGAGCTCCGGATAGCGCAGCAGCGCGTCGCCGCCGCGCGCGGTGACGAGGATGCCGTCAAGCTCGATGCCCACGCGCTCGCGCGCGACGGCGTCGAGCAGCGGCGCGCAGGTGGCGAGCGCGGAGGCGGTCTTCGGCTCAATCACGAAATCGAGGCGGCAGGCGAAGCGAACCGCGCGCAGCATGCGCAGCGCGTCCTCCTCGAAGCGGCGGCGGGGCTCCCCCACCGCGCGGATGACCCTGCGCGCAAGGTCACCCTGGCCGTCGTAGCAATCGAGCAGTCCGCGCTCGGGGTGCCACGCCATGGCGTTCACGGTGAAATCGCGACGCGCGAGGTCCTCCTCGACGCTGCTCGCCCGCGTCACGCTCTCGGGATGGCGCCCGTCGGTGTAGAAGCCGTCCATGCGGTAGGTCGTGACCTCGATGCGCTCGCCGTCGACCACGGCCGTGATTCCGCCGAAGCGGATGCCCGACTCGACGACGCCGATGTCCGCGGCCTCGAGCGCCTCCTCGTTCTCGCGCCAGCTCCCCGCGCAGCAGATGTCGACATCGTGGCCGGCGACGCCCATGAGCGCATCGCGCACCCATCCGCCGACGACCCAGGCCTCAAGACCCGCGGCCTCGAGCACGCGTAACACGCGCTCGGCATGATCGGACAGCTCAACCCCGTTCAGCTGGGGACGTTTCGTTGCCATATCCACGGACCCACCCCTTATCGTCATGTGCTCCAGTATACCGCCTTCGCATGTCCTCATTGGGGGCGGCACCGAACTGCCCCGTCCCCAATGAGGACATGCTCCACGGCACATTGGCCTATCATGACACGGAAACCCGATACCGACATCCCGAAAGGAGACCGATGGACCGCAACCACGCAATCACCGCTGGCGACATCGCCGCCGCACGCGCCGCGTTTTCCGCCGACCGCGGCAACCTCATCGCGCGCAATGCCGTCAGCGCCGCAGGCATCGCCGCGGCCGCCCGCAACCCCGAGGCGGCGGCACTTGCCACCACCACATTCGACATCCAGCTCGAACAGGGCGACATCACCGACCAGAAGCGCTCGGGGCGCTGCTGGATGTTCGCGAGCCTGAACACCATGCGCTACCGCGTCATGAAGAAGCTCGGCGTGAAGACGTTCGAGCTCTCGCAGGCCTATCCGCTGTTCTGGGACAAGCTCGAGCGCGCGAACTGGTTCTTCGAGAACATCCTCGCCACCGCCGACCTGCCGCTCACCGACCGCGAGGTCGCCTACCTGCTCACCGATCCCTTGTGCGACGGCGGCCAGTGGGACATGTTCCGCTCGCTTGTGAAGAAGTACGGCGTCGTCCCCAAGGAGGCGATGCCCGAGACCTTCCATTCCTCCAACACCTCGGCGCTGAACCAGTACCTCACGCGCTATCTGCGCGCAGGCGCCAAGCGCCTGCGCGACGCCCATGCTGCGCTCGCCGATGAAAACGAGCTTTCCGCCCTGCGCACCGAGCTGCTCGGCGGCGTCTGGCGCGTGCTCGCGATCTGCTTGGGCGAGCCGCCGACAAGCTTCGACGTCCGCATCCGCAACGAGAAGGGCGAGCTCAAGGCGAGCGGCTCCTACACGCCGCAGCAGTTCTTCGCCGAGTTCGTCGACATGGACCTCGACGACTACCTCTCCGTCATCAACGCCCCCACCTCCGACAAGCCCTACGGGCGTTCCTATACGGTGAAGTTCCTCGGCAACGTCGTGGAGGACGGGGGCGTACGCTACGTGAACCTCCCCATGGACGCCCTGAAGCGCATGGCGGTCGCCCAGCTCAAAGACGGCCTGCCGGTTTGGTTCGGGTCCGATGTGGGCCAGTCGTTCCTGTCCGAGGACGGCGTGCTCGACCCCGCCGCCTTCGAGGTCGACCAGCTCTTCGACCTTCCCATAGAATGCGGACTCGACAAGGCGGCGCGCCTGGACTACGGCGAGTCGCTCATGACGCACGCCATGACGCTGCAGGGCGTGAACCTTGACGAGGCGGGCGCGCCCACGCGCTGGCGCATCGAGAACAGCTGGGGCGACGACCACGGCAAGAAAGGCTACGACGTGGCCTCTGACGCCTGGTTTGACGAGTACGTGTACCAGGTCGTCGTCGACAAGAAGTACCTCACGGCAGACGAGCTCGCAGCCTTCGAGAGCGAGCCGATCGAGCTCGCCCCCTGGGACCCCATGGGGGCGCTTGCAGACTAGCGACAACGGCCCGGCCGCCTGTCATGTACCCAGGCGGCCGAACTGCCCCGTCCCCGACGAGGACAAAGGCGCCTGCCGGAACCAATCCGACAGGCGCCCTAGTCATTCAGGCTTCAACAGTTGAGCGGCAGGCGCTACTCGCGCTCGAGCTTGCGGACCGCGATGCGGTGGCTGTACTCCTCGACGCGGCCGAAGTCGCCCAGACCGACGCTCTCGGCGACGTTCGCGCCGGTAGCGAGCGCCAGACGCAGCGCGTCCTCGACGTTGTCGCGGTTGTGATACCACTTGAGGATGAACGCGGCGAGCGTGCAGTCGCCGGCGCACACGGAGCTCACGAGGTTGATGTTGAACTCGCGGCGTGCGTACCAGATGTCCTCGCCGTTCGAGAAATAAGCGTCTCCGCGGCTGCCGCGGGTGAGCAGGACGTTCTGGACGCCGATGTCATGCGCCATCTTCATAGCGACGCGGACCTCGTCGTCGGTGTCCACCGGCACGCCGAAGATGGCCTTCATCTCATGATGGTTCGGCTTGATGAGCAACGGCTTCTTGTCGGCGAGACGCTTCAGGCGATCGCTCGACAGGTCGAGGATGATGTCGGCGCCGCGGTCCTGGGCGTGGTCGATAACCTCATCCAGGAAGTAGCGGGAGGACTTCGGGGGCAGCGAGCCGGAGATGATCAGGCACTCGAGGTCACCGGTGGTGTCGAGGATCTTGTAGAGCTCGCGCTCGCCCTCGGGCGTCAGCGGGGCACCGGAGTTCAGGATGCCGTACTCGTTCTCGCCGTCGTTGAAGTAGGAATTGATGCGGGTGATGCCGTCGATCCAGACCGGGCGGCACAGGCAGCCCATGTTCATGGTCTCCTCGACGATGAACTTGCCGGTGAAGCCAGCGAAGAAGCCGAGGGCGACGGAATCGACGCCGAACTTCTTCAGGGCGAAGGACACGTCGAGGCCCTTGCCGTTCGGCGTGTAGCTGGACGTGACCGAGCGGATGTTCTCGTTGGCAATCAACGGAGGACATGTGACGGTCATGTCGACAGCCGGGTTGGCAGTGAGCGTATAGAACATGGAATCTCCCCTTTCCAAGTTGACCGCGCAGGCCCGCGAGAAGGCGGACCCACGCGGTCAATAGTAAACGGCATGCATGCAGGCGTGCCAGTTGCTTACAGAAGTTTTACTTCGCGTTCGCCTCGAGCAGTGCCTTGACCTCTTCGGCCGTGGAGCACTGCAGCGCCTTGTCGGCAAGCTCCTGAGCCTCGGCGACCGTCCACTGCGAGATGGCCTTGCGGGTGCGCAGAATGCTCGGAGCAGAGGTCGAGAACTCGTCCATACCCCACGCGATCAGAAGCGGCGTGAGCAGCGGGTCGGCAGCGGCCTCGCCGCACATGCCCACCATGATGCCGGCCTGGGAGCCCGCAACGATGATGTTGCGGATGGCGCGCAGGACCGCCGGGTAGTACCAGCTGTAGAGGTAGGCCACCTTGTCGTTGCCGCGGTCGGCCGCCATGGTGTAGCCGGTCAGGTCGTTCGTGCCGATGGAGAAGAAGTCGGCCTCGTTCGCCAAAAGCTCCGGGATGTTCGCGGAGGCGGCGGTCTCGGTCATGATGCCGACCTGGATGTTCTCGTCGAACTTGCGGCCCTCTTCGCGCAGCTCGGCCTTGCACTCCTCGACGAGCGCCTTGACGGCGCGGATCTCCTCGACGCAGGTGACCATCGGAACCATGATCTTGATGTCACCGAAGGCGCTGGCGCGCAGCAGGGCGCGCAGCTGCACCTTGTACTCGTCAGGGTTGTCGAGGCAGTAGCGGATGGCGCGGTAACCCATGAAGGGGTTCTCTTCCTTCACGAGCTTGAGATACGGGATCTCCTTGTCGCCGCCCACGTCGAGGGTGCGGATGATGACCGGGGCGCCCTTCATGGCGACGGCGACCTTGCGGTAGGCGTCGAACTGCTCCTCCTCGGAGGGCAGCGACTTGGCGTCCATGAACAGGAACTCGGAGCGGAACAGGCCGATGGCCTCGGCGTCGTGCTCGATGGCGCCCTTGGCGTCATCGGGGTTGCCGATGTTGCAGGCGAGCACCTTCTTGACGCCGTCGGCGGTGACGGTCGGCTTGCCGCGGAAGGCCTCGAGGGCGTTCTTCTCGGCGGCGAACTGCTCGGCGCGCTTCGTGTAGTCGGCGAGCGTCTCCTCGTCCGGCTCGCCGATGACGATGCCATGGATGCCGTCGACGATGGCGGTCATGCCGTTGTGGAGGGCGCCGCAGGCGTTGGAGACGGAGAGCACGGCCGGGATCTCGAGAGCGCGCGCGATGATGGCGGAGTGCGAGGTGCGGCCACCGGTCTCGGTCACGATGCCGGCGACGTTCTTCTTGTCGATCGTGGCCGTCATGGACGGGGTCAGGTCGTGCACGACGATGATCGTGCCGGCGGGCAGGACGGAAAGGTCGACGACCTCACGGCCGAGAAGCTCGGCGAGGATGCCGGTGCGGATGTCGGCGATGTCGGCGGCGCGCAGGCGGAACATCTCGTCGTCCATGGAGAGGAACATGTTCTCGAACATGGTGCTCGTCTCGACAAGAGCCTGCTCGGCGCAGGTGCCTCCCTCGATGGAGGACTTGATGGAGCTGGTGAGCTCAGGGTCTTGGGCCAGCATGATGTGGCCGCTCATGATCTCGGCCTCGGCCTCGCCGACGCTCGTCTTCATGTGCTCGGCCTGAGCGGCGGTCTTCTCGCAAAAAGCATCGAGAGCAGCCTGGAACCGGGCCTTCTCCGCCTCGACGTCATCGACGGCGTGCGGCGTGAAGGTCAGGTCGGGCTCGACGGCAACGGCTACGGTGCCGATACCGATGCCCTCGGATGCATTAACTCCCTCGTACATTAACGTTCCTCTCAATTGCGCCCGGCTCGCGCCGGGCCCCCTGCAAAAAAGCGCGGGCATCGCACCCGGCGATGCCCGCGCCGAGTATCCAGCAAAAGGAAGGTGCGGTAGCTATATCGCGATTGCGTTACTCGCCCAGACCGCTCTTGATGAGCTCGAGGGCGGCAGCCAGGGCCTCGTTCTCGTCGGCGCCGTCGCAGCGGACCTCAACCTCGGTGCCGCAGGGGATGCCGGCAGCCATGAGGGCCATGGGGCTCTTGCCGTTGACCTCCTTGTCGGCGGTGACGATCGTCACGTCGCAGGCGTACTTGCCCATGGTGGAAGCGAACAGACCGGCCGGACGCATGTGCAGACCCTGGGGGTTGATGAGGGTAGCCTTCTCAGAAACCATACTTTGTCTCCTTTTTCGCCGTGCGCATACCCGGATAGTGGTATGAGGTATGCGTCAAAATACAAAAGATAGTTTAACGCATCGACATGAGAATGGCGGCCAAAACGGCGAGTGCCGAAAATATGGGCGCCACGATTATGCGAACGGGCGCTAGCGGCCCGCGACCGGAGAGACGAACCGTGTGGGGCGGCGCCCTTTGCTACCCCAGCCGCTCGTTGATCGCCTCAGCGATCGTCGCCGAATCGCCGGCGACCTTGACCTCGGCGCGAAAGTCCTCGTCCATGAGGGCCTCGGCAACGCGCGAGAGCAGCCTCAAATGGAGCGACTCCTCGCCGCCCTCGGGAATAAGCAGGGCGATGGCGACCGTCACCGGCAGTCCGTCCATGGTCTGCCAGCCGTCGACGCCCTCGTCATCGCGCACGACGAGGACCGCGGCGCGGCGCACCGTCGGCGACTTCGCATGGGGGACGGCAAACCCGTCCATCATGCCCGTCGTGCCCTCGGCCTCGCGCTTGAGAAACGCCGTCTTCAGCGTGGCGGCATCCGTGGCGTACCCGAGGGCGACCGCGGAACGGGAGATGAAGTCGAGCAGGTCGTCGCGGTTGCCGAACCCCTCGGCGATAAAGACCGAATCCGGGGAGACGAAGTCGCGCGCGACATCCTCCGCGGGCTCCAGCCCCTCGGCGAGCGACCAGGCGCGGTCGATCAGAGCGCCCGCCGCCGGCGTCGACAGCGCGCTGGAGATGCCGGCGCCCACGATGGGCTTGTCCGCGAACCGGGTGGTGTCGACATCGATGTCGGCGGCGATGATGACGGCGCGGGCCGCCTCGATCTCGTCGTGGGACAGCTTGTCCACCGTGCCCTTCGGGGTCTGGACCTCGACCCGAATGGAGCGCCCCCGCTCGGCCGCCGCGCGCTCAAGCGCCTCTTTTGCCATGATGGCGTGGACGGCACCCGTCGGGTGCCCGGTCACGGCGACGATGTCGCACCGATCGGTCATACAATCCTCCTCAATATCCGCCTGCATTGCTGTGGTCTCAATCGGTAAGCGTAGCACGCTGGATACGGCGCGCGCTATCGCGTGGTGCGCGGCATTCGCTCAGATTCGCTTTTCAGATATGACGCATACATGCATATTCCGCTGCTCAGAGACAACATACGCGGCACCTCCCACAGCGCAGCAGACGCACGACCGCGCCCAGCGCGTCGAGATCAAGCGTGCGCTGCAGGGCGTCTCCGGGCGCGCATCACCCCTCCCCAGACGGCACGACCGAAACGAAACCGGCGAGCTTGTCAATAGTCTCGCTAAGACACTCTCTGAGCGAGACTGTTGACAAGTTCGCCGATATCAAGATCTGTCGTGTCTTGCACGAACCGTCAAGCGACCATGCCTAGCGCGAGAGGGCGCGCTTCAGCGCACGCGGCAGCGCCGTCACCGCACGGCCCACGCGCCATGTCGTCGACGCCTCGAGCTCCACCACGCGCGCCTCGGCGCGCTCGGCCCGCTCGCGCTCCTCTCGGATGCTCCGCAGGCCGCGCACGTCCTGCTGGACGAAGCGCGCGGCCATCGCCAGCTCGGAGAACCGCGGGTCGCTAAAGGGCTTGAACTCCTCGACGGGCTCGGGGCAGTTCTCCTCGATGATGCCCATGAACCAGATGATGATGGCACCGATGGCTTCGGCGAGCCGGTCCTTGCCGCATGCGATGGCACGCTGCCGTTCGAGCTCGAACTCCTGCGCGAGCACCATGTGCGCGAGGAAGCGCTTGCCCCCGGTGCGGTTGTCCGTCGTAACCGTGTTCGGGCGCACGACGTAGGTGTAGCGCAGCGCGGGATCGACATCGACCCGGCGGGAGCGCAGCGTCGCCTGCAGCACGAACAGGTTGTCCTCGTTCACGATGCCCTCGGCGAAGCGGATGCCCTGCGAGCGCATTGTCTCGAGCTTCGTCATGAGCAGGCAGGGCTGGGCGCAGAAGTTGCCGTCTGCCGACTGCCTGATGAACATGTCCTCGCCGTCGACGACCCCGCTCGCCTGGCGGCGCTCGAAGTAACGGGGGTCCTGATAGTAGTCGCTCTCGCACTCGGCGGGCTCGTAGCGCAAACGGCCGCCGAAGAACAGGATGTCGAGGTCATCGCGCTCGCAATGCTCGAGCAGAATGCGCAGGGCCCCGTCATCGAGGTCGTCGTCGACATCGAAGAAGTAGAGGTAGCGCCCCTGCGCGGCGTCCATGCCGCGGTTCCGCGCGACGCCGGCGCCGGCGTTTTCCTGGTGCAGGACGACGACATTGCCCCGCACCTCGGCGCAGCCCTCGACAAGCGCGGCCGTCGCATCGCTTGAGCCGTCGTCCACGACGATGACCTCGAAGTCGGCGCGGTCGAGCCCCTGCCGATCGAGCACCTCGAAGGCATGGGACACGAACCGTTCTGCATTAAACATGGGAACGACGACGGAAAGACGAACCATGGGAACCTCTCACAGTATTATGGGTTGCGAACGCAACGGAAGGGATGACCATGAAGTACTACCGCATCGCCCTCGTGGCACCGATGGAATATCGAGATGACGATCCCGTGTGGACCTGCTTCGAGACCCTGCGCCTCGCCGGGCACGCGGTCGAGGTCATCGACCCCCGTCGTTTCGCAGACATTATAGACGAGAACGGCACGCCGAATGCGGCCGCGCTCGCCCCCTTCATCGCGCGCTTCGCGCCCGACTACCTCGGCGACGGGCACGAGGGCGCCGAGGGCATCCTCGCCAAGCTCGCCCAGACCGACCGGGGGTCTGACGAGCCGGCACGCCGTTTCGTCGTGTTCGGCTACGTCGGTCCGAACAACTTCGGCGACGAGCTCATCTTCTCGCTCATCTGCCGCGAGATCGAGCGCCGGTTCCCCCGCGCGCACATCCAGCTCATCGGTCACGACCCGAACGCGACGCTGCACCGTCACGGCATCGTCTCGACCACCTGCGAGCGCAAGCTCGACGCCGACATCATGCTGCGCGGGGCGAGCGCCTTGGTCTATATGGCGGGCATCATGTTCGACGACGCGTTCGAGTGGTGGAGCGCGGGGCCGGTCGACCCGTTCTTGAACCCTCGCTCCGAACTCGGCGGCCAGGCGGCCTTCACGCTCATGGCGACGATGAACGACGTTCCCGCCGTGTACCTGGGCATCGGCGCCGGACCGCTCGCTAACCCCGATGGGCATCGGCTCGTGCGCATCGAGGCGCGCTGCGGGGCGCGCTACCTCCCGCGCGATGCGGAGACCGAGCGCCTGCTGCTCGCCGCCGGCGTGCCCGCCGAACTCGTAAACCGCAAGGCCGATCTCGCCTTCACCCTTGAGCGCACCGAGCCGACCGACGCCGTCCGCAGAACGCTTGAGAGCCACAACATGGAGCCGGGCGGCTATCTTGCCGTGTCCCTGCGCGACCACCGCACGGTGCCCGAGGGATTCGCCGACACGATGGCCCAGGGCCTCAGCGCCATCTGCCGCGCCCACGGGCTCTCGTGTCTCTTCATCGACCTCTCCCCCGAGGACACCGGGCTTCACCGCGCCATCGCCGATCGCATGGACACCGAGGTCGCGCGTGCCGCCGTCGACGTCTCGCGCGACGGCGAGACCGCTGTCGGCCTCATCGATCAGGCGCGCGCCGTCGTCGCGATGCGCCTGCACTGCTCGATCGTGGCGAACGCCCACGGCGTGCAGAGCATCGGTCTGGACTACAACGAGAAGATCGCAGCCTACTACGACCTCATGGACCGCACGCGCTACCTGCTGCCCATGGACTGCTCGGCGGCCGACCTCGCGCGCGTCTTCGCCGGCCTCGACACCGAGCGCGAAGATGACCTCGCACGAACCGAAGAGCGCGCCCAGAGCTGCCGTGCGCTCGCGACCGAAGCCTTCGACGAGTTCGAGCGCATCGTGCGCGAGCATAAGGTGCCCGCACTCGAGAAGCGCATGCTCTACCCCCGCTCCGTATCGATCGAGGAGGAGCGCTGGCACGATGCCGAGCGCGAACGCGACGAGGCGCGCGCCGATGCCGATCGCCTGCGCCAGGAGCTCGACCGCGTCCGCACCTCGACCACCTGGCGCGTGGGCAGCGCCGTGACCGCGCTGCCGCGTGCCCTCAAGCGCGCCCGCGACGCGAAGCGCTGCCGCTAGGATGCCGGCCGGGGCGCACCGCGCCGGCAAGGGCGCACGCCCCGATCGCCTGCCCGCATGCAGGTACGCTTTTTTTCTCACGCAGGCGCGCCAATCCATGTAGAATATCGATTTGCAGCGATGCGCCATTAGCTCAGTTGGATAGAGCAGGGGACTTCTAATCCCAAGGTCGTTGGTTCGAATCCGACATGGCGCACCCTCTTGATAGCGAAAAGCGCCCCCACGGGGGCGCTTTTTTCATGGCCGCGACGCGGAGAGCTGCGTCAGTGTCCTGGAAGGGAGCCTGCCCTATCCCCTACCCGCGCAGGCGGCGCTGGATCGCGCGCGGGATGCGCAAAAGCTTCGTGCCGTAGCGATACTCGGCCGAGCGCTGGAGGCGGTCGAGCTCCTCCTCCGTCGCATCCAGATCCGCCCTCGTTGCATCGAGCTCATTGATCTTGCGAGCGAGCTGCTCGGAGGTCCGGCGGGTCGCCTCGCGTGCCGCATCGAGCTCGGCCTCGAGGATATCGACCGTCTCCTTGTGGTCGTCCGCGAACACGTTGTGGTTGCGCATCCAGAAGAACAGGTACGCGATGCTGTTGCCGGTGTCGATGAGACGCAGCGACTGGCGGTCGAGCTCGTTGGTGAACGTCTCGAGCGGCACGTCGAGCAGGCCCATCCGCTCGAGGCCGCCGCGATGGAGCGCCTCGAACGCCTCGGAGAACGCGCGGGGCATCGTGAGCGAATTCAGGTTGTAGACGGCACCGCCAAGTGCCCAGCGCACGTAGCTCGTGCGGTAGGTCTCGTAGAGCCCAAGCGACGTCAGGCTCTCCTTCAGCTGCACGAACGCCTCGATGAAGTCCTTCGCATGGCGGTCCTTGGTGTCCATGGAGGACGACCCGGTCCGCATGCGGTAGTGCGACAGGCGGTCGTAGATGACCGCCATGCGCTCGGCGAGCACCAGCGCGCTGCAGGTGAACGGCAGGTCCTCGGTGCGGAAGAGTCCCGGGAAGCGCAGGCCGTGCTCTTCGATGAACGCGCGACGGAACAGCTTGTTCCACGGCCAGTTCTGAAAGGACGTGAAGATGGCCTCAGGGTTGTCGGAAGCGCGAAACGTCTTCTTGTCCTGCTCGTCGATATCGACATACGCGGGAAACTCGAGCGTGCCGACGGCCGGGTGCTGGTCGCGGCCCGCACGGTTGTTGTAGTACCACACGTCCCAGATCACGATGTCGGCCGCGAGGTCCTCCGCGCGGCCGACCGCGCGCTCAAGCAAATCGGGTTCGATGAAGTCATCGGCGTCGAGGAACAGCACATAGGTGCCGCTCGCCTCCTCGAGGCCCCGGTTGCGGGCGCGCCCGGGACCGAGGTGGCGCTGCGTCAGGATGGTGAGAGCATGAAACGTCCCCTCGTCGCGATAGCGCTTGAGGATATCGAACGAATCATCATCGGACCCGTCGTCGATGCAGATGACCTCGAAATCCTGGAGCGTCTGCGCGGCGAGGCTGACGAGCGCCTGCTCCAGATAGGCTCCGGCGTTGTAGACCGGGATGATGACGGAAACCGCAGGAGAAGACATCATGTCCCCTTTCGAACGCACGGAACCCGAATCGGGCCCGCGCACCCCGCCTCATGGCAGCGGGGCGCGCGGGCCGGCAGGCATCTACATGCCCAGGTAATGCTTCCAGAATGCAACCGACGTGAACTCGTCGCGATGGGCGGCGTAGCGCTTGCGGAGGCCTGCGATCTCGCGCTTGTAGCGCTTGAGATCGTCCTTCAGGCGCTTCTCGATGGCGGCGTAGCGCACGGGGTCCTTCGCGCGGATCGCGCCGCAGCGGTTGTACCAGTCGATCACGATGAGGTACTTCTTGCCGCGGATAACGCCAGCCGGATACGCCCAGCCGAGCACGGGGATCACCGCGTAGCCCTGGCCCTCGTTGACCATGAGGCGCTGGTGGTTGTCGAACGCGTAGTCGCTCAGGCGCTCCACACGCGAGCGGGGCTTGTCCGAGTCGATAAGCTGGCGGTCGATCTTGACCAAATCGAACTGGGTCAGGCCGAGCTCGTGCGCCTGGCGCTGGAGCTCATCGAACGGCACGAGTTTCTCCTTGTTGCGATTCGCGCGCATGAAGGTCTCCTCGGCCACACCGGGCGTACCGATGAACTCGGGGCCGCGCATGAAGTCCTCGAACGCGTCGAGCACGAGCTCGGCGTTCGCGTACCCGAACTTCTTGAGCTCGAGGCGCACGTTGTTGCGCATCTCGTACATGAAGTCGGACTTGGGCGCGAAACCGGTCGTAGCCTGCGCGATCATGGTGTTGCGCGTCGTCTGGTAGCGCTCGACGGCGGCGTTGTAGCGCACGTGGAACGACATGTGCCAGATGCACAGGCCGTTCATCGTGATGATGCGGGGCTTGCAGCGCACGCCGTACTCGGCGTCGTCGCAGCGCACGAACACGGGCAGCGGCAGACCGTTCTTCTCGATGACCGAAATCGGGATGCAGCAGAACCACCAGGCGGCGTAGCGCTGGTCGAGTTTGACAATCTCCTTCGGAATGGAAAAGGCTTCGTTGTAGATGACGTCCTCGAACTTGCTGTAGCGCAGCGGCGGCTTGGCGGGGGCGAACGTGCCCTGCCTCGTCATGAAACCGGTGTCCTCCCACTGCTCGTCGCCGATCTCGTAGTTGAGCATGGCGCCACTGATGAACGCCTCGGAGAACTCCTCGTTCAGCATACGCAGCAGATTATAGGTGCGCTTGATGCTCTCCGGGGAGACGGCTACGTCGTCGTCCATAAGCAGCACGTGCGTGGCGCGCGGGGTCTGCTCCATCGCCTCGATCATGCCGCGGGTAAAGCCGCCGGCGCCGCCCACGTTGTCGTTCGGCGAGATGGTGATGCGCCCGCCCGCGAGACGATCCACATCGAGCGTGCGACCGTTGTCGATGACGTGCATCGAGAAGTGGCGCGCGATGTCCTCGTCGCTCTCGAGGATCTCCGTGCGCACGAGGCCGATGTTGTGCTCGATGAACTTCTCTTTCTTGAAGGTGGTCGTCGCCAGGGCGAGCTCGACGTCGCGCAGCTCATGGGGAATCTCGACGGAGTAGTAGCTGTTCTGGATGAAGACCGGACCGTCGCAGGTGAGCTCGAAGCCCGCGACCACCGTCCCGTCGAGCAGCGTGAGCTCGACGTCGAGCGTCTGCCAGTCATCGGAGGCGGAAAAAACGTGCTCGGTCTCCTCGAGCACCTCCGGGTGAGCGGAGAGCGCATCGGCGACCGTCTGGCGATACGTGCAGGCGGCGCCCTTCACCTCGAGATGGAGGAAAAAGCGGGTCGCATCGGTATAGCGCGCAAGCTTCATGACGGACAGCGAGTTGAAGTACGTCGTGAAGTCGAAATGGCCGCGGTCGAACAGACGCCAGGCGCCCTCCTCCTTATCGAAGACGAACGGCTGGTCGGCCGTGCAGTACAGGGTGGGAAAGCCGACGGAGCGCTCGTTGCGCTCGAGGATGACGTTGGCGAACTTGATGGTAGATGACATGGATATTCCCCCGTGGTTACGTAGGTGACCTACCCATGATACATGAACGCCTGACCGCGCATGCGGGGTCACACAGGAAGGACAGAGCGCCCGAGCGCGCCTCCGCCCGAACACGTCACGGCAAGCAGGGCGACCAAGCGCTGCGCCCGCCGACGCGACCGAAAAAATGCCGGTCAACCGCTGTTGCGGCCAAGGGAGCGGCGGCGAGGGAGCGCTGCATCGGCACGGCACGCGCCCGCGGTGCGCGTGCGGCATACCTCGATCGGCGCTCGCTACCGACTGGCCTCGCGGACATCAAAACCCGCCGCATCATCGGCACACGCGCGCACGGCGCCCGCCACCGAGGAGAGCCCGTAGGCCGCGAAGGGCATGAGCAGAAGCGCAAACGGCAGGACGTACACGCTTTTCGCCTCCCAAAGCAGGTAGCACGCGAAGCCGCCGAGAAACGACACGATGGGCAGCAGGGCGGCCGCAGGCAGCTCGCGGCGATGGCGGATGGTGCACGCGATGCCGACGACGCCCGCGAGATACAGCAGGCTCTGGAGGCCATCGAGGTACACCAGCACGACCCCGTTCAGATCCCGTCCGCAGACGATCAGCTCGCGCACGAGGGCGGGCGTCGACTCCGACACGCCGCATGCGGAGTAGTACAGGCTCTGGAAGGTGGGGTCGAGCCATTCGCTCATGAGCTTCATCGAGAAGAACTGGAGAGCGAAGGCGGGGTCGCGCAAGAAGGTCGCGAGCGACCATCCGATATGCTGCAGCGCGAAGGCGTTCTGCAAGTCCGCATCGCCGGAAACCCCCGCGAAGTGCAAGGCGAAGTCGGGCGACCACCAACCCGGTCGGTTGAGCGTGATGCTCCACTCCAGACCCATGGCGATCCACGATGTCTTGGGCATGCCGTCGCCGAAATCAACACCCACCGCGCCCTCGAGCGCCGCCACGGGCAGCCCGGCGACCGCGTTCGCCGCAAGCACGCCCGCGAGCACCGCGAGCATGAGCAGCAGGCGGCGCTCACGCAGAAGCACGATGAACCATGTGAGCACCAGCGCGATGAGCACGAGCACGAACGTCGACTTGATGGTCAGGGCGCAGGCGAGCACGACGCAGGAGACGCCGAACAGCGCCCAGCGCCGCCGCGGGTGCGCGGTGGCGCGCATGGCCGCCACGTTCAGGGCGACGTTCAGGGCGATCAGGCCGAACCCGATGGCGTTGCCGTAGACGAGTACCGCCGAGAGCGGAAGCGGGAGGAACATGACGAGCAGAAGCGACACGGTGTCCGTCACCGCACGCGAGGAGAACAGCAGCTGCGTGATGGCGATGAGCGAGGCCGCCGCCACGCCGACCGCTGCGACGTTGAGCAGTTGGAACGGCAGCTGGTTGCCCACCCCGAACAGGGTGTACAGGCCCGCCAGCAACCAGACCGACCCGCTTTGGAACGGGTAGATCTGCAGATAGGAGATACCGTCGCCCAGGTTGGCGGAAAACGCGTCGCGATCCCCGGTGAGGAGGGCGCGCGCATAGGTGTCGAGACGCAGCGAGTCCGCGTAGATGAACGTGTCCGTGCGCAGTGCGGTCACCCACAGCGCGCCGAGGACGACGATGACGGCAACCGAAATGGCGGCGACGGGCTGCCAGGGCAAGCTGCGCAGGCGCCGCGACAGGCCGATATAGACCGCGAGCAGAAGTATGGCGACCAGGGCTGGCAGGGCGAAAACGGTAAAGAGCCCCGTATTGGCCACCGACACGAGCTCGCTGGTGTCGGGACCCACACCGTCCATCCGGATATCGTTATAAAACGAGGTCACGAACGGCGCGGTGAGCGCCATGAGGCCCACGAGCACCGCCGCGAGCACGAGCATGAACGAAGCGAGGACGTCCGCGACGCGCCGACCGACCGTATGGGAACCCTCATGCGTATCGCGCATGGTCGCCTCTCCCTTCCCCCCAAGAATGCCGCGAGCATCCTGTGAATATGCGAATCAATGATGATGCATGACGGGTCGGCATTCTACCGACCGCGTAAGTTAGCATATAGTAAGGTCACGTGAAACCCAAACACTCAGCCCGCAGCGGCACCGAAGCACAAGGACCTCTATGGCAAACGCACAATCGAAACGACGCATTCCCGAACTCGACATCGCCCGAGCCATCGCCGTCGTATCGATCATCATCTACCATACCGGTCTCACCTTCAGCGCCGAGATGTTTCCGAAATCGGGCTTTCCGCCCCAGATCGTGCCCGTGCTCGACACGTACCATCTCTACGTGCTCTTCATCGTATCCGGCTACCTCACCGACTTCGACCGGCCGCTCACCGCACGCGGCGTCTTGAAGTCGGCGCGCGGCCTTCTGCTCCCCTACCTCGTAGCATGCCTGCTCATCATCGCGGGCGCGGCGATCTCCGCGGCGCTGCAGGGCTTCGATCCCGCAGAGCAGGCGCTGCGCTGGACGCAGGCGGCGCTCTGGGGCGCAGGATCGGACCACGAGTTCGCCCTTGCCCACGTGACCCGCATCGGCGGTATCTGGTATCTCCCCGCCCTGTTCTGGGCAAAGCTCTTCATCGGGCTCATCGCCCGCCTCTCGCCGAGGAAAAAGGCGGTCGCCGTTGTCCTCATGTTTGCCGTCTCGTATGTGAGCGGTCTGTTCATCTGGCTGCCGATGTCCATCCAAAGTGGCCTGGGCGCCGTCGCCTACATGTACATCGGCTCTTTAATCCGCCGTTTCCGCAAGACGCTCGACCGCCACGTCGTCCCCGTGCTCGCGGCATCCGCGGCACTGTGGATCCCCGCCCTCATGCTCGGCGGGAACTCCTCACTCGCCATGTGCGCCTATCCGGCCGGCCCCATCGACATCCTTGGCGGCATCGGGGCGGCCGTCTGCATCCTGTACATGCCGCGCTTCATCGCCGACCACCTGCACACCGCGGCGCGTCTCCTCGAGCTCGTGGGCAGAAACACGCTGGCGCTGTTCACGCTCCATATCGTCGAGGACAACGTCGCCCCGTGGCTCATCATGATCGACATCTTGCGTCAGTCGTTCGGCGACACGCCGGTGACATGGCTCGTCCTCGTTGGTTTCCGCCTGATGCTCGACGCCGCCCTCGTCGGGATCGCCTATCTGCTGCCGCCCACCCGCGCCGTGTTCTTCCCCCACGTGCGGGGCGCCAGCGTGCGTCGCGCGTGCGGACGATTCCTGCACGCGCTCGACGAGCAAAGCGCACCTGGAGCACCCGTCGCCACGATAGGCGCGAAACGGCCCACAGGAGCTCATTTCCGCAGCTAACCCATGTGATTCACCGTATTTAATCTATATGGCCCCCGACGCCCCTCCCCTCGAGGCACACAGGACCCGTTGCTAACAAAACAAAACAGGGGCGCGCAGGGAGCCCGAAGCTCCATGCGCGCCCCTGCGCGATACATCGACACGGCGGCTGCTAGCGATTCTCGCCGTCGTCCCCGTCCGCCTCGAACGTGCGCTCGCTGATGATGAAGCGCGGTCGCCGCTTCGTCTCGAGATAGATGCGGCCGACATATTCGCCCACGATGCCGATGCCGAGCAGCTGAATACCGCCGATAAAGCACACGATGGACACCATGCTCGCCCAGCCGGCGACCGAGTGTCCCAGAATCGAGACCACGACGGCCCAGATGACCCCGATGAAACTGATGATCGACACGATGAAGCCCAGGCCCGTGATAAGGCGAATCGGCTTGACCGATAGGCTCGTGATGCCGTTCAGCGCGAGCGAGATCATCTTGCTCAGAGGATAGTGGCTCTCCCCCGCGATACGCTCGTGGCGCTTGTAGCAGACGCTCGTCGACTTGAAGCCCACAAGCGGCACCATGCCGCGCAAGAAGAGGTTGACCTCCTCGAAGCGCGACAGCTCGTCGAGCACGCGCCGCGAGAGCAGGCGGTAGTCGGCGTGGTTATACACCGTCTCCACGCCCATGCCGCTCATGAGCTTGTAGAACGCCTGCGCGGAGGTGCGCTTGAAGAACGTGTCGGTCTCGCGGGATGAGCGCACGCCGTAGACGATGTCGCACCCGTCCAGATAGGCCCGGACCATCTCCTCCATCGCGGCGATATCGTCCTGGCCGTCGCAGTCGATGCTGATGCATATGTCGCAGAAGCTTCGGCACTCCATGAGACCGGCGAGCAGCGCGTTTTGATGGCCGCGGTTGCGCGACAGGCAGATGCCGCGATACGCCGCATTGGAGGCGGCGAGTCCCTCGATGATCGACCACGTGGTATCGGAGCTGCCGTCGTTCACGAACAGGATCGAGCTGTCCGGCGCGATCATGCCGCGCTCGCGAAGCAGATCCAGCTCTGCCTTGAACTGAGGTGCCGTGATGGGCAGGACCTCCTGCTCGTTATAGCAGGGGATCACGATGCAAAGGGTCGGTAGCCGACGCTCCGTATCCTGCGTTTCCAACTAACAATTCCCCCCTTAATCCACGAGCGGACGCGCGACGGCGACGATCTTCTCGCCGGCGTCCTCGATGTCGAGGACGCGGACGCGCTTCGAGGCCTCGCTGACGCCGATGACCTCGTCGTGACCGCTGTAGATGGCGACGTTGCCCGGATAGAATACCAAGTCGCCGGGCTCGATGTCGTCCTCGTCGACATGCTTGAAGCGCTCATCGGCCGCCATGAGGTCGGCGTCGTTCGCATGCGCCGGATCGGTTCCGTGCAGATAGGGATTATAGTCGCCCAGATCCATGCCGACGGCGTAGAGGCACTGCATGACGAGGCCCGCGCCGTCGATCCCCTTCTTGGGCGCAAGCGAGCAGTTCTCCTCATACGGGGTCCCCACGTAGTCCCGGGCGCGCTCGAGGATGGCGTCCACGCAGTCATCGCGATCGGCGTCAACCGCGATGGCGGACGGGGTGACGTAGTCGAAGCGCGTGCCGCTCGCCGCCTCGGGCAGGGTGACGTCGAGGCTCGAAACCTGGAAATACCGGGCCGGGTTCTGATAGCCCGCCTTATCGGCGGCACCGGTCAGCAAATCGAAGTGGCGCTCGTAGCCATCGATCACCTGATCGCCGTAGACCATGCGCCCGGTCGTCGTGTTGTAGTAGACCCACTTGGTCTCGTTGTTGCCTGCCGGGATCTCCTTCCAGCCGTAGGTCACCGCGCCGCTCACGTCGTCGCAGTAGATCCAGCCGGGCACGTCGCCGCGGCTGCCATCGATATGGCACTCCCCGTGCGCCATGATGCCGGTGATGTAGTCGTAGAAGACCCACTTCGCCCCGCCGCCGTCGGACAGCAGCTTGAAGCCATACTGCATGGCGCCCGTCACGTCGTCGAACAGGTACCACTTGCCGTCGTGGTAGCTCTCGCCCTTCACGAGCTTGCCGTCGGCGCCCAGGCGCACCCACTTGCCGTTCGCCGCGCGCCACTCGGCCGACGCGTGCTCCCAGGAGTAGCCGGCAACGTTGTTGCTCACCGGCACGAAGGCGTCGTGGTTCTTGGCGACGGTGCCGTCGGCCTCGGTCCAGTACCAGGCGTTCGTCGTGGGGTCGTAGAAGAACTTGGACGTCGCGCGGTAGCCGTTGTCCTCCCAGCCCACCGCCTGGGCGGGATCGCAGGGGTTGCCCGCGCCGTCGACCCAACCGGTGTAGCCGGGTTCCGCCGTGGGCAGCGGGCCGTACCAGTAATTCATGTCGACGCTTGGGTCCCAGTTGGGCGCGCGGCCGACGATGCCGTCGACCCGCCCAGAGCTCGTGTACTGCCAGGCGCTGTAGGCGCCCTCGTAGGTGCAGGAGCCGTAGTACTGGGCGACCCAGCGACTCCAGTTGTTGAAGACCGGCGAATAGAGGTAGGAGCGCCACCACGAGAGGCTCGCGTAGACGCCGGGCGTGTAGCCCGCCAGCTGGATCTTGTTGCAGAAGGTCGAGGCCACCGAGGCGAAGTCGGAGCCGAGCGTGGTGCTGTCCTCCATGTCGAGATACACGGGAAGCTGGGGATGATGGCCCTGCAGCGCGGCGATGACGCCGTTCGCCTCGATGTCGGCTTCCATGTTCGTGCGCGCATACGAGTAGATGTAGACGCCGTAGGAGATGCCGAGGCGCTCGCACTCGGCGACATTGCGGTGCCACTGCGCGTCAAACTCGAAGCCGCCCACGTTCTGGAAGCCCACGCGCAGGATGGCAAAGTCGACGCCGGCCGCCTTGACCCTGTTCCAGTCGATCATGCCCTGGTGGGCACTCACGTCGATGCCCTGGGCGGTCGCGCCCGCCGGCAGGGTGCCCATCGCCATGAGCGAGATGCCGTCGTCCTCCTCAAGGTCGTCTCGCAAGACGCCGTCCTCATAGCGCCAGGAGTTCTCAGTACGGGTCTCGGTCGAGCTCTCCGTCGTTTCCGTCCCGTCCGCAGCCGCCGAGGCGAGCTGCATCTCAGCCGCCGCCTCATCAGAGGCAGCAACTTCAGCAAAAGCCATCTGAGGCAGCGAGATCGTCGCCGCGCAAAAGACAGCCGCGAGCGCGCCCAGCGCGCGTCGGTTGATTCGAGTCATATCGCTCCCATTTCTCTCAAGTTCAATCTGCTGCATCCTACCATGAGGTCGTCATGCACCCGTATACCTACCGTCCGATACCGCACATTCGACGCACTTCTCCTCACGCATGTCTCCATCGGGGACGGGGTTGTTCGGTGCCATCCGGCAGCCATGGCTGCCGGATGGCACCGAACAACCCCGTCCCCGATGGAGACATGCGG
>NZ_JACJMB010000032.1 GCF_016902615.1 Collinsella tanakaei
GGCGAGGAGTGTGAGGGAGAGAAGCGCGCGAAGGTGCCGCGGCGGGACGAAGTGCACAGGGGAGGGCCCCTTGCTGCGCTGAGGGGCAAGCGCGGCACCGCGTGGGGCCGTCGGCGGTGCTATTGTGTGGGCCTGTGCGGTCGTGTGGCTTAAGCCAGGCTCGCTTCGATATCGGCGAGCACGCGCGCGGCCGCGCGGGCGTCGTCGGCCGTGATGCCACGGTAGAAGACGAGACGCACCAAGGTGCCCATGACGGGCTTGATGAGCAGACCGCGCTCGGCTGCAAGCTCGCAGTAGCGCGCAGCGTCGACACCGAGTGGCCACGGGTCGATGACGACGATGTTCGTGGAGACCGTGCCGACGATGGGCGTGCGCTTCAGGCTCGCGATGGCGTCCGCGCAGATGCGGGCGTGCTCGTGATCTTCCGCCAAGCGGTCGACCAAGTGGGTGAGCGCGAAGATGCCGGGCGCGGCGATGATGCCCGCCTGCCGCATGGCGCCGCCGAGCGCCTTGCGAGCGCGCCGCACGCGCAGGATGGTCTCCTGGTCGCCGCATACGAGCGAGCCGACAGGGGCGGAGAGTCCCTTCGACAGGCAGAACATGACGGTGTCGACCGGCTGGCAGAGCGTGGCGACATCGACGCCGAGCGCGACAGCGGCGTTGAAGATACGCGCGCCGTCCATATGGACGCGGACGCCGGCGGCGTGCGCCAGCTTAGCCACAGCGGAAAGACTCGTGGCGGAAAGGGGCGCGCCGCCGGCGAAGTTCAGCGTGTTCTCCACGCAGATAAGGTCGATGCCGCCCGCGGCAAGTGCGCACTCGATGTCGCCGAGCACGGGTGCGCCGTCAGCTTCGTGGCGGTACGTGCGCGCGACCATGCGCCCGAACGCGTCGTCGAACAGATAGGGCTCGCTCAGCATGAGGTGCTGCTGCTCGTCGACGAGCAGCGCAGATCCCGGGTGCACCTGCGCGAGCACGGCGGCGGTGTTGCCCATGGTGCCGGAGGGCACGAGGACCGCCGCCTCCTTGCCGGTGAGGTGCGCCGCCATATCCTCGAGCGCATTGACGGTCGAATCCTCGCCGCGCCCGAGCGCGTGGGTGCGGTCATCGTCGCCGAGCGGGGCGGAGAGGATGGTCGCGAGCATCTCGGGCGTGGGCTGGCTCAAGGTATCGCTGCGCAGGTCGATCACGGCGTCGCTCCTTTATACGTTCGGATGGGCGGACCATACCCCATTTGGGCGGCGGGGCCACGCGGGCCTTCTTGCATCCAAGTATGACTGACGATCGACCGGGACCGCCATAATCGAGAATTAACGAAGGAACCGTTCACCGGAAATTTGCCGAATTGCGCGCTTTAGTTTGCTACACTGCTCTACATTGCAGTAGCGGACAGCGTGCCGCACGCATGAAGTCGAAGGGATGGAACGCATGGCGATTCGGGAGCACAGCAGGGATACGCGCGCCTTCGCGCACGCTTCTGCTTCTTCTCTCAACCTAGCGCTCCTACTAGCCGCCTGTGCGCGCTAGGGTCCTTCGCGTTTTTTGATGGCATCCGCCAGCACCTGATAAGGCACCCCATCGCGCATCTGACCGACGCCTAGCAGGGCGTGACGCGCGACGGGGTGCTTCCTTTCGTTTCCGAAGCAAGCGAGCCGCCACCTCCTGCGGGCATGACAGGGCACACCTGACAGGAGGAACGTATGACCAGAAAGATCGCTATCTTCGACACCACCCTGCGCGACGGCGAGCAGTCGCCCGGCGCGAGCATGAATACCGAAGAGAAGCTCATCATCGCCCGCCAGCTCATCCGCATGAACGTCGACGTCATCGAGGCGGGCTTCCCCATCTCGAGCCCGGGCGACTTCAAGAGCGTGGCCGAGATCGGCCGCATCGCCGGCGACAAGTGCACGGTCTGCGGCCTCACCCGCGCGGTCGATAAGGACATCGAGGTGGCCGCCGAGGCGCTGAAGACCGCGAAGCGCCCGCGCATCCACACGGGCCTGGGCGTGTCCCCCTCGCATCTGCGCGACAAGCTGCATCTCACCGAGGATGAGGCGGTCGAGCGCGCGATCCACGCGGTCAAGCTCGCTCGCAACTTCGTGGACGACGTCGAGTTCTACGCCGAGGACGCGGGCCGCGCCGACCAGGACTTCCTCGTCCGCATCATCGAGGCCGCCGTCAAGGCGGGCGCCACGGTCGTGAACATTCCCGACACCACCGGGTACAACATGCCGTGGGACTTCGGTGCGCGCATCCGCGACCTCAACGAGCGCGTGGACGGCATCGAGAACGTGACCATCTCCGTCCATACGCACAACGACCTGGGCATGGCCACGGCGCTTGCGCTCGAGAGCGTCCGCAACGGCGCCACCCAGATCGAGTGCACCATCAACGGTCTCGGCGAGCGCGCGGGCAACACCTCGCTCGAAGAGGTCGTCATGGCCATCAAGATGCACGGCGACGAGCTCGATGCGCATACCGACATCGTGACGACCGAGCTCACGCACGCGAGCAAGCTTGTGAGCTCCATCACCGGCATCATGGTTCAGCCCAACAAGGCCATCGTGGGCGCGAACGCCTTCGCGCACTCCTCCGGCATCCACCAGGACGGCGTCCTGAAGGCGCGCGACACCTACGAGATCATCGATCCCGCCGACGTGGGCGCCGCCGGCTCGCAGATCATCCTGTCCGCTCGCTCCGGCCATGCGGCGCTGCGCCATCGTATGGCAGAGCTCGGCTACACGTTCAGCGATGATGAGTTTGAGGGCATCTACCAGGCATTCCTCGAGGTTGCCGACAAGAAGAAGGAAGTGTACGACGAGGACCTGGAGTCCATCGTGCACGAGCGCGAGCGCGTGAGCGCTGCCATCTGGACGCTCGGCGCGGTGCAGGTTTCCTGCGGCTTTCCGCTCACCCCGACGGCGACGCTCACCCTGGTGGACGAGGAGGGCGCCGAGCACACGGTGGCCGCCTACGGCACCGGTCCGGTGGACGCGGTCTACAAGGCCGTCGACCAGATCGTGGCTGTGGACAACGATCTGTCCGAGTTCGCCATCAAGGCCGTCACCCGCGGCATCGATGCGCTCGGCGAGGTGACGGTGCGCGTGACCGCTGCGAACGGCGAGGTCTACACCGGCCGCGGCAGCGACAACGATATCATCGTGTCCTCCACGAAGGCCTACATCAACGCGCTGAACCGTCTCATCTCCGACCAGCGCGAGACGGCTGCCGAATAGCCGACCAAAACCGTTTTGGATCTATCCGATTCCGAAGGAGTTCATCCCATGCCACGACCCATGACCGTAGCCGAGAAGATCCTGGCCGCTCACGCCGGCTTGGACGAGGTGCGCCCCGGGCAGCTCGTCGAATGCGACCTGGACATCGTGCTCGCCAACGACATCACCGCTCCCATCGCCATCGACGTGTTCCGCGAGCTCGGTGCCACCGAGGTGTTCGACCGCGACCGCGTGTGCCTCGTGCCCGATCACTACGCGCCGAACAAGGACATCAAGAGCGCCGAGCAGACCAAGAAGATGCGCGACTTCGCCCATGAGCAGAAGGTGACGCATTACTGGGAGCAGGGCTGCGCGGGCATCGAGCACGCGCTGCTGCCTGAGACCGGCACCGTCGTGCCGGGCGACCTGATAATTGGCGCCGACTCGCACACCTGCACCTACGGCGCGCTGGGCGCCTTCTCCACCGGCGTGGGCTCCACCGACGCCGGCGTGGGCCTCGCGACCGGCCGCGCCTGGTTCAAGGTCCCGCCGACCATCAAGTTCGTCATCGACGGCAAGCTCACTGACGGCGCTTCGGCCAAGGACGTCATCCTGCACATCATCGGCCTCATCGGCGTGGACGGCGCGCTGTACCAGGCCATGGAGTTCACCGGATCCACCATCCACAACATGTCGATGGAGGGCCGCATGACCATCTCGAACATGGCCATCGAGGCGGGCGGCAAGGCCGGCATCATGGAGGTCGACGATGTCGCGCGCGCCTGGCTCGACGGGCGCTGCCAGCGCGAGTACGTGGAGTACCACGCCGATCCGGACGCCGAGTACGCTCAGGTCATCCATATCGACGCGGCGGACATCAAGCCGTGCGTGTCGTGGCCGCACCTTCCCTCCAATACCCATCCGGTGAGCGAGTCCGGCCATATCACCATCGACCAGGCCGTCATCGGCAGCTGCACGAACGGTCGCATGGAGGACATGCGCGCCGCCGCTGAGGTCCTGCGCGGCCGCCATGTGAACGAGAACGTCCGCTGCATCGTCATCCCCGCGACGCAGGCCGTCTTCAAGCAGTGCATGCACGAGGGCATAGCCGACGTGTTCATCGACGCCGGCTGCGTGTTCTCGACGCCCACCTGCGGCCCGTGCCTGGGCGGCTACATGGGCATCCTCGCGGCGGGCGAGCGCTGCGTGTCCACCACGAACCGCAACTTCGTGGGCCGTATGGGCGACCCGACCTCCGAGGTCTACCTGGCGAGCCCGGCCGTCGCCGCCGCATCCGCCGTCGCCGGCCGCATCGTCGCCCCGTCCGACCTGTAACGATTCCGTGCCAGATGGGCCGGCCGCTCGATGCAGGCCGGCCCGCACGCGCGCACTTGAGATACGAAAGGATCCCTCATGCATTTCGAAGGCACCGTTTTCCGCTACGGGCGCGATGTCGACACCGATGTCATCATCCCGGCCCGTTACCTCAACAGCTCCGATCATGCGCACCTGGCGGCGCACGCCATGGAGGATTTGGACCCCACGTTCGCCTCCCGCGTGAAGCCCGGTGACATCATCGTCGCCGAGGAGAACTTCGGCTGCGGTTCGAGCCGCGAGCACGCGCCGGTGGCGATCAAGGCCGCGGGCGTGTCCTGCGTTATCGCCAAGAGCTTCGCGCGCATCTTCTATCGCAACGCCATCAACGTCGGCCTGGCCATCCTCGAGTGCCCGGAGGCCGTGGACGCCATCGCCGACGGCGCGAAGGTCGCCGTGGACACCGAGACGGGCACCATCACCAATCTCGACACCGGCGCCAAGTTCACCGCCGAGCCGTTCCCACCCTTTATCGCCGAGATCATCGAGGCGGGCGGTCTGGTCGAGCGCACCAAGAAGAACCTCGCGGGCTAGGGGCGCCCATGCCGCTCGACAACCCTTTTGCATCCGGTCCGAGTTCTATGAGTTGGAGTTGTAACGTGAAGAAGACGTACAAGATCTGCTGCCTGCCCGGTGATGGCATCGGGCCGGAGATCATCGCCGAGGGCGTCAAGGTGCTCTCGGCCGTGGGCGCGAAGTTCGGCGTGGACTTCGTATGCGAGGATGCGCTGATCGGCGGCGCCGCCATCGACGCGTGCGGCACGGCGCTGCCCGACGAGACGCTCGATGCGGCGCGCGCATCGGATGCCGTGCTGCTCGCTGCCGTGGGCGGCCCCAAGTGGGACACCACCGACCCCGCCGCCCCGCGCCCCGAGCAGGGCCTGCTGAAGATCCGCAAGGAGCTCGGCCTCTACACGAACCTGCGTCCCGTGCAGATCTTCTCGGCCCTCGCCGGGGCCTCGACGCTCAAGCCCGAGGTCATCGATGGCGTGGACATGATGATCGTGCGCGAGCTCACCGGCGGCCTGTATTTCGGGCGCCGCGAGCGCTTCTATGACGAGGAGGGCGCCGGCACGAACGGCGCGACCGGACAGCGCGCCTATGACACGCTCGAGTACCGCGAGTACGAGATCGAGCGCATCGCCCGTCAGGCCTTCGAGGCGGCGCGCAAGCGTCGCGGCAAGGTGACGAGCGTCGACAAGGCCAACGTGCTCGAGACGAGCCGCATGTGGCGCGAGATCGTGCATCGCATCGGCGCGGCGGAGTACCCGGACGTCGAGCTCGAGGACGTGCTCGTGGACAACGCTGCCATGCAGCTCATCAACCGTCCGGCCGACTTCGACGTCGTGGTGACCGAGAACATGTTCGGCGACATCCTGTCCGACGAGGCCGCGCAGATCACCGGGTCGCTCGGCATGCTCGCCTCGGCGAGCCTGGGCGACGGCGTGGCGCTCTACGAGCCGAGCCACGGCAGCGCGCCCGACATCGCCGGCCAGGGCATCGCCAACCCGCTTGCGCAGATCCTGTCGGTGGAGATGATGCTGCGCTACAGCTTCGACATGGGCGCCGCTGCCGACGCCGTCCGCGCGGCCGTGACCGCCGTGCTCGACGACGGCCTGCGCACGCGCGACATCGCCGATGCATCGACGCCCGCCGAGAACATCCTCGGCACCGCTGCGATGGGCGACGCCGTGGTGGCGCGCCTGTAGGGCAGCCTGCCGACCATTTTTCGCTATGCGGCGCCGTTGCCGGGGTTCGGCGGCGGCGCCGTTTTCGGTGTGCGGGGCGAGGTGCTACGAGCGATTGAGGCAGTCCTGCACACAGGAAAACACACGGTATATATTGTCTGAATACTTTCACCTTAAACTGCCAGATGTCTTCCTAAAGCATGCATAAAAACGTCCCGGCTTCCTATGGGCAAAATAGACGAATATCATTAAATATATACCGGGGTACGATTTATGGGTCAACATCGTCTACCATCTGGAGACCCTCAGCATTTCCGCAGGAAGCAAATGCGGAAATGCTGAGGGGTATGGCATGCATGGGGAAGAGGCGCCCAAAAATCGTACCCCGAACAATACGAGATATGTATTCATGGCAAATCGGCCGATGCCGATGGTTCCTGAACCGTTAATTGAGCGCGCAGAGGGTTGCCCGCGCGGCCCATCCGTTTCGTTATCGTAGGCACGATGGGAAAATCGAGTCAGCGCACAGCGCGGCTCCCGCATGATAAGGAAACGGAATGCTGCAGGACAATGCTATCTGGATGGAGTCGGAACCGGATCTGATACCAAGCACGTCAACCTGCTGCTTAAGCAGGCGAATCGCCACGGACTCATCGCGGGTACGTCCGGTACCGGCAAGACCGTGATGCTGAAGGTCATGGCCGAGGGCTTCAGCCATGCCGGCGCGCCCGTGTTCATGGCGGACGTAAAGGGCGATATCACGGGCATGTGCGAGGCGGGTGCGGACTCTTCTGACATGCGCGAGCGCATCGAGCGGTTTGGCATCGAGGACTGGAGCTATCAGGGCTGCCCGGTTCGCCTGTGGGACATGCACAGCGACCGGGGCATTCCGGTTCGCATCACGGTTTCCGATATGGGGCCGACCATGCTTTCCCGCCTGCTGGGGCTAACCGGAGTGCAGCAAGGCGTGCTCGATATCGTCTTTCGTGTCGCAGATGACAAGGGCATGCTGCTCATCGACCTCAAGGATCTGCGCGCCATGCTCAATTACGTGACTGAGCATGCCAAGGAGTACGAAACGACCTACGGAAAGGTGTCGAGCCAGTCGGTCGGTGCCATTCTGCGCGCGCTTCTGCCCATCGAGGACGAGGGCGGTGATGTGTTCTTTGGCGAGCCGGCGCTCGATCTCACCGATTGGTTTGCCTGCACACCGACCGGCGAGGGCTGCATCAACATCTTGAACGCAGCCGAGCTTATGCAAAGCCCGCGGGTGTACGCGATGTTTCTGCTGTGGATGCTTTCGGAGCTCTTCGACACGCTGCCCGAGGCGGGCGATCTCGAAAAGCCGAAGTTCGTGTTCTTCTTCGATGAGGCGCACCTGCTTTTCGATGACATGCCGACGGGGCTGGTCGACAAGGTCGTGCAGGTCGTCAAGTTGATTCGCTCGAAGGGTGTCGGGGTGTACTTCATCACGCAAAGCCCCTCGGACATACCGGATGAGGTGCTCGCGCAGCTCTCCAACCGGATCCAGCACGGTCTGCGCGCCTATACGCCGGCCGAGCAAAAGGCCGTGCGCGCCGCTGCAACCTCGTTTCGCGCGAATCCGGTATTCGACAGCGAGGAGGCACTTCTGGAACTGGGTACGGGCGAGGTGCTCGTATCACTGCTGAATGCGGATGGCCGGCCCGAGGTGGTCGGGCGCGCGAAGATTCTGCCGCCACAGTGCTCGGTGGCGGCGGCATCCGAGGCGTCGCTTGCGGATGCGCTTGACGCGTCGCGAGAGCTGCTGGAGAAATACGGACAGGCAATCGAAAAGCACGAGCGCTTTTGAGCAGCTTGAGGAGACGGCGGAGGCGGCGGCCGAGGCTGACAGGCTTGCTGCCGAGCGTGCGGCTCTCGAGAAGGAGAAGGCGGACCTTCAAGTTAAAGAGGCCAGGGAGGCCGAAAAGGCAGCGGCCAAAGTCGAACGCGAGGCCGCCCAGGAGGCGAAGCGCGCTGAGCGTGCACGCGAGAAGCAGCAGGAGCAGATGATGCGGGGTATCGGCAAGCTCACCATGTCCATCTTGGGGACGTTCGGACGAGAGGCGACCCGGCAGATCACGCGCAACCTGTTCGGCGGTCGCCGTCGGTAGGCGCCCCTGGCACAGACTTGTGAGCGCAAGCGGGCAACCGCGGATTCCGAAGGGCGCTGTCCCATGCGGGCGCGTTTACGCCATGCGGTCGGCGATGGCGCGCACGACGGCGTCGGCCGCAAGCGAGGTCTTGGAGGAGTCCTTTACCTGCATGACGATGGTGCCCTTGATACCGAGTTCGGTGATCTCGGAGAAGAAGACCTTCGGGCCGTCGACGATGGGGGAGACGGCGCTGGCGGCCGTGCGCGCCATGCCGATGAGCTCGTTCGCAAGTTCGTCCATCGAAAGGTTCTCGTTGGCGTCGTTTTTGTACCGGGGCACGGCGAAGGGGACCGTAACGCGGCTCGGGGGCAGCAGGTGCACGAGCGCGGTCGTCGAGATGACGGAGTTCGGCACGATGATGGTCTGGCCGAGCGAGTCCTTGATGGTGGTATGGCGCCAGCTGACATCCTGCACCACGCCGCTCTCCGAGCCGACCTCGATGTTGTCGCCGGGCTTGATGATACCCATGAACGTCATCTGCAGGCCGCCGATGAGGTTCGAGAGGGTGTCTTGGAAGCCGAGGGAGACAGCGATACCGCCGACGCCAAGGGCGGTGATGATTGCGTTCGCATTTTGCTTCCAGACGCTGTCGAGTATGATGCACGCGCCGACCGCCCAGATGACGGCGCGCACGATGTTGATGAGAATACTGGTGGTGGGCAGCTGGTTGTTGTCGCTGTTGAGCAGGTGACGCAGCGCCTTGGTTGCCACGCGAGAGATGGCGATGGTGATCAAGCCGAGCACGACGGTCCAGAAGATTCGGTGCACCAGCGGGTGCGAGAGCATCTTGAGTGCGCCGGCGATAAGCTCGTCCATGATCCTCCTACGTGCGGACGCGTCTGCATACGTTATAGATGGTTCCCATCTTTGGCGTGCGGCGTACATGCGATATGACGGAAACGGGGAATATCCACGCTCGACGGCGTATGGCGGAGGATGCGGCTCGGATGAAGCGGCGGGCAGAGTGGTCGCACGGGTGCCGACAACATGGATTTCCACCCGCTACGAACACGGGGCGTCCCGGTAGCGGCGAGGGACGTCCGAGCGACGGCGTCACGGCGCGTGAGTGGCGTACCCAAGCCGTGCGTGCTGCATGCCCCGACTACGGACGAAAGGAGCCGCCCGCTTGCGGCAGAACCAAAAGGGGCGCCGCACCCTCTTTCGGTGTGCGGCGCCCCAACGGACCCTTCTATACGAACCTGCCGCTTACGCGCGCGGCTTCACGCGGATGGCGCCGCGGTCGCAGCGGTTGCCCCACGAATCGATCAGATCGTCGTCCTTGTAGACGCAGATGATCTCGCAGCGGTTGGCGCAGTGGTTGCAGACGACCTCGCGCGTGCGAAACTCGAAGTCGTCCACGTCGAACGCGAAGGGCCGGCGCTTGGAGGCGGGGCCGTCGGCTGCCAGCAGCGCCGCACCGAAGGCTCCCATGAGATGGCCGTCGGGATCCACGAGGACCTCCATGCCAAGGGCGTCCTCGAAGGCGCGCACCACGCCGATGTTTTTCGACACGCCGCCCTGGAACACGACCGGCGCCACGATCTTTTTGCCCTTGCCCACGTTGTTCAGGTAGTTCGTCGCCACAGCGCGGCAGAGGCCCGCGATGATGTCCTCCTTGGAGTAACCGACCTGCAGCTTGTGCACTAGGTCGCTCTCAGCGAACACCGTGCAGCGGGCGGCGATGTTCGCCGGCTTCTTGCTCGACAGCGCGATGGCACCGAAGTCTTCGACCTCGACGCCCAGGCGATGCGCCTGGCTGGAGAGAAACGAGCCGGTGCCCGCGGCGCACAGCGTGTTCATGGCGTAGTCGACGGCGATGCCGCCTTCCACGCAGATGATCTTGGAGTCCTGTCCGCCGATCTCGAGGATGGTGCGGACGTTCGGGTGCAGGTAGGTGGTGCCCACGGCGTGCGCGGTGATCTCGTTTTTGATCACCTGCGCGCCGAGCATGGCACCCACCAGGCGACGGGCCGACCCGGTGGTGCCCACGGAGACGACCTGGATCTCGTTCGTGTCGATCTGCGCGGCGAGCTCGTCCACGACGCGGCGCGCGGCGTCGGTGGGGTTGCCCTCGGTCCACAGGTAGGAACGGGCGATGATGTTCTTGTCGGCGTCGATGATGACGCCTTTGGTGGAGATGGAGCCGGTGTCGACTCCCAGATACGCTTCGGTCATACGGGTCCTTTCTGGCGCGGGCGCCTAGCGCGCCTTGCGCATGGCGATCATGTCGTAGAACGCCTCGAGGCGGGTGTCGAGGCCGGTGTCGCTCGTCTGCGAGTCGTAGGAGAGGAAGAGCACCGGCACGTGGTAGTCGCGCGAGAGGCGCTGCAGCACGGGCATGACGTCGATCTCGGGCGTGCAGCCGGAGGACTTCAGGTGCACGATGCCGTCGAAGCCCTGCTCCATGTACTTTTTCGCCGACGCGATGGTCAGCGAGCTGGTGGGGCCCATGTCGTAGGTCACGTAGTCCGCGATGCTGCGACGCAGGTTGGGCTCGTTGTAGCGCAGATGGCGGCTCGTCATGTTGAGGTCGCGCGCGAGCTCGACGTGCATGGCGAGCAGCTTGTCCTCCAAATGAAGGTTGCTCGGCGCGTCCTGTGCGGTGAAGTACTCGCCCACGAGCCCCACGCGCACCGGGTCGGCGGGCTTATCGATCGGCAGCGCTTCGAGCTCGGCCATGCCGGAGCGGAACGCCTCGTCGATGTCGGCGGCGCTTGCGGCCTCGTTCATCTGGCGAAGGAAGCGAGCCCGGGCGGCGGCGAAGCTGCCGTGTTCGACTTCGAAACCCGCGCGGGCGAGGTAGGCGTCGTTATAGGTGTCGAGCTTCTCCACCATGCGGAAGCAGGCGAGCAGATTCGCCGCGCCCACAGGAACGGAGAGGTGCGGGTTCACGATGCGCTTGCAGTACGAGATGTACTCGCGCATCGAGCCGCTCGGCACGTTGGCGAAGTTCAGCATCTGGAAGTCGTAGCCCATGTCGCGCAGGATGGACTCCTGCAGCTCGCCGTAGTAGCCGAGGCGGCAGGGACCCGTGAACTGCATGAGGACGTCGGCACCGGCGTCGAGCGCCTCGATGTAGGCGCCCATGATGTGCTTGAACGGCGCGCAGACGTAGTCGTTGCTGTGCTGCGAGCCGATCTCGAGCGTGCGGCGCGTGGGTTCGCCCATGTCGAGGTACTCCGCGTTCAGCACATGCTCGATGAAGAACTTGAAGACCGGGCCGTAGTAGCTGTAGTGGAAAAACGCCACGCGCTTTGTGGTGTGGTGGCGATCGGCGCGGCGGTCGCGCTGGGCGCGCGCACGGCCGCGGCGGTCCCTGTCGGCGCCCTTGCCGAACAGGCCGCGGCGCTCGCCGGGCTCGATGGCGATGCGCGCCGGCGCTTCGGGCGAGACGGTGCGGTGCAGGGTATCGTCGGCGCCCTCGCCGGTCTGCATCAGTGGGGTCTTAGGCATGCAGGTAGCCTCCCTTGTGCTGGTAGCGAAGGATATCGACGAAGCTCTCGATGCGCGTCTCGACGCCGGCGGTGCCGGACTGCGCGTCGACGGTGAGCGCCAAGATCGGCTTGCCGTGGATGCAGCGCTGGATGGCGTCGTCGGTCATAGAGTCCGGGCCGCAGGGGAACGCGCTCATGATGACGATGCCGTCGACGTGGTCGTGAAGGGCAAGGATGGCGCCCACGATCTCACGGTTGACGATCCAGGGCAGGGTGGCGGAGAACTCGAAGCTCTTCTTGTAGGCACGCTCGTGGTCGAACTCATCGGCGAAGATCACCTCGGCGCCGGCTGCGCGCAGGGCGTCCTCCACCGCGCCGCCCACGAAGGGGTCGTGCGCCACATAGGGGTGCGCGGCGATGAGGATGGTGAGCGGGCGCTCGGCGGCGGGCAGGCGCTCGATGCTCGCGAGCAGTTCCTGCTGGGCATGGGCGAGCGCCTCCTCGGCGCGGGCCTGCTCGCGCTCCGCGGCGCGGAAGGCCGCCTTGGCCTCCTTTGGGCGCGCGCCCAGACGGCAGCCGAGCGCGATGAAGCCGTCGCGCATGCTCACGCCGGCGTCCAGCGAGTCGGCCAGACAGGAGAGGATGCGCGGCCGGCGCTCGACCAGCGAGTTCGCCACGAGGTCGGGGAGCGCTTGGAACTTCGTGCAGAAGTGCTTGAGGGTACCGAGGTTGCCGACGCTCGGGATGAAGAGGGCGTCGATGGGGGTTGGGGCGCCCGTGGCGTCGAGCCCCTGGCCGTCGATGAGCGCCAGAACGTGGCCCATGTAGAGCTTCGAGACAAGGCAGCACTCGTCGACCGAGGCCGCGTCGCCCGCGGTGAAGGTGGCGCGCGTCGACGGCGCGTCGACGACGACGGTTTTGCCGAGGCGTTCGAAGAACGTGCGCCACAGGACATGGTAGCGATAGTACAGAAGGCCGCGCGGGATGCCGATGGTCAAAACATCGTTCGCATCGGCGCGTGGGTGCAGGTCGATTTTCGACATAAGCCTCCTTGTTGGTAACATATAGCTCACCAGTATAGCGCTTAAGCGCCGCCTGCCGCGCCTGTCCTCCCCCAAACGAAAACGGCCCCGACAGGGTCGGGGCCGGATCGCAGCGACGATATGCGGAAGCGCCTAGCTCAGCAGCATGCGGTCGTTCGCGAACTCGCCGCCGGAGACCTCCTCGAACTTCTGGAGCAGGTCCGCGACGGTCAGGGCCTTCTTCTCGGCGCCGGCCACGTCGTAGATGATGTGGCCCTCATGCATCATGATGAGGCGGTTGCCCAGGCGGATGGCGTCGTTCATGTTGTGCGTGACCATGAGGGTGGTCAGGTGATGCTCGTCCACGATCTTCTCGGTGAGGGCGAGAACCTTGGCGGCCGTCTTGGGGTCGAGGGCCGCGGTGTGCTCGTCGAGCAGCAGCAGCTTCGGCTCGGTGAGGGTGGCCATGAGCAGGGTCAGCGCCTGGCGCTGGCCGCCCGAAAGCAGGCCGACCTTGCTCGTCGGGCGCTTCTCGAGGCCAAGGCCGAGCTCCGCCAGGCGCTCGGTGTACTCTTCCTTCTCGGCCTTCGTGACGCCCCAGGCGAGCGTGCGGGTCTTGCCGCGGCGCTTCGCCAGCGCGAGGTTCTCGATGATCTGCATGTCGGAGGCGGTGCCCATCATGGGGTCTTGGAACACGCGGCCGAGGTACTTGGCGCGTGCGGGCTCGGAGAGCAGCGAGATGTCCTTGCCGTCGAGCTCGATGACGCCCGAGTCGATGGGGTAGACGCCCGCGATCATGTTCATCAGGGTGGACTTGCCGGCGCCGTTGCCGCCGATGACGGTGACGAAGTCACCGGGGGCCAGATGCAGGTTCACATCGACAAGCGCCCGCTTCTCGTTGATGGTGCCGGCGTTGAAGGTCTTGCAGACATGGGAGATCTTCAGCATGGCCTAGCGCCCCCCTTCGGTGCGTGCGGCTCGGGTATAGGACCGCTTGAGCTGGTACTTCTCCCATACGACGGGGATGCACAGGGCGAGCGCCACGATGATGGCGGACAGGAGCTTCATGTCGTTGGCGTCCATGCCCATCTGCAGCACGAAGGCGCGGATGAGGAAGTAGACGACCGAGCCCACCACGGCGGCGGTGAGGCGGCTGCCGAACGCGCGGAGCTTGCCGGGGGTGAGGCGGCCGAGCACCTCGCCGATGACGATGGCGGCAAGGCCGATGACGATGGCGCCGGTGCCCATGCCGATGTCGGCGTACTTCTGGCTCTCGCAGATCAGGCCGCCGGAGAGGCCGACGAGGCCGTTGGAGAGCATGAGGGCGATCATCTTGGTGACCTTGGTGTTGACGCCGAGCGCGCGGACCATGGCCTCGTTGTTGCCGGTGGCGCGGCAGGCGGAACCGATCTCGGTGCCGAAGAACCAGTAGAGCGCGGCGATGATCACGACGGCCACGATGAGGCCGACGATGATCGAGGCGACGTTCGTGGAGAGGCCGGTCATGTCGGTCACCTGCGAGAAGATGGTGTCGTTTTTCAGCAGCGGCGTGTTGGACTTGCCCATGATGCGCAGGTTGATGGACCACAGTCCGATCTGCGTGAGGATACCGGCGAGGATGGCCGGAATCTCGAACACGGTGTGCAGAAAGCCGGTGACCGCGCCGGCGATCATGCCGGCGACCATGGCGGCGAGAATGGCGAGCAGCGGGTTGACGCCGCTCACGACGAGCACGGCGCAGACGCAGCCGCCGAGCGCGAAGCTGCCGTCGACCGTCAGGTCGGCGATGTCGAGCAGCTTGTAGGTGATGAACACGCCGAGGACCATAATGCCCCAGAGAATGCCCTGGGATACGGCGCCAAGTAGGGCGAGGCCCATATCGTCTCCTCCTTTGTATCGAAAGCCAAATGGACCCCAGCGCGGTTCGCCGGGGTCCATCGTGGGAACGATGCAGATACATCGGAACAGTCTATCACGGCCCGCCTGGCATGAGGGTACGATGACCCTGCGAAATGCGGCGGAAACGTGGGCTTGAGGTGCCCGGGGAACCCGAGCGCGCGGGTGCGGCAGGCGAGCCTTACGCGCTCACGTCCGTGCCGCCCTCGTCCGCGAGCGCGGAGACGTCGATGCCGAGCTCGTCGGCGGTCTGCTGGTTGTAGACCAGGTCGCAATCCTCGGCGCTCATCTGCTCGACGGCCATCTCGGCGGGGTCGGCGCCCTCGGTGAGGATCTCCACGGCCATCTCGCCGGCCCGATAGCCCAGCTCCTCGTAGTTGATGGAGATGCTTGCGAGCGCGCCGTTCTCCACCATGCCGACCTCGCCCACGATCGTGGGGATCTTAGCCTCGTTGAGGACCATGGACACGGTCGCCATACCGGCCGAGATGGTGTTGTCGGTGGGGATGTAGACGGCGTCGACCTTGCCGGGGAGCGACTCGCAGACCTGCTGGATCTCGTTGGAGCTCGACACGGTGCAGCGCTCGTGGGCGATACCCAGACGGTCCAGCTCCTCTTCAGCCAAGGCGACCTGGATATCGGAGTTGGACTCGGCGGTGCAGTAGAGCAGGCCCACGGTTTTGGCGTCGGGGACGAGCTGCTGGAGCAGGTCGATCTGGTCGACTACCGGGTTCATGTCCGAGGTGCCCGTGACGTTGCCGCCCGGCGCGTCGTTGTCCTCCACCAGGTCGGAGGCGGCGAAGTCGGTTATGGCGGTGCCGAGCACGGGAATGTCGGTCGTGGCGCCCGCGACGGCCTGCGCGGCCGGCGTGCCGATGGCGAGGATGAGGTCGCAGCCGTCGTTCACGAGCGTGTTCGCGATGGTCTGGCAGGCGGACTGGTCGTTCTGGGCGTTCTGCTGCTCGATTTCGTAGGAGATGCCCGAGTCGTCGAGCGCCTTGACGAAGCCGGTGTTCGCGGCGTCGAGGGCGGCGTGCTCGGTGAGCTGCAGCACGCCGATCTTGTAGGTGGTGCCGTCGCCGGAGGCCGTGGCGGAGCCTGCGGACTCGGCCGTATTGTCGCTGCAGCCAGTAAGACCGAGGGAGGCGCCGAAGGCGAGGGCGGCGCCGCCGGCGAGGCTGCGCGCGAGGGTGCGACGGGTGATGACGATGGGTTCCATGGGAGCTCCTTTGCGGACTGGAATGAGGCTTGCGGTTTAGGATACACGGGGCGGGGCCGCGAGGGTAGGGCGTCGTCCCCGTTCCCGTATGGACTGATGCTTGAGGCGCGCGATAGCAAAAGAGGCGCTGCACGCGGTGGGCCTCGCTGGCCCGAACCGCACGCAGCGCCTCCTCAAAAGGTGTACGCGTGCGGCAGGCTACACGATCTCGGCGCCCTCGAGGCCCGAGATGTCGATGCCGAGTGCGTCAGCCGTGTCCCGGTTCACGATGAGGGAGCACTCGTCGCTCGACAGGTAGGTGATGGGCATCTCGGCGGGGTCGGCACCCTCGGTGAGTATCTCGACGGCCATCTCGCCGGCCTTATAGCCCAAG
Organism: Collinsella tanakaei; assembly: GCF_016902615.1. GTDB lineage: Bacteria > Actinomycetota > Coriobacteriia > Coriobacteriales > Coriobacteriaceae > Collinsella > Collinsella tanakaei_A. The sequence continues at coordinate 16,396 of NZ_JACJMB010000032.1, forward strand.
TCGTAGTAGTTGATGGAATAGGAGGCAAGACCGCCGTCCTCGACCATGGTGTCGCAGCCGACGATGACGGGCAGGCTGTTGTCGTTGGCGACCATGGAGACCGTCGCCATGCCGGCGGCGATGGTGTTGTCAGTCGGCGCGTAGATGGCGTCGACCTTGCCGACCATGGACTCGACCATCTGCTGGATCTCGTTGGAGCTGGAGATCGAGTAGCGCTCGTGGGCGATGCCGGCGGCGTCGAGGGCCTCCTCGGCCATCTTGACCTGGACCTCGGAGTTGGACTCGGCGGAGCAATACAGGATGCCGACGGTCTTGGCGTCGGGGATCAACTGCTGCAGAAGCTCGATCTGGTCGGCGACCGGCGTGAGGTCAGAGGAGCCGGTCACGTTGCCGCCGGGCTCCTCGTTGCTGGCAACGAGGCCGCTTTCGGCGTAGTCGGTGATGGCGGAGCCCACGATGGGGATGTCGCTCGTGGCGCCCGCGACGGCCTGCGCGGCCGGTGTGCCGATGGCGTAGATGAGGTCGTCGCCGTCGTTGACGAGCTTGGCGGCGATGGTCTGGCAGGCGGACTGGTCGTTTTGCGCGTTCTGCTGGTCGATGTCGGTGCTGAGGCCGGCGTCGTCGAGCGCGGCGACGAAGCCCTCGTTGGCCTGGTCGAGCGCGCCGTGCTCGGTGAGCTGCAGCACGCCGATCTTATAGGTGGTGCCGTCGCTGCCGGTGGACGCGGAGCTCGTGCTGCCGGCAGCGTTGTCGCCACTGCCGCCGCAGGCGGCCAGCGCCAACGCGAGCGTGCCCGCCACGAGAGCGGAGCCGATGGTCTTGAGCCGTTTCATGAATCGACCTTCCCTTTCTATCGAGCAGCCCTGCGGGCTCGCGCCTGCGGGCCGGCGCGCCGCGTATCGGGCGCGGCGTCATATTTGGTGAGTAGGGCACCATGATAGGAGGGCTGCAAAAAGCGCCCCACCCGTCGATCCCGTCGGTTACAGAGTGTTAATCTTGCACATCGCTGAGCGGCCCTGCCGCATCCGTCTACCGATATTGTCCTCATGGGGGACGGGGTAGTTTGGTGCCATGCTGCGCCGCCCGGCGCAGCATGGCACCAAACTACCCCGTCCCCCATGAGGACAAGAGGGGCCGATCTCATCGAGACCGGCCCCTCGGCTGCACGCTGGATTGGATGCGTTTTCGTTTAGAACTCGGCGTTGCCGACGGTGCGCGGGTGCGGGATGACGTCGCGGATGTTGCCCACGCCGGTGAGGTACATCACGAGGCGCTCGAATCCCAAGCCGAAGCCGGCGTGCTTGCAGGTGCCGAAGCGGCGCAGGTCCAGATAATACTTGTACTGGCTCGCGTCCATACCGAGCTCGGCGATGCGGCGCTCGAGCACGTCCAGGCGCTCCTCGCGCTGAGAGCCGCCGATGATCTCGCCGATGCCGGGCACGAGGCAGTCCGCAGCGGCGACGGTCTTGCCATCGTCGTTCAGGCGCATGTAGAACGCCTTGATCTCCGCAGGGTAGTCGGTCACGAACGTCGGGCACTTGAAGTGCTCCTCGGTCAGGAAGCGCTCGTGCTCGGTCTGCAGGTCGATGCCCCAGCTCACCGGGTACTCGAATGTGTGGCCGGCGGCGACCGCGGCCTCGAGGATCTCGATGGCCTCGGTGTAGGTGACGCGGGCGAAATCGGAGGTGGCGACATGCGTGAGACGGGCGATGAGGCCCTTGTCGACGAACTTGTTGAGCATGTTCAGCTCGTCGGGGCACTTCTCCATGACGTCGGTGATGACGTACTTGAGCATGGCCTCGGCGAGGTCCATGTCGTCGGCGAGGTCGGCGAAGGCGATCTCGGGCTCGATCATCCAGAACTCGGCGGCGTGGCGCGTGGTGTTGGAGTTCTCGGCGCGAAACGTCGGGCCGAACGTGTAGACGTCGCCGAACGCCATGGCGAAGTTCTCGGCGTTGAGCTGGCCGGACACGGTCAGGCTCGCGGCCTTGCCGAAGAAGTCCTGGCTCCAATCGACCTCGCCGGCATCGGTCAGCGGGGTGTGCGCCGGATCGAACGTGGTGACGCGGAACATCTCGCCGGCGCCCTCGCAGTCGCTCGTGGTGATGATCGGCGTGTTCACGTACACGAAGCCGCGGTCCTGGAAGAAGCGGTGGATGGCCGCCGCCGCGACGGAGCGGATGCGGAAGACGGCACGGAACAGGTTCGTGCGCGGGCGCAGGTGCTGCTGCGTGCGGAGGAACTCGACCGTGGCGCGCTTCTTCTGCAGCGGGTAGTCGGGGGCCGACGTGCCTTCGACCTCGATGGTCTCGGCGGCAAGCTCGAAGGGCTGCGGCGCATCGGGGGTGAGCTTGAGCGTACCCGTGGCGATGAGTGCGGCGGAGACGTTCTGGTGGGCGATCTCGTCGTAGTTGGCGAGCTCATCGCGGTTCATGACGATCTGCAGGTCCTTGAAGCAGCTGCCGTCGTTCAGCGTGACGAAGCCGAAGTTCTTCATGTCGCGGACGGACTTGACCCATCCGGCGACGGTGACGCGGCTGCCGCCGAGCGCCTCGGCGTCGGCAAAGAGCTGGGCGATCTTGGTACGGTTCATGGATGCCCCTGTTCGTAGGTGATAGGTATGTATAAATCGCCCACCATGATAGCAGGGCGCCCCGATGGGGTCAGTGGAAATGGGATGCACCCGCGCGATAATGGGGCGCAGATGAGAATGGGTCATGGATGGGAGCGGCAGATGAAGACGGAGCGCGACCTGCGCCGACAGCTCGAGGCGATCGATCGGCGGGGCTACCCGGCATATAAGAGCCTGCGCGGCGCATACGACATGGGGGACTTCACGCTGTCGATCGACCGCGTGCAGGGCGACCCCTTCGCCGCGCCCTCGCGCGCAAGCGTAAAGCTGAGCGCTGCCCAGGCGGGCATCCCCATAGATTTGGTGGATGCACCGCACCGGCGCGTCGCCGTGGAGGACAGCCTGATCAGGCGCTTTGCGCGCGAGGCGGCCCGCGTATCGTTTTCGGTGCACGGCTCGGGGAAAAGCGGGCTTATCGCCACGAGCGACCCGGGGCCGGAGGTGCTTGCGCGCTCTGCCTGCGAGGTGGGTGCGGACGGTAGCGTGATTCTGCGCCTCGAGGTCGGGTTCCCCGCCCGTGGGCGCACTGTCGAGGCGCGCGGCCTTGCGCGCATGCTGTGCGAGCTTGTGCCCGCCTGCGTGGAGCGGGCGCTCGTCTGCGACCGCCGGGCGCGCGTGGAGCTCGGTCGCGCGGTCGAGCTTGCCGACGACCAGCACGCCATCCGCGATGAGCTCGAGCGCCGCGGGCTGGTGGCGTTCGTGGCGGACGGCTCGGTGCTGCCGCGCGCCGGCGGCGCCTCGTCGGCGCCCATGGAAGATGCGCGCCCCTTCGCCTCTCCTGCGAGCCTGCGCGTCGAGCTGGACCTGCCGCATCGCGGGCGCGTGGCGGGCATGGGTATCCGCCGCGGCATCACCTTGATCGTGGGCGGCGGCTACCACGGCAAGTCGACGCTGCTGCGGGCACTGCAGGAGGGTGTGTACGACCATGTCGCCGGCGACGGCCGCGAGCTCGTGATCACGGATGCCGCAGCGGTGAAGCTGCGCGCGGAGGACGGGCGGCCGGTGCACGCCGTGAACGTCTCGCCGTTCATCGCCTGCCTGCCGGATGGACGCGACACCAGCCGTTTCTCAACGGACGATGCGAGCGGCAGCACCTCCCAGGCGGCGTCGGTCATCGAGGCGCTCGAGGCGGGGTGCCGCACGCTTTTGGTGGACGAGGACACCTCGGCCACGAACTTCATGGTGCGCGATGCGCTGATGGAGGCGGTCGTGGCGCGCGAGAGCGAGCCCATCACGCCGTTTGTGGAGCGCGTGCGCGATATGTGGGAGCGTTCGGGCGTGAGCTGCGTGATCGTGGCGGGAAGCTCCGGCGCGTTCTTCACGGTTGCCGATACAGTGGTCCAGATGGAGCGCTACGAGCCGCGTGACATCACGGACCGGGCGCGCGAGGCGTGCCGTGCGCACGGGGTGGGTGCCGCATGCGCCGCGCGACCGTACGTGCTGCCCACGAGTTTCCGGCCGGTTCCCGATGTCGTGCGCCGCTCGTGTGCAGCGCCGCCTGCCCGCCGCGGTCGGAAAGGGGAGGCGCCGCGCGAGGAGCGCCTCAAGGTGCGCGTGCGCGGGCTGGACGAGTTTGCCGTCGGCGCCGGCATGGCGGACGTGCGCGCAATCGAGCAGCTGGTCGATCCGGAGCAGACTGCAGCGCTCGCCCAGCTCGTGCGCGTCGCGGCGCGGCGCGGCCTCCTCGACGGGTCGCGCGCCCTCGCCGATGTCGTCGCCGAGCTGTTTGACGCCGTGCGGACGCGCGGCTGGTCGGTGCTGGCCGAGCACGGCGAGGTCTCCTGCGGCCTTGCGCTGCCGCGACCTCAAGAGCTTTTCGCCTGCTTGAACCGCTGGCGCGGGTAGTGTCCTCATCCGGGACGGGGTGGTTTGGTGCCGCTCTGCGCCCGGCCGGGCGCAGAG
>NZ_JACJMB010000033.1 GCF_016902615.1 Collinsella tanakaei
GCCCCCTGCCCCTCCCCGCAACGCGACGAACGTGCCAACAGTCTCGCTAAGGGGGTCCCCTAGCGAGACTGTTGGCAAGTTCGTTGTCGCCAGGCTCACCGCGAACGGCACGAAAACGCCCCAGGTGCGCCGCCTGCCGCACCTGGGGCGAGAAGTTCGACAACTGCACCCGACATGCTAAAGGTTACCGCCGCCGAGGATCGCACCGAAGTAGTACATGCTCGTCGTGCTCGCGGGCACGCCTTCGCGACGCGCGCCGAACACCTGGCCGTTGCCCACATAGAACGCGACGTGACCCGGGAAGAACACCAAATCGCCGTATTGGAACTGGCTCGGGTCGGTCGTGAAGTGGCCGTTGCGCTGCACGTAGGCCATCTGGCCGCTCGCCGAATGGGGCAGGCTGTAGCCCAGCTGCGCGTAGCAGTACATGACGAGGCCGGAGCAGTCGAAACCCGAGGGCGAGGCGCCGCCGTACACGTAGGGCGTGCCCTCGTACTGCAGGGCGATCGAGACGGCAGAGGAGCCGACGGAGCTGGAGCCCGCAGACCCCTCGTCAGCCGCATCGTCCTGATCCGAGCTCGAATCGTCTGCCGCGGGCGCATCGTACGCAGGCTCATCCGCAGGCGCCTGGGTGCCGGCGTCGCCCGCATCATCTGTCTGACCCTCGGTCGCACCGCCCGCAGCATCATCCTGCCCGGCCTGCTCGGCATCACCGGAGGCCGAATCGTCGGTGTCGGCCGGCGCCTCCGACACCGATGCGGTCTGCTCGGCGTCCTGCGCGGACTGGATACCCGCCCGCACGCTCTCGTTCTGAGCAGCCTCGGCCTCAAGCTGCGCCCTCACCTCGGCATCGAGCGAGTTCACGAGCTCAGAGGCGGCCGCCTGGTTCTCGCCCAGCTCGTTCAGGCGAGCCTCGGCGACGTCCATGGCAGCCTGCTGCTCGGCCTGCTGGCCCTCGAGGGTGCTCTTAAGGTCGCGCACCTCCTCGATCGCCTCGCTGCGCGCGTCGGCGATCTTGCCCAGGTAATACACACGGGAGATCAGGTCCTGCAGGTCCGTGGCACCGAACACGGCGGAGATCAAGTCAACCCCACCGCCCTTGTAGCCGTCCGCGACGATCTCGGACAGGCTCGTCTGCGCGTCCCGAAGGTCCTGCGAGGTCTGCTCGACCTTGACGACCGTGTCCTGAAGCTCCGCGCTCTTGCGCTCGAGCTCGCCTTGCAGCTCATGGTACTCGGTGCCGATCTGCTCGAGCTGGGCGCGCGCAGCGGCGAGCTCGGACTCAGGGCTGGCGACGGCGCTCACGGGCGTAACCGCTGTCGCGATGGCCATGGTCAGCCCCGCGCACATCGCCGCGCGCACACGGGCCTTCCCCCAATTGCATGACATATACGAACCTCCAACATGAGGCGGTCTGAAGCACATAGCCTTTCATTGTAGGGAGCGCCACATGGGCAGGCTCGCACCGCACGGGAAACTGAGGGAAATCTTCAAAGCCCGCACCCCGGCGCCGTGGGGCAACCCATGCGGAGACCGCGAACGCCGCCATACCGCCGGTCGGCCGGCCCAAAAAGCGGGCATCCCGGCGGCGAAAAGTCACCGGGATGCCCCTCGATTGCAGTATGTACGCCCCGTCGCGAGATATCGCCCCTACTCGGCGTTCCCCCGCGTGACCATGCCTGCCTGACGTGCGCGGTCGCGCTCGAGGATGGGACCCAAGAACCTGCCCGTATAGCTCTCCGGGCAGGCAGCGACCTGCTCGGGCGTGCCGGAAACCACGATGCGGCCGCCGCCGTTGCCACCCTCCGGGCCGAGGTCGATGATGCGGTCGGCCACCTTGATGACGTCGAGGTTGTGCTCGATGACGAGCACGGTGTTGCCCGCATCGACCAGGCGCTGCAACACGTCGATGAGCTGGCGGACGTCCTCGAAGTGCAAACCGGTCGTAGGCTCATCCAGGATGTAGAACGTCTTGCCCGTCTGCTTGCGATGGAGCTCCTTGGCGAGCTTCACGCGCTGCGCCTCGCCGCCGGACAGTGTCGTTGCCGGCTGACCCAGGCGCACGTAGCCCAGGCCGACGTCGTAGAGCGTCTGCAGCTTGCGCTTGATCTGCGGAATGTTGCCGAAGAAGGCGAGCGCCTCGGTCACGCTCATGTCGAGCACATCCGAGATGGACTTGCCGCGGTAGAGCACCTCGAGCGTCTCGCGGTTGTAGCGTTTGCCGCCGCAGACCTCGCAGGGCACGTAGATGTCGGGCAGGAAGTGCATCTCGATCTTGATCTGACCGTCGCCGCGGCACGCCTCGCAGCGGCCGCCGGGCACGTTGAAGCTGAAGCGGCCGGGGGCGTACCCGCGCGCCTTGGACTCCGGCACGCTCGCGAACAGCGCGCGCAGATCGTCCCACAGCCCGATATAGGTCGCCGGATTCGAGCGCGGCGTGCGCCCGATGGGCGATTGGTCGATGTCGATGACCTTGTCGATCTGCTCGATGCCCTCGATAGCGCGGTACGGCCCCACCGGGCGCGCCGAATGGTGGATGGCGTTCGTGAGCGCCGGCGCGATGGTGTCGGTCACGAGGCTCGACTTGCCCGAACCGGACACGCCCGTCACGACGGTGAGCGTGCCGAACTCGACCTTCGCCGTCACGTTCTTCAGGTTGTTCGCGCGCGCCCCGCGGATCACGAGCGCGCCGCGACCGGGCTTGCGGCGCTCCTCGGGCAGGCGCACCATGCGCGCGCCGGTCAGGTAGGCGCCGGTGAGCGATGCCGGGCAGGCCATGATCTCTTCGGGCGTGCCCGCGCACACGACCTCGCCGCCGTTCTCGCCCGCACCCGGGCCCATGTCCACCACGAAGTCGGCCGCGCGGATGGTGTCCTCGTCGTGCTCGACGACAATCACCGTGTTGCCGAGGTCGCGCAGGCGCTCGAGCGTGGCGATCAAGCGCTCGTTGTCGCGCTGGTGCAGGCCGATAGAGGGCTCGTCGAGGATGTAGAGCACGCCCATGAGGCCGGCGCCGATCTGCGTGGCGAGGCGGATGCGCTGGGCCTCGCCACCGGAAAGCGTCGCCGAGGCACGATCGAGCGTGAGGTAGTCCAGGCCCACGTCCACCAGAAAACGCAGGCGCTCCATGATCTCCTTCACGATGCGTCCGCCGATGAACCGCTGGCGCTCACTCAACTCGAGCGCCTCGAAGAACTCGAGGGACTCGCGGCAGCTCATGCAGCACACGTCGTAGATGGACTTGTCGCCCACCGTGACGGCGAGCATCTCGGGGCGCAGGCGCGCGCCGTGGCAGGCGCGGCAGGGCTCTTCGCGGATGTACTTCTCCAGGCGCGCCTTCGTGTTCTCGTTCGTCGTCTCGATGTAGCGCTCGTACAGGATGTTGCGCACGCCCGAGTACTTCGTGAACCAGTGCGTGTCGCGTCCGTCTTGCGTGTGGTAGTCCACGCGCATCTTCTTGTCGCCCAAACCGTCGAGAAAGACCTTCTTCACGCGCGCGGGCAGGTCCTTCCACGGCGTGGCGGGGTCGACCTTCAGATGCTTGGCGAGCGCGCGGAAGATCTGCGGGTAGTAGTTCGACTTGCCGAAGAAGCTGCCGAACACACCCTCCTCGATGGAGAGGTTCGGGTCCTCGATGAGGGCCTCGGCGTCCACGACCTTCTTGAAGCCCAAGCCGTCGCACTCCGGGCAGGCGCCATAGGGCGCGTTGAACGAGAAGTCGCGCGGCTGCAGGTCGTCGATGGAGTGACCGTGCTCGGGGCAGGCGAGCGCGAGCGAGTAGGTCAAAAGGTCACCCGGGGTGCCCTCCGGGGCGCCGCGGTCGGGCAGCAGGTACACGCCCACGTTGCCGTGGGCCAGCTTCGTCGCCTGCTCGACAGCCTCGGCGATGCGGCCCACGCTCCCCTCGCGAATCACGATGCGGTCCACGACGACCTCGATGGAGTGGCGGAACTTCTTGTCGAGCTCGATGGGGTCGTCAAGGCTCTTGACCTCGCCGTCGATGCGCACGCGCGAGAAGCCCTCGCGGCGCAGGTCGTCGAGCAGCTTCGCGAACTCGCCCTTGCGGTCGGAGACGACCGGGGCGAGCACGAGCGCGCGCCGGCCGGCGCCGGCCTCCATGATCTTGTCGGCCACCTGGTCGGTCGTCTGGCGCTCGATGACGCGCCCGCACTCAGGGCAGTGCGGGGTGCCCACGCGCGCGAACAGCAGACGCAGGTAGTCATAGATCTCGGTCACGGTACCCACCGTGGAACGCGGGTTTTTGCTCGTCGTCTTCTGGTCGATGGAGACCGCCGGCGACAGGCCGTCGATCGAGTCCAAGTCGGGCTTGTCCATCTGGCCCAGGAACTGGCGCGCGTAGCTGGAAAGGCTCTCCACATAGCGGCGCTGCCCCTCAGCGTAGATGGTGTCGAAGGCGAGGCTCGACTTGCCCGAGCCCGACAGGCCCGTGATGACGACGAGCTTGTCGCGCGGGATCTCGACATCGATATCGCGCAGGTTGTGCTCGCGCGCACCGCGGATGACGATAGAGGAATCTGACATGGGTGCCCTTTCGGTTATCGGCAAGCCGCCGCGCACCAGGCTGCGGCGCGAGGCTGCCCTATGACGTTGAGTCAGCCGCTTCAGTCTACCGCTAGACGCAAGCGGACACATGTTCGCACGCGACCGCGTCACGGGATATTCAATCCTTGTTCGATATGTGTCCCGTTTGACGGAGCTGCGGAGCCGTGGGATTCTTTACCGTATCCATACAGACTCGTTACCAATAAAGAATTCCATGACTGACATTCTCCCCTCGACATTCGCCATCATCCCGCTCGCCGCCGCCATCGGCCTCGTCGTGCTCACCGTCGCCTCCGCCCTGCGCACCCGCACGTACGGCAGACGCCTTGCTGCTGGCGACATCCTGTGGCCCGCGGCCCACATCGCCCTGCTCGCCGTCATGGCCTACCTCTGCCATGCGGGCATGTGCATCTTCGAGCCCGGCGCGCTCGTCATCTTCTCGCTCGTGGTCGAGGCCGCGGGCGCCCTCACGCTCGCGCGCTCCGCCATCGCAGGCGTCCTCGACCGGATGGACCCCGCGAGCGGCCGCATCCTGCGCCCCGTGCGCGACGTCGCCCTCATGACCGCCGCCTCCGTGCTGTCGGTCTGGGCACTTGAGCGCGCCTGGAACGCGCAGTACGCGCGCATCCCCATCCTGTTCTTCGGCGTCGCCGTGCTCGTCGTGCTCCTCGCCATGCTCGCCCTGTATTTCGCCGGCCAGCGCACCGGCGCGCTGTGCACGCTCGCCGTCGCCGTCTGCGGCGGATTCGGCGTCGCCCAGTACTTCATCCAGCAGTTCAAATCGGCCGCCATCCTGCCGAGCGACCTACTCGCGCTCCAGACCGCGGCGGCCGTGAGCGGCGGCTACACCTACCAGATCGACCGCGCGGTCGCGGAATCCCTCATCGCCGTGGCCGTGGCGCTCACGTGCCTGTCGTTCATCCAGCCCGCCCCGGCGCCTGAGCGGTGGCGGCGAGCGGCGCGCGTCGGCGTCAACCTCTGCTGCGCCGGCGCCGTCGCCGCCGCGATGGCCCTCGGCTTCACCACCGTCAACTTCGAGGAGGCGCTTGACTTCACCTACGACCGCTGGTGGCCCATCGCGACCTACTCGAGCTGCGGATTCATCCCCTCGTTCATCGCCGTCGCCCAAGACCTCCCTATCCCTGAGCCGGACGACTACACCGACGAGCAGGCCGATGAGGCCGAAGACGCGCTCGTCGCCGCCTATGACGCCACACTCGGCCAGAACCCATCCCGCATCGCCGCCGAGCAGCAGTTCGCCGAGGTCAAGCCCGCGATCATCACCATCATGAACGAGAGCTTCTCGGACCTGTCGGTCTACGACGGGCTGCGCGAGGCCGGCTACACGGGACCCGCCTACTACAACTCGCTTTCCGACACCCTCCAGCGCGGCTGCCTCATGGCCTCTACCAACGGCGGCGGCACCGCGAACTCGGAGTTCGAGTACCTGACTGGCAACTCCATCGCGTTCGTCGGCAACGGCAAGTACCCCTATCAGCTCTACAATCTCTCGAACATCGACAGCCTGCCCAAGCAGCTCGCCGCGCTCGGCTACCGCTCGCGCGCCGTGCATCCGCAGTCGCCGACCAACTGGAACCGCTCGATGGTCTATCCGCAGCTCGGCTTCGAGGACTTCATCTCGAATGACGATTTCGATGAGGATGCGCCGCACTACCACTCCGGCGTGACCGACCGGGTGACCTACGACAAGGTCCTCGAGCATCTGCGCGAGGACGACGGTCCGCAGTTCATCTTCGACGTCACGATGCAGAACCACAGCGGCTACGACGCGGGAACCGTGCCGGAAGACGAGCCCATGGACTTCGCGCCCGCGGGCGTCACCGACGCCAACCTTCTCACGCAGCTCAACACCTATCTCACCTGCATCGAGGCGTCCGACCGCGACCTCACCTACCTCATCGACCAGCTGCGCACCATCGGGCGTCCCGTCGTGCTCGTGTTCTTCGGCGACCATCAGCCGAACATGACCACCGCGCTGAACGATGTGCTCTATCCGGGCGAGGACAACCTCTCCCACCAGTGGCGCCTGTTCGAGTCGACCTATTTCGTGTGGGCGAACTACGACGTCGCCGGCAACGACCAGATGAGCTTCAACCAGGAGCTGAGCATCAACGAGCTCGCCGCCCAGATGCTCTACATGATCGGCGCGCCCCTGACCGACTACCAGAAGGCGCTGCTCGCCAGCCGCTCCGAGATCACCTCGATCAGCGCAAACGGATACCGCGGCGCCGACGGCCTGTGCTACGAGCTCGACGCGAACAGCCCGTACCGCTCGCTCGTCGACGAGCTGCGCACCATCCAGTACCGCAACTTCGCCCGCAAGATCCGTTAGCGAACCATAAGATCGCAACCAGTCCGCACCCGGCGCGAATCGTGCCGGGTGCGGACTCGTGTGGTGAGGCCTTTCGCGATCTGCGAGCGTGCCGGACATATCGCTCAGGCGCCTTGCGGGCGAAGCGCCCGGCACGCTCGCCGGCGCATGCGGCCTGCTCGACCGGTTGTGATGAGCCTACGGGATGACCCGGCGAATTTGCGCCGCAGCCTGCGCCGCGAGCGCATGTCCGCGCGCGTCCGCCGCGCGCGAGGCCACACCCGCGACCACGCGCTCGCCCTCGCACAGCGCCGGAAAGAAAAACATGCACTCCTCAGGGGCGTCCGCCACCGAGACGATGATCCCCTGGCGCCGACAGCGCTCGGCGATCAAGCGGTTGGCCGCGCGATCATCGGTCGCCGCCACGACGAGCGTGCAGCCCGCTTCGTCTCCCGGCTCGTAGCGGCGGCGCGCCACCTCGATGCCCGGCGCCACCTCGACGGACGCCGCCGGATCGACAACGAGCACCTGCGCACCGAATCGCGCGAGCGCCCGCGCGCGGCGCCCTCCCACCGCCCCGCAGCCGACGACGAGGCACCTCGTCCCGTTCAGGTCCACGAACAGCGGGAAATGCGGCGATCCCGCCGCTGTCGCACGGCGATTTCCTGCGCGATGCACACCCACAGCGGGCGCCGCCGCCAGATGTGCGGCCGCGAGGGCGCAGACCTCGGGCCACGCACCGAGTCCCTCGGGAGCGACCGTGACGGCGCGGCCCTGCGCACGCAGGCGCGTGCACCAGCTTGTCGGCCCCTCCCCCATGACGTCGCGCCAGGCATGGCCCGCAACCGAGAGCATCAGGGGCGCAAGCAGGACCTCGCGCACCGCGCCCGCGCGCGCGGCGAGCGCCGCGTCCACCGCGTCCGCCCCCGGGTCGCCGCGCAGCACCCCGCAAATGACGTCGTCCCGGCCGTTGTCGGCAAGCGCGCGGCCGAGCGCAAGGTAGGCGAGCCCGCCCGCCCCGGCCGCGCCGTGGCCCACAAGCACCACGGCGCGGCCCTGCGCACGCGGCAGGTGCGCATCGATGGCGCGAGCGAGCGAGCGCACGTCGGCCGCGGAGGAGAGCAGCGGGCTGGCGAGCCGCACCTCATCGAACAGGGGCGCCTTCGCACGCACCGCCTCCGCGAGCCCGTGGTAGGCCGCGCCGTCAACCAGGTGCGACGAGGCGACCGTCACCCGGCGCACGCCCGCCTCCCAGAGATGCTCGAGCGCCGAGGCGGGATCGGCCACGATCTCGCCTCGCTCCGCGAGCGCGGCGCGCGCCCGAGCACTCGTGAAGGCGACAGCGACCGGCGCTTCAGAACCCTCCGCCTCCCGATAAGCGCGGGCGCACGCCTCGATCACCGGGGCGACGAAACGCTCGCGTGCCCCGGCATCGGCCGTCCCGTAGCATGCGACCACAAGGCCGCTCGCGCCAGCCGACCCCGTATCTCGATGCACCATCTTGCCCTCCTAGCGTCCTTTACGATTGCCCGATGATACCGCGGACGCGCCCCGTCGGCACCCCGGCGCGTGAGCGCGCGACCCGTGCGCGCCCCGGTTGCTCCCCTACGACGATATTAGGTCCCCTCGCGTGGTACCTCGTCGAATCGGCACCACCGCGGACCTCAAACGCGCAGGTAGCGCTTGCGAATCCGGGCAGCTTTCCTGCAGCCTGCCGTTTCGGCAGGCTAATTCCGTCGAGGAGATGCATCGGCGCGCCGCCCACCCTCCGCCCGCCCGTGCGCCTATACTGGCTGCATAGCTGACAAGAGAGGTCACATGCAGAAATCCAACGCATTCGGCGCCGCCACGTTCGAGCGGGTCGAGACCGAAGAGCAGGTCGAGCAGCTCGCCCGACTCGCGGGCGCCATCTGGCGCGAGTACTGGCCGGCCATCATAGGCCCCGACCAGACCGAGTACATGATCGAGCAGTTCCAGAGCCTGCCCGCGATCAAGCGCGACATGGCCGAATACGCCTACGAGTACTGGTTCGTGCACGCCGCGGACGACGGCCGCATCGTGGGATTCACCGGCGGCCACGTCGAGCCCGAGACGGCGCGCTTCTTCGTGAGCAAGATCTACCTGCTCAAAGAGGAGCGCGGGCGCCACTTCGCCAGCGCGGTCATCGCCTTCTACGAGAACCTGCTGCGCGAGCGCGGCCTTGAGGCGATGTACCTCACCGTGAACAAGCACAACGAGCTCGGCATCCGAGCCTATACGGCCAAGGGCTTCCAGACCATCGACGCCGTCGAGACCGATATCGGACACGGCTTCATCATGGATGGCTACATCATGGAGAAGCGTATCTAGCGACGCTGCGGCTGAGGCTGCGGCGACCAGGCTGCCCGACAGGGGTGCCGGCGCCACCGAGCCGTTCGGTCATCGTCACCCGACAGGGACGGACTCAAAACGCCTATCATGGACGTCAAGGCAATCGGAGCGCCAGCGCTCCCGTGCATGAGAGGGGAAATGCGCATGAAATACCTTATCGTCGGCGGTGTCGCCGCCGGCACCAAGGCCGCGGCGAAGATCAAGCGGTGCGACCGCTCGGCGGAGGTGCTGGTCATCTCCAAGAGTCACGACATCAGCTATGCCGGCTGCGGCCTTCCCTACTACGTGGGAGGCGCCATCGAGACGCGCGACGCCCTGATCGTCAACACGCCCGAGGCCTACGCGGGCCTCACGGGCGTCGAGGTGAGGGTCGGCCAGGAGGCGATCGCGCTCGACGCCGCCGCCAAGACCGTGACCGTCCGCACTGAGGACGGAGTCGAGTACGCCGAGCCCTACGACAAGCTCGTCGTCGCCACGGGCGCCAACCCCTTCGTGCCGAACGTCGCGGGCGTGCAGCTCCCGGGCGTCTTCAGCATGCGCACGCCCGACGACGCGACCGGCATCCGCGCGTACGTGCAGGACAACGCCTGCCGTCGCGCCGTGGTCTGCGGCGCCGGCTTCATCGGCCTCGAGGTCGCCGAGAACCTGCTCGCGCTGGGCCTGTCCGTCACCGTCATCGACGCCATGCCGCAGATCCTGCCGAACGTCTTCGACCCCGAGATGGCCGACTTCGCGCGCCGTCAGCTCAAAGCAGCGGGCGTGCGCGTGCTCACGGGCACGTCGCTCACGGGCATCACCGGCACCGAGCGCGCCGAGGGCGTCGAGACCTCCGGCGGCACGATCCCGGCCGACCTCGTCGTGGTGGCCATCGGCATCCGCCCGGCGACCGCTTGGCTCGAGGGCTCGGGCATCGAGATGATCAAGGGCACCGTCGTGACCGACGAGTACGGCGCCACGAACCTCGCCGACGTCTACGCCGCGGGTGACTGCGCCATGGTCCACAACGCCATCACCCACAAGCCCGCGTGGAGCCCCATGGGATCCACCGCCAACATCGCCGGCCGCGCGCTCGCCCGCACGCTCACCGGAACCCCCACCGCCTACCCCGGCGTGCTCGGCACCGGCGTCGTGCACCTGCTCTCCACGCTGAACGGCGGCCGCACCGGCCTCACCGAGGCTGCCGCGCGCCAGGAGGGCTTCGACCCGGAGTCCATCGTGGCCGTCGTCGACGACAAGGCCCACTACTATCCCGGTTCCTCGAGCTTCATCATCAAGCTCATCGCCTGCAAGGCGACCCATCGTCTGCTCGGCGTGCAGGTGCTCGGCGCCGGCGCGGTAGACAAAGTCGTCGACATCGTGGTAGAGGCGATCTACCGCAAGCTCAAGGTCGAGGACCTCGACCTCATGGACTTCGCCTACGCCCCGCCGTTCTCCACGGCCATCCATCCGCTCGTGACAGCCTGCTACATCCTCGAGAACAAGCTCGCCGGCGAGCTCGAGACTCTCACCCCCGCCCAATATGCGGCCGGTGAAGCGACGGACTACACCGTCATCGACGCCCTTCCCGCGCCCACCATCCCCGGAGCGGAGTGGGTCGACCTCACGAAGGTCGTCGACGGCATCGATGGGCACGCCAAAGACGACAGGCTGCTGCTCGTGTGCGCCAAGGGCAAGCGCGGTTACTTCATGCAGAACCGCCTGAAGGCCGCCGGCTACACCAACACGCGCGTCCTCGAGGGCGGCATCACCTTCAACGAGGTGAAGGTCCCGCGGCGCGGCGCGAAGCTGCCCGCCGCCGAGATCAAGCGCCTGAAGGGCCTCGGGTGCCTGCAGGACAAGCGCTTCGACGACGTGTTCAACGTCCGCGTCATCACCCGCAACGGCAAGCTGACCTCCGCCGAGCAGAAGACCGTGGCCGACGCCGCCGAGCAGTTCGGCTCCGGCGAGGTCACCATGACGACGCGCCTCACCCTCGAGATCCAGGGCGTGCACTACGACAACATCGCCGCCTGCATCGAATACCTGCAGGCGCACGGCCTCGATGCCGGCGGCACCGGCTCGAAGGTGCGCCCCGTCGTCTCCTGCAAGGGCACGACGTGCCAGTACGGCCTCATCGACACGTTCGACCTCTCCGAGAAGCTGCACGAGCGCTTCTACGTGGGCTATCACGGCGTCGAGCTGCCGCATAAGTTCAAGATCGCCGTCGGCGGATGCCCGAACATGTGCGTGAAGCCGGACCTGAACGATCTGGGCATCGTCGGCCAGCTCGTGCCCGAGATCGATCTGGACAAATGCCGTGCCTGCAAGGTCTGCCAGGTGGTGAAGGCCTGCCCCATGGGCGACGCCCAGATCCGCGAGGACGGCAAGATCACCATCGACGAGAGCCTGTGCAACCACTGCGGCCGCTGCACGGACGCCTGCCCGTTCGGCGCAGTGAGCGAGGGCCTGCGCGGCTACAAGGTCTACATCGGCGGTCGCTGGGGCAAAAAGACCGCCCACGGCCGCGCCCTGGACAAGATCTTCACGAGCGAAGAGGAGGTCATGGACGTCGTCGAGCGCGCCATCCTCTTCTTCCGCGACGAGGGCATCTCCGGCGAGCGCTTCGCCGACACCGTGGCGCGCCTCGGTTTCGACTACGTGCAGGAGAAGCTGCTCTCGGCACCCATCGACAAGGAGGCCATCCTGAACAAGACCGTCGTCGGCGGCGCCACCTGCTAGGGCGCCATCGGCAGGCGAACCGATGTCGCGGGGGCGGGCACGCGGGTGTCCGCCCCTTATCATATCGCGGCGCACATGAAACACAGGCCACCGCGCGGGGTACAATGGGTGCGTCTGAACGTGCCAATCGAAAGGACGCATCCATGGGTTGCGAACACGCAGCTGCTGCGGGCGGCCAGACCGCCCCGATGCAATTTGAAGAGAACAACCTCTCCGAGGTGAAGCGCGTCATCGCCGTGCTGTCCGGCAAGGGCGGCGTCGGCAAGTCGCTCGTCACGGGCTCGCTCGCCGTCGAGCTCGCGCGCAGCGGCGCCAAGGTCGGCATCCTCGACGCCGACATCACCGGCCCCTCCATTCCCCGCATGTTCGGCATGGGCGACCGTCGCGCCCACGGTCTCGGCAAGCTGCTGCTGCCCGAGATCTCGGCGACCGGCATCAAGGTCATGTCGTCGAACCTGCTGCTTCAAAACGAGACCGACCCCGTGCTGTGGCGCGGACCGGTCATCGCCGGCGCCATCAAGCAGTTCTGGAGCGACACCTCTTGGGGCCCGCTCGACTACCTGCTCGTCGACATGCCCCCGGGCACGGGCGACGTCGCGCTGACCGTGTTCCAGTCGCTGCCCGTCGACGGCATCGTCGTCGTCACGAGCCCGCAGGACCTCGTGTCCATGATCGTGGCGAAGGCCGTGAACATGGCCGACAAGATGAACGTGCCCATCCTCGGCATCGTCGAGAACATGAGCTACGTCCAGTGCCCGGACTGCGGCCGTGCCATCGAGATCTTCGGGAAAAGCAAGCTCGACCAGGTCGCCGAGACCTACAACCTCACCGTGCTCGACCGCCTGCCCATCGACCCGACACTCGCTGCCGCCTGCGACGCCGGCACCATCGAGACCGAGCTTCCCGCCGGCACCCTGCCGCTCACGCTCGCCGCGGCGACCGCCGTTGCGCCCCACGAGGGCACCGAGGACAGCGAGCAGGCCTAAGGTGGCGGCG
Source organism: Collinsella tanakaei (assembly GCF_016902615.1). GTDB lineage: Bacteria > Actinomycetota > Coriobacteriia > Coriobacteriales > Coriobacteriaceae > Collinsella > Collinsella tanakaei_A. Next base: position 12,980 of record NZ_JACJMB010000033.1, read on the forward strand.
CATCCCCTCTATGATGTAGCGATTGTCGGCGGCGGGGCCTCGGGCCTCGCCGCCTCCCTATCTGCCGCGCGCGCCGGGCGCTCCGTCCTCATCATCGAACGCGACGTGGCCCTCGGCCTGCCCATCCTCGCCACCGGCAACGGCCGCTGCAACATCTCGAACGCCCACCTCGACCCCGCGCGCTATCTGCACCCGGATATCGCCCGCGCCGTCATGGGACGTGCCCCCGAGCGCGAGCTGGCAGCGCTCTTCGACGCGGTGGGCATCATGACCTGCAAAATCGACGGCAGGCTCTACCCCTACAGCAAGCGCGCCGACTCGGTGCGCGAGGCGCTGCTCGGCGCCATCGCGCGCCGTGGCGTCGAGGTGCTCGCGTGCGCCGACCTGCAGGATGCGACCTACGGCATGGACGAGGCCGTCTGGAGGCTCGAACTCTCCGTCCCCGCCGCGCCGCTGCCAGCGCCCAAAAGGCACGTCGGCGACCTGCGCGCCCGCATCCGCTCGGACCGCAAGGAGCTCCGCCGCGCCGCACGGACGCCGCGCTCGGTGCGCGCCCGCCATATCATCATCGCCTGCGGCGGCGCATCGGAACCGCTCGCCGGTCTCTTCGGCCTGCCCCATATCGGCGAGAAGCCCGTGCTCTGCCCCGTCGCCTGCACGCCTGCGCACGACACCTGCGCCCTCGAGCGGCTGGACGGGCTGCGCGTCGACTGCCGGCTGGGCCTCGTCCGCGATGGCGAGGAGCTCTGGGCGGAATCCGGCGAGGCGCTCTTCCGGTCCTACGGCATCTCCGGCATCGTCGCCTTCGACCTCTCCCGCCGCTGCATGACGGGCGACATCGTCGAGGTCGATCTGTTCTGCGACCGTGCCGAGCGCGAGCTCGCTGCGCTGTTCGAGCAGCGCGCAGCGCTCCTCGGCGACCCCGCATCCCGCGGCGCGTCGTGGTTCGACGGCATGCTCGCCCACGAGCTCGGCGCCTTCCTGATGCGCTGCGCCGGGCGCGAGGGCGCCCGCGACGGCGCCGCCCTCGCGCGCATCGCGAAGCATCTCCCCTTCATCATCGAGGGCACCACGGAGCACGCGAGCGCCCAGGTCCGGCGCGGCGGCATCCCCTTCGACGCCGTCGAGCTCCCCGGGCTGCAAGTGCGCCCCGATATCGCGCCCGCCCTGTCCGTCTGCGGCGAGGCACTCGACATGGATGCCGATTGCGGCGGCTTCAACCTCGCCTGGGCCTGGCTGTCGGGCATCCGCAGCGCCGAGGCGCTTGCGCGCTGAGACGCATCACCGCGCTCGGTGGCCGAGCAGGCTATGGAGCGGGCGGGCTCCTGCTTTCGGGCGGACCCCGCGCGTCTACAATGAAACGGTACCCCGTGCCCACTCAACCCGCTGAAAGGCGCTTCCATGATTGAGATCTCGCAGATTCCCGTCAGCCTCGACGAGGGGATGACCGAGGCGGGCTGCCTCGACATATGCCGTCAGGCGGCGCGCAAGCTCCTCGGATGCGGGGCGCGCGATATCGCCCATATCGAGCTCCATCGCAAATCGGTCGACGCGCGCAAGAAGCGCGACGTCCATTTCGTCCTGAGCGCACGCGTGCGGCTGCGCACGCCGGCGCAGGAGAAGGCGGCTCTCGCGCACGTGCCGGCGGCCCGCGCCTCCCATGTGCGCCCCGTCGAGGATGCCGAACCCACCTTCCCGGTCCCCCTGCATGCATCCGTGCTGCCGGCCGCCCGCCCTGTCGTTGTCGGCGCGGGCTGCGCGGGCCTGTTCTGCGCGCTCACGCTTGCAGAGGCGGGGCTCGCGCCGCTGCTTATCGAGCGCGGCGAGGCGGCTGCCGCACGCACCGCCGCCATCGAGCGCTTCGTGCGCACGCGCGAGCTCGATCCCGAAAGCAACATCCAGTTCGGCCTCGGCGGCGCGGGGACCTTCTCCGACGGCAAGCTGAACACCGGCACGAAAAACGACGCGCACCGCCTCATCCTCGAGACCATGGTCGACGCAGGGGCGCCCCGCGACATCCTCTGGGACGCGAAGCCGCACGTCGGCTCCGATATCCTTCCCACCGTCGTTGCGCATATCGCCCGGCGTATCGAGCAGCTCGGCGGCGAGGTCCGCTTCGGCTGCCGCATGGTCGATATCGAGCGCACGTCCTCCGGCGCACCGTGCGCCATCCTCGTCGAGCAGAGCGCATCGGCCCCCGAGCGCATCCGCGCCGACCGCCTCGTGCTCGCCTGCGGGCACTCCGCACGCGACGTGTTCGAGCTGCTGGTCCGCCGCGGCATGGCCGTCGAGCGCAAGACCTTCGCCATGGGCGTGCGCATCGAGCACCTCCAAGCGGATATCGATCGCGCCCAGTACGGGCCGGCCGCCGGGCACCCCGCCCTGGGCGCCGCCCCCTACAAGCTCGTGGCGCACCTGCCGCAGGGCAGAAACGTCTTCACGTTCTGCATGTGTCCGGGTGGCGAGGTGGTCGCCGCCGCGTCCGAGCCGGGCGGCGTCGTCGTCAACGGCGCGAGCTTGAACGCGCGCGCCGGTCGCAACGCCAACGCGGCGCTGCTCGTCAACGTCAACCCCGGCGACCTGCCGGGCGATGACCCGCTTGCCGGCATCGAGCTGCAGCGACGCTGCGAGCGGGCGGCGTTCGAGCTCGCCGGCGGCGACTTCCGTGCGCCCGCCCAGCTCGTGGGCGACTTTATCGCCCGGCGCCCGAGCACCTCCTGCGGCCGCATCGCGCCCACCTATCCGCTCGGCGTCACCTGGTGCGCCCTCGACGAGACGCTGCCCGCACCTATCGTCGACACGCTGCGCGCGGGCATCCCGGCGCTCGCGGGCAAGCTGCGCGGGTTCGATGACACCGAGGCAGTGCTGACCGGCGTCGAGACGCGCTCGAGCTCACCGGTCACCATCGTTCGCGACCGCTCCTGCGTCGCCGTCGGCGCGCCCGGGCTCTACCCGTGCGGCGAGGGTGCGGGGTACGCCGGCGGCATCATGAGCGCCGCGACCGACGGCATCCGCTGCGCCCGCGCCCTGATCGCCGACCTCGTCGCAGATAGCGCCTAGCCGCCATAGCCCCCCCACAACCGCCATGCGAAAAGGCCGCCAGAAGCGCTGAGCTGGCTTCTGGCGGCCTTTTCTCGTATGCATGAGCATTGGGCCCCATAGATATGAAAAGGGCCGCAAAGCGCGGCCCCGATCGTCATGTGTCGTGCAGAAGGTTACGCAGCAGCAGCGTCCCTCTTCTTGCCGCGACCGCGCAGCGCGCGAACGGGCGCCCAGATGGACTCATCCAGCGACCCCACGCCGTGCAGCGCCACCGCACCGTAGACGAAACCCCACGCCGCGATGAACAGCGTAAGCGAGGTCAGGCCCTGAGACGCCGCCGGACCGGCGAAGTCCATGATGTTGATGAACGAGACGATCCACGTCGCGGCGGCCACGCACAGCTCAACGAACCAGTGGCCCACGCCCTCACGGTCCATGTGCAGCGCGATGAACATGATGAAGAACGCGAGGAAGATACCCACGAACGCCCAGGTCTGCGAATAGACGCCGATGTCGTACGGGAAGAACAGCTCCCAGAACCCGAACACGAACATGACCAGGCTCATGAGGATCTCGACCCACGAGAGCACCCAGCCGCTGCGCGACACGAACGATGCGATGCCGGTCAGGACGCCCAGCGCGATGCCGCACCAGGGAAGCATGGCCAAGATGCCATCCAGCCCGTCATGCGGCGTGATCATGAACATGCCGAGACCGCCCCAGGACGGCGTCACGTAGTTGTACGCTGCCATGCCGAAGCAGAAGGCGGCCATGATGACCAGATTCCACTTCACCAGCAGCAGCTGCTCCTTGATGGCGTCGAGCCTTGCACGCGTCTGCTTTCTCATTGCTCCCCCTTAGCCGACACGGTTGTTCCCAAAACCTCCGGCAAGTGTTCCATACGGTTCCACGGTGATTATAGCATCTGGCCCATAGCGAACCCGCATGAGGTCCGGCTTCGCCCGCATGCGCGGCTCGGGATCTGTGAGCCCGCGGCCGGGTACCGCGAGGCAGACTCCGGCGTTTTGGCCCTTGCGGCCGGGTGCGCACGCGTCCGGCGCGGCATCGACGACCCCTAGTGCTTAAAGCGGGTGCCCTGGCGCTTCCGCCCTCCGCCGAACGTCGAACCACGGCGCGCGTCGCGGCGCAGGCGCTCGATTACCTCCTGCTCGGGTGCGCCCTCGACGACCGCCTTGAGATGCACGAGCGCGTCGCGCAGGCGCGCCGCCTCCTCGAAGTCCATGGCCTCCGAGGCGCTGCGCATGTCCTCCTCCATCGTGGCGATGATGCGTTCGACCTCATCTTTGGGAAGCGAGGCGAGCTCCTCGGCGAGCCGCTCGCCCGCACTCGCCGCATCGGCCCCGTCGCCAACTTCCGCCTCGCTGCCCGCTGGGGTGAAAAACGCGCCGTGCCCCAGCGAGTCGCCGCGGCTGCGGTCCTTCTTTCCCACCGTCTCGGTTGCCTCGGCGATGAAGCTCGAGATGTCGTTGATGGCCTTGCGCACCGTCTTCGGCTCGATGCCGTGCTCCTCGTTGTAGGCCATCTGGATGCCGCGGCGGCGGTTCGTCTCGTCGATAGCCTCGCGCATGGAGTCCGTCACGGTGTCGGCGTACATGATGACCTCGCCGTCGGCGTTGCGCGCCGCGCGGCCGATGGTCTGGATGAGGGAACGGCGATTGCGCAGGAAGCCCTCTTTGTCGGCGTCGAGAATGGCGACAAGCGACACCTCGGGCAAATCGAGACCCTCGCGCAGCAGGTTGATGCCCACGAGCACGTCGATCTTGCCCTGGCGCAGGTCGCGCAGGATCTCGACGCGGTCGAGCGTCGCCGTATCGGAGTGCATGTAGTTGACCTTGATGCCGGCATCGAGCAGGTGGTCCGTCAGGTCCTCCGCCATGCGCTTCGTGAGCGTCGTCACGAGCACCCGCTCATGACGGGCGGTACGGACGCGAATCTCGTCGAGCAGGTCGTCGATCTGGCCGCGCACGGGGCGCACGTCGATCTTCGGGTCGAGCAGGCCCGTCGGGCGGATGATCTGCTCGACGTTGTTCTGGCTCACGCGCAGCTCGTAATCGCCGGGCGTGGCGCTCACGTAGATGAACTGCGGGATGCGCGCCTCGAACTCGTCGAAGCGCAGCGGTCGGTTGTCGAGTGCCGAGGGCAAGCGGAACCCGTGCTCCACCAGCGTCACCTTGCGCGAGCGGTCGCCCTCGTGCATGCCGCGGATCTGCGGCACCGTCACGTGGCTCTCGTCGATGATGCAGAGCATGTCCTTGGGGAAGTAATCGATGAGCGTGAAGGGCGGCTCGCCGGGCTTGCGCCCGTCCAGATGGCGGGAATAATTCTCGATGCCGGTGCAGAAGCCCATGGTCTCGAGCATCTCGAGGTCGTAGTCGGTGCGCTGCTGGAGCCGCTGGGCCTCGAGCAGCTTGTCTTCGGCCTTGAGCTCGGCGACGCGCTGCTCGCACTCCTCCTCGATGGTCTTGAGCGCCTGGGTCACCTTGGGCTTCTCCGTCACGTAGTGCGAGGCGGGCCAGACGGGAATGGCGTCGTATTCGCGCAAGATCTCGCCGGTCACCTCGTCAATCTCGGCGATGAGTTCCACCTCGTCGCCGAAGAACTCGAAGCGCAGGGGATGCTCCGCATACGGAGGGTACACGTCGACGACGTCGCCGCGCACGCGGAACGTGCCGCGCGCGAGGTCGTAGTCGTTGCGGTCGTACTGGATGTCGATGAGCGCATGGATGAAGTCGTCGCGCTCGAGTGGCACCTTCTTGTCCACGTTCGGCGCCAAGCCCGCATAGTCCTCGGGGCTGCCGATACCGTAGATGCACGATACCGACGCGACGACGATGACGTCGCGCCTGGAAAGCAGGGAGGCGGTCGCCTGATGGCGCAGCATCTCGACCTCCTCGTTGATGGAGGAGTCCTTCTCGATGTAGGTGTCGCTCGCCGGGACATAGGCCTCGGGCTGGTAGTAGTCGTAGTAGGACACGAAGTACACGACGGCGTTATGCGGGAAGAACTCCTTGAGCTCGCTGGCGAGCTGCGCGGCGAGCGTCTTGTTCGGCGCCATCACGAGCGTCGGCTTGCCGAGCGCCTCGATGGTCTTCGCCATCGTGAAGGTCTTGCCGGAACCGGTCACGCCGAGCAGCACCTGATAGCGATCGCCCTCCTCGACGCCGCGCACGAGCGAGGCGATTGCCTGGGGCTGGTCGCCCGAGGGCTCATAGGGGGCCACGACCTCAAAACGGGCGCTATCGCCATCGACGCCGAAGCGCTTCAGTTCGCCGCCGACACGCTCCACCTCGAAGTTAGCCATAAGAGTCCCTCCTCCTACAGAAAGCTCGTGGGATACAGCTCCCGGTACCGCTCATGCGCCGTCTTCACGCGCGCAAGATACGACTGGGTCTCAGGAAAGGCGATGGAATCAGAGAGGTCGCCTCCGGACCCGGTCCAGATGGCCACGTTGCCCATACCGGCATTGTACGCGGCGATCGCATGGTCGGTCGCGCCGTTGAAATACTTGATGAGATAGGACAGGTACGCGCAGCCGAACGTGATGTTCGTCGCCGGATCGTACAGATCATCCGGATCGGCCTCATCTGCGGAAACCAAACCTTGCACGATCATGTCCTGGGCGGTCTCGGGAAGGAGCTGCATGAGCCCTTTTGCGCCCTTATCCGAGGTCGCATTGGGATTCCAGCCAGACTCAGTCTCGATCACCGCACATACGAGATATGGATCGAGCCCGTAGGCGGTAGCCGAGGCGAGGATGTCATCCTCGTACCGGAGCGGATAGATGAACTGGAACAGGGGAGCCGGTGCATAGGCGTAGACCCACGAGATGCCGCCGAACACAAGAACGATAGCGAGAGGCACGACGCGGAACCACGCAAAAAAGCGAGGCGCGCGCATCAGGCATACGCCTCCCGTGCACCCTGCAGAAGCCCGTGCGAGTCAAGCCACGAATCAAGAGCAGAAAACAGCCTGTCGTCGGCATAGGTGTTGTCGATAACCGTATCGGCCAAAGCGCAAAGCTCCTCTTCAGATGGTTGACACGCAGCGCGCTCGTCGAAAGCATCAAGACTCATACCGCGCGCGACCGCGCGATCGCGCCTCACCGAAAGGGGCGCCGTGATAGCGATAACTTCATCGGCAAGACCGAAGGCATCGGTGAAGGATGCCGCCACCGACACCTCAACCACCGCCAGCTCATGCTCAGGCGCCATAACCGTGCAGCACAGGGGCGGAAGCAGCCGATGAGAAAGCTGATCGATCAGATAGGGGTAGACAATACCGTTGAGATCGCGAGAATCCTCGGGAGTAGCGAACGCGCGCTCAGCAAGAGCCTGAGGGACGATACCGCCCTCGGAGGAAAGGATTTCGAAGCCGAAACGATCCGCAAGAGCCATGACGAGCTCAGAGCCGGGAACGTAGAGGTCCTTGGCAAGCTGATCCAAATCGATACGATAGGCCCCGCGCCGCTCAAGATAGCGCGTGGCACAGGATTTACCGGAGGCAATGTTGCCAATGATGAATGCAGTAAACATAAGCGGTATTGTAGCCCGACAATCAGCGTGCCCGCGAAACACATGAGGAAAGCGATAAGCGAACACAGCAGGCAACAACCTACTGAAACGAGAAAGGGGGCGGGGCCCCGGGGGAGATGCTCCCCCGGGGCCCCGCCCCCGCGTGGAAACGCCGTCCACCGGTCAGCGGCGCCCTGCTCTCCCACGGGCTGCCCCCGCAGTACCATCGGCGCTGGCCGGCTTAGCTTCCGGGTTCGGAATGGGACCGGGCGTGCCCCGGCCGCCAGAGCCGCTGACCGGTGGGCGGCGTTCCCGCAGCCC
>NZ_JACJMB010000034.1 GCF_016902615.1 Collinsella tanakaei
AATCTGCCTCTTGAAATCGTCGGTGAAATGCCTCGGGTGCTTTGGATCGGCCATCGAGCCTCCTTCCATAGGCCCTCGTGAAACTGTCCAACCTAGTGTAGCCAATCCAAGTCCGACCTTCGCGAGCTCGTGAGGAAGACGGTCGAGGACACCCTGAACGGCCTTCTCGAGGAGGAGGCAGACGACCTCGTCGGCGCCGGGCACCACGACAGGAGCCTGACCGCGTCGTCTGCGAGGTCACGGTCCGCACCCAAGCTCAAGGGCATGAGGTTCGCCACGGCGATCATCGAGCGCTACCGCAGGCGCGAGACCTCGGTCGAGGAGGCGATGACCGGGATGCACCTCGCCGGGGTCCCCGCCGGGCGCATCGAGGACGCGGGCGAGATCCTCTGGGGATCGAGCGTCTCGGCCTCCACCGTCTCGAACCTCAACGAGAAGGCCTTCGCGTCCGTCGAGGAGTGGCGCAACCGCCCCCTCGAGCGCGCCTACCCCCACGTCTACGTCGACGGGATCTACCTGAAGAGAAGCCGGGGCGGCTCCTACGAGAACGTGGCGGTGATGGTGGCCATAGGCGCCGACGACGACGGCTGCCGCGAGGCCATCGGCGCCGCGGAGGGCTTCACCGAGTCGACCGAGTGCTGGCGGGAGTTCCTCTCACGGCTCAAGTCGAGGGGCCTGCGCGGGGTCAGGATGTTCACCGGCGACAAGGCCGCCGGCATGGTCGGCTCGATCGCCGAGGTGTTCCCGGAGGCCGCCTACCAGCGCTGCACGGTCCACTCCTACCGCAACGTGCTGGCCAAGGTGCCCAAGTCCAAGCGGCCGAGGGTCGCGGCCATGCTCAAGGCCATCCACGCCGTGGAGTCGCGCGAGGCGGCCGAGGCCAAGGCGCTCGAGGTCGCGTCCGAGCTGGAGGCCTCGAGGCTCAGGGAGGCCGCCAAAGTGGTACGCGAGGGCTTCGCCGAGACCCTGACCTACACGCGCTTCCCCCGCGAGCACTGGCGGCGCATACGCACCAACAACGCCATCGAGCGGCTCAACCGCAAGATCAGGCGCAGGACCAGGGTCGTGGGGACGTTTCCCGACGGCAGGAGCGCCCTCATGCTCGCGGCCGCGAGGCTCAAGTACGTCGCCGAGAGCGAGTGGGGCTCCCGCCGCTACCTGGACGTGACGCTGCTGGAGGAGGCGCACCGGGAGGCGGGCATATAGGGCTGTCCGAAAGTGCGTAAGAATCTTGACGGTACCCGTCCGGATGCGCAGGCAAGGCGGATACGGGCAAGGACAAAGAAGGTGCCGTGGGGCCGCGCCGACGCAGCGCACACCCAACGGTCCCGGCGCAAAATGATTGAATCGGTGCTTCCCTGATAGTCACGGGAGCCGAGCGGTCGCTTTACGCAAGGTTGCTGCCACGTATTACCGGTTTTAGGTCACCCTGTTCCCTATTCCAGCTGGACTCAGATACCTGAAGCTGAAAAAGTCCTGTTGGGCGACACCTGCCCCGGCAGCGTCCCCGTGCACCCGGCCCGAGGAGCCTAATATCGAATATGCGTAGCAGCTGCCAGCCGCAAACCCTCCGCGGCGCACAACGGAGTGCAAGTAAACGGGCGGACCGCCGCGTTGCGCGACGGTCCGCCCGTACGTCAAGCCGCCGATATCCAAGCGGCCTTGTTGTCACACGGCGCTAGCGACGCGCGCCGGTCACCTCGTCGAAATAGATGTTCTGACCGTCGACGTTGTGCCAGCCGTGCAGCATCTGGCCGGTCACCTGGTCGTAATACACCTGGCGGCCGTCGGGCAGCGTGCGCCAGCCCTTAGCCATCGCGCCGGTCGTCGGGTCGAAGTAATACCATCCGCCGTAGCGATAGTCCTCACCCTTGATCATCTCGCCGCGCTCGTTGTAGCGCACCCACTTGCCGCCGCTGGAGGGCAGGTAGGCATCCTTGGAGAAGGCCATGGTGCCGTCGGAGTCGTACCAGCGCCATGCGCCGTCGACGAAGGCCTCCTTGGACTGGGCCATGACGCCGTTCTCCCAGAAGTAGTGCTCGGTCACGCCGTTCACGTCGCGGACCTCGACGCCGTTCTTACCGGCCTCGTACACATACCCTGCGCGCTCGCGGGCCTTCCAGACGACTTCCTTCGCCGCCGGGTCGGTGATGGCGATCACCGTGCCGTGGCGGTTCGCGATGTCGCGGCCGTCCAGGTTCTTCGTGGAGATGCGGTCGTTGCCCCACCAGCCCGAGGCGAGGCTGCCCGAGCGCTGGACGAAGACACCGGTCGTGCCATCGGAGGCGCCGGCGGGATAGTCGGCGAGCTTATCGGTGTAGAGCCAATACTGACCCTGGAACTTCACGAGCGAGGGGCCCTCGAATCCGGTCAACGCGTTGCCGTTGACCTTCGTCCACGCGGACGGGTTGCTCACGCGGCTCATGTCGTTGATGCTCCAGATCTCGTTCGTGATGCCGTTGTTCTTGATGATGTAGTAATAGGTGCCGTTCTCCTCGAAGAAGGAGCCGTCGATGCGGTTCGAGCTGCCCTCGGGAAGGTTGATGGGCACAGCGGTGCCGTAGGACACGTTCGGAGCGGCGCCCGGATTCGACTCGGGGGCCTGCGTGCCCGGCGCCAGATGGTCGAGCTTCACGATGTAGGGATACATCTGGTCGTTTTGCGGCTGGCCGTGATTGGCCCCGTAGTAACCCGCGCTGAACGTGATGTAGACGTCGCCCGAGCTCGTCTGGAAGAACTCCGGCGCCACGATGTCGAAGTTGCCGGAATTCGAGGTCGGCGGGTTCTGCGAGAGCCCCACATTGGTCGCGCTGCCGCTGTTGGGATACGCCCAGTTCACGAGATCCTTGGAGTAGCCGATCATCGGAATGAACTTACCGGGGCAGCTCGCGTGATCCGTGAAGCCGGAAAGCATGTAGAACCAGCCGTCATGATAGATGATGCTCGGATCGTGCAGCGTGCTGACGTTGTACGGCGTGTTGGGAATCCAGGCCGCCGAGGAATCGTTCGGGGTGGCGTCCTGATAGGCCACGCCGATGGACTGGAAATTCTGCCCGTCGACCGAGGTGTAGAGCGTATCGCTCTGGTCGGTCTCGCTGTTGAAGAAGCTCGCGAGCAGGATGTCGGGATATTCCTCGGCAAACGCCGGGGCCGCGGGCCCCGCGACCATGCAGGCCGCGACCGCGAACGCCATGCAGGCGCGCGACGCCCGACCGAGCATACCGCTGTGATTACTACGTACCATATGCGCTCCTTCCGTCGAGCATATCGTCTCGATCCCCCGGGGCGCGAAGCCCTGCGGGCGCCGTGCGACCCGAGCCGCCGTGTCGGCGGGAACGGGACGCGCGTCCTTCGACCCCCAACCCCGTTGCGACGCGAACGCTGGCGCACGCCCCGGAGCCTTACCACCAGTGTAGCCATAATGACCCCCGCGCGCACCGCCGCATGCGGCAAGCGGCCGCGCGCGCCGGCCCCAGCGGGCACCTCGCGCCGGACGGGCGCACGCCGCACACGACATCACAGCCGTCGAGATGCGCGCGGAGCATTTCCTCCATGGCACCGATATCAACCTGGCCGTCGCAGTCGATGCCGATGCTCGCATCGCGGGGGCAACGACACTCCACAAGGCCCGCAAGCAGGGCGTTCTGGTTGCCACGGCTGCGCGAAGGGCAGATACCGCGAAAGACGGGGGCACTTCTCGGCGGCGACCCCATGATCTCGCACGCGATACCGGAGTCGCCTTCGTTCACGAACAGGATGCGGCCCTCCTTGGCGATGCAGCCCCGCTCCGGCAACAGCTCGAGCTCCTGCTAGAACTGCAGCGCCGTAATGAGCGGCACTTCCCGTTCGTACAAACAGGAAATCTCGATGCAGAGGGACGGCTTTCCCATCGATCCCTCTTCCAAAGCCCAGCCTTCACGACCCTAGACCATCGGGCGGCCGACGCCGCTGATCGTAGAGCCGCCGTCCTTGATGGACGCCACGCGCACGCCCGTCGAGGGCGAGTACGCATCGATGATGCGGTCGTCTCCGATGTAGATCGCAACGTGCCCGGGATAGAAAATCAGGTCGCCGGGCTGGCGGCTGCCATAGTCAACATGCATGAAGCGGGCGTCGGCTGCCATGTTGTTCGCGTCGTGCGCATGGAAGGGATCGGTCCAGTGCTTGTAGGGGTTGTAGTCACCGAGGTCCATGCCGACAGCGTAGAGGCACTGCATGACGAGACCCGAGCAATCCACGCCTACGCCCGGCGCAAGCGCGTAGTTCCACACATACGGGGTTCCCAGATACTCCCGGGCGCGCTTGAGCATGGCATCGACGCAAGCGTCTCGATCGGCATCAACGTCGATCGCGGAGGGCGATACGTAGTTGAAGCGCGTGGAGGCGGCTGCCGTCGGCAGGCTTACGTTCTTGCTGGAGACCTGAAAGTACTGGGCCGGATTCTGGTAGCCGACCTTCGTGCAGGCGCCCGTGATCGAATCGAAGGTGCGTGAATAGCCGTCGATGACGCGCGTGCCGTGCACCATGCGACCGGTTATGGTGTCGTAGTAGACCCACTTCGTGCCGCCCTTGCCATCTGAGATCTCCTTCCAGCCGTATACGACCGCACCGGTGTATTCATCGAAGAAGACCCAGCCGGGCACGTCGCCGTGGCTGCTGTCGATATAGCGCTCCCCGTGAGCCATGATGCCGGTGATGTAGTCGTAGAAGACCCACTTGGTGCCGCCGTTGCCATCGCCCAGGAGGCGGAAACCATACTGCATGGCACCGGTGACCTCGTCGAACAGATACCACTTCCCGTCGTGGTAACTCTCGCCCTTCACGAGCTTGCCGTCCGCACCCAAGCGCACCCACTTGCCGTTCGCCGCGCGCCACTCGGCCGACGCGTGCTCCCATGAGTATCCGGCCACGTTGTTGCTCACCGGCACGAAGGCGTCATGGTTCTTGGCGATGGAGCCGTCGGCCTCGGTCCAGTACCAGGCGTTCGTCGTGGGGTCGTAGAAGAACTTCGATTGAGCGGTGATGCCGTTGTCCTGCCAATGTGCGGCCTGCGCGGGTTCGCAGGGATTACCGGAGGCATCTACCCAGCCGGTGTAGCCGGAAGTGCCGGGCAACGTGCCGTACCAGTAGTTCATGTCGACGCTCGGGTCCCAATCATCGGCGCGACCGACAATGCCGTCGACGCGCCCCGAGCTCGTGTACTGCCAGGCGGTATAGGCGCCCTCATAGGTGCAGCTGGTGTAGTACTGGGCGACCCAGCGGCTCCAGTTGTTGAACACGGGGTCACTCAGATGCTCGCGCCACCAGGAAAGGCTGGCATAGACACCGGGCGTGTAGCCCGCCTGCTGGATCTTGTTGCAGAAGGTCGACGCCACCGAGGCGAAGTCGGCACCGAGCGTCGTGTCGTCCTCCATGTCGAGATACACGGGGAGCTGGGGATGATGGCCCTGCAGCGCGCTGATGACGCCGTTCGCCTCGATGTCCGCGTCCATGTTCGTGCGCGCGTACGAGTAGATGTAGACGCCGTAGGGGATGCCCAGGCGCTCGCACTCGGAGACATTGCGGTGCCATTGCGCGTCGAACTCGAAGCCCTTTGTGTTCTGAAAACCAACTCGCAGAATTGCGAAATCGACACCCGCAGCTTTAACCTTATCCCAATCGATAAAACCTTGGTGGGCGCTGACGTCAATGCCCTGTGCCGTTGCACCCTCGGGAAGAGCGCCCATCGCCATGAGCGAGACGCCGTCGTCCTCAAGGTCGTCGCGCAACTCGCCTTCCGTATAGCGCCAGGAGTTCTCGATGCGCTCACCGGCATCGGCCTCAGCCTCGGCCTCGGCAGCTTCAGCTCCGGTGGTGCCAGAATTGGTCGCAGAAGCGTCGTTCTCAGTGATCTCAGTCGCCGCGTCCGCACCTTCCGTCGTGGCTGCAGGGGAGCTCTCCCCCTGCGCAGCAGAATCGGACGTCCCGGGCATCTCGGCATCGGTGGCGGCATCTTCCGTCGCGCTTTCATCAGGCTCGGACGTCTCGGTCGTCGCTCCGTCAGCGTCCTCAGGCGAGGCGGCTTTGCCGGCGGAGGAAAGCTCATCGGAGGATACGTAAGAGACATACCCTCCCTGCTCGGCGGATTCGGTAGCGAGCACCTCAGCGTACACGGAAGCAGGCTGGAGAATTGTCGCCGTGCACATAACAGTTGTAAGCACCGCGGACACGATGCGGTTGAATCGAGTCATATCACTCCTTTGCTCATACCATGCTTGAACAGCAAGCTCAATCCGCGGAATCGTACCATGATGGGCCGAAGGCCTGCGGACACCTCACATTCAGCGCAGATTCATTAACATGGCCGCAAAACGCCAACGTCATCCACGAAATCAACCCCGCTGTGCCGGTGGGATCGGGACGCGCGTCCTTCAAGTCCCGCGCACACCTCCATATGCGGTAAGCGGGTTCGCGAGCCCGCCCCAGCGGGCACCCGTGCGCTCGTCGTCAAACGCCTGCCGCATATCGACAGATTTCGGACAAAACAGACCGTTCGTCGGAAGAAATAAAGCCAAAATCCGCCAAGGGTTAACTATGATTTACCGTCTTGCCGCCATGCTTCGCCACACTCAGCGCTATGGAGACCTTGTATCGACAGAAACTCGGTGAGAACGTGCGCATCGCCCGCGAGCGCGCGGGCATCTCGCAACGCGATTTCTGCCTTATGGCGGGAATCAGCAAGCCCGTGCTGATCGGTATCGAGAAGGGTGCGCGCAACATCCGGCTGAGCACGCTGATCCGCGTGGCCGAGGGCCTCGGATGCGAGCCGTGGGAGCTGCTCAAATAGTCATAGAACCTCCGTCGCTCTGCCACACGCCGGCAAGACGCCCTCATGGCAATCGCGTGCAGGTCATGCAAATCCCGTGCCCCATATCGCCCTGTGCTACCATGAACCTTCGACGTATGAGAGACCGAAAAGCACGAGGAGTTCGCCCGTGTCGGATACCCTTCAGACGCTCAAGGCAACCCACGCCAAGAGCGACTTCCAAAAAGACACCTTCATCTTAAAGCAGCTCGTATCGAGGGACTTCAAGCGCAAGTACCGCCGTAGCGTCCTCGGCGTCGTCTGGAGCGTCCTCAACCCGCTGCTCATGATGGTCGTCATGGCCGTCGTCTTCTCCACGATCTTCGCCCAGGGCAGAAACGGCAGCGTCTCACCCGAGCTCTACCCGCTCTACCTTATCGTCGGTAACGTCACGTTCTCGGTCATGTCCGACTCGACCTCGCAGGCGCTCATGTCGATCATCGACAACTCCTCGCTGCTCAAGAAGGTCAAGGTCCACCGTTTCGTGTTCCCGGTCCAAAAGGTCCTCTTCTCGCTCGTGAACTTCGGGTTCTCGCTCGTGGCCGTCGCCATCGTCATGCTGTGGTTCCGCATCGTCCCCACCTGGCACCTTATCTGGCTTCCTGTGGGCCTGCTGTTCCTCATGCTGTTCTGCATGGGCATCGGACTGCTGCTGTCCTCCCTCACGGTGTTCTTCCGCGACATCATGCATCTGTGGAGCGTCGTCATCACCGCGTGGACTTACTTCACGCCCATCTTCTGGACGGATGACTTCATCAAGATGATGCACCCCGTCCTACAGGTGCTCATGTACGGCAACCCCATGTACAACTACGTGAACTTCATGCGCCGCATCTTCCTGTGGCAGACGAACCCCGAACCCATCACCGTCGCCATCTGCGCCGGCTGGGCGATCGTCATGTTCGCCATCGGCTACGCCGTCTTCCACAAGCTCGAGCACAAGTTCATCCTCTATATCTAAGGAACACCCATGGCAGACAACACGAAGCAGGACGGCTCCGATTACGCCATCGAGGTCGACGACGTCACCATGATCTTCAATATGGCGTCCGAGACCCTGACGAACCTCAAAGAATACTTCATCAAGATCATGCGCCATGAGCTGTTCTTCAAGGAGTTCAGGGCGCTCAAGCACATCTCGTTCAAGGTGCGCCGCGGCGAGATCGTGGGCCTCGTGGGCACGAACGGCTCCGGCAAGTCGACCATGCTGAAGATCATCGCCGGCGTGCTCGAGCCGAGCGAGGGCACCTGCACGGTTCGCGGCAACATCGCGCCGCTCATCGAACTCGGCGCCGGCTTCGACATGGAGCTCACCGCCCGCGAGAACATCTACCTGAACGGCGCGCTGCTCGGCTACACCAAGGAGTTCATCGACGACAACCTCCAGGGCATCATCGACTTCGCCGAGCTCCACGACTTCATGGACATGCCGCTCAAGAACTTCTCCAGCGGTATGGTCGCGCGCATCGCCTTCGCCATCGCCACCATCGCCGAGCCCGACATCCTCATCGTCGACGAGACCCTCTCGGTGGGCGACGTCTTCTTCCAGCAGAAGTGCGAGCGCCGCATCCAGCACTTCATCGAGTCCGGCAACGTCACGGTGCTGTTCGTGTCCCACTCCATCTCCCAGGTCGAGCGCATCTGCCAGCGCGCCGTCTGGATCGAGAAGGGCGACCTGCGCATGGACGGCCCCGTCGAGGAGGTCTGCGAGGCCTACCGCAACCAGTTCGACTAGAAGCTGCCGACGGTGTCCTCTTTGGGGACGGGGTAGTTTGGGGACATCGGGGCGTCTGCAGACGCCCCGATGTCCCCAAACTACCCCGTCCCCAAAGAGGACACCCAGGGGGCGCCAACCGACCGTTCGCCGCCGCAAACACTGCCGAAACAGACACCTCCACACGGATACGACAACATAGGTCCATACTTTATGCCGTTACCGTCACGACAGGGTGCCGCAGGGGTTTGGGGACGGCGCCGGAAAGGTTGACCCGAATGGTTCCAAACGACTACTCCGAGCAGACCCTCAAGTACCTCACGCTGCTATCCGAGCAGTTCTGCGACCAACGCGCGGTGTTCTCCGAGATCATCAACCTGCAGGCCATCCTCAACCTGCCCAAGGGCACCGAGCACTTCATGAGCGACCTGCATGGCGAGTACGAGGCCTTCCTGCACATCCTCAACAACTGCTCCGGCGTCATCCGCGAGCACGTGGACGAGGACTTCGGCGACACGCTCACCGAGCAGGAAAAGGGCGACCTGTGCACGCTCATCTACTACCCGCGTGAGAAGATCGAGCTCGTGCGCAGCGCGCGCCTGGACTCCCCCACCTGGTACAAGACCATGCTCGACCGCCTCATTACCGTCGCGCGCCGGCTCTCCAGCCGCTACACGCGCTCGAAGGTCCGCAAGGCCATCCCGCACGATTTCGCCTACATCATCGATGAGCTGCTGCACACGCACCCAGACGAGAACAACTACCGCGTGCGCTATCACGAGCGCATCATCGATTCCATCTTGGAGACCGACTCCACCGAAGACTTCATCTGCTCGCTCGCCGAGCTCATCAAGGTGCTCGCGGTCGACCACATCCATCTGGTCGGCGACATCTTCGACCGCGGCGGCGGGGCGGCCAAGATCATGGACCGGCTGCTGCGCTGCACGCATCAGCGCACCGATATCCAGTGGGGCAACCACGACGTCTTGTGGATGGGCGCCGCCGCGGGCGTACCGGCCTGCATCATCACCGTGCTGCGCAACAACCTGCGCTACGAGAACTACGAGATCCTCGAGAACGACTACGGCATCTCGCTGCGCCAGCTCGTGTCGTTCGCGGAGAGCACCTATACGGACGGCGAGTGCATCAATCCGCTCTTGAAGGCCATCAACGTGCTGCTCTTCAAGCTCGAGGGGCAGATCATCTTGCGCCATCCCGAGTTCGACATGGAAGACCGTCTTCTGCTCGACAAGATTGACCTCGATGCCGGCACGGTCACCATCGACGGCACCTCCTACGACCTCGTGACGCGCGACTTCCCCACCCTCGACCCCGCGCACCCCTTCGAGCTCACGGATGCCGAGCAGCGCATCGTCGACAAGCTCGTCTACGAGTTCACCAACGCCGACCACCTGCAGCGCCACATCGAGTTCCTCTACCGCCATGGGTCGGTCTACCTCGTGCGCAACGGCAACCTGCTGTTCCACGGCTGCGTGCCCATGAACGCCGACGGCACGTTCGCGAGCGTGAACTGCCTGGGCACCTGGCGCGCCGGACGGGCCTACCTCGATTTCTGCGACGACGTCGCGCGCCGTGCCTGGCGCACGCGCGACGCAGACGCCATGGACTGGATGTGGTACCTGTGGGTCGGGCATCGCTCGCCCATGTCTGGCCGCGTGGTGAAGACCTTCGAGCGCTCCTACATCGAGGACAAGGCCGCGTGGGAGGAACCGATGGACCCCTACTTCACGCTCACGCGCGAGGCGCCCGCCTGCGACGCGATCATGCGCGAGTTCGGGCTCGTGCCGGGCTGCGGCCACATCATCAACGGGCACACGCCGGTAAAGACCATCCAAGGCGAGTCGCCGTTGCGCGCGGAGGGACGCCTCGTGGTCATCGACGGCGGCTTCTGCCAAGCCTACCACCCCAAGACCGGCATCGCGGGCTACACCCTCATCGCGAGCTCGCGCGGCGTGAGGCTGAAGGCCCACGAGGCGTTCAGGAGCGTCGAGGAGGCCCTCACCCGCAACGCCGACATCCAGAGCGAGACGACGTTCATCGACGTGGCCAAGCGCCGCGTCATGGTGTCCGACACCGACACCGGCCGCGAGATCCGCGAGCAGATCAACGACCTGCGCCAGCTGCTCGAGGCGTACCGCACGGGCATCATCCCCGAGCGCCACGCACGCCATTAGGGCGCACAGCCCGGGCGCGCACGCATGCCACCCACGCCCGATGTCGCCCATGAAGACGCGCTGAAACCGGCCCCAAGGGACGCTGAGCCCTCGGGGCCTGCTACAATGGCTCACCGCAAGAAGCGCCCCGGCGCACACCCCAACGAGGAGGTCGCAACACCGTGCGGAACCTGATAGCTCAGATCATGAAGTTCGGCATCGTCGGCGTCATCGCCACCGTGATCGACTATGGCGTCATGGTCCTTCTGACCGAGCTGTTCGGGATCCCCCCGGTCATCTCGTCTGTCATCTCGTTTTGCATCTCCGTCGTCTTCAACTACCTCGCGAGCATGCGCTACGTGTTCAGCCATCGCGAGGGCATGAGCCGCCAGCGCGAGTTCGTCATCTTCATCGTGCTTTCCATCATCGGCCTCGGTATCAACACCGCCCTCATGTGGGCGGGTACCGAGTACCTCGGCATCGATTACCGCATCGTGAAGATCTTCGCCACCGCAATCGTCATGATCTGGAACTTCGTGAGCCGCAAGGTGCTGCTCGACGGGGGCGGCGGCGAGAAGCGTTAGGCCGCACCGCCCTTATCATGCCCCGCTCGGGTCCCACATGGCTTCGCGTGCCCTTCAAATGTGTGCTCGGTCTGCTCTTTGGGCGCCGCCCGTCACACCCCCTTACCAATTGCTTACGCGACGCGTACAGTGAACTAACTCTTGAGGGGCGCCCTGGCGCCCGAACTTCAGTGCTGAGGAGGCTCACGTGCACAACGTGCTGCAAAAACCCGATACGAGGCAGTTCGCCAAGTTCGCCCTCGTGGGTTTCGCTTCCCTCGCCGTGGACTATGCGCTGCTCATCGGTCTGGTCGAATACCTCCATGTCGACGTCTTTCTCGCCACCACCTGCTCGTTTATCGCCTCGGTCGTGGTGAACTACATCCTGAGCATCAAGTACGTGTTCAGCCGCCGCGCCGACATGTCCCGCGGACGCGAGTTCACGATCTTCGCGGTCCTCTCCGCCATCGGCCTCGGCCTCACCGACCTGTTCATGTACGTCGGCGTCGCCTTCCTGAGCATCGGCTACCAGCTCATGAAGCTCATCTCCACCTTCATGGTCACCTGGTACAACTATTTCAGCCGCCGCCGGTTCTTGAACGGCGGGCGCGCCTAGCGCACACGCATCCTCTCGTCACGTACAGCGGGGCGGTTCGGCAGCAGACGCCGAACCGCCCCGATTATTTTGCACCCGGCCGTCCAGGTCTAACCCTCAACGTGAACTTGAAACTCCAAAGTTTCTCGACATATCGAGAGATTCCCTGTTCAGAGCCATCCTGAACCTTCAACTTGAGCCTTAAGAAGGTCTAAGGTTCAAGTTGAGGTCGAACGATGTCCTATAATCTGTCTCGTTCAAAGAGCAGTACCCCAAGGGACGGATATGCAGGGAAACCTCAATCGTATTCACATGTTCTCTTCGCGACCGGCGCGCATGCTGACCTGCGCCGCGCTCGCCGTCGCGTTCGCCGCCGCACCGGCTCTCTCGCCCGCAGCGGCCTTCGCGGACTCCAGCGCCTCCGAGGCACGTCTTGCCGCCAGCCGCCAGCAGGTCGAGCAGGCAACGCAGACGCTCCAGGAGGCGGAGGACAACGTCGCCGACCTTCAGGCCCTCATCGACCAGAACACGGCTGACATCGCCGAGATCGAGGCCCAGCTGCCCGCCCAGCGCCAGCGCGCCGCCGAGGCCATGCGCGCCCAGTACAAGTACCAGAAGAGCACGAACTCGTTTCTGAGCGCCGTGCTCGGCATCACCTCGCTCGATGACGCCATCTCGACGCTCGCCTACATGGATACCATCGAGGAGGCGAACACCGCCGAGATCGAGCGCCTGAACGACATGGAGGCCGAGCTTCAGGAGAAGAAGGCCGAGCTGACCGAGGCGAAAACCCAGGCGGACGCCGAGCGCCAGAAAGCAGCCGACGCGCTCGCCGAGGCCCAGCGCGTGCGCAGCGAGGCCCAGGCGGAGGCCGAGGCGGCGGCTGCCGCCCAGATGGCCGCGCTTTCCGGCGAGTCCGCTGCCGCCACCGGCGAGGGTGCCGACGCCGGCAACACCAGCAACACCGCCAACCAGGCAGGCCAGACCGTGCAGGCATCCGTTGCCGGTGGCGCAGTTGACTGGAACCTCTCAGAGGCCGACTTCGTCGCCACCTGGACGGCGCGCATCGATGCCTATCTCGACGGCAGCCCGCTTGCCGGCTATGGCGCCGTCTTCGCCCAGGCCGCCTGGGACAACGGCCTCGACCCCCGCTTCTCCCCCGCTATCGCCTGCACGGAGAGCACGAAGGGCGCCTATTGCTTCCGCGACTACAACGCGTGGGGCTGGATGACGAGCCGCCAGTTCTCGAGCTGGGAGGAGTCCATCAGCACCCACGTCGCCTTCCTCGCCGCGAACTACGGCCCGACGCTCACCCCTGAGGGCGCGCAGCGCTACTGCCCGCCGACCTGGCAGGACTGGTACAACAAGGTCGCATCCCAGATGAACCTGATCTAACCTGTGCTTTCCCTTCGCGCCCCGATCGACAGCCTCGGGGCGCTTTTTTCTGCCGACGACGCAAGGGCGGCGCACTCCCCCGTGGCCGCCTTCTGCGCGCCGTTCACGTATGGCGGGCATACGCTTTCCCGTCGCACGCAACGCCAGACTGGACGGTCCTCGCACGTCGGAGTACAGCCTTACCCGCTTTGACCGAGCGCCCTCGGTGCGTTCTTTCACGTAGAACGTTCCGAGGGCGCTCGGTCAAACCTGCCTTGCGCACTGCATGCGGAAAAGCGCTACGCGTGCCCCGTTCGGCAGGTGCTACAGAAGCCCGGCAACGGACCCGATGATCGTCACGCCCAGAATCGTGACGACGACAACACCCGCGCAATAGAGCAGCTGGCGCGAAAGCGATGTGCGCCCCAGGCGGGGATGGCGAGCAAACAGACGCCTCTTGTCGAGCAGCGTATATGCGATGGGGCCGAACACCGCGATCGCAAACGCCCCGTACTCGAACGCCAAAAACCACAGGGGATACGCGCTATCGTGTTCATTCGGATACAGCACCGCACCCAGGCACGCGACGCACAGCAGCGCATAGAACGCGATCACGAGCGCGTTCCATACGCGCCCGAGCCCATTCGGCACGCGCTGCGCCAGATATGCGACGATGCGACTCGCAGCCGAGCGCCTGCCGGCGGACACCTGCGCGACGCCCGCCGTGCTCGGATGTCCCGATGCGCGCGATGCGGCATCAATAGGCGCCACCGGCGCCCCGGATACCGCGCTCGCCGGCCCGGCCGGCGAGCTCATCGAGGACGCCGCGGGCACCATCCGCGCAGCCGACGATGACACGAGGGCCGCGGCCGCCGACTCGAACGACGCGCCCATAGGTGTTGAGAGCTGCGCGTGATACGTGCGCCCGTCCTGCAACCCCGCAGGCGCGCCGGTCGCGCCCGCTGAGGTGGACGAGGCGGTACGAATCGCGCATGCCATATCGCGTGCGCTCGCATACCGTGCCGCCGGGTCGAACGCGGCGGCACGCTCGATGATATCCGCGTACGGCTCCGGAACAGCATGTCCGGAAAGGGCATGCGCATCCAGAGCGACCGCGGGCTCGTCGCCCGTCAGGCAGAAGAACAGCAGCTTGCCGAGCGCGTAGACATCGCTTCGCTCATCGGTCTGCCCGAAGCCGTACTGCTCGGGCGGCGCGTAGGCACGCGTTCCGAAATGCGCCGTATCGGCCTGCGCGCCGACGCGCCAGGCGCGCGCGATGCCGAAATCGATGATGATGGGCATGCCGCCGCGCACGATGATGTTCGACGGCGTCAGATCCCGATGGATGAGCGGGCGAGGCAGACGCTCGTGGAGCTCGGCCACCGCATCGCATACCCTCGGCATGACCTCCGCCGCAAGACGCGCGGACGCCCCCTGCCGGACAACCATATCCGCAAACGTCACGCCGTCGATGAACTCCATCACGACCGTCAGCTCGTCGCCCGCGCGGACGCATTCGACGATGCGCGGCACGCAGGACAGCACGATGCGGCCCCGCTGGGCTTCGAAAAGCTCCTCATAGGCGGAACCCACACCGGCTGCGCAGTTGATGCGCTTGCGCACGAACGGCCCCAGCGACCCGCCCGTTGCGCCGTCGAACCACACGAGCTCGGTCGTCTCGAACGCCGAGCTCTTGAGCACGCGCTCCACACGCCAGCTCTCCGCACGCTCATGTGCGGAGAGAAACTCATCGAGGCTCACCTCGAGATCGCGACCTGTTGCATGCATATCATCCATAGCTGCCAAGTGTACCAGCGCGCGCGGACACCGACGCCGGCGGCGCGGCGCGGCTCAGCAGATGGTCTCCTCACCCAGGCGGAACAGCTCCTCGTTCACCTTCTGGAGCGAGCAGCCGTGGTCGATGCAGAAGATGATGATGGCGTCGCGACGGCTTTTGCAGGTGAGGGCCGAGACGCCCGCCGCCGTGAGGGCGCGATTCGTCTCGCGCAACGTCAGCGCCATAGCGAAGGCGATCTGGAGCACCTTGTTTCGGCTCGGGTTGCGCGCGCCGGTGAAGATCTGGTAGCCGAACGTCTCGTTTAGATCTGCCATGCGCACCACGCGGGCGCGCTCGAGATGCTTCTTTTCGAGCAGATGCTGGAGGTACTCGGATAGCGAGCGGGCGGGAAACTCGTGATTGGAGACGAACGAATCGAGATCGGGCGCCTCGAGCAGCTCGTGCAGCACCTCTTCGGTCAAGCGTTCAGTCATGGGCGCACCCCTATCTGCCGCAAGGCGCACGGCGCCGCCGCCGTTCCGCGCCCCGACCATATATTGCACGGACCGGAATGCACGACGCCGTACCGCCCTAGCCTATACCAAGAACCTTGCTCGTGAGAAGTCGTTCCGGTCGGATTTTTTACGCAACCGCGAACGTCGCCTCGGCGAGCACCGCATCATCGAGCGAGATGAGCTCGGTCACCTCGACGGTGACATCGCTTTGGTCGGAAAGGGCATAGGCGACGCGCGCCTGCGTCGTGGCACCGGGCTTGACTTCGGCGGTATAGCCGTTGCCCAGGTCCTCCGACACGATGGCGGTCTCGAGCTGCACGCCGTTCTGGAACGCCTTCGGGGAGCACGCCCAGGCAAACGCCTTGTCCTCATCCGAGTTGTTCGTAAACGTGTAGTCGATGACCACCGCGGGGGCACCCTGATAATCGGTGGTCACGGTGCAGCCGTCGATGCTCACCGCGTAGTCGGACTCGACGGGCTTCTCCTCCTGCTGCGTGGCCTGCTGAATGGGCGCGGCGGAACCGGTGTCAGCAGCGGGCTCGTCGCTTCCGCAGCCGACCAGAACGCCCATCGACAGCGCGACGGCGACGGCGACGCCCGTGACGCCCGCGCAGCGCGCGATGCGGGAGGCTCCCTGTGCACTCTTCATCCCAATTCTCCTTCCTCAAGGACCTGATGCGCCTTGAGGATAGAAGGTTGGCGACTCGGTTTCATTAGCTGCGAGCTAATTAGGAGACGCACCCCAGTTCGGAACAGTGGGTAACAGAATGCAACATTCTCGCAGGTAGTTATAGGTGTCGTATTGAAGTCCGAATAACACTTCGCAACGGCGTGAAACGCTCCGAGCGGGTTTATTCGTACCGCAATTCGTACCACCCCAGATAAGGGGAAACTCACTACAGCCTCGATCTCCGCGCCGCCCGGCGCGCCGCCGCCGGCGTCCTCGCCAGCACCGGCCTGTTCCGTCGTTCTGACCTCGTCCGCGCCGTCCATGCGCATCCCCCTTTCATCTAGGCGAGAGGCCGGGGCGCCGGGCGCGCGAAGGAGAAAGGACGAAAGAGGAAACGCGCCCGCACCCCGAGCCTCGGAACTCAGGATGCGGGCGCGTCACAAGGTGGGTTGCTGCCGGTGCCTTTAAATTTGCTACCGCACGACACTAAGTTTCATTCCCCGTGGCATTTTTGTGCAGAATTGGTGGTACTGTACACACGTATGCATGGTGCAGGTCGGAATCGCGCCATGCGAAAAACGCTTGAAGAGAGAGGAAGGGCCATGCTTCGGGTTGGGAGAACATGGACTGTCGCCTTGGCGGTAGCGGTGAGCTGCGCCCTGGCGACCCCGGTCCTCGCTGCGGCGGAAATTGCACAGACCCCCTCCCCTCAGGGCTTTAACGTACTAGAAGCCCCTGCGAAGGGTGATGCGGGTACTGGTGCCGCCGGCGGGACCGAAACGGAATCTGACGGTAGCGGCACCCAAGCCACCACCGCTCGCGCGCTCGAGCAGGGGGTGAACGTCATCAGCTCGGGGGCGACCGGCGAGGTCTTCGACATCGACGAGGGCAAGGCCCTGATGATCAGCGGCCAGCACGCCTCGGAGGGCAGCCCCATCGTCTTCACGGACTGCGCGTTCAATCTTAGCGGTGAGACCGTAAAGTTGTCCGGCACTCAGACGGACGAGAATGGCAACTCGGTCGCCTACAACAACGGTGAGGCCGTGGCCAAGCTCTGGGTCGGCGGAAACGTCGAGTTCCATAACTGCACCTTCATCACCGAGGAGGGCGCATCCAGATCGACGACCGCGGGCTACGACGCCGCGATCTACTTCTACAACGGCATGATCGACCTCTACGGCTGCACCCTGAAGGCGGAAGGCTACAACGGGCAGTTCCTGGGCTTCTACGGCCCCCTTGGTGACGACGAGAAGAACCCCGAGAGCGTCGCGACCTTCGACGGCTGCACCATCTCGACCGTGGACAACAAGAACGGCTGGAGCTACGCCATGTACGCCGGCGCGGTCCTCAAGCTCCAGAACAAGACGACTATGTCCGCCACCGGCTCCACCACGACCGGCAGCGGAAACATCAACTGCTTCTACTCCGGCGACAACAGAACCGGCTACGATGCGATCTACGTCGACAACTCGACCATCGACTTCCATGACAACCACGCCGGCGGCTTCGCCATCAACAACGTCAACATCCACGTGACGAACGGTTCCGAGATCAAGGTTAACGACAACCTCGGCAACGCCTGCAACTCCGGCATGTGGTACGTGGAAAACTCGACGCTCCAGATAAATGGCAACAGGGGCGGCCACGGCCTGTCCTGCATCGGCTTCGAGATGACCAACTCGAAGCTCGAGGTCATGCACAACGGCTACGCCGGCGTCTACATCCAGTCGACAGACTCAAAGCTGACCAACTGCACCGTGGACCTTCGCTGCAACGGCGAGCTACTGCTCTCCTACACGGCTGGCGATCTGTGGCTGAACGGCCACAAGCTAACCGTCGAGGGCGGCTCCTCCGACGCCCAGCCCGGGTCTCCTTGGCTCGGCGGCGTCGGCAGGAAGGGAGCCGTGGACGTCAAAGAGGGAACCACCGTCGTCGCCTACGATCTGAACTCGAACGCTGCCGACAGCCTCAAGAACAACACGGAGGCCGTGCTCTCCAAGGACGACCTCGCGCTGGACCCCGATGGCGACGCCCACACGCTCTTCTTGAACCCGTTCATGGAGTCGGACTACGCCCGCGGCAACGCCGAGAGCAACAAGAGCGACAACGACGCGGACCTCTTCGAAGACCAGAAGGTTGGCAGCCAGATCACTGACGATGAGACCGGCGAAACCTTCACCGCGGACCGCAACTACATCATCGGCGGGGACACCGCCAAGATCGACACCCTCACCACCGCCCAGCTCTCGCACCACAAGTACGACTGGGAGAACGGCGAGATCACCGAACAGGCGGCCCCTGCCACCTACGGCGTCAAGCGCTACGAGTGCACCGATGCCTGCTCCGGCTACGTCGATCACACGACCGAGCATCCCGAGAGCTTCAACTGCGAGCACACTTACGTCTACGCACCCCTCGTCGGCGTAACCTTCGACGAGAACCTCCCCGCGGGCTACACCGCGGAAGATGTCACCGGCATGCCCGATGACCAGACCGCCATCGAGTACAACGGCACCGCCTCCGAGCCCGTCGCCACCCCGGTCCTCGAGAGGAGTGAATCCGGCGAGAAGTTGATCTTCACCGGCTGGTACGCCGACGAGGACTGCAAGACCCCCTTCGACTTCACGATCGCACTCACCGACAACTGGACCGTCGTCTACGCCGGCTGGCAGAAGGAGACTGGCATCGTCGAGGTCAAGCCTGCCGACATTACCGTCTACATGGGAGGCGCCGAAGGCTACGAGGGCGTCATCGACGATATCGACGACGGTACCTACACCGAGAGCAACTCCCTGCCCGAGCCGGGCTTCTACTTCTACCTCCCCACGGAGATCAACGAAGCCCTCAAGGACGCCGGCGTGACGGACACCGATAGCGAGACGGCTGACCTCTCGAAGTACATGAGGATCTACACCAACGGCTACACAGTCGACGGCGAGCCCGTCCAGCTCAACTGGAAGCTCGAGAAGTACGGAAACACCTACTCCGGCGCCCATGATAAGTACATCTACCGCATCGTCCCCGAGCCCGTCGGCGAGCAGGA
The DNA here is from genome assembly GCF_016902615.1 of Collinsella tanakaei. Lineage (GTDB taxonomy): Bacteria > Actinomycetota > Coriobacteriia > Coriobacteriales > Coriobacteriaceae > Collinsella > Collinsella tanakaei_A. The sequence continues at coordinate 19,270 of NZ_JACJMB010000034.1, forward strand.
GGCCATCCCCGTACGCCTCCAGTTCACCTCTGAGGACGGAACGACCTTCACCAACGACACGTTCGAGCCGAATGCCAGCGGAGCGCTGTACGAGCAGTACACCATGCAGCTCTACAATCAGCTCGTCGCCACGGACCAGGTCGTCTTCGAGGTCGACACGGACGGCTTCGACAACGCCACCGGCGACAAGTTCTACAGCGGCATGAAGCTTCTGACCGGCATTCTCACCATCCGCTACGTCACCGGCCAGCAGGGGAACGTCGTGACCAGCGTCGTCACCGAAGATCAGCTCGCAGCGGCCGTTGAGGCCAACCCCGATAGCGCGCACGCCGTCCACTCCGACACCGCGAAGTTCTTCATCAACGGCAGCGATGTCGACGTGACTGACTCCGCCGCGCCCTCGCTGCTGTTCGACGACGTCGTGACCAGCGGCAACACCGATGGCGCCCAGAACTACGACGAGCAGCTCAGCAGCGAGGCGGTTGACGCCATCGAGGAGAAGCTCGGCGAGAACCTCTCCGTCGACGGCTACGAGGCGAAGTACCTCGACCTCGTCGACGCGAACAACGGCAACGCTTGGCTGCGCGCTAGCGAGGACACTACCGTCTACTGGCGCTACCCCAAGGATACCGACAAGAACACCGAGTTCCACCTCGTACACTTCAAGGGCCTCGACCGCGAGATCCTGAACGGGAATATTGCTTCGGCGATCGCCGAAGCCGAAACCGAGGTGATCGAGGTCGAGAACACCGACTACGGAGTCAGGTTCACGACCGACGGCTTCTCGCCCTTCGTGCTCGTCTGGGGCGACACGGTGCCCGACACCCCCGACACCCCCGACACCCCTGATCCCGAC
>NZ_JACJMB010000035.1 GCF_016902615.1 Collinsella tanakaei
GGCGCCCGGCGGGGCGCCGGGGGGCACCAAACTACCCCGTCCCCGATGAGGACAAGACAGGTTAGCGCTTGAGGGACTCGATGGCGTCGGCCAGGCGCGCGGCAGCGCGGTCCTGACCGAGGTCCGCTGCAGCGGCATGCATGGTCGCGCGGCGCTCGGGTGAGGCAAGAAGCCCCACGACCTCGTCGGCGAAGGCGTCGCCGTCGATATCGGCATCGGCGAACATGACCGCAGCGCCGGCGTCCACGAGGAAGCGCGCGTTGGTCGTCTGGTGGTCGGCCGTCGCGAGCGGATAGGGCACGAGCACCGACGGCACCGCAAGCGCGGCGATCTCGGCCACCGAGGAGGCACCCGAGCGCGACAGCACGAGGTCGGATGCCGCAAGCATGTCCCCCATGCCGTCGATGTAGGCCTGCACGCGGTAGCGGCGCGCCTGGTCGCCGGTGAGCGCGAGCGCCTCGCGCGTCCAGTCGTAGTCGTCGGCGCCGGTGGAGTGCACCACGTACACCCCGTCCATACCGAGCAGGCGGTCCTTCAGCTCAACCATGCGTTGATTCAGATGGTGCGCACCGAGCGAGCCGCCGAACACGAGCAGCAGCGTGGCGTCGGTGGGCACGCCCAGGGCGGCGCGACCGCGTGCGCGGTCACCGGCGAGGACCGAGCGGCGCACGGGGTTTCCGGTCAGCTCGATGCGGGTGGACGCCGCCGCGCGCTTCTCGAAGACCGCCCGTACGCTCGGCTGCGCGATGGCTATGAGCGCAGCGGAGCGGGCGGTCTGCTTGTTGGCGAGCCCGGGCACCGAGTTCTGCTCGTGAAGGACCACCGGGATACCGAGGCGCGCGGCGGCGCGCATGAGCGGCAGCTCCACGTAGGCGCCGAAACCGACGGCGACATCGGGCATGAGGGAGGCGTCGGCGCGGAAGGCCCGCACCAGCCGGCGCTCCTCGTGCGCGAGGTGCGCGAGCGCCGTCGCGAGCGTCCAGGGGCGCGCGCGGTCGAAGCCCGTCACGTTCACCGGATAGAAGTCGAAGCCCGCCTCGGGCACGAGCTTGCCCTCCAGGCGGCGCGTCTCGCCGAAGAAGCGCACCGTATGCCCGCGGGCGTCGAGCTCCTCGGCAAGGGCGAGCGCAGGATTTACATGCCCCGCCGTGCCGCCGGCGGCGATGGCGACGGAAAGCTTATCGGTCATAGCGGTCCCTTCTAGACGTTCCCCTTCGCGCGGTGCGCGAGGATCCATCGCGCCCGCGCAGGCGGTCGCGCGCATCCCCACCCAAGTCGACGCGGTCATACGATCCCGAGCCGGCACGCGCCTGCGGGCGCGCCGGGCGCCCGCGTGGAGCGGTGCGCGAGGATGCCGCGGCGCCGTCGACGACCGAGAAGCCCGAGCGCGACGTCGCCGAACCGCCGCGACGCACGTGCACCTCGCCTGCCGTCGAGCGCCCGATGTGCCCCGACACGTCCTCATCAGTATCGCCCATCACGGCGAAGCTCGCGCGGCGCTCGCGGTAGACGGTCGCCGCACTGCTCTCGATGGACACACGGATGACGAGGCCCGCCAGCATGAGCGACGCGATCAGCGACGAGCCGCCGTAGCTGATGAACGGCATGGTCTTGCCCGTCATGGGGATGACGTTCAAAATGCCGAGCGCGTTCACGAGGAACTGCACCATGATGATGACGGCGCAGCCCTCGGCGATGAGCCGGTCGCGCAGGCACCGGGCCTGCTTCGCCACCGCGAAGGCCGACCAGACGAGCGCCACGAAGACAGCGATAAACAAGATGGTACCCACGAACCCGAGTTCCTCGCCGATGATGGCGAAGATGTAGTCGTTGTGCGCCTCGGGGAGGTAGTCGTATTTCATCGTCGAGCTGCCGATGCCCCGCCCGAACAGTCCGCCCGACGCGAACGCCATGATGGCGAGCGTCGCCTGGTAGCCGGTATCCCACTGGTCGGCCCACGGGTCGCTCGCCGCCAGCAGGCGCTCCATGCGGTAGGGCGCCACGGCGATGGCCACGATGATGAGCAGCGCCGCGGCGGCCACCACGCCGAAGACGAGCCGGTAGGAGATACCGCAGAAAAACGCCATGGCGAACACCGTGAGGGCGATGATCAGAGTCGAGCCCAAATCGGGCTGCAGGAAGATCAAGACGAGCGGTGCCACCACGGCGATGGCGAGGCGCATCAGAAACTCCGAGGTGTCGTACGACTGGCGCTCGTAGTAGTCGCTCATGATGCCGGCGGCGAGCACGATGATGACCGGCTTCATGATCTCGGAAGGCTGCAGGGTGAACGGGCCGATGGGAATCCAGCGGACCGCGCCGCCCGCGCCGAGGCCCATGACCTTCACCGCGACGAGCGCAAGCATCATGAGACCCCAGATCGGCCAGATGAGGTTATCCAGAATCCAGGTCCAAGAGAGCCACTTGGACGACATGACGGCGACGATCAGGGCGCCGATGACAGCGAAGATCGCCTGGCGCTCGAGGTAGTACGCAGCGTCGCCCTCCTCCTTGAGGGCGACGAACGACGAGGCCGAATACACCATCACGAGGCCGAAGATCACAAGAGCCACCAGGCAGCACGCAAACATGATGCGCGGCCGCATGATGCGCGCGGGGATGCCCGCGATGAGCTTCTCGCCTCCCCGCGCACGCGATGCAGATGCGCGCGTGCGCCCGGGCCGCTCAGCTGTGCGAGCGCGTCCCTCGGCCCCAAATCGGTCCATATGGCTCCCCGTCTCTAGGCTCGATCGAGCGCGTCGGCCTCACCGGCCAGGCGCAGCTCCTCCACATACTCCTTGAATCGGCAGCCGCGCTCCTCGAAGCCCGAGAACTCGTCGAACGACGAGCAGGCGGGAGAGAGCAGCACGACGTCGCCGCGGGCGGCAAGCGAGCGCGCGACGTCGACCGCGTCGCACATGTCGTCCGCCTCGGCGATATCCACGTCCTGGTTGCGGTCGGCATCCTCGATGGCGTGGCGGAACCGCTCGCGCGCCTCGCCGAAGCACACGACGGCGCGCACGTGCTCGCACACGAACGCGGCGAAATCCTCGAGCGGCGTCCCCTTGTCGTGACCGCCGAGCAGCAAGATCACGTCGTCGTCGGGAAACGCCGTGAGCGCCTTCTCGACGGCGTCGGTGTTCGTCGCCTTCGAATCGTTGTAGTAGCGCACCCCATCGATCTCGCCGGCGGGCTCCACGCGGTGCTCGAGCGGCATAAAGCTCGTGAGGGCAGAACGGACCTGTGCGGGCGTGGCACCGATAAAAAGGCTCGCCGCCGCCGCAGCAAGCGCGTTTGTGATGTTATGCGACCCGGCGAGGGCCAGATCGCGCGCGGCCACGAGCTCGGTCTCCTCCCCCGCCAGGCGCACGACAAGCATCCCGTCGCGCACGAATGCAGCGTCGGCCCCCGCGGCGTCAGCAAGGCCGAGCGAGAGCACGCGGCGGCCGGACGTGAAGATGTCGTCGGCATATGCCATGACGCCCTCGTCCTCCACGTCCACGATCGCGAGGTCGCGCTCGTCCATGTTCTGGAACAGCTTGATCTTGGCCTTCGCGTAGTTCTCGTGCGTGCGGTGCCACGCCAGGTGGTCGGGCGTGATGTTCAGAAGTATCGCCACGCGCGGATGGAGCTCGGCGGTCGTGGCGATCTGGTAGCTCGACAGCTCGGCGACCATCCACGAACCCGCCCTGCACGTGTCCACCGCATCGATGGTCGGCGTGCCGATGTTGCCCACCGCTGCGTTCGGGATGCCGGCGACATCGAGCACATGGTGCACGAGCGTGGTCGTGGTCGTCTTGCCGTTCGTGCCCGTGATAGCGCACCACGAGGCGGACGACAGCCGCCAGGCGAACTCGGGCTCACCCATGATCTCGCTCGCATGCGCGGCGCCCGCGGCGAAGAAGTCGGAGAACTCGGAGATGCCGGGGCTCGCCACGCAGATGTCGAAGGCGCCCTCGACCTTCTCGGTGCCGTACTCGAAGCGCACGCCGCGCTCCTCGAGCGCGCGCGTCGCCTCGGTCGGCTCGGAGGAGCCGCCGCCGTAGACGGTGACGGATAAGACGCGCTCGGTATGCTCAAGCGCCCAGGCGACGACGTCGAGGCCAGTCGACCCCTGACCGAGAACGAGCAGGGTGAACGTGTTCGGGAGAGGCATTGAGGATCACTATCCCAACTGGAAGAAGATGGCGAAGCCCAGCGCGCCGAAGGCGGCGGCCACGATCCAGAATCGGATCACGACCTTCGTCTCGGCCCAGCCGAGCTTCTCGAAGTGATGGTGGATCGGCGCCATGAGGAAGACGCGCTTGCCGGTGAGCTTGAAGCTCACCACCTGGATCATGACAGAGAGGGTCTCCACGATGAACAGGCCGCCGATGATGAGCGAGGAGATCTCGGTGTTCGTCACGATGCCCATGCAGGCGAACGCCGCACCGAGCGCAAGCGAGCCGGTATCGCCCATGAAGATGGACGCCGGGTAGCAGTTGAACCACAGAAAGCCGATGCAGGCGCCGGCGCAGGAGGCGCTGAAGATGGAGAGGTTCGGGTCGCCGTGGAGAAACGCGATGGCCGCCATGATGAGCATGGCGATCATCGACGTGCCGCCGGCCAGTCCGTCCAGGCCGTCGGTGAGGTTCACCGCGTTGGAGAAGCCGGCGATGAGCAGCCACGTGAAGATCATGTACAGCCAGGGGATGTAGTAGGCGCGATCCCCGATCTCGAAGGCCGTCATGAGCACCGACAGGTCGATGGTGAGACCGCCCGGGAAGCGGACCTCGGGCAGCACGCCGCAGAAGTTCACGGCGACGAAGCAGAAGGCGAAGCAGATGAGCGTGAGGCCGATCATCTTGGCGTGGGGCGTAAGCCCGAGCGAGCGGCCGTGGGCGACGCTCGTCGCGTCGTCGAGCAGGCCGAGCGCGCCGGTGGCGACCGTCGCGCCGATCACCGCGATGAGCTCGAGCGAAGGGCGTGCCATGAGGATGCAGGTCAGAACGACCGAGATCAAGATGATGACGCCGCCCATGGTGGGCGTGCCCTGCTTCACGAGGTGGCGCTGGGGGCCGTCGGCGCGCACCTGCTGGCCGATGCCCTCGAAGCGAAGTATGCGGATCCACAGCGGCATGAGCACCGCGGCGATGATAGCGGCGATGCCCAGGGCCAGAAACGTCTGGTAGGTGGGGTACAGCGGGTTGCCGAACATCTGCTAGCACACCTCTTCCACGAAGCGGTCGAGCCCCACGAAGCGGGAACCCTTGACGAGTACGAGGTCCTCGGGCGCGATGGCGTGCGCGAGGCGCGCGATGGCGGCCTCCGTCGTGGGAACGACGCGCACCGCGTCGTCGGCCATGCCCATGAGGCGCGCGGCGTCCGCCATGTGGCGGGCGTTGTCGCCGCCGACGCACACGAGCACGTCGGGGCGCTTGGCCGCGGCGTAGGCACCGGTGAGCTCATGCAGGCGCGCGCCCTCCTCGCCCAGCTCGCCCATCTCGCCGAGCACCGCGATGCGATCGCCTGCGCAGGGAAGCTCCGCGAGCAGATTCAGGGCGGCGGCCATGGACTCGGGTGCGGCGTTGTAGGAGTCGTCGATGACGCGCGCGCCGCAGGCGGCACGGCGGACCTCGGTGCGGCGGCCGGTGATCTCGAGCGCGCCGAACACCTCGTGGATCGTGTACTGCGCGATGCCGAGGCGGCGGGCGATGGCGGCCGCGTACAGGGCGTTCACGACCGACTGGGCGCCGGTGACGGCCAGTCGGGTCTTGAACTGCGCGCCGTCCTCGAACGTGATGTCGAAGACGGGGCAGCCGTCTTCGCCCACCTCGATATTGCGCGCACTCACGTCGTCATCGTCGGAGGTGCCGCACAGGATGACGTCGATGCCGGCGGGCTTCGCGAAGTTCTCGATGATGAACGGTGTGAAGTCGTCCTCGCCGTTCAGCACGAGCGCCGCATGATGGCCCTCGAAGTTCTCGGACGACGGCGGCATGCCGACGAGGATCTCGGCCTTGGCGCACGCGATGTTCTCGCGGCTGCCCAGAAGGCCGATGTGGGAGGTGCCGATCTTCGTGATGACGGCATAGGTCGGCTGCGCGCAGCGCGAGAGCCGCTCGATCTGACCGAAGCCGTCCATACCCATCTCGAGCACCATGACCTCGGTGTCGCGCGGGGCGGACAGGATCGTCAGCGGCATGCCGATGAGGTTGTTGTAGTTGCCGCGCGTCACGTGGACGCGGTAGCGGGTCGAAAGCAGCGCGGCCAGCGTGTCCTTCGTCGTGGTCTTGCCGATAGAACCCGTGACGCCGATCACGGTGCAGTGCATGCGGGCGCGGTAGCCCTGCGCGAGCAGCAGCAAGAACTCCGTCGGGTCCTCGCAGGTGAACACGGCGCACTCGTGGGCATCGGCCGTGCGGATGAGCTCGCGGGACGGCTCGCGCGTCAGCACGACGCAGGCGGCGCCGGCCTCGATGGCCGCGGGCGCGAAATCGTTGCCGTCGACGCGCTCACCGGAAAACGCCACGAAGATGGAATCGGTCTCAACAGCGCGGGAGTCGATGACGACCCCTTTGCACACGCGGTCTGCATTGCCTGTCCAGGGTCGGGCCCCGGTGATGCCCTCGAGGTACCTGACTGGGATCTCTATCATGCGTCGCTCCTCAATTGAGCCGGATTATGCAGCCGATAATTGTAGCGCGGATACCGCAGCCGTTCGTGCAGGGCATGTGAACATGGCCCGCTCCCATCCGCCGAGCGGGCCTAGCGCGTGGGCTTCACCCCGAGCGTATCGAGGGCCGCGGACATGATCTCGGCGAAGGCGGGCGCCGCCGCGATGGAGGTGTACCCTGTCCCATCGAGCGTCACATACACCTGGACCTGCGGGTCCTTCGTCGGCGCGAAGCCCATGAACGACGCCATGTAGCTGCCTTCCAGGTAGCCGCCGCTCTCGCTCGCGCGCTGTGCGGTACCGGTCTTGCCCGACACCTCGTAGCCGGGCACCTGGCCGGCCTCTCCGGTGCCCTCGTCCACGACCGTGAGCATCATGTCGGCCACCTTGGACGCCGTCTCCTCGGAGATGGCGCGCGTATCACCGCCCGTCCAGTCGATCTCCTCGCCACGTCGAGCCATGAGGAAATGCGGCGTGGTCATGACGCCCTTGTTCGAGATGGCGGAGATGGCGCGCGTGATCTCGATCGGCGAGACCGCGATGGCCTGACCGAACGACATGGCGGCCACGCTCGCGCCGTCGTACTCGTCGCGAGCGCGCACGATACCGGTGTTCTCGCCCGGAAAGTCCACGCCCGACTCGTGCCCGATGCCGTAGCGGTCGAGGTACTCGGCGAACGAGTCGGCGCCGATCTTCTCGCCCACGAGAATCATGCCGGTGTTGGACGAGCGGCGCATGATCTCACGCACCGTCATCGTCATCTCGTAGTCGCGCGAATCGACGTCGGTCACCTCGTCATCGCCCGCGAGCACCACGGGCGGAACGGAAAACGTCGTCTCGGTGTCCACGAGGCCCAGATCGATCGCCGCGCCGCACACCAGCGCCTTGAACACGCTGCCGGGCTCGTAGGCATCGGTCACGACGCGCAGGTTCATGTCCTCCGTGCGCGCCTCGGACAGGTTCGCCGGGTCGTAGGTGGGATACGAGCACGCCGCGAGGATCTCGCCGTTGCGCGGATCCGTGACGATGACCGACCCGTAATGGGCGCCGGCGTTCTCCACGGCCTCGGCGAGCGCCTCCTCGGCGGCACGCTGGATGTTCACGTCGATCGTGAGCACGAGGTCGTCGCCGTCGATGGGATCCTGGCGGTCGTACTCGCCGCCGGCGATATAGGAGTTGTCGGCCGCGCGCTCGCGGTGGACCCAGCCGTTTTCGCCCTGCAGGTCCTCATCGTAGTAGAGCTCGAGGCCGGTCAGGCCGTTGTTGTCCGTATCGACGACACCGATGACCTGCGAGGCAAGGGTCCCGTAGGGGTAGACGCGCTGAGTGGTCTGCTCGGGTTCGATACCGGCGAGACCTTCGGCCAGAAGCTCCTCGGCGACATCGGTGGACACCTTGCGGGCCACGTAGGTCCACGTGGAGTCCTCGTTCACGGCAGCCTTCGCGTCCGCCTCGGACATGCCCAGGTGCTTCACGAGCGCGGAGATGACCTTCTTCTTGTTGGAGATGATCGTCGTGTTCAACGCGATGTTGTAGCACTCCTCGCTCGCGGCGAGCACGTTGCCGTTGCGGTCGTAGAACGCGCCGCGCTTGGCGTAGAGCGTCGAGTTCGCGGTGATGCGGTTCTCGTGGCGGTCCTCGTTGATGCCGCCGTAGAAGATCTGGTGGCCGGCGAGTCCCCACACGCAGCCGACAAGCCCCAAGCCGAGAAAGCCCTTCACGACGGTGCGTCGCGATACGGGTTCACGCGAGGTGTCGGCATGCAGCAGGTCGGGAGTGCGTGGGCGGCCTCTCCTATCCCCTGAATAGCGGGACGCCCCCTCGCGGGGGCGCATGGGGCGCCCGGTGTCGCCGGGCCGGTTCGTGTAACGATCGTCAGGCATGATGGGCGATTCGTCCTATTCGGTCTGCTCGGACGCACCCTCCGCGGTAGCGGTAGTGCTGCCCTGCTCGGAAAGATCGATGGTCACCGTGTTCTCGGCATCGACGAGGCCGAGAGACGCGGACGCGAGGTCGCGCACGCGCGTGGGCGAGCTGTAGACGGAATGCATGACCTCGAGGCTCGAGCTCGTATCGCGGCCCTCGTCGAGGGTCTCGGTGAGCTCGGCGCTCGCGTTCAGCGCCTGAGCGGTCGCTCCGCTGATGGCGACGCGGATGAAGCCCACGGCGCAGAAGAGCGCGATCAGCACGCAGAACGTCTTCATGACGGCGACGAACGCGGGGCTCACGCCCTGGTCCGCCTGCCTGCCCTCACCGGATACGACGTGGAGCTCCGCGCGCCTGTCAACGCGCGGCGAGCGCTGGCCGTATCCGGCGGGGACTGCGGCGGGCTGCATATCATAGGCGACTGCTGCGTTTGATTGACGATAACCCATGATATGAGACCCGTCCCCTCGTGTTGTGGTGGTGGTGCGTATAAAGTGCGTTTGTGGTGCCGCTTCGGGACGACAGGTCAAAATCTACGCGCTCAGAAAGGCTCACAGCCTCTCGGCGACGCGGATCTTGGCAGATCGGGCCCGGGGGTTGCGCTTCACCTCGTCGGCTGACGCAACCAGCGGTTTGCGGGTGATGACCTTGAGTGCCGGCACGTGTCCGCATACGCATACCGGGATGTCCGGCGGGCATATGCAGCCCTGGCTCTGCTCGTTGAAGAGGTGCTTCACGATACGGTCCTCGAGCGAATGGTAGGAGATGACGCAGATGCGCCCTCCCGGGTTCAACCAGCGGACTGCCGCCTCAAGTCCCCGCTCCAGCACATCGAGCTCGTGGTTGACCTCGATGCGGATGGCCTGGAAGCTCTTGCGGGCGGGATGCCCTCCATGGCGGCGCGCCGCGGCGGGTATTCCCGCCTTGATGGCCTCCACGAGGTCTCCCGTCGTGCGGAGCGGCTCGGTCGCGCGACGCCGCACGATCTGGCGTGCGATCTCGCGCGCGTAGCGCTCCTCCCCGTAGACGCGTAGAATCCGGGCGAGGTCTGCTTCGTTATAGGTGTTTACGACCTCAGCTGCGTTTAGGGTGTTGTTACCCGGATCCATCCGCATATCAAGGGGGGCGTCCTCGTGATACGAGAAGCCCCGTCCAGGGATATCGAGCTGCGGGCTCGAGACGCCCAGATCGAACAGGAAGCCGTCCACCCCGGGAACCTGCGCTGAGCACAGAAGCTCATCGAGGTCTCCGAAGTTGCCCTTGAGGAGCTTGCGCGGCGTGCCGAGAGCCTCAAGGTCCAGGCGCTCATGCGCTGCCGCAAGGGCCATGTCATCCTGGTCGATGCCGATCAGAAGGCCCGTCTCCCCCACCTGCGCGGCCATCGCTATCGAATGGCCAGCGCCGCCGAGGGTGCAATCGCACACGACGGAACCTTCGCTCAGCTCGAGCTGCTCAAGCACTTCAGCGAGCATGACAGGTTCGTGTCGGAATTCAAGTTTCAAAGTGCCCGCTGCCGTCTGCGTGTCCGCCATGTTCACCCCTTAACTGAAGAACAGGTCCATAAGCTCGTCCTCGGCATCAGCCTGCATCTCGTTCCAGGTCTCACGATCCCAGATCTCCAGATGGTCGGTATTGCCGACGACCGTCACCTCGCGCTCGAGGTGCTTCTTGGTGCGGAAGCTCTCGGGCAGCGCGATGCGGTTGGCGGAGTCGATCTCCGCCGGCGTCGCCATCGCGTTCAGCAGGCGCATGAGCTTCTGATCCTTCGGGTTGCGACGGTCGAAGCCACGCTCCTGCTTCTCGAACAGGCTCATGACCCATGCCTCGTACTGGTCCTCAGGGAACACGTACACGGCCTCGACATCGGGAGCGGGCAGCACGCGCACGCGGCTACCGAGGTCGTCGCGAAGGGCAGCAGGCAGGGACAGGCGACCTTTCGCATCGAGATTGCGCTCGAATGATCCGGTCAGTATCACTGCGTGCCCCTCCTCTCGGCTACTCGGTGGGCCTTGTGTGCGGGGAGCCACCCCGCGTGTCGACGGCTTTTATCTTAATGGCCCAAAGCTCCCTTTCGCAACATTTTTTCCCATTTTCTCCCCCACCGGTTCCGATGCACCCACCAGCGTTCAGATGGCAGCCGGGTGCGCGGTCGGAGGCGGTCACAAGATGTAGTGCTCAGACGCCTCATTTCCACCACTTGTCGGTCTCGCAGCAGCAAAGGCTAACCTTCAAGCTGAGGTTGAACCGATTTTGATTGACTCTTTTGATTTGTGTCGGAATAAAGAACTCGCAGGTAGATGCGGTGGGAGAAAATGGGAGAGCCCTGAGCTGGGGTTTTGTTGCGGCGCTGTCGACCAACGCGCCGGGGCAACGCTACATATTGGGTTGGATGGGGTCGAAAACACCATGCGGACCTCCCGGTGGGACCCTGTGGGAGGCACGGTGGGACGAAGTGGGGCGCCCAGTGGGAGCCCGTGAGGCGCAGGCGTGAGCGCGGCGGCCGGGGTCGTCTTCTCACTCTGGGAGAAAACCCATGAATACATATAAGATATTGTCCGGGGTACGATTTTCGGGTGCGATTTCCCCATCGCACGGAGACCCCCAGCGTTTCCGCAGGATTCAACTGGGAACATGTCGGGGCATGGCGCCTATGGGCGATCGGCACCGAAAAATCGTACCCCTAGCAATCTTTTATATAATGTGCTTCTGCTCAGACAGATTTGCCAGGCCGATTTTATTACGTTTTGGCCGCGCAGTATGCGCAGAAGGATGCGTTCGGCCAAAACAGCCTTCGGTCCCCTTTAACAAATACGGCCGGGGTCCCCGCTCGCCGAATGCAGATCGGCCCGCGGGGACCCCGGGCGTTTGGAGAACGTCCGTATCGTCAAGGCAGGGCGCACCAAAAGGCACCCCGCACGATGCGCAGTCACAACAGCACGCGTTTGGCCACTCAGCGCCCCGCTCTCTCCCACGTGGGAACGCGACCAGACGCCGGCGTTGCACCCTGCGATGCAATCCCTCACGCGCGCGGGTGCGCAGCCAGATAGACCTCGCGCAGCTGCGTGCGGTCGATATGGGTGTAGATCTGCGTTGTGGCAACACTCGTATGGCCCAAGATCTCCTGCAGCACGCGCAGGTCGGCGCCGCCGGCGAGCATGTGCGTGGCGAACGAATGACGCAGGGTATGGGGGTGCAGCCCCTCGATGCCGACGAGGCGGCCGTAGCGCTCGACGATCGCATGGACCGACTGGCGGCTGATCCTCGTGCCGCGCGCGTTCAGGAAGACCGCGGGGCTGCGACCCGCGCGCGCGTGTACCGCCAAGGCATCGCGCGCATGGGAAAGGTAGGCGCGCAGGGCCTCAAGCGCCGTGCCCGTGATGGGCACAAGGCGCTCCTTGGAACCCTTGCCGAAGATGCGCAGGTAGCCGTCATCCAGATAGAGGTCTCCCCCGTCGAGGCCCACGAGCTCGCTCGCACGCAGACCGCACCCATAGAGCACCTCCAGCATGGCACGGTCGCGCACGCCGGCATCCGTTGCCGGAAACGGCTGGTCGAGCAAGGCTCCCACCTGCTCGATATCGAGGCAGTCGGGCAGCCGCTCCTCATGCCGGCTGAAGCGGACCGCAGCGCTCGGATGGGCCGTCGTCTCCCCCTCGCGGACGAGAAAACGGTGGAGCCCCTTCACCGCCGACAGCGATCGGTTGATCGATGAGGAGGCATACCCCGCCTCGCGGCGGTCAGCGATGAAGTCCTCCACATCGACGCGCGTGACCGCATCGGGCTCGGTGACACCCCGCTCGGCGAGAAAGCCCGCATAGGCCTCGAGGTCGCGCCGATACGCCGCAAGCGTGTTCTCCGCCAGCCCGCGCTCGACCGCGAGATGATTCAGGTACTCCCTGCACGCGCGCCCGAGGGCGCCTGCGGGAAACTGATGCGCCCCCGCAGGCTCTTTCGCGCCCATGTTTAGCAGTCGACCGGGTTAATGGGGTTCACCTCGTCGCGCTGCGTCCCCTCATGCTGCGCGATGGAGGCGCGCACGAACTCGCGGAACAGCGGCTGCGGCTTCGTGGGGCGGCTCTTGAACTCGGGATGGGCCTGCGTGGCCACGAACCACGGGTGGATGTCGCGCGGCAGCTCGATCATCTCGACGAGGCTCTCGTCGGGACTCACGCCCGAGATGACGAGGCCCGCGCCCTCGAGCTCGTCGCGATAGGCGTTGTTGAACTCAAAGCGATGGCGATGGCGCTCGTATACGAGCTCCTCGCTGTACGCCTCGCGCGCGAGCGTACCCGCGGCGAGCTTGCAGGGGTAGGCGCCCAGACGCATCGTGCCGCCCTTCTCGGTCACGTCCTCCTGCGAGTCCATGAGGTCGATGACCGAATGGGGGCCGTCCGGGTCGAACTCAGAGGAGCTCGCGCCGGCAAGCCCGGCAACATCGCGGGCGAACTCGCAGACCGCGACCTGCATACCCAGGCAGATTCCAAGGTAGGGCACCTTGTGCTCGCGGGCGTAGCGCGCCGCGCAGATCTTGCCGTCGAAGGCGCGCTTGCCGAAGCCGCCGGGCACGAGGATGCCCGAGGCGTCGCCCAGCACCTCGTCGACGTTCGCGTCCTCGAGGCTCTCGCCATCGACAAGCTGGACGTCTACGTGGCGATCGAAGTAGATGCCCGCATGGTGCAGGGCCTCGATGACCGACAGGTAGGCATCGGGCAGCTGCGTGTACTTGCCCACCACGGCGACCTTCACGCGGTCCGTGTGGCGGTTCGCGTGATCCTGCTTGTCCAGGAAGGAGTACCAGTCCTCCATGTGGCGCTCGCGCGGGTCGAGACCCAGGCGCTCGCAGACGCGCAGGTCGAAGTCCTGCTCGGCGAGCAGACGCGGCACGTCGTAGATAGAGGCGCAGTCCTCGTTCGTGAACACGCAGTCCACGTCGACGTCGGTGAAGTTCGCGATCTTCGCACGGATGGCGTCATCGATCTCGTGGTCGCTGCGCAAAACGATGATGTCGGGCTGGATGCCGAAGCTGCGGAGCTCCTTCACGGAGTGCTGCGTCGGCTTCGTCTTCACCTCATGGGCGGCGGCGATGTAGGGCACGAGGCTCACGTGGATATAGCAGACGTTCTCAGGGCCGGCGTCCTTGCGGTACTGGCGAATGGCCTCGACGAACGGCTGGCTCTCGATGTCGCCGATGGTGCCGCCGAGCTCGGTGATGACCACGTCGGCGCCCGTCTGCTCCTCGATGCGGCGGAACTTGTCCTTGATGGCGTTCGTGACGTGCGGGATGACCTGCACCGTGCCGCCCAAAAAATCGCCGCGGCGCTCGCGCTGGATGAGGCTGCGGTAGATGGCGCCCGTCGTGAAGTTGGAGTTGCGGGTGAGGTTCTCGTCGATGAAGCGCTCGTAGTGGCCGAGGTCGAGGTCGCTCTCGTAGCCGTCCTCGGTCACGAACACCTCGCCGTGCTGGAACGGGCTCATGGTGCCCGGGTCCACGTTGAGGTACGGGTCGGCCTTCTGCATGGTCACCTTGTAACCGCGCGACTTGAGAAGACGACCGAGAGATGCCGCGGTGATGCCTTTACCCAGGGATGAGACAACGCCACCGGTGACGAAAATATGCTTGGCCATTCGTTTGTACCTACGCTTTCCCGCTTGGAGCCTGCAGTCCTTACGGGACTCTATCGTAGCACTTCGCCGCGCGTCCTCTCCCGAGCCGAGCACATCGTCTTATTCTCGAAACAATTTACCGCGAACGCGGGCAGCGCACCGCACGCGGCCCGTCTTGCCGCTCATTGCAAAGCTGCAAGGGTCAATGACCCGAAACAGAGCGCCCCACCCGCCCAAGACTTCGGCCCTCTTGGCAAAACAAGGTGTGTCTCATTCTTGTGCCGCTTCGGGTGAAGATGGTAAAACCGCAGGTCGCACATGGTGTCAGTCATCTCGTATCGTTTGCCGACCCATACCGTTCATGCTATGTTGTTATAGATATATCAACAATCAAGGGGGTCGGGTTTTGGCGGCGGAAACACCAAGTTCGGTCATGTATACCGACTTTCGTCGGTTCGGCGGGATGGCGCACCGCGATACCGCCCAGATACTGCTCGACGCGAACATCAGCATCGGCGGCAAATCAATGACGGAGCGCATCGCCGACCGCACCTTCCTGTCGCGCGAAATCGTCCACGCGAATCCCCACGCGCTCCATCCCGAGTTCTTCGCCGACTTCACGGTCAGCGCCAAGCAGATCGCCGCGAAGCTCATCGCTGCGCGGGGTGGGCGCCAGACCGGTTGCTCCGAGGTCATCGCACACTATCGCGGCGCCGCGGCGACCTGTATGCACGATGCGCTCGCGGATGCCGGCATCGACCCCATGCCCTACACCAATGCCGTCCGGCGCATCATGTCGCTCCATCTCGAACTCGAGAGCGACCGCGCGCTGCTGCTCATCATGCTGTTCATCGTCACCGGATGCCTGGCAAACCCGCGCTGCGCCGTCGAGATGATCGACAGGTTCGCGGCAACCGAGCTCAACGCCTCGCTCGACACGCTCGTCGCCCCGGACAACGCGCACAACCTGCGCGAGGCGGACCCCGCAGAAAGCCGTCTGGGTCTGGTGCGCCTGGTCGGTGGCGCCTTCCGCCTGCCGATCCACGAGCTGTCCGTCGCCCCGGAGGGCACCGTCATCGGCTGCCTTCCCGACAGCGACGCGTCCATCGCCGACGTGGATGTCGACGTCTCGCGCCAGCACGCGCGCATCTGGCGTGAGCACGGCCGCTGGTTCGTCGCCGACCTCGGCTCGACGAACGGCACGCGCGTCATCTCGGGCGCCGACAAGAGCGTCAACATCATCAGCGCGGGCGACGGTACGGAGGCGTCCCAGCCCTTCGAGCTGCGCAACAGCGACATCCTGTGCCTCGGCGCCACGACGCGCTTCCTCGTCATGAAGCTGAGCGTCTAGCCCGCGCTCCCCATGCCGCCCGACGTTGCACAACGCGGGCGCCGCCTGACGCCCTACAATCGGCTCAACGACCTCGATCACCGTACGTATGAAAAGGCGAACCTCCCCATGGCATCTCACTCCCTCCAACCACGACAGCTCATCGAGTTCACCTCTTTCGACGCTGCCTTCGCCGTCTCCCCCGATGACGAGGACGCCACCCGCCGTCGCTATATGACGCTGCTCGTCGATGCCCAGTACGCCCCGCGGCGCGGCGCCTCGAGCACCGTCTACCGCGTGAGCAACACCGAGTGCGCCGTGTTCGCCCTGAAGGTCCTCAAGACCGACGACATAGAGGAGGAGGGGCGCGCCCGCGTGCTGCCTGTGCGCGTCCGCACGTTTCTGGAGGAATACCGCGCGCAGGCCGTCGTGTCGCACCTCGCGGGCTTCCCCAGGCTCTACGGCTACGGCATGATCGACGACGTCCCCGCCATCCTCATGGAGTGGATCGAGGGCTTCACGCTCAACGAGGTCACCCCGCAGCTCCCCGCCGACATCTACGGGCGCATCGACGCGCGCGCCATCGCCGGCATCGGGCGCGCGGTGCTGTCGCCCATCATCGCGGCCAAATCGCTGGATGAAAGCTTCGTTCACCGCGACCTCTCCCCCAAAAACATCATGGTGCGCTGCGACCGCACCCCGCTGGAGGAGCAGGTGAAAACGGACACGTACGACATCTGCCTTGTCGACATGGGCAGCGCCACCGCCGTCGCCGTCGACTCGTCACTCACCATGATGGCCAACATCTGGCGCGCCGGCACGCCCGACTACGCGCCGCCCGAGATGCTCACGAGCGACGACCCCACGCTTGTCGGCCTGCGCTCGTCGTCGGCCATCGACGTCTACGCCCTCTGCAGCATCCTGTACGAGCTCTACGCGCAGACGCCCCCGTACGGGCGCGGCATATCGTTTGCCGCCTCGTCCTACCGGGTGAAGATGGATAACGATCCCCTGCCGCTCGTACCGCGCAGCGCCGCCGACACGGGACTGACCGATGCGATCATGGCCGGTCTCGCCCGCGATCAGGCCGACCGTATCGACGCTGAAGATCTCGCCGCGCGCCTGGACAGCTGGCTTGCCGAATACGGGCGCGAGGCCGATACGACGAAGGCAAGCGACACCGCTACTCCCCGAGCCTCCACCGCACCCGCATCGACGGGCACTCCTGGCGATACGCCCAACAAGGACGCAGGACAGGCAGTGCCTGCCACCGCCCCGGCCAGACTCATCTCGCGCCGCAGCTTCCTCGCGGGCGCCCTGTGCGGCGCCGGCCTTGTCGCTGCGGGCGGGGCGGCCGTGTACACCAAGGGATTCGGCCTTCTCGCCCCGCGTACCCTCGGCAGCTACACATGGCAGGAGCTGAGCGACATCTCCGCGGAGATCTCCGCCGCCGAGAACAGCGCCGACGCCATCGCTATCGCGAACCGCTACGGCCTTGTTGACGCCCACGGCAACATCGACGGCAACGCGCGAAAGGATATCGAATTCAACGGCATCCCCCTCCAGGTGCAGCTCGTCGACATCAACCACGACGAGCTCGCCGACGGATCCGGTTACGCCGGCCTCACGTTTATGTTCAGCGAAATCGCGATCTCGAAGCCCATGAACGACGAGCCGTATACGGACGGTGGATGGGAGGCGTGCGATATGCGCGCCTACCTCAACAGCAACTTCATGGACAAGCTGCCCACCGACCTTGCCGAGCTCATCGTCCCGGTGACCAAGAACACGAACAACGTCGGCGGCACGAAGGACCCCGCGTGCGTCACGCCCACCGAGGAGACGGTCTGGCTGTTCAGCTACTGCGAGCTCGCCGGTCAGCGTGCGCGCCTGACCTTCAACGAGGGCTACCGCTTCCTGGCGGATATCCTGAACGCCGAGGGCAGCCAATACGCCTATTTCGAGCAGCAGCACGTCATGCCGCAATCGGCCGCCTCGTGCCTGATCCGCAACCTGGAATCGGACCAGGACTACTGGTGGCTGCGCAGCGCAAGCCCGGACGTCTCGATGTCCGACGGCGTCGTAACCTTCAACCGCGTGGGGCCGAACGGCGACCCGTTCCACTTCGCGACCGCCTGCACCGAGACGTCAGGGGTTCTGCCCGGGTTCTGCCTGTAGGGGCAGGACGAGCGCCATCGGTCCGCCGCGCCCGCCGCGCCCATCCAAACCGATCCGACGAAAAAGGCGCCGGAAGCCCGTTGGCTCCCGGCACCCATTCATGCGCACGTATGGTTGTGCGCCCCTTACTTGTGATACATCCCCGAGCGCTCGTACTTGGGTTCGCAGCACACGTTGATGCCCAGGCGGCGCAGCAGATCCTCGTCGGAGCTCGAGATGATGACCGAGAAGAACGCGTCGCAGCCCTGCAGCTTCTTCAGGCCCTCGAGCACACGCGCCGCGACCTCGCTTGTCGCGGAGGTGATGGACAGCGCGATGAGGGTCTCGTCCGGGTGCAGGCGCGGGTTCTGGCTGCCCAGACGATGCGTCTTCAGGCGCTGGATCGGCTCGATGGCGTCGTCGCTGATGACCTCGAGCTCCATGTCCACGCCGGTCACCGCCTTGAGCGCGTTCATGAGCAGCGAGCTCGCCGCGCCCAGACGCGTGGAGGTCTTGCCGGTCACGACCGAGCCGTCCGGCAGGATCATGGCGCCGGCGGGAGACCCGGTCGTCTCCTCCTTGAGCAGCGCCGCCGAGCGCGCAGGCGAGTAGTCCTTCGTGACGCCCGCCTTCTTCATGATGCTGCGCAGACGGTCCACCTGCTCCGCGCCGACGCCGGAGCGTTTGACCTGCTCGGCCGCGGCGAAGTAGCGGCGCACAATTTCCATCTTGGCGGCCTCGCGGCACGCCTCGTCGTCCACGATGGCGTAGCCCGCCATGTTCACCCCCATGTCGGTCGGACTCTGGTAAGGGCTCTCCCCCATGATCTTCTCCATAAGGGACTTCACCACCGGGAACGCCTCGACGTCGCGGTTGTAGTTCACCGTCGTCTTGCCGTAGGCCTCCAGATGGAACGGATCGATGATGTTGGAGTCGTCCAGGTCGACCGTGGCCGCCTCGTAGGCGATGTTCACCGGATGCGACAGCGGCAGGTTCCAGATCGGGAACGTCTCGAACTTGGCGTAGCCGGCGTCGACCCCGCGCTTGTGCTCGTGGTAGAGCTGAGACAGGCACGTGGCGAGCTTGCCCGAGCCGGGGCCGGGCGCGGTCACGACCACGAGCGGGCGCGACGTCTCGATGTAGTCGTTCTTGCCGTAGCCGTCGTCGGAGACCACGAGGTCAATGTCATGCGGATAGCCCTCGATGGGATAGTGCAGGTAGCACGTGATGCCCAAGTCCTCAAGGCGACGGCGAAACACATCGGCCGCGCCCTGGCCGGCGTACTGCGTCAGCACCACCGAGCTCACGAGGAACCCGTAGCCGCGGAAGATGTCGGTCAGGCGCAGGACGTCCTCGTCGTAGGTGATGCCCAGGTCGCTGCGGGCGCGGTTCTTCTCGATGTCGTTCGCGTTGATGGCGATAACGATCTCGACGTCATCCGACAGGCTCTTCAGCATGCGGAACTTGCTGTCGGGCTCGAAGCCGGGAAGCACGCGGCTCGCATGGTAGTCGTCGAATAGCTTGCCGCCGAACTCGAGATAGAGCTTTCCGCCAAACTGCGCGATGCGCTCCTTGATGTGCTCGGCCTGCAGGCTGATGTACTTGTCGTTATCGAATCCCAGACGCATGGGGGTAGAGCTCCTCTCCGACGGCGCGCGGGCCGCCCCTGACCGCATAACGCGTCAAGTATAATCGAGCGCGCCGCGCGAACAGGACCGCAGCGGCATCCCCCACCGATTCTTCCGGCGCTCCCGTCAGACGCTGTCAGACGGCATGGGTTCGTCCGGTGCGCCTCCATGACAGGCAAATACCGACAGCCCACCCTCGCCGGCTACCCACGTGCCGGCAAACCCCGTTGCAAAGACAGTGATTGGCTTTCTTCCCTATCGCCCGCCGCGTGCCCTGGACAAAAACGCGCCGAGTGGGACGTATGCACAGCGTACATGCGATCGAACGCCTATTGGCATGTATACAGTCACATTTATTTCCTGCGTATACCGTGGGATACATGTATCAAAATGGTCGTCTCGACCCTTTGGTTTACCCTACGAGATTGGTATGAAGTCCCACTCAAGGCGTTTTTGTCCCTGAGGACCATGCCGGCAACGATGCGCGGCAAAGGGTGTGCATATTCCTCACGCGGAAGGTACACCTCATCGCTCAGCACGTACGCGCCCACGGAGCGCGCGATGTCGGCGATGGCGGCAAGCATCTCGGCGCCCTGCACCGCACCGGTGGGATTCGCCGCGTTGTTGATGCAGATGAGTTTCGTGTCGGGCCGCACGAGCCGCTCGAGCTCCGCGATCTCCGGCGC
>NZ_JACJMB010000036.1 GCF_016902615.1 Collinsella tanakaei
AACAGCTCCGCGGCGAGCTCCCTGAGCCTCCGGTCGTGCCTGCACCGCAGGTCGATGGACATGAAAGCCTCCCATCTCTCGGACCTCTATTTCCATGTCCAAGAAATGGAAGGCAGTTCACTTTGCGTGGCCCCTCCTTTATTCGGCCGATGCAAGGTACACCTACGGCATCATCACCAGCCGCTTGTAGACCGATACGCCCTCGAGCAGCACGCGCTCATCGAACATGAGGGTGTCCCCGTGCAGGGCGCACGTCGCATACCCGAGGCCGCCCGCAGCAGCCTCCTCCCCCACATTCACCTGTCCTGCCGGCGCACCGACGCCGAGCAGGAAGAAGACGCCAGGTAGCTCTCGCTGGTAGAACGCGAAGTCCTCTGCAATGAGGAGCGGTTCCTCGACGAGTGTGAGCTCGGGCAGAACATCGGCAGCAAGCGAATACAGCACCGGGTCGTTCGTCACGGGCGGATAGCCCTCCGCAAACGTCACCTCGCCGGTGCAGCCGCATCCCGTGCACGCCTCGTCCAGAAGCGTCTTGATCTCCACCTTCGCCTGATCGAACATCGCATCCGAGAACACGCGCAGGCTGCCCGCCAGGCGCGCCTCGCCGGCCACCGCGTTGCAAACCGTCCCCGCTTGGACCTGGCCGAACTGGCAGATCGCCGGCTCGTCTTGCGAGAGCCTGCGCATGAGCCAGCGCTCGCTCACCAGAAAGCGCGCCGCCGCGAGAGCCGCATCATGGCTGTCCGTATCGGACACCCCATAGGTCTTCGCGATGTGCGTGCTCTGCCCGTGGATGACGATGTGCGTCTCACTCGAGCGCGCGAGCAGTGCACCGGGACGCGAGGCAAGCGTGCCCCAGGGCAGGTCGGGCCACACGTGGAAGCCGAAGATCCGCTCCACCTGACAGCGCTTGAACACGCCTGACTCGCAGACGCGCTTCGCACCGCCGGTTGTCTCCTCGGCGGGCTGGAACACGAACAGGACGTTTCTCGGCAGGGCGCCCGGTCGCGCGCGGACGATCCCGTCTACCCACACGGCGACCGCGAGGGCCATGGCCATGTGCGCGTCGTGGCCGCATGCATGCATGCGGCCCTCATTCTCCGAGGCGAACGACACGCCCGTTGCCTCGGTGATGGGCAGCGCATCCATGTCGGCACGGATCGCCATCGTGCGCGCGCAGCCCGCATCGAACAGCGCGCAGATGCAGCTCGGGCTGGGCGAGAACACCTGGCAGCTCAGCGTCTCGAGCACATCGCGCACGTAGCGCTTCGTTTGCGGCAAGTCGTAATCAAGCTCGGGGATGCGGTGCAGGTCGCGTCGGAAGCGCACCAGCATCTCCAAATCCTGCTCGGTTGCTGTCGTATCGATATCCACGTCCATAGATGGCCCTCTCCTCGCCAACGGTACCTTGCAGTATAGCGGCGCGAAGCAGTGCCGCGCGACGCGTGATAAAACCGACCGAGCGCAGCCGGCCGTAAGACGGCCAAAACGGCTATCTTATCGTGCCCAAGCGACCACGGAACCCCTTCGGAAAACCTCGAGGGCCCACTTTCAGTACTTTTTCAGCGGCCCTCCGAGTAGACCTGGAAGTGCCCACATCTGGCCGAGCCTTCTACCTGCGATTTTGTCGGCGCTCGCAAATCCGAAAACGCGCTCTACTCGACAGGCCGCTGAAAAAGTACTGAAAGTGGGCCCTCCTCGTTTCCGAAGCGGCTCCGAAGACGCGCGAACCGCCGGATCCCGCACCAAAACGCCCCGCCGTGCACCCTTTCGCGAGCCGGCACCCCTACGTTTCCAATATGTATCGCCGCAGCGTCCACTCTTGTTGGGCAAAGCGCGTTCATGATAGCATTCCCCCATTCGATAGAGGTAGCGGGCGCGAAGAGGTGCAGACGAGCCGGCGGGCGCAGACCCTGCACGGAGGCAACCCCGCCGAACTCGGGCGCCGGGCGCGGCGAACCGGGTGGGGTCGCGGGAAATACCCGCGGAACTGTCTGCATGTGCAGGAGCGCTATCAAGGAGGACCACGTGGTCAAGCACCCGTTTGTGACGAAAGACCAGCTCGTCGAGATCGCCGAGCACTACCCCACCCCGTTTCATCTCTACGATGAGGCGGGTATCAGGCGCAACGTCGAGGCGGTGCTCGACGCGTTCAGCTGGAACCCCGGCTTCAAGGAATACTTCGCCGTGAAGGCGAACCCCAACCCCCGCCTCATCTCCATCCTCGCCGAGTACGGCTGCGGCGTCGACTGCTCGAGCGCAACCGAGCTCATGATCGCCGAGACCCTCGGCATGCGCGGACACGACATCATGTTCTCGTCGAACGACACGCCCGCCGAGGACTTCCGGCTCGCCCGCGAACTCGACGCCATCGTGAACTTCGACGACATCACGCACATCGAGTTCTTCGAGCAGGTCGCGGGCCACATCCCCAAGACCGTCAGCTGCCGCTTCAACCCCGGCGGCCTGTTCCAGCTCGCGAACGGCATCATGGACAACCCAGGCGACTCGAAGTACGGCATGACGCGTGAGCAGCTGGGCGAGGCCTTCAGCATGCTCGCGGCGCGCGGGGCGGAAATGCTCGGCATCCATGCCTTCCTGGCCAGCAACACCGTCACGAACGAGTACTACCCCGCGCTCGCCCGCATCCTGTTCGAGCTCGCCCGCGACCTGGCGCGCGAGAGGGGCGTGCACATCGGCTTCATCAACCTCTCGGGCGGCGTGGGCATCCCCTACCGCCCCGACCAGCAGCCAAACGACATCGCGCAGATCGGCGAGGGCGTGCGCCGCGCCTTCGAGGACATTCTCGTGCCCGCGGGCATGGGCGACGTGGCGATCTTCTGCGAGATGGGCCGCTTCATGATGGGGCCCTATGGGTGTCTCGTCACGCGTGCCATCCACGAGAAGCATATCTATAAGGAGTACATCGGCGTCGATGCGAACGCCTGCGACCTCATCCGCCCGGCCATGTACGACGCGTACCACCACATCACCGTCATGGGCCAGGCGGGAGGTCCCGACAAGAGCGCGTGGGAACCGAGCCGAACCTACGATATTGTGGGCAATCTCTGCGAGAACAACGACAAGTTCGCTCACGACCGCGCGCTGCCCGAAATCGAGCGGGGCGACCTGCTCGTGATCCATGACACGGGCGCGCACGGCTATTCGATGGGTTACAACTACAACGGCCGCCTGCGCCACGCCGAGGTGCTGCTGCGCGCGGACGGCACCTGCGAGCTCATCCGCCGCGCCGAGACGCCGCGCGACTACTTCGCCACGCTCGATATCACCGACCTGGGCCGCGACCTGATCGCACGCGGCTCGAACATCGCCTGACCTGAGGGAACCACATGGACATCCGCAACCTCGAGGGCTCGATCGTCGCCCTCATCACCCCGTTTCACGAAGACGGCAGCGTCGACTTCGACGCGCTCGGCCGCCTGATCGACTTCCAGCTCGCCGCGGGCACCGATGCGCTGCTGCCGCTCGGCACCACAGGCGAGAGCTCGACCATGACGCACGAGGAGGACGAGGCCGTCGCCTCCTTCGTCGTCGAGCGCGTGGCCGGCCGCGTCCCGGTTATCACCGGGTCCGGCTCGAACGACACGCGCACCATGCTCGAGAAGAGCCTTGCCTACCAGCGTCTGGGCGTCGACGGCCTGCTGCTCATCACGCCCTACTACAACAAGGCGAACGAGGAGGGCGTCTACCGCCACTTCGCCACGGTGCTCGATGCGGTGGACATCCCCTGCATCCTCTACAACGTGCCCGGCCGCACGGGCTGCTCCATCAGCGTCGCGAACGTAGAGCGGCTGAGCCGCCACGACAACGTCCTCGGCATCAAGGAGGCGAGCGGCTCCATCTCCTATGCGACCGACATCGCCCATCTGATCGGCCCGACCTTCAAGATGTTCTCCGGCAACGACGACATGGTCGTGCCGCTCATGAGCCTCGGCGCCTCCGGCGTCATCTCGGTCTGGGCGAACGTGCAGCCCGCCCTCGTGCGCGAGATGACCCACGCCTACCTGGCAGGCGATGTGGAGCGCGCCCGCCGCATCCAGCTCTCCGGTCTTCCGCTCGTGCGGGCGCTCTTCTCCGAGGTGAACCCCATCCCCGTGAAGGAGGCATGCGCCCTCATGGGGCTCTGCGAGCCGAACTTCCGCCTGCCGCTGTGCCGCATGGGCGCCGCCGCGCGCGAGGGGCTTATCGCCTCGATGAAGGGAGCTGGTCTCGTTGATTAGGATCGCCATCATGGGTGCGGGCCGCATGGGCACCCTCATCCGCACCACCGCCGAGAGCGCGGTCGACGCCGCGGGCGCGCCCGCCTTCGAGGTCGCGGCTCAGGTCGGGTTCGACCTCGCCGCCGCCGAGACGGCCCCTGCGGCCGATGTCCTGATCGACTTCTCGAACGTCGCGTGCCTGCCGGCGGTCGTGTCCTACGTGAGGCGCTGCGGCTGCGCACTCGTGAGCGGCACGACGGGATATGCGCCCGAGCAGCTCGATGAGCTGCGCGCCCTCGGCGACATCGCGCCGGTCGTGTGGTCCGGCAACTACTCCATCGGTGTGGCGGCGCTGCGCCACCTGACCGCGCAGGCGACCCGCGAGCTGCCCGGCTTCGACATCGAGATCGTCGAGTGCCACCACAACCAGAAGGCAGACGCCCCCTCCGGCACAGCGAAGATGCTGCTCGAGGCCGTGGAGGAGGCGCGCGCGGACGATGCGCTCCATCCGGTCTACGGACGCTCCGGCATGTGCGGGGCGCGCGACGCGCACGAGGTCGGTGTGCACGCCCTGCGCGGCGGCACGGTCGCCGGCGTGCACACCGTGTCGTTTTTCGGCCCCGACGAGGAGGTGTCGCTCACGCACCGCGCGACGAGCCGCCAGATCTTCGTGAACGGCGCGCTCGCGGCGGCGACCAAGCTCGTCGGCAAGCCCGCCGGCTTCTACACCTTCGACGAGCTCATGTTCTAGTCCATCCCCCCACTTTGCGCCCCGCGGCACGAGGCGACGCGCCTCCTTCAGGAAGAAGCGCGTCGCGCCGCGGGGCCGCCCATCCACCCAGAAAGGAAACACATGAACGCCCAGCAGATCATCGAGTTCATCGCATCGGCTGAGAAGAAGACCCCCGTGAAGCTCTATGTGCGCGAGCGCCCCGGCGCCCAGATCGACTGGGGGTCCGCACGCGTCTACGGCACGCCTGAGGGCCGCGTCGTCTTCGGCGACTGGACGAAGCTCGCCGGCGTGCTTGAGGCCCATGCGGACGAGATCGCATGCGTGGACATCGAGAACGACTGCCGCAACTCCGCCGTGCCGCTGCTCGACCTGAAGGGCGTCAACGCCCGCATCGAGCCCGGCGCGATTGTCCGCGACCAAGTCGAGATCGGCGACAACGCCGTCATCATGATGGGCGCGATCATCAACATCGGCGCCGTCATCGGCGAGGGCACGATGATCGACATGGGTGCCGTCCTCGGCGGACGGGCGACGGTGGGCAAACGCTGCCACGTGGGTGCCGGCACCGTGCTCGCCGGCGTCATCGAGCCCGCGAGCGCCACGCCCGTCATCATCGAGGACGACGTCATGATCGGCGCGAACGCCGTGGTGCTGGAGGGCGTGCACGTGGGCGCGGGCGCCGTCATCGCCGCGGGCGCGGTCTGCGTGGAGGACGTCCCCGCCGGCGCCGTCGTGGCGGGCGTGCCGGCACGCGTCATCAAGCAGCGCGACGCGAAGACCGATAGCAAGACCGGCCTCGAGGAGGCCCTGCGCACCCTGTAGGGACTCGCAGGCAAACAACCCCTTGCAACGCTTGAGGCGCACGCTTCCCCAAGGAGACGTGCGCCTCAATGTCTTCGTGCAAAAGGCACACGAAGCCATCCCTCGTGTGCCTTTTGCACGAAGACATTGTCGTAGCAAGGGGTCGCCCTCGCGCTCCCCTAGCGGTTCTCGATGCTGCCGATGTTTTTCAGCTCGATGGAGATGAGCCCGTTCGGCTCGTTCACGAACTGCACGTACTCGGTGTTCTTCAGCATCTCGGCGGGGAACGTGATCTCGATGCCCGTGTCGGTGCGGATCTTGTGGTTGCGCACCGCCGCGCGCTCCACGTTCGAGCGCTCCACCGGCACGCGCTCGGGCAGGCGCTCCTCGCGCATCTCCGCCTCGAAGCGCTCCTTCATGGCCGGCTCGTCCTCGAAGATCTCGTCGGCCAGGTCCCAGGGCGCGAGCTCCTCGTCCTCCTCGACGCGCTCGGCCACGACCTCCTTGGCGCGGGCGAGCGCCACCGCGGTGTTGGCGCCGTGCTCCTCGGCGACCTCCTCCACGATACGCGTCACCGTGTCGATGACCTCCTTGCCCGACACGCCCGTCACGCACTGCAGCAGGCCGTCGGGGATGAGCATGGTGTCCTCACCGGCGATCTTGCGCTTCTTGTCCTGGTACATGACCTCCATCGTGCTCGCGCGCACCACAGCGAAGCTCGATACCTTCTGCGAGGGATTCGGCAGGATCGCGTAGTGGCGCGCGATGTCGTTGCGCACCTCGCCGCCCTCGCGGTCGACCTCGTGCATGAAGGCCATGCGGCTCGTCATGAGCAGGATGGCGAACCAGCGCACGTCGTCATCGTCCTCGAAGTCGGCCACGACCACGTCGGTCGACTCGGGCTTCTCGCACTTCGCGAGCTCGCCGCCGATGAACTCGGCGATCTGCTGCGAGAGATCGATGAAGTCGCGGTCCCCGAACAAAAACGCCTTGAGCTCGCCGGCAAACGCGCTGGAGTCCGCGAACGCGGCGCGGCGGTTGTCAGGGCTCGTGCGGGCGCGGCGCAGGTGCGAGGTGAGGAACTGCCTCACCGCGCGCGTGTCGATGTCGAGCTCGCGCGCGCTCATGACGTTCACGGCGGAGTCGAAGTCGAGGATATGCAGGATGGCGTGGTTAATCTTCATGCGGTGAACTCCTTGCGAGATGTCGTGTCAGCCCGGTCAGTATAGCGGTATGACGCCACCGAGGACAGCTCGCGTACGCCGCCGGGCCGTGCCTGCGCTCAATTGTCGCGCGATCCCAGACGGTCAATCGTCGCCACGCGCGCGAGCGCCCGCAGCACATCCACCACGAACGCGCGCTGCTCCGGCGCGAGCGCATCGTAGGCGTCGTGCATCGCCGGCAGGCTCTCCCGCCAGTCCTCGCGGATATCGGCCATGCGCACGGCACCGGTGACGTCGATCACGCTGAAGAGGGTATCGATGAAGGTCCCGCGCTCCTCGGGCGTGAAGCGGTTCATCCACGCGGTGACCGTCGAGGAGAGGTAGCGCGACGAGGCGGACAGGCCGTCAGCCCGGCGAAACGCGTTGCCCTCGACCGCCCAGAGAAACGGGTTGTGCTGCAGCACCGACACGCCGTCGCTCTCCACCACGTCGAAGTCGCGCTCGGTATCCATGATGAGGCCGATAATCGACGACTTCGGCACGGTCTTCTCCACACGGCCCCGGATACACCGGTAGCCCGCGCTCGCCAGGAAATCGGCCGGAAAGCCCGGCCCATCGTGGGAGAACACGCGCACGATACGGTCCTGCACCCCGCGGCTGACGCTGGCGGCGGCATACACCGCCAGGTTGCCGCCTTTGGAATGTCCGCCCACATACAGCGGCCCGTCGACCAGCGCCGCGACGCGCTCGAGGTACTCGTGCGCCTCGCGCTGCGCCGGCACCGGGCACAACGACGCCATGTTGAAGTCCTCGCGCCACCCTACGAGCGTGGAATCGGTGCCGCGAAAGGCGACGTAGGCCCCGCCGCCCGGGAGCAGAAAGGTCATGGCGGCGAACTGCTCGGCGGTCGCCTGGTCGGTCTTGAAGTCGAACGCCACGAGGCGCGAGGCGCGGAAGCGCGGGCTCGCGCACACGGCGAACAGCAGGTCCCGGCTGCCCGCGGGATCCCAGCTCGTGCCGAACATCTGGTCGAACTCCTCGGCGCGCAGCATCACATGCAGCGGCATGCCGTCCGCATGCCAACTCGCGCGCATCTTCCCGCTCAGGCGGTAGTACGACAGCCAGGAGAAGACGATGGAGTCGAGCTCGCACAGCGGGCGCTCGGCAAACGTGTCGAAGGCCGTCTGCGCGTAGGTGAGGAAGGTGCCGGTCGCCCGCGAGCGCCCGGGACGCTCCGTGTCGCCGGCGGGCGCATCCGCATCCTTACGGGAGCGGTCGGGCAGGTTTAACGGGAGGCGGTCGGTCAGGACGCCGATAAGCTCCGCGAAGCGACCGCCCTCGCCAGAAGACGCGCTCCCGTCGGGTGCGGCGGGCACACCGCCAGGCGCGCTCGGGGCGCCTGCCCGCCGCGTCCCCAGCGCCGTCGTCGGGATCCCGTGCCCCGTTTGCGCGCCAACATCCAACCGCTCGTCGTCCATCGTCATCCCCATCTTCGCCACCGGGCAGATCTCTTTACGCCCCCTATGCTACCCCGTGACGAATACGTACGCGCCGTCGGCAGCAGACGCGCCTGCAAAACAAAGCATTGCCACCTATCGAGTCGTGACGCCGGACGGGTCCGCGCCCGGCGCCCGACGCGGGGCCCTGCGCCATCGCGCCGGGCGCGGACCGGATCTCGGCGCGAGGCATCTGCCCGGGACACCGAGATCCGAAGGGCAGAACCCCGTCGGCGTCCGAGACGGGGTTTTGCGTCAAACGGCTCTAGCAGACGAACCACGCCGCCGTATCGGTGGGAATCGAGCCATCGGGCGCCAGGTCGCCCGAGGCAACAAGCAGCTGGCCCGCAGGCGCCGGCACGTCCGTCGCACCGAAGTTCACCACACAGGCGAGCGTCTTGCCATCCGCACACGGACGCTCGAAGGCGATCACCTGGTCGGGCTGCGCACCCAGCGCCTCCGGCTCCATCCAGGTCAGCGACAGGTCGCCCGTCGGCGCGAGCAGCTCGGAGCGCAGCGCGAGCACGCGCCGGTAGAAGGAAAGCATCGACGACGGATCGGCCTCTTGCACGTCGGCGGCGAAATCCGCATACCACAGCGGCTGCGGCAGGTGCGGGGCGGAAGGCGCATCGGTGCGCGGCACGCCCGCGACCGGTGCCGAGAAGCCGAACGACCCCGTCGCGCCGTCGCCAAACGTCTCGTCCCAGCGGGCGGGTGCCGGCTTATCGGATGCGCTCCAGGGCAGCGGCACGCGACAGCCGTCGCGTCCCTTCACGGCATCGCCATGGGCCGTGCGGCGCGCCTGCGGGTCTTCAAGACGGTCCCAGGGGATCGTCGCCACCTCGAACAGGCCGAGCTCCTCGCCCTGGTAGATATAGACCGACCCGGGAAGGCCCATCTCCATCAGCAGGGCCGCACGGGCGCGACGGGCGCCGAGGGCGCGGTCCTCCACATAGGTCGCGCCGTCGCGCAGCAGCCAGTCGTTCGCCAGCTGATGATGCACGCGCGCGGCGACCTGCGGCAGGCCGAAGCGCGACGGGTGGCGCGGCACGTCGTGGTTCGAGAGCACCCAGGTGCTCGTGGAGCCGGAGAGCTCCGCGCAGGCAAGCCCCTCCTCGATGGCGCGGCGGAAATCTTCAGCCCGCCAGCCGGCCTTGGCGAACTCGAAGTTGAACACCTGGCCGAGTTCCTCGGTCGACGCATAGTAGCGCTGGTGCTCAGGCACCACCCACGCCTCTGCCACGGCGAAGCGCGCCGGTTCGTACTCGTTGAAGACGCGGCGCCACGAGCGGTAGATCTCGTGGACCTCCGGGCGATCCCAAAGCGGATCGAGCCCATCGGCGCCCCGCCCGCGCCCGAGCTCCTCGAGCGGCAGGCTGTCGAGATCCTTCGCCAGCGCATGCGCCACGTCGATGCGGAAGCCGTCCACGCCGCGGTCCGCCCAGAAGCGCAGGGTGCGTTCGAACTCCGCGCGGACATCCGGGTGCTTCCAGTTGAGATCGGGTTGCTCGGGCGCGAACAGGTGCAGGTACCATTCGCCATCGTCGACCCGCTCCCAGGCAGAGCCGCCGAAGGAGGACTTCCACTCGTTCGGGGGCAGCTCACCCGCCTCGCCGCGCCCGGGACGGAAGATGTAGCGCTCGCGCGCAGGCGACCCGGGGCCGGCGGCGAGCGCCTCCTGGAAGAAGCGGTGCTTGTTCGACGTGTGGTTCGGCACAATGTCGACGATCACCTTGATGCCCGTCGCATGCGCCGCCGCGACGAGGTCATCGAAGTCGCCCAGCGTACCCAGACGCGGATCGACATCGCGGTAGTCGATGACGTCGTAGCCGCCGTCCGCCAGCTCGGAGGGGTAGAAGGGCGAAAGCCAGATGGCATCGACACCCAGCTGCGCCAGATAGTCGATCTTGCTCACGACGCCGCGGATATCGCCGATGCCATCGCCGTTCGCATCGCGAAAGCTGCGCGGATATACCTGATAGACAACCGCCTGCTTCCACCAATCGGAAGCGTTCATGTCACTGATCATGTACGACCCTGCCTTTCCGTCCGTACCTGCGGTCCACGGGATAGATTCTAGGGTACTCTTCTTGTTCGTACATGTCATGATGACAGATGGATGTGCCCTGATGATATGAAAACCGAGCGCCCGGAACATCCCGGCGCTCGGCATATGGGAACTCAACTTTTCGCGGACGCGGGCGCTACAGCTCCGCCTCGCGGATGGCGGCAACGGCGGCGCGCATGCCCTCGGGCGGCAGGACGAGCGCCATGCGCACGTAGCCCTCGCCCGACGGGCCGAAGCTCGCGCCCGGCGTCACGATCACGCCCGCGCGCTCCATGAGCTCCTCGCAAAACGCCATCGAGTCGGTGCGGCCACCCGGCAGCTTCGCCCAGACGAACATCGTGCCGTGCGCGTTCGGGCGCTCCCACCCGATCGACTCCAGCCCGTCGCACAGGGCGTCGCGGCGCTCCTGGTACTTCATGCGCTGCGCCTCGACCTCGTCGAGCGGACCGGTGAGCGCGGCGATGGCGGCGCGCTGGATCGGGAAGAACATGCCGAAATCGATCTGGCTGCGCAGCTTGGCGAAGGCCTGCACCACGTCGGCGCGGCCCACCAGAAAACCGATGCGCGCGCCGGTGACGTTAAAGGACTTGGAGAGCGAGAAGAACTCCACGCCGACCTCGAGCGCGCCGGGATAGGACAGGAAGCTGCCGCCGCGCGGCCCGTCGTACACGATGTCGGAGTAGGCGTTGTCGTGCACGATGAGCAGGTCGTGCTCACGGGCGAACTCGATGATCTCGCGGTAGAGCTCAGGGGTGCCGAC
Source organism: Collinsella tanakaei (assembly GCF_016902615.1). GTDB lineage: Bacteria > Actinomycetota > Coriobacteriia > Coriobacteriales > Coriobacteriaceae > Collinsella > Collinsella tanakaei_A. Next base: position 11,242 of record NZ_JACJMB010000036.1, read on the forward strand.
GCTTCCCACGGGGTTTGCCGGCAGCGACACGATCATGTACTTGGCGCGGTCCGCGACCTCAGGGTCGATACCCGCCACATAGGGCAGGAAGTTATGCTCGGCCTCAAGCGGATAGTAGGCGAGCTCGCCGTCGGCGATCTTTACGCCCGCCTCGAACACCGGGTAGCACGGGTCGGGCACGAGCACCGTATCGCCCGCATCGAGCAGCGCGAGGCCCAGGTGCCCCACGCCCTCCTGCGTGCCGTTGCAGGAAGCGACCATGTCGGGGGTGATGCCCTCCACGCCGAAGCGGCGCGCGTAGTAGTCGCACACGGCCTGCTTCAGCTCGGGCAGGTCGCCCAGGCTGTACTTCCACTGTGTGGGATCGGCCGCGGCGTCGCGCAGGGCGGACACCACGTGGTCATACGGTGCGAAGTCAGGCGTGCCGACCGACAGGTTGTAGATGGTGCGGCCTTGCGCCTCCAGCGCCAGACGACGCTGATTGAGCGAGGCGAACACCTCGTCGCCGAATCGATCGAGACGATGGGAAAACTGCATGGCAGACACCTTCCTCTTCCGCCGATACGGCGGCTCGCAGACACAGGGATTAAAAGTGTAGCGCTTCCGCGCCGGACGCAGCCATCACGCCCGAGCGCATCAGCAAGCACACAGCGAAGCGGACCGGTCGCGCTCGAGATCACGCCTCCAGGGCGTCGATCTCGGCGAGCCACAGGCGCGCGGAGGCGTCCGAGGGCATGCGCCAGTCGCCGCGCGGCGAGAGCGTGACCGAGCCGACCTTCGGCCCGTCCGGCAGGCAGCTGCGCTTGAACTGCTGGGCGAAGAAGCGCCGGTAGAACACGCGCAACCACGAAAGGATCGTCTTCTCGTCGTACTCGCCCGCAAAGGAGCGGCACGCCATGCGGAAGATCTTGCCCGGCGTGAAGCCGAAGCGCAACAGGTGGTACAGGAAGTAGTCGTGCAGCTCATAGGGCCCCACGAGGTCCTCGGTCCGCTGGGCGATCTGACCGTCGCCCGTGGGCGGCAGAAGCTCCGGCGACACCGGCGTGTCGAGGATGTCGAGCAGCGTCCGCTCGATCGCGCCGCCGTAGAGCCCCGCCGCGTAGCGCACGAGGTGCCGCACGAGCGTCTTCGGCACGCTCGCGTTCACCGCGTACATACTCATGTGGTCGCCGTTGTAGGTGGCCCAGCCGAGCGCGAGCTCGGACAGGTCGCCCGTGCCGATCACGAAGGCACCGAGCTGGTTGGCGAGATCCATCAGGATCTGCGTGCGCTCGCGCGCCTGGCTGTTCTCGTAGGTGACGTCGGTCACGCTCGGGTCGTGCCCGATGTCGGCGAAGTGCTGCCCCACCGCATCGTGGATCGAGATCTCGCGGAAGGTGACGCCGAGCGAGGTCGCGAGGCTCTCAGCGTTGCCCTTCGTGCGGTGCGTGGTGCCGAACCCCGGCATCGAGACCGCCGTGATGCCCGTGCGCTCGAGCCCGAGCGCATCGAAGGCGCGCACGGTGACGAGCAGGGCGAGCGTGGAATCAAGCCCGCCGGACAGGCCGATGACCGCGTGCGTCGTGCCCGTGTGCGCCAGGCGGGAGGACAGACCCGCCGCCTGCAGGCCGAAGATGGTCTCGCAGCGCTCGGCCAGGTCGCCGCGGTCGGCGGGCACGAACGGCGTTTTGGGGAAGACGCGATCGATCTCGAGCGCGGAGCGCATGAGCGCAGACTCAGGTGCCCCGGCGGCCTCAGGGGCGTCCGCGGCGTCGCACGGCGCGTCGGCGCAAACGGTACCGGCGTCTCCCGTAAACGAGAACGGCACGGCTGGAAAGCTGCGCCTGGAGAGGGGGTCGCGCGCCCAGGTGGTGGAGCGACGGCGCTCGGCACCCAGACGGTCGAGGTCCACGTCGGCGACCGCCATGTCACAGGTGAACAGGTCGGTCCTCGCAAGCAGGCTGCCGTTTTCGGCAATCAGGTTCTCGCCCGCGAACACGAGGTCCGTGGTCGACTCCCCCGCGCCCGCGTCCGCATACGCGTAGGCACAGTACAGACGCGCCGACTGGCCGCACACGAGCTCGCGGCGGTATTCGGCCTTGCCGATGGTCTCGTCGGAGGCCGACGGGTTCAAGATGATCGTCGCCGCGCCCTCGGTCGCCATGGCGATGGACGGTGGCGCGGGCACCCATAGGTCCTCGCAGATCTCGACGCCGATGACCACGGACTCCATGCCGGGATCGCCACAGCGGTACACGAGCCCCGAGCCCATGGGGACCGGACGGGACCCCGCGAAGCTCACGGGCGCCATGGGGTTGAGCGGCGCCGGGGCGAACCAGCGGCGCTCGTAGAACTCGCTGTAGTTCGGCAGGTTCTCCTTCACCGTGAGGCCGAGGAGCCTACCGGCGCAGCACACGGCGGCGCAGTTGAAGATGTTCTCGTCGCGCGCCACGGGCAGACCGACGGTGAAAAGGATCGGCAGGTCGCTGGTCTCCGCAAGCAGGCGCGCGAGCGCGTGCTCGCAGGCGCGCAAGAGCGTGCGGTCCAAGAACAGGTCGGCGCACGTGTAGCCGCACAGACAGAGCTCCGGCAGCACGAGGGCGCCCACGCCGCGCGCGGCGGCATCGCGCACGCACGCGAGGATCGCCTCGGCGTTACCCTCGACATCTGCCACGCGGATTCTCGGCGTGGCGGCGGCGATGCGGAAAAACCCATCGCTCGAGCCCGTACCCGCCGCAGCGGACCCGATGCCTGTGAAATACAGCTCTTCCATGTGTCGCTCCCCTGCTCGGAAGGTCATCTGATCAGCACACCCCATCATACCGCAGGCGCGCCGCGCCCACCGCGCGCCCGCACGCGTCGTAGTGCCACCCGCATCAACCCCGCGGCCACGGCTTTTCGCGATTGCGCCCGAGGCGCTACACTGGTTGGAAGCGAAATCGCCCGAGCCGGGCACCTCGATCAGAAAGGCTCGCAATGGACCGCACCAACCTTCTCATCCGGCCTTCGCTGGCGGTGCTCGCCGTCGGCGCCGCCCTCGCCTGCTCCGCCCTCGGCGCGCCCGCCTTCGCCACCGATGCGGTGCCCGAGACGGCACCGATTTCTGAAACCGCCGTGGAAGACGGCTGGGTCACCGACCCCGACACCGGTGAGCGCCTCTACTACCTCGACGGCAAGCCCGCCGACTGCGTCTTCGTGACCGACCCCGACACCGGCGAGCGCTACTGGTTCGAGCAGGGCTCCTACGTGCGCGAGCATGCGTTTTTCGACAGCGCGACGAACGAGTGGTACTGGGCGGACGCCGACGGGACGATCGCGCACGGCAAGGACGTCTTCATCCCGAAAGACGAGTCCGACCGCGACGCGGGCGGCAAGTGGGTCCGCATCGACGATGACTACACGATGGTCAAGGGCGAGGATCTTCGCTATGGCGGCTGGTACTACTTCGACCCGGTGACCGGCGAGATGGCCAAGGGCTTCCGCTTCGTGCCCTCCAATGGCGGCAAGTGGGTGTTCTACGACTACACGACCGGCCAGATGGCGCACGGCGAGCGCTACATCGACGACAGCCACGGCGACGAGCCGGGCTGGATGTACTTCGACGACACGACCGGCGCGGTCGCCTACGGCTGGAAGAACCTCACGACCGCAGACGGCACCGCGAAGACCGTCTACTACGACACCGTGACCGGACGCATGGTGTACGGCTGGCGCGACATCGACGGCGTCACCTGCCTGTTCGACCGCAACACCGGCGAGGCCATCATCCACCAGGACATCACCTGGATCGGCACGCAGAAGTACACGCCGGGCCGCGAGGGCCGCGATTGGGAGCGCCTCGTCATCCACACGACGCTGATCGATACGATCGAGGGCGTCGATGAGGTCTTCGGCGATGCGAACGGGCGCGCTGCCTCGGCGCACTACTGCGTCGACGGCACGCGGATCCACCAGTACGTGCGCCTCGAGGACACCGCCTGGGGCGTGGGCAGCTGGAACTGGAACACCCGCACCGTCTCGATTGAGCACGTGGGCACGCGCGAGCACCCGGCGACCTACGAGACACTCGACACGAGCGCTAAGCTCATGGCGACGCTTGCGCACAAGAAGGGCTGGAGCCAGCTCGTCATGGGCCAGAACGTCGACGTGCACAAGTCGTTCACGGCAACCGACTGTCCCTTCGAGCTCGACGTCGACTGGCTCGTCGCGCGCGCGAACCACTACCTCTCCCTGGGGCGGTAAACACAAAAGTTAGCCGCGTGGCTCTTTGCGTCGCGTGATCGAGCCGCAAGACAGCCCCCACCGCGCCGCATGCGTGTGCGGACCTCACGCAGATATGCCCGCAGGTGCCAGATGGCGCCTGCGGGCTATACTATATGATGCATCTGCGCGGGTCCCGTCGGCTCCGCGCGAGCGTCCCATCGGATTCGACCAGGAAGGCACCATCGTGAGCGACATCGAAATGAGCACGGCCGGCACGGTCGCGCACACCTCCTCGCCCATGGCGGATGCACCCGGTATCCCCAAACTCGCCATCGTAGTCGTCACCTACAAGCGCCAGCAACTGCTCGCCAAGCTCTTCGACTCGTTCTGCACGCTGACCCGCACGCCATGGCGCATCGTCATCGTCGACAACGAGCACTCAGCCGAGACCGAGTCGATGGTTGCCGACTTCGCGCGCAGAACCGATGGGCTCTGGGGCGTCGACGCGGCAACCCCTGACGCGGAAGGCGGCGTCACGCGCGTCGTGTACGCCCCGCAGACAGACAACCTCGGCGGCGCGGGCGGCTTCTCCGCAGGTGTCAGGCGCGCCTGGGAGCTCGGCGCCTCATGGTTTTGGGTCATGGACGACGACGTCATGGTCATGCCCGAGGGCATCGAGCGGCTCGAGCCGTGGACGCACGACCACCAGGTCATCCAGGGTTCGCGCCTCGACTCCGATGGCGGCGCGTTCTACTGGCAGTACCACTTTATCGTCCCGCTCGGCATCCCCAACCCCATCGCGCCCGCCGCATTCGGACCGGAGGGCTACCGCACCATGAACACGCTGTGCTTCGAGGGCGGCCTGTTCTCGCGCGACGTCGTGGCGAAAATCGGCCTGCCCGACCCGCGCTTCTTCATCTACTGGGACGACACGGTCTACGGCTACCTGGCCTCGAAGGTCTGCGAGCCGATCGTGGTCTCCGACATCATCCTCGCCCGCACGCGCGATATCCCCAACTGGGACATCGCCGGGGTGCGACAGCTCAACGGCACCTCGGACATGAACCGTTACCACATCATGCGCAACCGCGGCTACATGATGAAGTACTTCCGCGCCCACGGCGACTACAACCGGCTCCTGTTCGGCCTCGGCACCGCGGCGACCTTCGCGAAAGAGATCATCCGCCTTCTGATGGTGAACCGCGAAAGCCTGAAAACCGGTGTGCCGTCGCTCATACGCGGCATGCGCGACGCGCGCAAGATCTACCGAGACGCGACCTGGGAGCCCATGCCGCCGCTCGAGAGCTAATGTTCACGCTCTGATCGGGTGCGCGCGGGCGTTTTGCGCCGGAAACCCTCCTTCTGGAAACGAGGAGGGCCTACTTTCAGTACTTTTTTCAGCACCCTCTGAGTAGCGGCTCCAATTCGGCTGAAAATCGGCATTGTTTCCCCAGTTGAGCGCTTTATCATACTAAAGTGTACTTGAAGGGGTCTCGAAAAAGTACTGAAAGTACGCCCTCGAGGTTTTACGGACCCCCTATGAGTCACCCCATCCCGCCCGCACGGTGTTCCGCGCGCTCCCCACCGCCTCGCAGCCCGTGACATTCGTCAACCCGACCCCCTATCTTCATAACATTTCCCCGTGTGTCACCTCTTTTTGTTGATGCGCCCGCACCGCTTCACAATCGGCGGCACGGGTACAAAATCAAAGAGGACACTGAATCGATGAAGCGCTGGGCGCCACGTGCCGCCCCGCTTGGTCGTTGCACCATATAAAGGAGAGGATCCGTCCATGAGCGACTATATGGACGATTACACATCGCGTAACCGCACGCGCATCTACCGCCGCACCGAAGCGGACACCACGTCGATTCCCGCCGACCCCATCGGGCAGACCCAGGCCATCGAGCCCCCGAAGCCGAAGCTCTTCGACGGGGTGTCGGGCGCCCAGGTCATCGCCGGTGCCGCCGCGGCAGCGACGTCGGTGGCCCTCGCGTCCTACATCGGCATCGCCGGCTCCATCATCGGCGCGGCGGTCAGCTCGATCGTGACCGTCATCTCGTCGCAGCTCTACCGTCGCTTCCTCGACGAGAGCGCGCGCAAGATTAAAAACGCGAACATCCTGAACATGACCGTCGGCCATCACAGTGAGCAGGCGGAAGACCTCATGACCGACCTCGGCGGCACGCGCGTGCGCGGCGCGCGCATCGCCCCCTCCGAGCTCCGCGAGAAGGCGGCGGCCGAGCGGGCTGTCACCCAGAAGAAGGTCATCGCGTTCTCCGTGGTCGCCGCAGCGGCCGCCGTCGTCATCGTGACGGCGGTCATCCTGATCGGCACCGCGGGCCAGGGCATCGGCGAGAAGACCCCGCCGCTCATTCCGCAGGCAACCGTCACCGATAAAGAGGCAACCGACGAGGAGCCGACCTACAGCCAGAGCTACCCCACCGATTCCGGCAAGGGCGGTGCCGCGACCGGCACCACGGGCAACAGCGCCAGCACCGACCAGTCGACTGATGCCAGCTCGAGCACCAATGCATCCACCGGCACCCAGGACCAGGGCACGACCTCGACCGACAGCCAGCAGGGCGCATCGACGGATACGGGCAGTACGGGAGGCTCGAGCAGCACGGGCGGTACCAGTGGCACGGGCGACTCGAGCTCCGACACCGGGACGACCGACAACTCCACCTCGACCGGCTCCGGCACATCCGACAGCACGGATTCCACGGGCACGGGATCGAACACCTCGGGGAATACAGGCACGTCGAGCGGAGAATCCTCGAGCTCGTCGGGGACCTCGAGCTCCGGCACCACCGACACCGGAACCACCGCGAAATCGTAGACCTCCGACTAGGGGCACCGCACAGGGACTCGGGCCGAAATGGCCTCAGTGAACCGCTGCAGCTGAACACAGCGAATATCGCGCCGGCCGGCCCAAGGACACTGGCCTTCGGGCGGCCGGCGCGCCCCGTTCGGGCAAGATGCGCGCGCATCGTGCGCCATCCCCCCACACGCAACCGGTGCACTCGTCGCGCCGCGCCCCGACCGGCGCACCCCGCAAACCATCTCTGCGCACGATGGTAATATGACATGCGAACTCAAAGATTAGAGGGGCACATGGCCATGCAGAATCCCAAGCCGAAGCTCTCGCTCGGCAACCATATCTATTTCTACCAGCTGCTCTCCGAAGCGCTCGGCTGCGGCAAGCAGACGCTCATGCCGCGCGTGGAGGAGGTACTCGAAGCGGAGCGGATGGGGGCCGCGGACCTCGGTTTCGACGACACCCGCGAACTGCTCGAGGCGCTCAGCGACTTCGTCGAGCTCACCGTCTTCAAGGGCGGCCGCATCTACGCGACGATCGTGACGCAGCCCGCCTGGGACGAGGCGCTCGCCGCACCCGAGAAGCAGCAGAAATCCGCACCCGGCAAGCCGTGGAAGCGCAAGAAGGCCGACAAGGGCCTGAAGCCCGTGAGGCCGCGCCGTGCAAAGCGTCCCGAGCCGGAGCCCGAGGCGGCGCCCGATCCCGAAGAGGCGGCCGCACCGGAAGCGGCGCCCGCAGAGGCGCTGGAAGCTGCCGGCACCGTGCAGTCGGACATGCATGCGAATGCGGCGGATGAGCATGCTCCCAACGTTGCGTCAGGTGATCAGCCGACCGGTCGCCCCGAGGGAGGAAACAGCGCCGAGGGCACCGACAAGGATGCAGCCGCAGCCGACAACACAAAGCCCGCCGACCATCCCGAGACCAAAGAAGATACCGAGAACGTAGAGGTTGCTGCAACCGACGACGAATCTGCCGAGAACGTCGCCGACGAGGCGCCAAAACCCGCCATCTCGCTTACCGTGATCTACGACCCCGAGCACGCGAATGCCGGCATGACGACCCTTGTGTCGACCCCTGGCATCGCGATGGCCGATATCGAATATGCATCATCTGCCGCCGCGCCCGCCATGCCGGACCGCGCGGCATCCTGTGAACCTAACGCCGCAACGCATGCGGCTCCCCTCCCGGGCAACCACGCCGGGACCGAGGCGCGCACGACGGAGGCCGAAGCTGCCCCGGCCGAGAAGAAGCGCACCGAGCCCGCCGCACACGCCGCAGGCGAGAGCGCCATACCGTCCCATGCGTCCACGCGCACCCCTGATGCGCCGGATGCCCGGCCCCATCGCGCAGGGCGCATCCGGCGCCACCATACGGTGATGCCCGCACCCGCCCCGTCTGCCCCCGCACCTCTCACCGATGCGCCCGCGACCGGCCGCGGCGAGTCTCCGGCGTCTGAGGCCGCGCCGCATCACGGAGCGGCATCCGTCCCTGCAGCCCAGCCGGCAAGCACGACGGACGCTGCTGCTCCTGGTCCGATGCCGCCCGTGAGCGCCGCGACCGAGCCACAGGCGGCGCCGACCGAGCCCGCGCCCGTCCCGGCGCCCGAGCCCCAGACGGCCCCGGCACCCACTCTCCAGCAG
>NZ_JACJMB010000037.1 GCF_016902615.1 Collinsella tanakaei
TCGCGCCTGTCGTGCGCGCTCGGCGGCCGCTTCCTCCATGCGCGGTGGCCCTGCCTCGTGACCCCGAGGGCGGAGCACATCTCCGAGATCGTCCACACGCCCTCGTTGAGCAGTATGAACGCGAACTTAGCCCTCTCCGCCCGGGCGCCTACAGCTGCCTGCTGGCGAAGAAGGCGCTCGCTTTTAAAGGTATCTCGTTCTCGCGCCTGAGCCGCTCGTTCTCCCTCTTGAGCCTGCGGTTCTCCTCGGCGACCTGGAAGGGGTTGGCCGATGGGTCGGAGCCCGCGGCGTCGGCCCTCTTGACCCAGTCGGATGCGCTGCCCGGGTCGACTGTATGTAGTCAAATAAAAGTCGACACTTCCGGCATCGGGTTTTCGACATGAACCGCAAGAGCATGCCGACCCTTCCCATCACAGGCCTAATCTGACAAGTGCTTCAGGTATCTCGTCAGAGAGGCGGAAAGGAACATGATCGACATGCCCACCATCAATTCTATACGGCAGCAGCGACGCGATGGATGCAGCGTCGCCGAGATCGCGCGGAGAAACGGCGTCTCCCGCGACACGGTCTACAAATACCTCAAGCGGGATGATTTCTCCCCGACGCCCCCCGCGAGGAAGAAGCGCCCGAGCAAGCTCGATCCCTACAAGCCGCTCATCAGGCAATGGATAGAGGACGATTCGACGACCTGGCGCAAGCAGCGGCACACCGCGAAGCGGATATGGCAGAGGCTCGTCGAGGAGTGCGGCGCCGACGTGAGCGCGAGCACGGTCGGGCGCTATGTCAAGGCGCTGCGCGCGGAGAACCGCGCCGCGAGCGAGCGCTTTCTCGACCTTGCATGGGAACCGGGCGAGGCCCAGGCGGATTTCGGGGAGGCGGACTTCTATGTGATGGGGGTTCGCAGGCGCCTGAGCTATTTCGTCTTGACGTTCCCCTATTCCAACGTGGGCCTGGCCCAGGTCTTTCCCGGCGAGAACGCCGAGTGCGCCTGCCAGGCCTTGAAGGACATCTTCTCCTATATCGGCGGCGTGCCCAAGCGGATAATCTTCGACAACGCCGCCGGCGTGGGGCGCAGGACGGCCGACAGGGTGCGGACGACCGAGCTGTTCGGGCGCTTCGCCGCGCATTACGGCTTCGCCTATGCGTTCTGCAACCCCGCCTCGGGGCACGAGAAGGGCTCCGTCGAGAACAAGGTCGGGGCCGTACGGCGCTCGCTGTTCGTCCCCGTGCCCCAGGTCACGAACATGGGCGCCTTCAACAAGAACCTCCTCGGCAGGTGCATGGCGCTTTCCAGAAAAGGCCACTGGATCAAAGGCGAGCCGGAGGACCGGCTGTTCGCCGAGGACCGCCTCGCCCTCTCCGGACTGCCCGCCAAGCCCTTCGAGGTGGTGCGCTACGTCACCGCCCGGGCGGACAAGAAGGGCAAGGTGCGGGCCGACGGCCCCCACTTCTACTCGACCGACCCGGCGTTTTCCGGATGCGAGATGCTTCTTGGGCTCGGGGCCACCACGCTGCGCGTCTTCGACGGCGCGGGCACGTTCGTCTGCGAGCACGCCAGGGCATACGGCGACGCTCCGACCGACACGACGGATCCCGGGTCGCAGCTCCACCTCCTGTGCCTCAAGCCTGCGGGATGGCGCAGCTCGCGCGTCAGGGCGGCGTTGTCCGAAGATGTCCGCAGCTGGATGGACGGCCTCGGCAGAGACGAGCTCAAAGAGGAGCTGAGGCTGCTGCGCGACGAGACGGCGCGCTCCGGGTGGGAGGCGACGCGCCAGGCCGCCGAGCTCGCGTACGGGTCCACCGGGCGCATCGATCGGGCAAGCGTGGCGGTCGGCGCGGCGAGGATCGCCTCGGGCGCGGAGGCGATCGCCTACGACGAGCCGGTCGACCTGTCCGGCTACGACTCCGTCTTCTTTGGAAGGGGGGCGTAGGGCATGGCCTACCTCAAGCAAGGCGACGCCATGGCGTTGAGAGCCCTCATGCGCTCGATGTACTTCTCCGCGGACACCATCGACGCGTTCCTCGCATCCGCGACCGCGGGCCAGGTCGCAGCGGTGGCCGAGATGATCCGGCGCGAGATGCGGGTGCGCGAGCGCCGCAAGCGGGAGCGGCTGACGAGGAAGGCGAGGTTCCCCCAGATAAAGTCTTTCGACGGGTACGACTTCGCGCAGGTGGCCCTGCCGGAGGGCTACTCCGTCGACGACTTGAAGTCGCTTGCGTTCGTCGACGCGGCGCAGGACTTCGTCTTCCACGGGCAGACGGGACGGGGCAAGACGCACCTGGCGATAGCCGTCGGCCTCGCCTGCGTGGACGCGGGGCTGGAGGTGAGGTTCTTCACCGCCGCCGAGCTGGTGCTCTCCCTGACGCGCGCGAACCGAGAGCATCGGCTCGAGCAGCTCATGAAAGACATCGCGAGATCCCGGCTCCTCATCATCGACGAGCTCGGCTACGTCCCGCTCGACCAAGAGGGCGCGCGGCTCTTGTTCCAAGTCATGAGCGACTGCTACGAGAGGCGCAGCCTCGTCATCACCACCAACATCGAGTTCTCGAAATGGGGCGTGGTGTTCGGAGACGACAAACTCGCCTCGGCGATCATCGACCGCATCATGCACCACGGAAGGCTCATCGAGTTCAACGGCACGAGCAAGCGCATGGATCATGCTCTGATGCTCGGAAAGATGGACGGCTAGCGACGGCGGAAACCAGGCGGCCGCTCTTGCAGAAAGCGCCGAATCAACGATGCGGAAAGTGTCGACAAAGACTTGACGCAACACAGTCGACCCCGAGCTCCCTGCCGATCTCGGCGTAGGTGCCGCCCCTCTCGCGGTGGAGCTGCACCGCCCTCTGCTTGAACTCCGCCGTGTACTTCGGCGACGCGTGCCCCATATCTGCCTCCGTTCCCCCGTTCCCGCACATCATGCGGGAACGGAACTCGATGTGTCAACGGAACTGGGGCAGATTCAGATTCAGTCGACGAGGGGCTCGCCTGGACTGTCGACTTCCTCGCGCGGGAGTTCTCCGCCATGCGCGGCGAGGCGGAGCCCTCGGACGTCGAGCGGGAGGACGCCCTCATCTTCGGCATGTCGCGGAGATGAGGGGCAAACCTCATCGGTCAGCCTGCCGCAACCGTACGATAAAATATCGCCCAAGGACAGGAGGGCCCGATGCAGCACCCCATCGAACAAAACGATCCGAAACGGTTCTCCTCGGAGAAGGAGAACCAGTACTTCGACCGCAAGAGCGCCCGGAAGGACGCTAACGACATCTCCAGGCACATCAGCGCCTTTGCGAACGCATCCGGCGGCAAGCTCGTCATCGGCATCGAGGACGACGGCGAGATCACCGGCTTCAGGCGCAGGGGCGCCCACGACATCGAGGACTTCCTCCAGGCCCCCATCACGTGCTGCGACCCCGTCCCCGCCGTCAGGGCCGAGGAGGTCAACGTCACCAACTCGAGCGGGGAGAGCGATCGCATCCTCGTCCTCGACGTCCAGGCCTCAACAGATCGGGTCATCGCGAGAAAGCGCGACGGCGAGGTCTTCCTCAGGCAGAAGGACGAGAGCGTCCGGCTGGACCGCGAGCAGGTTCGCGCGCTCGAGTACGACAAGAACCAGAGGCGCTTCGAGGACGAACTGGCAGACCGGTCCGGCATCGACGACATCGACCGCGAGGTGATGGACCGCTACCGGGAGGAGCTCGGGACCGACGCCCCCTACGAGCAGATACTCAGGAGCAGGGGGATGCTCGTCGACGGACACCTCACCAACGCGGGGGTTCTCCTGTTCGCAAGGAACCCCACGCAGTTCATCCCGTGCGCCCGCGTGAGGGTCATGCGCTTCGACGGCAGCAGGATGGAGACCGGGCGGCGCCTGAACATCGTGAAGGACAGGACCTTCGACGGGCCCCTCCCCAAGGTAATCGAGGGTGCCAAGCAGATGATCTCCAGCCAGCTCCGGGAGTTCCAGTTCCTGGGGGACGACGGGAAGTTCAAGATCATCCCCGAGTACCCGGAGTTCGCGTGGTTCGAGGGCCTCGTCAACGCGGTCACGCACAGGAACTACGCCTACTCTGGCGACTACATCCGCGTCATGATGTACGACGACCGCCTCGAGATCCTCAGCCCCGGAAAGCTCCCCAACATCGTCACCCTCGAGAACATGCGCCACACCCGCTGGTCGCGCAACCCCATCATCGCCCGCACCCTCGTCGAGTTCGGCTGGGTGAGGGAGCTCAACGAGGGGGTGCAGAGAATCTACGACGAGATGGCCAGCTTCTTCCTCAACGACCCCGTCTTCTCGGAGCCGAACGACTCCTCGGTGCTGCTCACGCTCGAGAACAGCATAACGTCGCGCGTCCTCAGGCAGAGCGACACCGTCTCCGGCATCGTCGGCGAGGACGCGTACAGGGCCCTCACCGAGCCCGAGCTGTCAGCGGTCCAGATCGTGTATGCAAGGGGCAAGGTCACCGTCAAGCAGCTGTCCGAGCACCTCGGAAGGAGCGCCAAGTTCGCCAGGTCGACCCTGAGGGGCCTCGTCGGCAAAGGCATCCTCTCATGGCACGGCTCCGGCCCCAAGGACCCGTCCCAGTACTACTCCTTCCCCCGCTCCCGTTAAGACTGATAAGACGGCCCCGCAGGCCCGGCGAGATTCCCGGGCCTGCGGGGCCGAGCGGGTAAGAGTAAGTCCTAGTAGTTCCGAGTAGGTAAGGGCGGCGATTGGCCCATCTTGCGCCGCAATCCGATAAAATCGCAGGTAAACACCTCGGTAGCCATTTTGACAAGCCGTTTTACTGGGTTCGAGTAAGTCCGAGTAGTTCCGAGTAGGTCCGAGCAACCCGACGACAACCTGCCTACCCGCAGCATAATATCCGCAGCTCAGGCGCATAGCACGTCATTCCGCGTAGAGGTTAGTCTGGGTAAGAGCAAGTCCGAGTGGTCAGAGCAGGGCCCGACTTTCCCGCAAGGGCCGCGATGCTTTTCCGGTTTCTTTCGAGATCGGTCGCCCCCGCTCAGAGCGACGCCGGCGAAGCTCCCCCGAAACAACCGGTCGGCTGCGCCTCCCTGCCGGAAAACCAACGGCTGCGCTTTCGCCCCTCCCAGAGCCCCCATGCATTCCTCACCTTGAACCTCCCGCGATTTCTATTGAGCAATTTCGCCGTATGCGGCATTTCTTCTCAATAGCAGAGGATAAACCCTGGCCTATTCAGGACATTTTTCTGGTCATGTTCTCACTGTTGTCCAGATTAATGTCCAGAATCGATCCGCCCGTCCCGCAGCAACTCGACCCGAGAGGAAATCTCCTCCCGGACGGCGGCCGCAAGCTCCTCGCACCGCTTCATCTGCTCGACTAGCCTTCCATGCGCATCCCAATACGCTTCCCAGAGACCCCCATCGGCCATGGACTCGAAGTCAATCTGCATCGGAGGAAATCTCCGCTCATACTCGGCTATCCTTTCGGCCCTCTCCTCGACATCTCCCACGCCCCGCGACGCGGGCGACAGCGGCGACGGCCCGAACATCCAATTCCTCCAGGGCTTGTTCCCCTTAGACTGATTGCACTTTCCACATGCGGGGACAAGGTTGTGAATCTCCGTGATGTAGCCCGTTGGGCGCTTGCCCCGTACGATGGCGTTGAGATGGTCCCACTCCGTCGCGGGGCCACCGCAGTAGGCGCAGCGCACATCCGAGGCGTCCATGCCAAGCACCTCGAGCGCAAGGGCGATTTCCTCGTCACCCGGCATGATTGCAGGGATAATCCCGTTCACAAATGAGTTCGTGATACTCGACGTCCGGCCGGTTATCTTTACCGGTGTTGGCATCTTGAATGCATTGGAAAGAGCGCTCTTTGCCATCATTCGCCTCAAAACAAGATGGGGTTACAGCATATCTGTAACCCCAGCTAACTGCCATTATAGTACAAATACAAACGTATGTTCGCTACTCCCACTCGATGGTCGCCGGAGGCTTGCTCGTGATGTCGTAGGCCACGCGGTTCACACCCGGGACCTCGGCCACGATGCGGCTCGAGATCTTGGCGAGCACGTCGTAGGGCAGCTTGGCCCAGTCGGCGGTCATGGCGTCGCTCGACTCCACGGCGCGGATGATCACCGGGCGCTGGTAGGTGCGCTCGTCGCCCATGACGCCCACGCTCTTGATGTCGGGCAGCACCGCGAAGTACTGCCAGCAGCTGTGCTCGGAGTTGCGGTCGCCCGTCGCCTCGAACAGGCGCGCGTTGTAGGCGTCGAGCTCCTCGCGGACGATGGCATCGGCGTTCTTCAGGATCTCGAGCTTCTCGGGGCTCACCGAGCCGATGATGCGGATGGCGAGGCCCGGACCCGGGAAGGGCTGACGGTACACGATGTGCTCGGGCAGGCCGAGAGCCAAGCCAAGCTCACGCACCTCGTCCTTGAAGAAGTGGTCGAGCGGCTCGATCAGATCGAAGTGCACGCCATCGGGGAACGGGATGAGGTTGTGGTGGCTCTTGATGGTCGAGGCCTTGCCGCCGGTCTTGCGGGCGCCGGACTCGATGATGTCGGGGTAGATGGTGCCCTGGGCCAGGTACTTCACGCCGTCGAGCTCCTGGGCCACGGCAAAGAACTCCTTCCAGAACTGCGTGCCGATGATGCGGCGCTTCTCCTCCGGCTCGGTGACGCCGTCGAGCAGCGCGGCGTAGCGATCCTCGGCGTGCACGTGGATGAAGTCGACGTCGAACTGCTTGGTGAAGACCTCCTCGACCTGCTCGGGCTCGCCCTTGCGCAGCAGACCGTGGTTGATGAACACGCAGGTCATCTGGCGGCCGATGGCGCGAGCGCCGAGCGCCGCGACCACAGAGGAGTCCACGCCGCCCGAAAGCGCCAGGATCACGCGGTCGCTGCCGACCTTCTCGCGGATGTCGGCGCACATGCTCTCGACCAGGTTGTCCATGGTCCAGCTAGCCTCGAGACCGCAGATGTTGAACAGGAAGTTCGACAGGATCTGCTGGCCGAACTCGGTGTGGCGCACCTCGGGGTGGAACTGGGTGGAATAGAACTTCTTCTCCGGGTACTCCATGGAGGCGACGGGGCACACCTCGGTGGACGAGGTGACCACGAAGCCCTCGGGCGCGCGGCTCACGGCGTCGCGATGGCTCATCCACACCGTCTGTTGAAGCGGCGTGGCGTTGAACAGGGCGCTCTCACGGTCACGCTCGATGGTCGCGGGGCCGTACTCGCCGATCTCGGAATGCGCGACCTCGCCGCCGAGCGTCACGGCCATGATCTGATGGCCGTAGCAGAAGCCGAGCACCGGCAGGCCGAGGTTGAAGATCTCAGGGTCGATGGAGGGGGCATCCTCGGCGTACACCGACGCGGGGCCGCCGGAGAGGATGAGCGCCGCGGGATCCATGGCGCGGACTTCGTCGGCCGAGATATCGCACGGGACGATCTCGGAGTACACATGCAGGTCGCGCACGCGGCGGGCGATCAGCTGACCGTACTGCGCGCCGAAGTCGAAAACGAGGACCTTGCTCCCCGTCGTGCCGGAAGAAGTCTGCGGCATAAGTCTCCCCTTCTTGACGTGGCCGACCCGCACGCTGACGGGCCGTAATCAATACCCGCTCTATCATACATGCAGGCAGCGGCACGAGACGCAAGTTTATCGTTTCCGCAGGTTGACCAAAACGTCGCAAGGCGTGCGGACGCGGCGAGACGCGAGCCTTGCGCCGCGCGGGAACCCCATAGGGATAAGTCCCTCAGGCGCGCGCGGATATGCCACAATACGTTCGGGCAACCATAATGGGAAGGGAGCGCAGCGTATGAAGAAGATTCTGCTTATCGCGACCGGCGGCACGATCGCCTCCGCCGAAGACGGCCATGGCCTCTCGCCGAGCCTGACCGGCGAGGATCTCGCGCGCGCCGTGCCCGAGATCGCCTCGCTTGCAGAAATCGGCATCGAGCAGCTCATGAACATCGACAGCACGAACATGCGCCCGGCAGACTGGCTGCGCATCAGCCGCGCCATCGTGGCCGCATACGACGATTACGATGGCTTCGTGGTACTGCACGGCACCGACACCATGGCCTACACCGCCGCTGCCCTCTCTTATCTCATCCAGGAGAGTCCCAAGCCCATCGTGCTCACCGGCTCGCAGAAGCCGATGGGAGACTCGTTCACCGACGCCAAGCTCAACCTGTTCCAGAGCATCCTGTACGCCGTCGACGAGCGCAGCCGCGACGTGACCATCGTCTTCAACGGTGCCGTCATCGCCGGCACGCGCGGCCGCAAGCAGCGCACCATGAGCTTCAATGCGTTCAAGAGCGTGAACTACCCCTCGCTCGCCTATATCCGCAACGACCGCATCATCCGCAGCGGCGACGCGCTCTTCCGCGCCCAGGGCTTCAGCGCCGGCCCCGTGCACGAGGGCGGTCCTCGTTTCTTCGACGCCCTCGACGAGCGCGTCTTCGTGCTCAAGCTCACCCCCGGCATCGACCCCGGCGTCTTCGAGATGCTTCGCCCCCGCTTCGACGCCGTCATCATCGAGACGTTCGGCATCGGCGGCATCCCCGAGTACGAGGCGGGCGGAACCTCGTTCAAGCAGGCGATCTTCGACTGGGTCGATTCCGGCAGAACCGCCGTCATCACCACCCAGGTGCCCGAGGAAGGGCTCGATCTGGGCGTCTACGAGGTCGGCCGCGCCTACGCCGACCATGCCGGCATCCTGAAGGGCGACGACATGACCACCGAGGCGCTCGTGGCCAAGACCATGTGGGCGCGCGGCCAGTCGAGCGACCCTGCCGCCGTGAAGGAGCTCTTCTATCGCCCGGTCAACTGCGACCGACTGGCCGAGCTCGCATAAGCGCCCCCACGCACCCCAAAACAACGGGCGGCTGCAGGCACTGAGCCCGCAGCCGCCCTTTCGCAAGCGCTATCGATACGGCGCCACGCTACGCACGCAGCGCGGCAAACACCGTGAAGAGCAGGTAGATGTCCGCCACATCGATAGCTGCGACGGTGAACACCGCGTTGCGCATGAAGCGCTCGGCAGTCGCCACGGCCATCGCCATGGAGCTCTTCGCATGCTCGGCCGCCTTGCGCGAGGTCTGAAGGTAGATGCCCAGGCCGACTGCGATCGCCATCACGGGCGCGATGAAGAGCTCGAAGCGACTCCCCCAGCGCACGTTGGCGCCAGTGCCCATGGGCACGCTCTCGGGCAGCCCCGGAATGACGATGACGGCGATGATCAGCGGGAGCACGGCGAGCACGAGCGCCGCGATGCTCAGGATGCCCGCCTTCTGGCTGTACTTGAACATAGGTCTCCTTAAGCGTTTACGAAAGCACGGGCGCCTACACGTTGAAGCGGAAGTGGACCACGTCGCCATCGGCCATGACGTAGTCCTTGCCCTCCATGCGCAGACGGCCGGCGGCCTTGGCACCCTGTTCGCCACCGAGCTCGATGTAGTCGTCGTAGCTGATGACCTCGGCCTTGATGAAACCGCGCTCGAAATCGGTGTGGATGACGCCGGCGGCCTGCGGGGCCGTCGCACCCTGACGCACCGTCCAGGCCTTGACCTCCATCTCGCCGGCGGTGAAGAACGACTGCAGGCCGAGCAGCTTGTAGGCCGCCTGGGCGAGCACCTCGAGGCCGGGACGCTCGAGGCCCAGGGTCTCCAGGTACTCGGCAGCCTCCTCGGGCTCGAGCTCAGCGAGCTCGGCCTCGACCTTCGCGCAGATGGGGATGGGCGCCACGCCGTCGATGGGCTCGAGCTCCTCTCCAAGCATGTCCTCGTCGACGTTCGCCACGTAGAGCATCGGCTTCATAGTCAGCAGGAACAGGCCCTTGGCAGCGGCGCGCTCCTCGTCGGTCATCTCGAGCGTCGCGGCGCGGTTGCCCTCGTTCAGCCAGGCGACGAGGCGCTTGGCGACCTCGAGCTTCGGGGCCAGCTCATGGTCGCGCTTGGCTTCTTTCTCCAGCTTGGGCAGCTGCTTCTCGAGCGTCTGGATATCGGCCAGGATGAGCTCGGTCATGATGGTGTCGGCATCGCCCGCAGGGTCGACGAAGTCGCCGGTGCGACCAACCTCGCGCATGACGTTGGGGTCCTTGAAGTAGCGCACGACCTCGCAGATGGCGTCGGTCTCGCGGATGTTCGCCAGAAACTGGTTGCCCAGGCCCTCGCCCTCGTTCGCGCCCTTCACGAGACCGGCGATGTCCACGAACTCGACCGTGGCGGGCACGATGCGGCCCGGATGCACGATGTCGGCGAGCTTCTGCAGGCGGTCGTCGGGAACGTCGACGATGCCGACGTTCGGATCGATGGTCGCGAACGGGTAGTTGGCGGCAAGACCGCCCTTCTTGGTCAGCGCCGTGAACAGCGTCGACTTGCCGACGTTCGGCAGGCCGACGATACCGATGGACAGGGCCACGATGTACCTTCTCTCAAACGAAAGCGTCCTGCCGGCAAGCAGCAGGACGCCTGAACCTTCGGGAATATGATAGCCCATAGCGCGCATCGCGTGCCGACGCGGGGCGCCGATTGCGCCACAAGCGGGCAACGGCGGGAACGCCCGTCACATTCTGTCCAAAGAACGCGCCACGGTACGAGCCGGCAGCAGCACGCACGCGGCTCCACGCGACTACAGCTGCGTGAAGTCGATAATGGATTCCGGTGAGAAAGCCGTGCCTGCCTGCACCCAGGAGCTGCCCGTCTCGGCCTCGTACTCCTCAGATGTAACCCAGCGAGACGAATCCTTGCTCTCGATCAGGCGCACCTGCCCCGTGCGGAGGTTCGTGTCCAGGTCGCCCGCGTTCTGGATGAAACTCTGAAGGAACATCCACTGCCGGGTCTCCGTATCTGCGGCTTCCCATTCCTGCTCGGTATAGAGCCCCGTGTCCGAAACGATTTTTCCGCTTCCGGCAGAAAGACGAAGCCCGCCGCTGTCCGTTCCGACATGATGCCGCTCGGCTCGTCATCGTGATCGACGCCGTTTTGGTACACGAACCAGATGCCCTCGGCGCCGTTCACGCGCTCTGTGCCCACAACGCCCTGATAGCTCACGGTCCTCGACCGCAGGCCCTCATCGATAAACGATGCCCATGCGTAGTAGTAGTTGCCCTCGCACAGAAAGCCGAAGAGGTCATGAGCAGCGGTATCAAGCTCGTCCTTTGCAAGCCACGAGATGGGAAGTGCCGGGAGCATGACGCAGGCCGGGATCTGTCCGCGAGATACCTCCTGCCCCGTCATCTGATCGGTTATCTGCCCGTACGCCAAGGTGCATCCGTCTGCCCCGAATTGCAGATTGGTCGTGAGGTAGCCCGACAGCCACGTCAAAAGCCCTGGTTGACCGACCCGTCGTCTTCGACAAGCAGGGACAGCTCACCTTCGCTGATCTGATCCTCGGGCAACGTCGAGCGCAGAACATCGCCCACCGCCCCGCCATAGACCCAGACATCGAGGTTTCCGTTCAGCTGGTTGTCGAGCGTCGAGTCGCCCCCGGTATAGCGATACAGCCCCTGGTCGGTCAGGAAGCCGTCGAGCCTGGAGCTATCCATCGCGAGCAGCTCCGCCAGCTGCATGAAATGCGCCGGCGCTCCCGTCGCCTCGGGCATCGCCTGCGCGGCGTCCGCAGCGGTATCGTTCGGATCCGTTGTTGCACCGTCCGTAGCATCAGTGGCGTCCGACACCGCGGGTTCTGAAGAGCCGCTCGCCGCAGGCGCCGTCGGCGTCGCATCCCTCGAGATTACGTAGTAGATGCCGGTCGCTCCGAGCGCCACCGCAGCGGCAGTCGCCACGCCGGCCATACCCAAGACCGCAGCGCGTGGCATCTTCCGGGCCGATTTTGATGGAGCCTCAACCACAGGAGCGGCATCGTGCGCTGCAGCGGCGTGAGCCCCACCCGGGGCCGAGCCTTTGCCTGCCTGCGCGCCGCCAGCCGAAGCCGGCCGCTGCCCACCCGCCATCTCCGGCAGATCGGCTCCGCATGACGAGCAGAATCGAGCCCCGCCGCAACGCGTGCGCCGCACCGCGGGCAGAACTTCGCGTCTCCCATGGCATCTCCCCCAACCGAACGAACGAGTCCTGTTCACGGTACCGTCGTCGGAAAAGAGTTTGTTGCGCTACTTGTCGAGCTTCTCCACGGAGTCGAGCATGCGGTTGAGCTTCTTTTTCGCCTCTGCCTTGGCCTTCTCGATCTCCGCATGGTTCTTGGCAGCCTCCGCCGCGCGCTTCTCGGCCTCGGGATCGGGAACAACCAGATCGGTCGCATCGTGCTCGACCATCGTAAGCGCGTGGTCTTCGCACACCTCGACGCACAGGCCGCAGCCCACGCAATAGGTCGGCTCCACGACGAAACGCCCGGCCCCAACCAGGTCGGTGGCGCGCGTGGGGCACTTCTTCACGCACTCGCCGCACAGCGTGCACTTGGAGAAATCGCACTCGGGGGTCTTCACCGTGATGTTTTCGGCAAGCTCCGGATAGCTCTGCAACGTGGAGAGCATGAGCTGACGGCCCTGCGTGAGGATGCGGCGGCGCTTCTGCGTCGTCGTGCCGCATGCCTGCTTGAGCGTCTTCTCCAGGGCGGAGATCTTCTTGGTATGGTCCTTCAGGCGCTGGGCGACCGAGGTCACGGCCGCCGTCGCCGGGTTCAGCTTGCTCACGGCGAGGCCCGTCGTGCGCATGATGTTGTCCATGAACTCCTTGCGCTCGAACTCACGGCGCTTCACGCACGTGAGCTCCTTCGAATCGACCTCAAGACCGAGGCCCGTGCCAGCCCATTCCTCAGCGGTGGCGATGGCGTTGCCCAGGATCTCCTCGCCGGTGGTGTTCTTGCATGCATCGCAGATGCCAAGCGGCAGGTACACGCTCACGTTGGGGTAGTCGGCGAGTACCGAGAACCACACCTCGGGCGTGATGTCGCCGATGCAGGCGACAACCACCTCGTTCTCGCGCGGCAGGCGACGCAGCGCGCGCGTGCAGGTCACATACGCCGTCTCATAGGCGGCCGCGGCGCCGGCGATAGCGTCGTAGAGTTTTTTCGGCTGGATGCGCGGGCTCACGAACGCCTCGGTGGGGCACACCGAGACGCACAGGCCGCACTTGCGGCAGCTGTCCTTGACCTCGATGCAGAACTCCTCGATGTCGATCGCATCGACCGGACAGGCGTCTATACAGGCAGTGCACGAGCTCTTCTCGTAGTTGCACACGAGGCACGGGATGGAATTCGCACGCGGACGCTCCTTGTAATCGGCGGGGTTCCACACCGGCGCGTCAGGGGCGTCGGCACCGAGCAGCGCATCGGTCACGCCCGAGAACGGATCCTTCAGGGCGCCGAGACCCTTGCTGATATCGATGATGTCGTCGAACAGATCGTGCTGCTGCGCCATGCGTGTAACTCCCCTTTTTGCGAAACGGGCCCCGCAAGGCCCACGTTGCAACTCGTTTATTGTACGCGCAAACCCGCCCACACGGTCCCAAACGCAGAAAAGCCCCGCAGCCCGATCAGCCTCGGCGCAGCCGGGACCCCAATTCCGCCAGCCCGCGATCGTAGTGCAAAAACGCAGGGAAGCCCCGGAGGGCTTTCCCTGACGGTCGCTTGAGCGCCGAAGGCGCAATCGAGCGTCAGGGAAACCCTTCGGGGCTTCCGGGTTGAATTCCTAGGCCTTTACGGCTTAGTACATGCCGCCGCCCTGAGCGTTGGCGGTAGCGGCCGCGATGGCATCCTCAAGCTGCGTGTTCTTGGGGACATCGCTCACGGTGGCCTCGGTGATGAGGATCAGCGAGGCGACGGAGGCGGCGTTCTGCAGGGTGGTGCGGGTAACCTTGACCGGGTCGAGCACGCCCATCTCGATCATGTTGCCCCACTCGCCCGTGGCGGAGTTCAGGCCCTCGCCCGCAGGCAGGCTGGCGACCTTGTCGACCACGACGGCGCCCTCGTAACCAGCGTTCTTGGCGATGGTGGCGACAGGAGCGGTCAGGGCCTTCTTGATGATGTCGATACCGATCTGCTCCTCGGGGTCGTCGATGTCGATGCCCTCGAGCGCCGGGATGGCATCCATGAAGGCCACGCCACCGCCGGCGACGATGCCCTCCTCGACAGCAGCGCGGGTCGCCTGCAGGGCGTCCTCGACGCGGTGCTTGATCTCCTTGAGCTCGGTCTCAGTAGCAGCGCCGACCTTGATGACGGCGACGCCGCCGGAGAGCTTGGCCAGGCGCTCCTGGAGCTTCTCGCGATCGAAGTCGGAGTCGGTGTGCTCGATCTCGCCCTTGATCTGCGCGACGCGGGCCTCGATGGCGCTCTTCTCGCCGGAGCCGCCCACGATGGTGGTGTTGTCCTTGGAGACGGTCACGCTCTTGGCGGTACCGAGCATGTCGGCGGTGATGTCGGCGATCTTGATGCCGAGCTCATCGAGCGCAGCCTGGCCGCCGGTCAGGATAGCGATATCCTCGAGCATGCGCTTACGACGGTCGCCGTAGCCCGGGGCCTTCACGGCGCAGACGTTGAGGGCGCCACGGATCTTGTTGAGCACGAGGGTCGGCAGGGCCTCGCCGTCGATGTCCTCAGCGATGATCAGCAGGCTCTTGCCGGCACGGGACACGGCCTCGAGCACGGGCATGATGTCCTGGACGTTGGAGATCTTCTGATCGGTGATGAGGATGTAGGGGTCCTTGAGCGTGGCCTCCATGCGGTCGTTGTCGGTCACGAAGTACGCGGAGACGTAGCCCTTGTCGAACTGCATGCCCTCGACGGTGTCGATGGTGATGTCGAAGGTCTGGCCGTCCTCAACGGTGATGACGCCGTCCTTGCCCACGACGTCCATGGCGTCGGAGATCTTGGCGCCGACATTCGGGTCGCCCGCGGAGATCGTGCCAACGGAAGCGATCTGCTCCTTGGTCTCGACCGGCTGGGCCTGCTTCTTCATCTCGTCGACGACGGCGTTGACCGCCTTGTCGATACCGCGGCGGATGGCCAGCGGGTTGGCGCCGGCGGCCACGTTGCGCAGACCGTCGTTGACGATGGCCTGAGCGAGCAGGGTCGCAGTGGTGGTGCCGTCACCCACGGTGTCGTTGGTCTTGGTGGCGACCTCCTTCACCAGCTGGGCGCCCATGTTCTCGATGTTGTCCTCGAGCTCGATCTCCTTGGCGACGGAAACGCCGTCGTTGGTGATGGTCGGAGCGCCATAGGAGCGCTGCAGCGCCACGTAGCGGCCCTTCGGGCCCATGGTGACGGTGACAGCGTCGGCCAGCGTGTTGACACCCTTGGCGAGCTTGGCGCGCGCAGTGGTGTCGAAGGTAATGTTCTTAGCCATAATTGAATTCCTCCAGGAAACGATTCAGATACGAAACCTTGTGCAGCGGATGCGCTACTCGACGACGGCGTAGATGTCGTCGGCGCGCATGAGGAGGTAGTCCTCGCCGTCAACCTTGATTTCGTTGCCACCGAACTTGCCGTAAATGACCTTGTCGCCCGGCTTGACGTCGATGGGCATACGCTCGCCCTTGTCGTTGAGCTTGCCGGCGCCGACGGCGATGACCTCACCGCGCTGCGGCTTCTCCTGGGCGTTGCTGGCAATGTACAGGCCGGAAGCGGTCTTCTGCTCGGCTGCATCAGGCTTGATCAGGACGCGATCTCCAAGCGGCTTCAGACTCATGCTTGATTCCTCCTTTTGCGCTGGCGGACGCGGTTTGCGACCCAAGCCAGCCTTGACCTTTCGTACGCCAAGAATAATACCCAGCAATCCCGACTTATACAACGCAATGGCAAAAAATCTTATTAATCGGCACTTAGATTTCTTCAGTGCTGGAAGATAGGTCACACACGCGAACGTCCTGCGCGCAGCACGGCGCCCCGCAGCCTGAAGACCGCGGGACGCCCGAATCGCTCTTGCTACCTTTTTTATCCGGCCTTACCGCTCGTCACTCAGGACCAGCGAGCACAGCGCGCTGGCGACGGCGGCGACCAGCGTGAGCACACTTCCGATACCCGGGCCGAGCACGGGCTTCATCGCCGCAAACCCGGAGGCTATCGAGCTGTTCGCCATCCCGGAACCTAGAAGGTCGCTAACCGCGCCCTCGATCATGCCGTTGAGCAGGAATGCGGCAACGATGCAGATGAGGGCGAGCACGCCCGTGGCGACAAGCGCGAAAAACAGCACGAGGTCGTTGCCCTTGAACGCGCGCAGGATGATGCCCACGACGATGCCGATAAAGCAGACCGCCCACAGCACGCACACAACCGTCAGGATAACGGAAACGGCAGACGCAGCGCCGATCACCTGCTGAATCTGGACGAAGGAGTCCCCGCTCAGACCTGCGCTTGTCATCAGCGTGTCGAGGTAATCGGCAAAGGAGTGCAGGGCGCTGCCGATACCGAAGAGGTCGGGTACGGAGAGCCCGGAGCTCACCGCGTCCTTGGCGACCCCGAACATATCGGTTCCACTCATGCCCGACACCGGCAAATAATCCAGTACCTTTGAAATGATCGGCAGGTCAAACCATGCCTGAAGCATCATGATGAGGGTTACGACCGCTCCCGTGAGCATTGCCGCCGTGCGACGGCCGAGCGGGGAGGCCGTCGCCTGTGTCGCCATGCCCCTCATGACGCCCGCGCCCGCTGCATGCGCGCGCTTCGGTGTCTGAGGCGGCGTCGCCGGAACCGTTACGGGGGCCGCCGCCTGTTGCCGTCGCTCCGCAAGGGGCTTTCCGCATGAGCTGCAAAATGAAGCGCCATCAGGCTGCTGCGCACCGCAATGAGGACAAAACATAGGGTCCACCTTAACTCTCTCAAACCCGCTTCGGGTGACCTTCTGGTGCCTGCCAGTATCCGCCAGCACGCGCGGGATCGAGTGCGCAACTTTTGCCGCCCCGCGCGGACAGCAGGGGCAACAACGGAGCCGCTCGCGCATGCTCTATACTTTGACCTGTGATTTCGCGCCGGCGCACCCCGATACACCCAACCGCGGGGCACGCGGCATCTTATGAGGGAAAGGTCTTCCAATGGACGCACAGCACACGGCCCCTGCCGACATCACCGCCACCATCCGGCAGCTGGGCGCGGATTTCGAACCCTACATCATCGAGCAGCGCCGGCACTTCCACAAGCACCCCGAGCTCAGCCTCAAGGAGTTCCACACCACCGATGACATCGCCCGTGAACTCGACGCCATGGGCATCCCCTATGAGCGGCCGCTTGCAACCGGGCTCGTCGCCACGCTCGCCGGCACCGCGCCGGATGCCTACCGCGCCGACGGCACTCCGCGCCGCCGCATCCTGCTGCGCGCCGACATCGACGCCCTCCCGGTCACCGAGCGCACGGGTGAGGAGTTCGCGAGCGTGAACGACGGCGTCATGCACGCCTGCGGCCATGATTGCCATATCGCCATGATGCTCGGTGCTCTGAAGATCCTCTCCCATATGACCGACGATATCCACGGCGAGGTCCGCGTTGTGTTCCAGCCCTCCGAAGAGAACGGCAGCGGCGCGAAGATGATGGTCGCGGCGGGTGCCTGCGAGGGGGTCGACGGCGCCTTCGCCATGCATATCTGGAGCGAGGTCGACGCTGGCACCATCTCGTGCGAACCCGGCCCGCGCATGGCGAACACCGACTGGTTCCGCATCGACGTCGAGGGCACCTCCTGCCATGGCGCCATGCCGCAGCGCGGCGCCGACGCCATCATCGCCGCCGCCGAGATCGTGAACGGCCTGCAGACCATTGTCAGCCGCGACCTCTCCCCTTACGAGCCCGCCGTCGTCACGGTCGGCGAGCTCCACGGCGGCACGGCGCGCAACGTTATCGCCGGGTCGGCTTACCTCACGGGCACCGTCCGCACCTACAGCGACGCCACGCACGACATCATGCCCACCCTGATTGAGCGCATCTGCGTCCACACCGCTATGGCGCTCGGCGCCGAAGCGAAGCTCAGCGACTACACCATCGCAAACTACAAGGTCGAAAACGACCCCAAGGCGAGCGAGCGCTGCCGCAACGCGATCGTGAAGGTGCTGGGCGAGCAGGGCGTGGGCAGCTACCGGGGCACGCTGTCGGGCGAGGACTTCTCCGAGTACCTGCATGAGGTGCCCGGCGCGCTTGCGTTCGTGGGCTGCCGCAACCCCGCCATCGGTGCCACCTGGGCGCAGCACTCCTGCTACTACAAGGTGGACGAGAGCGTGCTGGCAGGCGGCAGCATGACCGCCGCGCAGTACGCCATCGATTTCCTGTCAGAATAAGGCCAAAACGGCACTCCGGCGCGCTTGCCGCGCACGGATTGGCCGCATAAGGCCCCCACAAAAACGAGGAGGGCCCACTTTCAGTACTTTTTTCGCCACCGCCCGAGTACGGACGGTGGCGCCTCTTTTTGCCCAAGCTTCTGACCTGCGGTTTTGTTGAAGCGAATTCAGCTGACCGCTCCGTCTACTCGAGCAGGGGCTAAAAAAGTACTGAAAGTGGGCCCTCCTCGTTTTCACGAGCGGGTTGTGTGCCACGAACCACCCAGCAGAGAGCCGACAGACGACGCACCAAGCGCTCGCTACCGGAACCAAGCGAGCCAGAGGGGCTCCTGCACGAAGATGACATCCTTTGGGACACCCGCCGGAGCGACCCCGCCGAACAGGAACCCGGCGTCGGCAGGGTTGATGAGCCGAAAGATCCACAGCGCTAGCAGCGCGATGATGAGAACGATCAGCGTCGGATGGTAGAGAGCGCGCACGCGGGCGGCATGGCGCGCCTTCACGGCAAGCGTCCCATCATCCGGCGCGAGCTGCGCGCGGCGCACGATCCTCCCGCAACGTTCCTGCACGCATACGAGCGCAATCATAAACGGCACGGTCCAGAATAGCGGGTGGTAGGCGAGCGCCGCGGCGAAATCGAAACGCAAGGCAGCAAGCCAGGCGCGCGTCATCCCGCATCCGGGACAGGGGATGCCCGTCACCGTCCGGAACACGCAGCCGATATCGGTCAGGTAGAGCACGACACCCGCTACGGCCACGAAGGCGACAAGCTCGACCGCACGCCGCAGCGCGCCGGGTGCGTGCGTACCGGTTGGCGCACCGCCCTCCCCTGCCATACGTGCTCCGCGCCTAGCGCACAAGGCGTGCGTTGTAGGCGGCAGCCAGGGCGTTCGTATTCTTGATGACGATGTTCATGGCGATGAACGGCCCCAGGCAGCACAGCACGACACCGACGATTTGCCACAGGATGATCGTCGTGCCGTTCTCCTGGAACGCAAGACCGTAGCGCGGCGCGTTGCGCTGCAGGCGGTTGCCGATCTTGTACTCCCACCAATACGAGTAGAGGCCACACGTCACTACAGACAGCAGGATGAACGTGAGCAGCCCCGGCGTCTCATCGCCGTCCCCCTCACACATGGTGTTCATGTCCTGTGCGAGCTGATAGATGAAAAACCACTGGTAGATACCACAGGTCACGATGGTGAGCGCCGCCCAGACGAACAGGCTGCGGTCCGTGGAGATG
>NZ_JACJMB010000038.1 GCF_016902615.1 Collinsella tanakaei
GGATCTACACCTATCGCGACGTTGCCGATGCGCTCGTGGGGTCGGGCATCATGGCTAAAGACGGAGAGGTCTACACCTTGAACGTCGATGCCGCCGTGGAAGCGATGCTTGCTGACCGTACATGGGCGGACCTCGGTTACACCGCGGGATACGGCCAGTTCCGCATCGATAGCACCGATCCGGCGGAGTCCAACTCGGGTAACGAGTGGGCAGCGCTCGTCGCGAACTCGCTGGCGGGCGGCCAGCCGGCTTCCGTCGAGAGCATCGACACGAATGCGGGGTCCATCCGAAAGATCTTCGCGAAGTCCGGCTGGATGGAGACGAGCTCTGAGGACTCCTTCCGTCAGTTTCTGACGCTCGGTGAGGGGTCGAAGCCCATGATGGTTGGCTATGAGAGCCAAGTGCTCGACCTGTCGGTCAACGAGCCCGATCTGTTCGCACAGGTGGCCGATAACCTGGTGGTCGCCTACACAACGCCGACCGTGTGGTCGACGCATGTGATCATGGCGCTCGACGAAGCGGGCGAGCAGCTGACCGAGTTCTTGATGAGCGATGAGGTGCAGAAGCTCGCGTGGGAGCGCCACGGGTTCCGGGGAGCCTCGCAGCTCGGCACCGACAGCGCTGAGCGCTTCGGCGTCGCCGGCATCGCCGAGCGCGTGCCCGCTGCGGTTGAGCTGCCCGCACCGGCAGCTATGGGCCGGCTGATCGAGGTCGTGAGCGGCTCGTAGGGGCCCTGCGCATATCTATACGATTTCGGCGCCATGCCGAGACGAGGAGGTTTGCCATGTCCGACACTCAGCTAGACACAACGGATTCTCAGATGAAGAGGATCAGCCTTGCGGATATCGCCGCCTCGCAGGGGGTGACATTGCAGCAACAGGCGGAGCCCGTCGCCCTTGAGCGTGCGCCTGTGGTTGCGCTGTCCGATGAGGACCAGGCGCGCGCCCATGAGATTGCGCGCGGCATCGATTTCATGAAGTCGGGTATCGAGAGCACCTATGCGCGCGACGCGCAGCGCTCGATGTCTGATTTTGCCGACGACGTGCTCTCCCGCACGTCGAGCAAGTCGACAGGTGAGGCCGGCAAGCTGCTGCGCGAGCTGCTGACCGATGTCGAGAGCGCTGAGCTCTCCGGTGTGAAGCAGGTTCCCATCATCGGTAAGGTCGTCGTCGGCATCGACAAGCTGCGTCGCACCTATCAGAAGGTATCGCCCCAGGTCGATGAGGTCGTGGAGAAGCTCGAGCGCGCCCAGGCGCAGATGATTGCCGACATCGCCATGTACGACACCATGTACCAGCGCAACGTCGAGCAGTACCGCTCGCTCAAGGTTTACATCGCTGCCGGCCACGAGGCGCTTGGAGCGTTTCGCTCGGAGCGGCTCCCGGCGCTCGAGGCGGAGGCGCAGGCATCTGGCGACGCGATGGGCGCGCAGGTGCTCAAGGACTTCAGGGACAAGCTCGACCGCTTCGAGAAGCGTCTGGACGATCTCGACCGCGTGAGCATCGTAAGCTTGCAAATGGCGCCGCAGATCAAGCTGCTGCAAAACGCCGACAAGAGCATCTCCGACAAGATCGACACGACGATCTCCACCACCATCCCGCTCTGGAAGTCGCAGATGGTGATCGCACTCGGCCTGGCTAACCAGAAGGCGGCGCTTACCCTCCAGAAGGACGTGGATGACACCACGAACAAGCTGCTGCGTGCCAACGCCGAGGCTCTGCAGCAAGGCGCGGTGGATGCCGAGCGCGCCACGCAGCGCGGCACCGTCGACGTGGAAACGCTCGAAGAGGTGAACAAGCGCCTGATCGACACGCTGCATGAGACGCTGAAGATTCAGCAGGAGGGCCGCGCTGCGCGCGCCGATGCGGAGGGCCGCATGCGCCAGATCGAGTCCGATCTGAAGACGGCACTGCTTGAGGCTGCGCGTTCCGAAGGGTAGCCTCGGGTCCCGTTCCACCGTTGCTCGCGACAGGCGCTTTGCAGGTCGGACATCTGCGAAGCGCCCCAGCTTCCCGGTTCCTCGGCAGATGTCATGATGCTCAGGGTGCGTTTTCTCGAGGCCATACGTGTCGGGTTCGCCGAACCCGATTGCATCCGCCTGTCTCCTGCGCACTCGTTTGCGCTTCTTGTGCCCAGTTGGCGTCGTCTCGATCAAGATGCATTCGATGTGGGAATACTGGCTTCAAAGGGAGGTTGTCTGCCTGCGGAGGGGCGTTATGGGATTACCGTTTTGGTTGTTTCTTGCCGTGACGCTTGCCATCTGCTGGGTTGCGGACAACCGGTGAGATGCTCGTGCCGTTGGGCTACGCCCGCGCGACAGAGGCCGATGCGCGACGCGGCGGGCGGGCGAACGAGCTGTGGACTCCCTGTACCATGAAGGCGGAACTCACCCGGTTAGGGGGCACGATATGACCAACCGAGGCCGTGGTATCGGCTATACGCTTGCAACAACGTTTAAGGGCATCGCGATCTCTGCCTGTATGCTCGCTGCCATGCTGGTAGGATGCGCGTCGCCGAGTGGGACCGATGCGGCCAAGGGCGTCTCCGCCCCACAGGGCTCTGCGGAGGTCTCTGCCGATCCCGCTGCGAGCGGGGAGGACGAGAAGGATTCCGATGGCTCGAAGCTCACGCCCGGCATCAACGTGATCAGGCATTCCGCGTACCTGCGCGCCCTGCCGCAGGGCGTCCTCGCCGGCGCCCATGCCGATGCGACCACCTCCGACGACATGATCGCGTGCGATCCGCGCTTCGCCGAGGCCCTTGCGGAAGGGGGTATCTCCACAGGCGATATCGCCTCGGCGTGCGGCGCCTCCTCCTTTGCCGAGGCCCTCGATGCCGATCCTTTGGGCACAACGGAGGCGATACGCCAGCTGCTCGAGCGGGCGGGCTACGAGGATAACTTCTCCAAGGGCACGCCCGTGTTCGGCGAGTCGCAGGGCGTTACGTTCACGATCAGCTTCGACGGCGGTGGGCTCGGCGCGATCGCCTACGCGCATTCCGAGGACTTCGACCAGGCATTCAAGCTCACCGTCGGCCTCGATGCCTATCGCGGGACGTTCGAATACGTGACCGACGTGCTTCCCACCGCGGCGGCGCTGAGGGATATCGTCCCGCAAGCCTTTGCGGAGTATGGTGCCGACACCTGGTAGATCGATACCGTGAAGTGGGGATATGCCCTCGCCTCCAGCGTGCGCACGCTATAATGCTTCCGGCATCGAGTCGGACGGAGGCATAAAGCTATGGAAAGCGCGCATATTCTCGACCCCGCGCCGCGGGCGTTCTTCTTCGATGTGGATGGCACACTCGTCTCCCATAAGACCAAGCGCGTCCCTCCCAGCACGGTCGAGGCTCTCGAGGAGCTGCGCCGCCGCGGTTGCAAGGTCTTCGTGGCGACCGGCCGCTCCATGAGCGAGTTCCATTTCCTGCCGCTTCAGGACCTCGAGTTCGACGGCTATGTTCTGGTGGGTGGCCAGGAAGCGCGTGATGCGCAGCGAAACGTTGTCTTCGCCGACCCCATCGTGGGTCACGACCTGGAGGTGCTCCACGAGGAATTCTACGCGCGTCGACGCCCCATCCTGTTTTACGAGTCGGTGCGCATGTATATCAATGTCGTGACCGATCACGTGCGCCAGGTGGAGGAGGAAGTCTCCACGCCGGTGCCCGCGATCGACGAGCCGGATCCGGAGATCCCGGTGCTCAAGGCCATCGTGTACGAGGACTCCCTGCGCGAGGACGATCTCATGGCGCGTCTTCCCGGCTGCAAGGCGACGCGCTGGCATCGTGGCGCTTACGACATCGTGCCTGCGCACGGCGGCAAGGTGGCGGGCATCAAGGCGCTGCTCGACCATTACGGCATTCCGCAGGAGCAGACCATGGCGTTTGGCGACGGCGAGAACGATGCCGACATGCTGAGGTTCGTGCGCATGGGCGTTTCCATGGGCAACGGGGACGCCGAGGCGAAAGCTGCTGCCGACTATATCTGCGGCGATATCGACGAGGACGGTCTCGCTCGCGCGCTGGAGCATTTCGGCCTGCTGTAGCGCGTCGCGGTATCAAGCAGGCGATCTTCCATTGAACGGTCGTTGCGCACCCGCTTGGCGGGCCGTTTGGCGCACCGCCGGGGCTTGCTAGGCTGTAACGGGTGTTGCTGCCGGGCTGTTCGGCGAGCCGCGCACGGTCGAGGCGAAGCTGACGGTCAGGGCAACCACAAAAAGGCCTAACACAGCCTGTTTTATGCAGGTGATTTGTTCGCAGAGGGCGGTGTGAGACAGGCGGGTGCTCAAATCTGCGACTTTTGAGATACCTTACAAGAACGGTGGGTAGATTGAGCGTCCGGAGGGCCGGAATTCTATACAGTCAGAATCGTAAATGCGCTGTTCAGATGAATTACGTATACATGACCAATGACCGAATCAATCAAGGCGCGATGCAACCCTCTCAAAAGTCGCACATTTGATCCGTGCATCTCACGCTGACGTAGCCTGCGGTGCAAAACCCGCATATTCATCCAAGGAAGACCCCAGCGCAGCACGATGGAGCCGCCCTAAGGGCGTCGAATCGCTAGCGGTTCCGTTCGCGCAACAGGCGCTTTGCCCGCTCGACCTTCCGGTCGCGCTCGGCAGTGTCCTCAGAGCAGAGCCGCTCGATGATATGACCGAACGTCGCTGCGAGGATCTGCTGGAAGATCGTGCCGCACATCACGGGAAACACGGTCTCGCCGGGAAAATACTGCGCGGCGAGCGTGGCACCCGACGAGATATTGCGCAGGCCGCAGTCGAAGCTCATGGTCACGAGCAGCGACTGGGAGCCGTGCATGAGGCGCGCGACCGCCAGGCCGATGAAGAACCCGCAGGTGGCAAACACCAAGATGAACAAGGCGACCTCCAGGCGCTGCAGGTTCATGTTGAGTACGTAGGCGCTCATCTTCGTGGAGTTGGCGGTGATGTTCAGCAGCATGAGCACGCGGCATGCAGGGCTCAGGGCGCCGGAGAGCTTCTCGTGTCCCCATCCGCGCGCGAGCTCGTTGACGGCCATGCCCGCAATCGCGGGCACTGCGATCATGAAGATCAGGTCGACGATCATGCCCATGACGTCGATATGCACGGTGGCTCCGAGCAGGAATGAGAGCGTAGCCGGGATCGTGAACGGCGAGAGCACCGTCGATACGAGGATTGCCGCCAGGCCGAGCGAGGTGTCGCCGCGATACATGTCGACCCACATGAAGCTCACGATGCCGATGGGTACGCTGTACTCGAGCACGATGCCGGTCACGAGGTCCATGTTGTCGCCGAATAGCAGCATGGCGCATGCATAGGCGAGGCCAGGCATGAGGACCATGATGACGCCGAGGATGATGAGCAGGTTCAAAGGATGGCGGAACACGCCGGCGAGCTGCTTGAAGGTGTTGTTGAGCGACCCCTGGAACGTCATGATGGCGAACATGATGGGCCCGAAGGTCGACACGGGACCGAAAGCCTGGGGGAGCAGGACGCCGAGCGCCACGCATAGGGGAACGAAAAACGTCATGTGCGACGAAAGGTACGACCCCATCTGGCGGTAACCCCGTGCGATCATCTGCGCGATATCCCCTTCCTCAACGGCTTGTCGTCGCGACGGCGCGGGCGGGCCCCGCTTTGCCGCAAGCTATGCTAGCGCACCCGTGTTACCGGTCGATTGCACCTTCGCTGCGCTTCACAAAACAAGGTGCGCACGCTAGACCGTGGCGCATCGGTCCGACGCTCTCGATGACGCTCCACCTCCGTAACGCTTCCGTCCATCCGGTCGGATAGGGGATTTGTCCGCTTCGTGCGTATAATTGGGGGCGAACAACAGCACGGCCCGCCGCAGCGGGCTCATCTTCTAGGAAGTGCCCCTATGCCTCGACCGCATATCCGGCACGGTGCGTCCTGCGCGCGCCGTGCATCATCATGCATCGCCCCCGCACCTCAAGCTCACAGGGCGGTGCATCATGTCCACGCTTAAGACATCCCATCGCTGGACCGTCGTCGATCGCGACGAGGCTGCCGAGCAGCGACTTGCCGTCGGTCTTGGCGTGGCGCCGCTCGTCGCGCGCATCATGGCGGCGCGCGGCATCCGCTCGGTGGAGGAGGGACGGCTGTTCCTCACGCCGTCGCTCGAGCGCGATTGGGCCGATCCGTCGTGCATCCCCGGCCTGTCCGACGTGGCCGATCGTGTGTGTGAGGCGCTCGACGCTCACGAGTCCATCGCGGTGTTCGGCGATTTCGACGTGGACGGCATCACCTCGACCTGCCTTCTCACCGAGGCGCTGCGCGCCCTGGGGGGCACGGTCCATCCCTTCATTCCCCATCGCTTCGAGGAGGGCTACGGCCTGACCGCGGCGGCGCTTGACCGCGTGGCGCAGGCGTGCCGCCCCTCGCTCATCGTGACGGTCGACAACGGCATCGCGGCGCGCGAGGAGGTTGCGGCTCTCACGGCCCGCGGCGTGGATATCGCCGTGACCGACCATCACGAACCGGCAGATCTGGTG
Organism: Collinsella tanakaei; assembly: GCF_016902615.1. Lineage (GTDB taxonomy): Bacteria > Actinomycetota > Coriobacteriia > Coriobacteriales > Coriobacteriaceae > Collinsella > Collinsella tanakaei_A. The sequence goes on from NZ_JACJMB010000038.1 coordinate 6,509, forward strand.
CCCGTGGGCGTGCCCGTGGCTGATCCCAAGCTCGTTGCCGACAGCCCGAGCCGCGAGCTCGCCGGTGCGGGCGTGGCGCTCAAGCTCGTCCAGGTGCTGGGCGAGCGCCGCGACATGCCCGACCTGTGGCGTCGCTATACCGAGGTCGCGGCGCTCGGGACGGTGTCCGACATGATGCAGCTCACGCCCGAGAACCGCGCGCTGGTTGCCGAGGGTATCGCGCAGATGCGCGCCACCGCGCGCCCGGGCTTCATCGCGCTCGCGTCGCTTGCCCGTACGGACCTTGCCACCATCACCGCCGACTCGCTTTCGTTCTCGCTCATCCCGCGCCTCAACTCCGCGGGCCGCATGGCCGACCCGACCCTGGCACTCGACCTGCTACTCGCGACCGATCCCATCGAGGCAGGGCGCCTCGCCGCGGAGCTCGAGCGCATCAACCAGGAGCGCCGCGACATCGAGTCGAAGCTCGCCGACGAGGCCATCGACCTCGTGGAGCGCACCTATGACGGCAGCCGCGTCATCGTCGTGGGCGGCGAGGGTTGGCACGAGGGCGTGAAGGGCATCGTGGCGAGTCGTCTCACGAGCCGCTACCACGTGCCCGCGCTCATGTTCTCCATCGCTGACGGCATCGCACGTGGCTCGGGCCGTTCGGTCGGCTCGGTCAACCTGTTCGACGCGGTCGAGCAGTGTTCCGACGTGCTCATCCGCTTCGGCGGCCACGCGGGGGCGGTGGGCGTGACGCTCGACGCCTCGCGCCTCGACGAGTTCCGCGCCCGTCTTGCCGAGGTGCTTGACCACCTACCGGCCGAGCAGTTCGAGGACCGACGCGAGGTTACCGCCATGGTGGAGCTCTCGGAGCTCGATATCGACACCATCCAGGCCATCTCGGCGCTCGAGCCGTTCGGCCAGGGCAACAAGGTCCCGCTGCTCGGCGTGGCGGGCGTAACCATGGCCGATCGCGCAGCGGTGGGAAAGAGCGGCGAGCACATGCGCTTCGTTGCCACCGACGGCATCGCGAGCGTGCCCGCCATCATGTTCCGCGTGCCCGATATCGACGACCGCGTCGCATGCGATTCGGTCGTGGACCTCGTGTTCGAGGCGGTGGCCGAGCACTGGGCGGGCCGCGTGAAGCCGAAGCTCATGGTGAAGGACATCCTGTGCCACTCGTCTGACGACTCGTCGTGCGATATCACACCGGCGGGCGCCGTCGATGGGGATGCCGAGGTCGCAGACGCCGCCATGCTGCTCGATGCCGCCGATCCCGCGCCCGCGGCGGCAGACTCCGCCGCCTCGTCCGATCGCCGGCGCATGCTTTCCCGGCTTTCCTACGACGAGCTCACCCGCTCGCTTGTCCACTCGCTTATCGGGTCGGCGCGTCCGCATAAGACCCAGACCGAGGCGCTCGATGCCCTGGCGCAGGGCAAAGGCGTGCTCGCGGTCATGGGCACCGGGCGGGGCAAATCGCTGATCTTCCACGTGCATGCCGCGCGCGAGGCCATCCTGCGCGGGCGTGCGAGCGTGCTCGTGTACCCTCTGCGCGCGCTTGTGGCCGACCAATCGTTCCATCTCGTGAACGCGCTCTCCGATCTTGGCCTGCATGTCCAGGTCCTGACCGGCGGCACGCCCGTCGACCAGCGCGACCGCGCCTTTGCGCACCTGGCGCAGGGTGCCACCGACATCGTGCTCACCACACCGGAGTTTCTCGCCATCAACCGCGCGCGGTTCGCGCAGGCGGGCCGCATCGGGTTCGTGGTGATCGACGAGGCGCACCATGCGGGCATGGCACGCAGCGGGGAGCGCGACGCCTACCTCGATCTGCCGGACATCCTGGCCGCCCTCAACCGCCCGACGGTGCTCGCGACGACGGCCACCTGCGACGACCGCATCCTCTCCGAGATCCGCCGGCTTCTGCCCATCGATCGCATCGTGGTCGATGACGCCGTGCGCGAGAACCTACGCATGGAGGACGACCGCGACCTTGCGAGCAGGGAGAACCGCCTGGTATCCATTGTGGCGCTCGGCGAGAAATGCGTGGTGTACGTCAACTCGCGCGAGCAGGCCATGTCGCTTGCCGGCATGCTGCGCCGCCGCGTGCCCGAGCTCGCGAGCAAGATCGCCTTCTACCACGCCGGGCTCTCGCGCGACGACCGCCGCCGCGTCGAGGATGCCTTCCGCTCGGGCGAGCTGACCTGCATCGTGTCGACCTCGGCGTTCGGCGAGGGCGTCAACCTTCCCGACATCCGCCATGTCGTGCTGTACCACATGCCGTTCGGCGCCATCGAGTTCAACCAGATGAGCGGCCGTGCCGGGCGCGACGGCATGCCCGCCCTCATCCACCTGCTGTACTCGACGCGCGACGCGCGCATCAACGAGCGCCTGCTGGACATCGCGGCGCCCGAGCGCGAAGAGCTCGTCACGCTGTACCGCGCGCTGCAGACCATGTGGCGCTCCAACCGGACGCGCACCGGCCAGGACAGCTTTTCGGCAAGCGACCTCGACATCGCGCAGATGTGCCTTGCCATCGACGCGCGCTTCCCGGTCGACGAGCGGACGGTATCGTGCGGCCTCGCCGTGTTCGAGGAGCTCGGCTTCGCCTCCATCATGGGTTTCGATGACGGCAGGCGCATCCAGATGGCCGAACATCCGGGGCGCGTCGACCTCACGAGCTCCATCCGCTACCTCGAGGGCATCCATGCGCGCATGGAGTTCTCGGCGTTCAGGAGCTGGGCGCTCAGTGCGCCGGCATCTGATATGCTTGACCGTATCAACAGACCAATCACGCCTCAGGGCAGGTAAGAGGGGGACGCTATGGACGCCTCTGCGAACAAGGCGGCCGCCGCGCGGCCGATGAAGCACACGAACCAGAAGGGCGAGCTGCAGCCGACGTCCGCCCTCGTTCACTATGCGCACGCCGACGACCTGCCCTACGAGATCATGGCGGACAACTACGACAAGCTCGCGAACCTGGTGCGCAAGTACATGGGCGACGACGACCGCGCCAAGGTCGAGCACGCCTACTGCTTCGCGGCCGAAAAGCACGCCAAGCAGAAGCGCCGCAGCGGCGAGCTCTACATCAACCATCCCGTCGAGGTCGCCATCATCCTGGCGGAGCTCAAGATGGACTGCGATGTGGTCTGCGCGGCGCTGTTGCACGACACCGTGGAGGATACCGAGACCTCGCTTGCCGACGTGACCGAGCTGTTCGGCGAGACCGTCGCCGAACTCGTCGACGGCGTGACGAAGCTCACGAACATCGACGTCGACACGATGGACGAGAAGCAGGCGCTGAACCTGCGCAAGATGTTTCTGGCCATGAGCCGCGACATCCGCGTGGTCATCGTGAAGCTTGCCGACCGCCTGCACAACATGCGCACGCTCGCGGCGCTGCGGGAGGACCGTCGCCTGTTCAAGGCGCGCGAGACCATGGACGTCTACGCGCCGCTCGCCGACCGCCTGGGCATCTCGTCGATCAAGTGGGAGCTCGAGGACCTGTCGTTTTTCTACCTGGAGCCCGACGCCTACCAGCGCATCGCGCGCATGGTCGCCGAGAGCCGCGAGGTGCGCGAGCGCTTCCTCGCCGACACGATCAAGACGCTCGACGACGAGCTCAAGCGCGTCGGCCTCACCGGCTACCAGATCAACGGGCGCTCCAAGCACTACTGGTCCATCTACCAGAAGATGAAGCGCAAGGGCAAGGAGTTCTCCGAGATCTACGACCTCGTCGCGCTGCGCGTCATCACCAACTCCGTGGGCGACTGCTATTCCGCACTCGGCGCGGTCCACACGCTGTGGCACCCCATGCCCGGGCGCTTCAAGGACTACATCGCCATGCCGAAGCTCAACAACTACCAGTCGCTGCACACGACGGTCATCGGCCCCACGGCGCGTCCGCTCGAGATCCAGATCCGCACCTACGAGATGCACGAGCAAGCCGAGTACGGCATCGCCGCCCACTGGCTCTACAAGCGCTCGGGCGGATCGAGCGCATCGAAGTCCAACGAGGCGCAGCGCCTGGACGACCAGATCAACATGCTCAAGCACTCGCTCGACTGGGCCGCCTCCGACGAGATCGACGACGCGAAGGAGTTCCTGCACACCCTCAAGGCCGACCTCTACGACCAGGAGATCTTCGTCTTCACGCCGAAGGGCGAGGTCATGAGCCTGCGCGTGGGGTCCACCCCGCTCGATTTCGCCTACGCGGTCCACACCGAGGTGGGCAACCACTGCGTGGGCGCGAAGGTGAACGGCGTGGTGGCACCGCTGTCGCACGAGCTCGTGACGGGCGATCGCGTCGAGATCATGACGAACAAGGCGGCGAAGCCCTCACGCGACTGGCTGAACATCGTGCGCACGCCGTCGGCCAAGTCGAAGATCCGCCGCTACTTCGCCGCTGCGACCAAAGACGACGATGCGGCCGCCGGTCGCGACCTGCTCGCCAAGGACCTGCGCAAGCGCGGCTACGGCATCTCGACGCCGCGCACGACGCGCGCGCTGAACGCCGTCGCCGAGCAGATCAACTACAAGCGCATCGAGGACATCTTCGCCGCCATCGGTTCGGGCAAGCTCGCCGTCCGCATGGTCGGCAACAAGGTGCAGCAGATCCTCGACCCCGCGCCCGAGACCCCCGCATCCAAGGCCGAGGCTATCGCCGAGACGGTCAACCAGCCGGCGCGCGGCTCCAACCGCCGCCCGCGCGAGGGCGGAACGTCGAAAAGCGGCGTGGTCGTCAAGGGCGGCCACACGGCCGATCTGCTCGTGCGCCTCGCGCACTGCTGCAACCCGGTGGCGGGCGACGACATCGTCGGATTCATCACGCGCGGCCGCGGCGTCTCGGTGCACCGTGCGAACTGCCCGAACGTGAAGGGCCTCATGGAGCACCCCGAGCGCATGATCGAGGTCGAGTGGGACAGCGCCGCCGACGCCCTGTTCCAGGTGGAGATCGTCGTGGAGTGCCTCGATCGCATGGGCCTGCTCAAGGACGTCACGATCGCCATCGGCGAGGTGGGCGGCAACATCCTGTCCGCAGCGACCTCGACCGACCGCGAGGGCGTGGCGACGCTGCGCTTCCTCGTCGAGATCTCCGACGCGAGCGGCCTGGAGCCCCTGTTCGACGCCATCTCCGCCGTCGAGAGCGTCTACGACGTGCGGCGCCTCATGCCCGGCGAGGGCGGCGCCCAGATGAAGCGCCGGCGCTGAGCCGGCCGCCTGCGACCTGTCTTCATGCCCCGCGGGAGCTCCCGCGGGGCATTTCTTCTGAAAGGAGATCATCTTATGACTGCAACGTCCTCTCCTGATTCCGCATTCGCGCTCGACCTCACCCCGCACGGCACGCTTGCGATCGAGGTCGTCGAGAACGGCCCCATCCAGACGAACACCTACTTCGCGATCTCCGGCGATGAGGCCGTGGTGATCGATCCCGCCTGGGAGGGGGGCAAGCTCGCGGCGCACTTCGCCGAGGCCCACCCGGACGCGCGGATCGTCGCGCTCGTGTGCACCCACGGGCATTCCGACCACACGGGCGGGCTTGCCGGCATGAGGGACGCGCTCGGCGAGCAGGTGCCCTTCATCATCAGCGCGGACGACGCGGCGCTGGTCGATCAGCACATCGTGTGGTTCCGCGAGAACTGGGGCATCGAGACCGAGCAGCCGCCGGCGCCCGACCGCCTGCTTGCGGAGGGCGATACCATCGCGTTCGGCGACGTGCGCATGCAGGTCATCGCGACGCCCGGCCACACGCCGGGCGGCATCGTGCTGTTCTGCGCGACCGAAGAGGGCGACGTCGCTTTCTGCGGCGACACCCTCTTCCCGGGAAGCCATGGGCGCACCGACCTGCCGGGCGGCAGCGAGACCACGATCATGCACTCGCTGGCCCATCTGTTCCGCCTGCTGCCCGAAGACACGATCTGCCTGTGCGGCCACGGTCCTTCCACGACGGTCGCCGCGGAGCTCGAGAACAACCCGTTCGTGCGCCGCGCGCTGCGCACGGGCTACTAGGGGCCATCGCTTGGAAGACGGCGCCGGGCGGGGTGGCGAGTCGGGTAAAATCGTGCGCCCGTGCGCCGCTTTGCGCCCGGTGGCCCTCACTGAGCTGGGGCGCCGCGCGTCCCGGTCGGCCCGCTGTCGGCTTTGCTCGGCATGCGGTTGGACGACGGCGAAAAACAAGACACCTCATCGACATCGCGAGATGCCTCCTCGCTACGCTGGGTCCCATCGTGTGGATCCGCTATACGAGGAGGCATCATCATGGAACGGAAGACCAAGGCATTCGGGGCGATCGAGCTGGCGGCAGATCGCCTGCACGACGAGATCGCGGCGGTGATCGATGCGGCGTTCGAGGAGTTCGTCGGCCACATCGACCCGGCGGTGCTCTATGTGAGGCGCCCCTCCGAGCGCGATTTCATGGCTGTCGAGATGTGCTTCAGCGAGTGGCTGGTGGTCGAGCGGCCGCTGCGAGACGGCCTCACGCCGCTGCAGCTCGCCGCGCAGATGCCGCCCGATGGTGTCGAGGCGGCGGATGTCCGCGCGCTCGAAGAGGTGGCGGCCTCGCAGTTCTTCTCGCGGTTCGCTATCTGCGGCAAGGACGTGCAGGCGGGCGTCGCGTCGCTGTGCGATGTCCGCAGCGGGGCGCTCTACGAGGTCCTGGCGCCGCACGTGTGCGAGAACGACCGGTGGCGCGACGGCTCGATCGCGCTGCGCATCGCCTGCGTGGATGGCCGGTGGCAGGAGGCCGGCAAGGTCGATCTTTACGACCGCTGCGCGCCGGGTCCGGTGACGCCCCTCTCCGCCGGGGAGGTGCATCCGGATGACGAGGACCTGCCCGAGGCGCTTCGCGCAAGCTACTATCTGCGGCTGGTCCGAGATCTGATGGGCATCGACGGCCTGTACCGCAAGACGGTGCGCATCGTGGACGCCGCCGCGTGATGCGGGCGCGCACGGGACGCCCTGGCGGCGGAGGCGGCGCGCGATACGGGCAACAGGCCGCAAAATGAAGGGTTGCGGGCCGGTGATGGCGGCCCATTTGCGATATCTGCCGGAACGGTCAGTGGTAAAATTGCCGAAGGTATTGGAGCAACCTAACAGGAGGTCTTCTTATGCTCGTTAATGCAGCAGAGATGCTCAAGAACGCCGAGGCGGGTCATTACGCCCTCGGTGCGTTCAACACCAACAACCTCGAGTGGACCCTTTCGATCCTGACCGCGGCCGAGGAGGCCAAGTCCCCGCTGATCATGCAGTGCACCGCCGGTGCCGCTAAGTGGATGGGCGGCTTCAAGGTGTGCGCCGACATGGTGAAGGCCGCCGCCGAGGCCCTGAACATCACCGTCCCTGTTGCGCTTCACCTCGATCATGGTTCGTATGAGGACTGCTTCAAGTGCATCGAGGCCGGCTTCACCTCCATCATGTATGACGGCTCGCACGAGGAGACCTTCCAGATCAACCTCGACCGCACCAAGGAGCTCGTGGAGCTCGCCCACTCCAAGGGCATCTCCATCGAGGCCGAGGTCGGCGGCATCGGTGGCGTCGAGGACGGCGTCGCCTCCAACGGCGAGCTCGCCGATCCTGCCGAGTGCAAGCAGATCGCCGACCTGGGTGTCGACTTCCTCGCGTGCGGCATCGGCAACATCCACGGCGTGTACCCGGCTGACTGGGCCGGTCTGTCCTTCGACCGTCTCGGCGAGATCAAGGCCGAGGTCGGCGACCTGCCGCTCGTCCTGCACGGCGGCACCGGCATCCCCGTTGACCAGATCCAGAAGGCCATCTCCATGGGCGTCTCCAAGATCAACGTCAACACCGACCTGCAGCTCGTCTTCGCTGCCGCGACCCGCGAGTACATCGAGGCCGGCAAGGACCAGCAGGGCAAGGGCTACGATCCGCGCAAGCTCCTGAAGCCCGGCCGCGACGCCATCGTCGCCCGCACCAAGGAGCTCATGGAGGAGTTCGGCTCTGTGAACAAGGCGTAGCGCCCGCTCATACGTAACTCTTCGGGGGCCTCGGATGTTTCCCGGCTCACGTCCTCGCCGCTACGCGGCTGCGGAAAGTGAGACGGGGAACTTCCGAGGCCCCCTTTGTCTACCTTGCTGGCGGGCGTTGCGACGTGTTGGGAGCGGGCGAGACTCGGGCGGGGGTTTGGGTTGCGGCGCTGCCGTTCGTGCGGGGGTGGCTGGAGTAGAATCGGGAGCGTGATCGATCGTGCTTCGCGGCCTTGGCCGCGGGCGTAGGGACAGGGGGAGCGATGGCTGTTCGGTTTGAGTATCCCGAGGCGGGGAAGCTGGTCGAGAAGGGGCCGGTCGGCAGCGCCGATGCGGTTTCCAATGATGACTTCCGGTTTTTGGCGCTGGGTTTGCCGGCGGAGATCGACCGGCTGAAGCAGGCGGGCTATCTGCGCCAGGCGATTTGCGCGTGCGATGCGCTGCTCGCCGGCAAGGTCAATCCCGAACTCGCGGCGTGCCTGCGCGCCGAGCGCCATCGCATGGGGCGCCTCGCCCAGCAGTTCTGCGTGACGCGCAAGGAGGCCCTCGAGGCAATCCGCACCGAGTGGCCCGATTTCAGCGAGAAGCGTCTGGACGACCTCATCGAGGCGAAGCGCATCGACTGGCGCTTCATCGACGGCGAGCAGCGCTTCCTGGCGAATTTCCTCGATTCCCTGCGGGTCTATCCCCGTGAGGTGCCCGGGCTCGCGCCGGCGGCGCCCACGGACACCGCCGCGCGCAACACCATGCTCGCCAAGATGCACGAGCACGGCGGCGCCTCGTGCGAGATCACGCTCAAGGCGACCATCGAGGTGCCGGGCGCCGCGGAGGGCGAGATGCTGCGCGCGTGGGTGCCCGTTCCCGCGGCCTGTCCGCAGCAGTCTGCCATCGAGGTGTTCGACTGGACGCCCGGCGTGATCGTCGCGGCGGAGGACGCGCCGGCGCGCACGGCGTTTTGGGGTTCTCGCAGCACGCGCGCCTTCGAGGCGACGTATCGCTACCGCATCGACGCCCCCTACGTCGACACGCTCGCGCCCGCGCCCGCCCGCCATGTCGTCGCCGACGATACGGTTACCGACGATAACCTGGCGGAGCTTTCTCCCCACATCGTGTTCACCCCGTACCTGTGCGTGCTGACCGAGCGCGTGGTGGCGGGCATCGAGCGCCCCATCGACCGGGCGCGCGCCATCTACGACTACATCACCATGAACGTCGACTACCGCTACCAGCCCGATTACGCGCAGCTGGACTGCATCCCCGACGGCTGCGCGAAATCGCTGCGCGGCGACTGCGGCGTCATGGCGCTGACATTCATCACCATGTGCCGCATCGCCGGCATCCCCGCGCGCTGGCAAAGCGGCCTGTACGTCGCCCCCGATCACGTGGGCCCGCACGACTGGGCGATGTTCTACACAGATGAGTTCGGGTGGCTGTGGGCCGATTGCTCATTCGGCTCATCGGCGCGTCGCGAGGGCGACGAGGGACGCCGCCTGCACTATTTCGGCAATCTCGATCCGTGGCGCATGGTGGCGAACAACCGCTTCCAGGCTGAGCTTTCCCCGGCATGCGACGGTGTGCGCTGGGACCCCTTCGACAACCAGATGGGGGAGGCCTCGGTGGACGGACGCGGGTGCGACCTGTGCGAGATGCGCCGTGCGATCGAACTCGTCGAAATGCGCGAGGTGTAGGCGGGCCGCGTATGCTACCATAGGTCGCGTGCTGTGCCCGAGTGGCGGAATTGGCAGACGCAGTGGACTCAAAATCCACCGATGGCGACATCGTGCGAGTTCGAGTCTCGCCTCGGGCACCATACAGATACGGTCAGGGCCCCTGCGATGGGGCCCTTTTCATATCCTGCCGCGCCCGCAGCCGGGCGCGGTGCGAGGAGGATCCATGAACATCCAGATCTTCGGCACCAAGAAGAGCTTCGATACGAAGAAGGCCCAGCGCTACTTCAAGGAGCGCCGCATCGCGTTCCAGTTCATCGACCTGAAGGAAAAGGGGATGAGCAAAGGCGAGCTCACGAGCGTCATACGCGCGGTCGGCGGGCTCGATGCCGTCGTCGACCCCAAGGCGAAAGACCAGGATACCGTGGCGCTCATCAGCTATCTCGCCGAGAGCCAGAAATTCGACAAGCTGCTCGAGAACCAGCAGGTGCTGCGCGAGCCCATCGTGCGCAACGGGCAGCGGGCGACGGTGGGCTATGTCCCCGAGGTCTGGAAGGGTTGGGAGTAGCGGCGCCTGCATGAGGCGCGAGCCCTGCGCACGGCACCTATGGCGAAAGCGTGGAGGGGTGTCGTACCGAGCCGGATGTGCTAGTATAGCCAACGCACTGATTCCAGTGCCTATCGAAAGTGGGACGTTCGTCCCCACCTTTCGGCGCCTGTAAGGTAGCTGTCTGGTTGCACAACGAAAGATCTGGACGAGTCGCTCGTCTGTTGCTCTGTGTACCCGGATGCCGCCTGTAGGGCATTCGGGTTTTGTTTTGTCTCTCAAGAAGGAGGTTGGGACAATAGCTAAGTCTGATGCCACCCGCATCAACGGGGAGATCACCGCGACCACGTGCCGTCTCATCGGCGTCGATGGCTCGCAGCTCGGCCTGTTCGGCATCCGCGACGCCCAGCGCGTCGCCGACGAGCAGGGGCTCGACCTGGTGGAGATCGCGCCGAATGCGGAACCCCCTGTGTGCAGGGTCATGGATTACGGCAAGTTCAAGTACCAGCAGGCCATGAAGGCCAAGCAGGCTCGCAAGAACCAATCGCGAGTCGAGGTCAAGGAAATGAAGTTCCGGCCGAAGATCGATGTGGGCGATTACGAGACCAAGAAGGGTCACGTGATGCGCTTCCTGAAGAAGGGCGCCCGCGTCAAGGTCACCATCATGTTCCGTGGCCGCGAGATGGCCCATCCCGAGCAGGGTCTCAATGTGCTCGAGCGCCTGGCGGCCGACCTCAAGCCGTACGCCACGGTCGAGAGCGCGCCCAAACTCGAGGGACGCAACATGCTCATGCTCCTCGCTCCCATCAAGGGCGCCTTCGACAATGTCGATGGCGGCGAGGACGCAGCCAAGAAATAGCGTAGGCAACCGATAAAGGAGAAGTCTCATGCCTAAGATGAAGTCTCACAGCGGCACCAAGAAGCGTTTCCGCCGCACCGGTACGGGCAAGCTCATGCGCGCCAAGGCGTTCAAGAGCCACATCCTGACCAAGAAGACCACCAAGCGCAAGCGCAACTTCCGCCAGGAGGGCGAGATCGCCGCTGCCGACAAGAAGGTCGTCACCGCCCGTCTTGCCGGCCGCTAATCCGATATTGAATCCGTACGACATTCCATCTGACTAGGAGTTGATTAGATATGGCACGTGTGAAGCGCGCTGTGAGCGCCAAGAAGAAGCGCCGTACTGTTATGAGCCGTGCGAAGGGTTACTACGGTGCCGCTTCGCGTACGTACAAGCATGCTAAAGAGCAGGTCCAGCACTCCCTGCAGTACCAGTACCGCGATCGTCGCAACAAGAAGCGCGAGATCCGCAGCCTCTGGATCACCCGTATCAACGCCGCCGCGCGTCTGAACGACCTGTCCTACTCCCAGTTCATGCACGGCCTGAAGGTCGCTGGCATCGACCTGGACCGCAAGGTGCTCGCCCAGATGGCCTACGAGGACACCGAGTCCTTCAACGAGCTGGCCGCCATTGCCAAGAAGGCGCTCGAGGCCTAAGGCTTCTCCAACATATGCAATGAGACGAAACGGGGTGCGCACGCGCCCCGTTTTCGTATAGAGAGGGTGCGGTGGCGGCCGTACTATCCTCGAGCTTTCAAGAGGGGGAGTGATGCGAGCCTAACGTGGGAGTCGCCGGTCGCGGAACAGAGAGGCTGCAGCACTGCATGCCTGTGGGCGAGCGCTGCGCAAACGCGATGCCGTCACGCCATCCAACCGCCCCGCTGGAGCATTCCCGATACCAACAATCTTTACCAACTGTTATTCCACGGGATATACCGGGCCGGATCCAGTAAGAAGATCGTAAGTTATGTAGGAAATGTGTAAGCCCGGATTCCCGCCCCCGCGGGCCCCGCCGAGTGGCAATATATCTCCCTGCCGCGCGGGTCAACCCGCGGCGGGCACCTTGAGAACCGGATACCGCGGGCAGGCCGAGAGAGGCCTGCCGAGACGGAACAGAGGCCATTTCACATGGCCGAAAGTTCGATCATGTACCTATAAACGGTAAGCGTGGTGAGACGAAGTCGAACCCGTTTCCTTTCCAGTGCAGACCGAAACTTCACGCACCATTATATGAGATGGATCCGATCGGCGTCATGCCGGCCGGATGCGGGCTCGCGCCCGATACGCCCCTTCCACGGGGGCTCATTGGACGGAGAGTTCGATCCTGGCTCAGGATGAACGCTGGCGGCGCGCCTAACACATGCAAGTCGAACGGCACCCGCCCTCGGGCGGAAGCGAGTGGCGAACGGCT
>NZ_JACJMB010000039.1 GCF_016902615.1 Collinsella tanakaei
CCCCGGACGACCCCGACACCCCCGCCGCGCAGCCCAAGATCTACATCACCTCCCAGGGCGAGGGCCTCATCCTCTACAGCGATGGCGGCCCGGGCGACATCATCTACCTCACCGTCGCCAAGGCGGACGGCTGGAAGCTCGAGAGCATCACCGCGACCTCTGAGGGCACAGACGTTCCGCTCTACCTCGACCCCATCACCAAGGACTACCTGATGGCCATGCCCGACGCCGACGTGACGGTGCACGCGGTGTTCCGCCGGGCCGGCGCCGAGGAGCCGGCGGAGAGCCCGAGCATCCGCGTCGAGGTGGAGGGAAGCGAGGGCGGCTATGTGACCATGCCCGCAAGCGCCGAACCCAACACGACGGTCTCGGGCACCATCCTCGCCAAGGACGGCTGGTGGCTCTACAGCGCGACCGCCGAGGCGGGCGGCCGCGACCTCCCGTTCAGCCTGGATGTCGACGAGGGCGTCTGGAAGTTCGCCATGCCCGACGAGGACGGCACCATCAAGGTCGTGTTCATGCCCGACACCGACGAGCCGGACGAGCCCGAGCCCGATGAGCCCGCCGAGATCCCGGGGGCCGATACCTCCGAGGACGACGAGGACGGCACCGATACCGGCTTCAGCGACGTGAAGGCAGACGACTGGTTCGCCGACGCGGTCGCGTGGGCGGTCGAGGCGGACGCCATGAAGGGCTATGAGGGTTCCGACAAGTTCGGCCCGAACGACAAGCTGAGCCGCGCGATGATGGCCCAGACCCTGTGGGGCCTCGCGGGCAAGCCCGCGGTCTCGCTCGGCGACGGCCTTCCGAGCGACGTCGCCGCGGCAGACTGGTACGCCTCGTCGGCCGCGTGGAGCTTCCAGACGGGGATCTTCTCCGGCTACGGCGACAACATGTTCGGGCCGAACGATTTCATCACGCGCGAGCAGGCCGCGACCGTCCTGTGGCGCCGCGCCGGTAAGCCAGCATCGAGTCAGAACCTGAACATCTTCCCCGATGCGGGCATGACGTCGTCCTACGCGGTGGACGCGATGCGCTGGGCCGTCGAGAACGGCGTGTTCACCGGTTCCGAGCAAAACGGGCAAAAGCTGCTCGATCCGACCGGCATCTGCACCCGCGCCCAGCTGGCGACCATCCTCATGCGCATGGACGAGGCCGGAACGCTGTGACGATAACGGTACCTGCCCTGGCCCCATAGCTCGACCCGGCAGGCAGGCACCGGACTCCGCCACGACAGGCCGCCTAAGGGCCGCACGACGCCACCTGCCGTGCGGCCCTTTCGCCTGCGGGACGGTCGCCTGCCGCCCGCGCGCCCGGGCGGGCCTCGCGCGCCGGCAGGATGGCGCCGACCGGTGCGCAGCGGCGCCCCGCAGGTGCCTGCCGAGCGCTGCCGTGCGCCTCGTGGTACCGTATCGTGCGGACACCGCCGACCCCAAGGAGCCCCATGCTGCAGGTCATCATCTCCCCCGCCAAGCAGATGCGCATCGCCGCCGACACGTTCGCGCCGCGCGGCATCCCGCCCTACCCCGAGCAGACCGCGCGCCTCGTCCGCGAGCTGCGCGACATCGAGCGCAAGCAGGGGCCCGAGGGGCTCAAGGCGCTCTGGCGCGTGAACGACAGGCTCCTCGCCGAAAACGTCGAGCGCCTGCACGACTTCGCGCCGGTGCTCGACGAAGTAGAGCTCGACGATCCGGCGGTCGCGCGCACGGTGTCGCCCGCCGTCTTCTCGTACGTGGGCATCCAGTACCGCAGCATGGCGCCGGAGGTCATGGATCTCCATGAGCTCGAGTGGCTCCAGGACCACCTGTGGGTGCTCTCGGGGCTCTACGGCTGCGTGCGCCCGTTCGACGCCGTGGAACCCTATCGCCTGGAGATGGCAGCGAAGCTTCCCGTCGACGGCGCGCGCGACCTGTACGCGTTTTGGGGCGGCAGCATCGCGCAGGCCATCTGCGCAGACGGCCCGACGTGCGTGGTGAACCTCGCGAGCGTGGAGTACGCCAAGGCGGTCCTGCCACACCTGCCCGCAAACGCATGCGCTGTGACCTGTATCTTCGGCGAGGACCTACGGGGCGGCAAGCCCGTGCAGCGGGCCACAGCATCCAAGATCGCCCGCGGATCGATGGTCCGCTGGATGGCCGAGCACGGCGTTGAGCACCCGAAGGACCTGGTCCGCTTCGACATAGGCTACGCCCATGCGCCGGAGCTCTCGTCCGAAGACGGTCGCTCCCTCGTGTTCATGAAGCGCGCCTGACGCACTGCCGGAAAGCGCCTATCGACACGTTTTCCGCACCCTCCGCGCAGGCATCGAACAGGTAAAGATCGGCGCTCAGGTACAGAGAGGGATACCGTATCGAGCCGCACGCTACCGGCTGCACGATTCCAACGCTTCCAAGAAATCCTGCTCCAGGTCCGTCTTGACGCCGAGGCTCACGTTGAGGAGCCCGCCGCCGGACCCCGAGGCGATCGTCGTGACGCACGAGGCCGCATCATTCCCCATGCAACGGCGCCGAACACAGTAGGCTATTTCACTGAGCGGCATTAAAGGAGGTCGCGATGGTTGCAAGGACAGCATTTCGGATCCGGGAGTACCGCCCGCGCGACATCGAGGACGTGATGGAGGTCTTCTACGAGACCGTGCACGCAACGTGCGCCACGGACTATACACGCGCCCAACTCGAAGCCTGGGCGCCGCGCATCCCCGACCGCGGCGGCTGGGAGCGCAGGCTCGAAAGCACGTTGGTCCTCGTGGCGGAAAGAACGGATGAAGCAGCGCTCGTCGGCTTCGCGAGCATGGACAGGCCGGGGCATCTCGACCATCTGTTCGTGCGTCCGGCCCATCAAGGATGCGGGGTCGCGTCGGCGCTGCTGGACACGCTCGAACGAAAAGCGCGCGATAGCGGCGCGATCGCCATGCGCAACGAGGCATCCATCACGTCGCGGCCGTTTTTCGAGCGCCGCGGGTATGACGTCCTGTCGCAGCAGGCAGTCGAGCGCAGAGGCGTTGAGCTGGTCAACTTCCGCATGGAGCATCGCTTCGAGCAGACCGGGGGCAGGTGAGCCGAGCACCGGGATCACGCGGCGCGCCAGCGCCGCGGCACCCCCGATGCCACGTTCCGCTTCAAGCGCCGGCCTCCCTCCCGGGCGCCCAACGAAGCGTCAGGAGCCGCCCAACGTGGCCATGATGTAGAAGAGGAGAAACCAGCCGCACACGAACGCGACGAGGCACCCGCAGCTGCAACCCCCGCGGTCGCGCGGGGAGTTCCTCTCCTGCGACATCCTCTCGAGCACCTTCAGCGTGAAGGCGCCGTCACCCATCCCCACGCGTCCGTCCCGGTTCCAATCGAGCGGGTTGTAGCCCACGGCCCCTCCTCTCATCTTGCCCCCAGTATACGCGAGGCGGGGTCCTGCGGGAAAATCCGCGCCGGCAGATCCCGCGAACGCTCCGCCGCCTGGCGCGATCGCGCGCTATAATGGGGCGCGACAACTGCATATCACGGGGAGCTTGCAGGGTTCCGGCAGGCTGAGAGGGGGCGCGCCCGTCCCGACCCGTTGAACCTGATATGGGTAATGCCACCGAAGGGAGAATGCATGAATGCATCCAACACCGCCAATCTCGTCACGCAGCTCGACTTCGCGCGAGCGGGCATCATCACCGATGCCATGCGCACCGTCGCCGAGCGCGAGCACCGCGACCCGGAGTTCATCCGGGCAGGCGTTGCCGCCGGGCGCATCGCCATCCCGGCGAACATCCGCCACCTGGAGTGGGGCCTTGAGCCCCACGGCGTCGGCGAGGGCCTGTCCACGAAGGTGAACGTGAACCTGGGCATCTCGGGCGACGTGGCGGATGCCGACGTGGAATGGGAGAAGGTGGCCTGCGCCGAGAGGTTCGGCGCCGACGCCATCATGGACCTCTCCAATTCCGGCAAGACCCGCCAGTTCCGCCAGCAGCTCGTGCGCAAGACCCCGCTCATGGTGGGCACCGTCCCCATGTACGACGCCATCGGCTACATGGAGAAGCCGCTCGTGAAGCTCACGGTCGACGACCTGCTCGAGGTCACGCGGGCGCACGCGGAGGACGGCGTGGACTTCCTCACCATCCACTGCGGCATCAACAGAAGCGTCGTCAAGACGTTCAAGGAGACCGGCCGCCTCATGAACATCGTCAGCCGCGGAGGGTCGCTGCTGTTCGGCTGGATGGAGGTCACCGGCAACGAGAACCCGTTTTTCGAGTACTACGACGAGATCCTGAAGATCTGCCACGAGTACGACGTGACCATCTCGCTCGGAGACTCCTGCCGCCCGGGCTGCCTGTACGACGCGAACGACGCCGTGGAGACCGCCGAGATGATCGAGCTCGGCAAGCTCGCCCGCCGCGCGTGGGACGCCGGCGTGCAGGTCATGATCGAGGGCCCCGGGCACATGCCCATCAACGAGATCGAGGCGAACGTGCGGATGGAGAAGAGCCTCTGCCACGGGGCGCCCTACTACGTGCTGGGGCCGCTCGTGACCGACATCGGCGTGGGGTACGACCACATCACCGCGGCGATCGGCGGCGCCATCAGCGCGAGCGCCGGCGCGGACTTCCTGTGCTACGTGACGCCCGCCGAGCACCTGTGCCTTCCCGACGCGAAAGACGTGCTCGACGGCCTGATCGCCACGAAGATCGCCGCGCACGCCGCCGATATCGCCAAGGGCGTGCCCGGCGCGCAGGATGCGGACAACCGCATGGGCGACGCGCGCCGCCGCCTCGCCTGGGACGAGATGTGGGACTACGCGCTCGACCCGGTGACGGCGCGCGCCCGCTACGAGGCCTCCCCCGCCTCCACCGAGGGCACCTGCACCATGTGCGGCAAGATGTGCGCCGTCCGCACGGTCAACAAGGTGTTCGAGGGCACGACGATCGACCTCGACGCGCAGTAGCGAACCCGATGGCAACAGCCCGCGGGCGCGCCCGTCCGCCCACCTGCGCGCAGCGGAAGGGCGGGCGCGGACGGTCTCGCCCTGCCATGCGCGCGCGAGGCCATGCCCGCCCGCATGCGGGCGGGCCGTCCCGGCACCCCGTCGGGGCGGCACCGCACGCACGATTCACGACCCATACGGCCCGATCGGCCGGATCACAGAAAAGATTTCCCACCATGGATACCAAGATTCTCGCAACGATGCTCGAAAACGTCCGCGCCACGGTGCCGCTCGTGCACTGCATCACGAACTACGTGACCGTCAACGACTGCGCGAACGCCCTGCTCGCGTGCGGCGGGTCGCCCATCATGAGCGACGAGCCGGAAGATGTCGCCGACATCACGTCGATCTGCGGCGGCCTCGTGCTGAACATCGGCACGCTCAACCGCCGCTCCATCGAGGGTATGCACGTGGCCGGCGCGCGTGCGGCCGAGCTTGGCCACCAGATCGTTCTCGACCCGGTGGGCGCCGGCGCCTCCGCGCTGCGCACAACCACCGCGGCCGAGCTGATCGACACGCTCCCCATCACCGTCGTGCGCGGCAACATGAGCGAGATCAAGACCATCGCCGGCGCAGCCGCGGCGACGCGCGGCGTCGACGTGAACCCCGATGACGCCGTGACCGAGGAGAACCTTGCCGCAAGCGCCGCCTTCGCCCGCGAGCTTGCCACCAAGCTCGGCTGCATCGTGGCCGTCACCGGCGCTATCGACATCGTCGCCGGCCCCGAACGCGCCGCGGCCATCCGCAACGGCGTGGCCACCATGGGCAAGATCACCGGTACGGGCTGCATGCTCACCTGCGTCACGGCCGCCTACGCCGTGGCGAACCCCGATGACATCTTCGATGCAACCGTCGCCGCCGTCGCCGGCCATGGCCTTGCCGGCGAGATCGCCGCGGCGCGCATGGGCGCGCAGGACGGCAACGGCAGCTTCCGCACCTACCTGCTCGACGCCATCTGCAACATGGACGCCGCCACGCTCGTCGCGGGCGCGAAGGTGGAGGAGCTGTAATGGATGCGCGCATCGAGGGCACGCCTGCGGGCGGCGCACGCCAGCGCGGTCCCTGGTCGGCCGACGACATCCGCCGCGCCCTGTTCCTCTACGGCGTGACCGACTCCGCCTGGCTTGCCGGCCGCACGCTCGCCTCGTGCGTAGAGCAGGCCGTCGCCGGCGGCGCCACCTTCATCCAGCTGCGCGAGAAGCACCTCTCGACCGACGAGCTCGTAGCAGAAGCTGCAACGATCCTGCCCATCTGCCGCGCCGCGCATGTGCCGTTTGTGATCGACGATGACGTCGAGGCGGCACGGCGCGCGGGTGCGGACGGCGTGCACGTGGGGCAGTCGGACACCGCGTGCGCCGAGGCCCGTCACATCTTAGGTCCTGACGCCATCATCGGCGTGTCGGCGCAGACGGTCGAGCAGGCGCTCGCCGCGCAGGCCGCCGGCGCCGACTACCTGGGCGTGGGCGCCCTCATCCCCACCCCGACGAAACCGGACGCCGTCGACGTCACGCGCGAGGAGCTCACCCGCATCTGCGCGGCTGTCGACATCCCCGTCGTGGGCATCGGCGGGCTGCATCGGGACACGCTCGACATACTGCGCGGTACCGGGGTCGCCGGCGCGGCGGTGGTCTCGGCCATCTTTGCCGCCGACGACATCGAAGCCGCCGCGCGCGAACTCGCAGACGCCCTTCAGGCGGTTATGTAGCGACAACGCCCGCTGCCGTCTGCTTACGGAACGCATCACGGGGCGGGACGCGCCATGTGCCCCGCCCCGCCGAGAAGGGACACCCCTATGGACACGTTCACCATTCCCGCCGTGCTCACCATCGCCGGCTCCGACTCGAGCGGCGGCGCGGGCATCCAGGCGGATATCAAGACCATCACCGCGCACGGGCTGTTCGCCGAATGCGCCATCACGGCGATCACCGCGCAGAACACCACCGGCGTGCGCGACGTGCAGGACGTGGACCCGCAGGTCGTCGCCGAGCAGATCGACGCCGTGTTCGAGGACATCCCGCCCGCGGCCGTGAAGATCGGCATGGTGTCGTCGGCCGCCATCATCAACGTGATCGCCGAGCGGCTCGCGCACTGGGGCGCCACCGAAGTCGTCGTCGACCCCGTCATGGTCGCCACCTCCGGCGCACGCCTCATCTCCGCAGACGCCGTCGCCGCGCTCACCTCCCGTCTGCTGCCGGCCGCCCGCGTCATCACGCCGAACATCCCGGAGGCCGAAGCGCTCACGGGCATGCATATCGAAAGCGAAAACACCCAAGCCGAGGCCGCCTGCGCACTCGCCCGCACCTTCGGCTGCGCCGCGCTCGTGAAGGGCGGCCACGGCGTCGCCGACGCGAACGACGTGCTCGCAGATCCCGCCGCCGGCTCGACGGACGTCGCGCCCGCGATCACGTGGTTTCGCCATGAGCGAATTGACACGGCGAACACGCACGGCACCGGCTGCACCCTGTCGTCGGCCATCGCGTGCGGGCTTGCCTGCGGCATGGACCTGGCAGAGGCGGTCGCGAGCGCGAAGGACTACCTTTCCGGCGCGCTGGCCTCCGGCCTCAACCTGGGCCATGGGTCGGGGCCGGTCGACCACATGTGGCGCATGGGCGCGCAACGGCGCACGTCGGCGGCGGGTACGCCTACGCCCACACCGCGGTAACGGTCAGCACGACCAGCGGGACAGTGACCATCGACAGCAAGGTGGAGCTCATCACGAGCTCCGAGGCGAACAGCGCGTCGCGGCGGTACTTCGCGGCGAGCATCGCCGTCGTGCTCGCCGCGGGCATGACGGTGAGCAGCACTGAGACCTGGGCCGACAGCGCATCGACCGGAAGCACCGCGAGCCCCAGCAGCACGCACAGCGGGATGATGATCAGCCGGCAGAGGCTGTAGGTGAGCACCTCGCGGTCGAGCAGGTCGCGCAGCCGGCAATCGGACAGGATGCCACCGACCGCCACCATGCCCAGCGCCGTCGTGCAGTCGGCCAGCGCGGACACCGTCGCGCCCACAGGCGCGGGCAGCACCACACCGGCGGTCGTGAGGCCCATGACGCCGAAGCCGACCGCAATGGACACGATGCACGGGTGGGTCACCAGTTTGCGCAGCACGTCCCGCCCGTTCGCGTCGGCGAACATGCTCAACCCATACGACCACATGAACACGCGCTGCGGGACGAGAAACATCGCCGACAGCAGCAGGCCGCGCGAGCCGAAGTAGGCCGCCGCGATCGGCATGCCGATCAGCCCGGCGTTCGACACCATCGTGGCATAGCGCAAACACACCCGATGGCCGGATTCCGACCTGCGGTAGAACAGGTGGTTCCAGATCCAGTAGAACACCTGGATGCCGCAGGAGATGAGCAGGGCGCCGAAGGTCTGCTGGAGAACGTCGGGCGTGAGCTCGATGGCGAACGAATCGATGATAGATGCGGGAAGGATGACCGCGAAGAGCAAGTCGATGAGCTGCTCGCGCGTCTGGGGCGACAGCATGCCGCGCCTACCGCAGAAAAAGCCGATCGCCGTCAGGAGGAAGATCTCGATCTGAACGCTCGCCGTCGCCATGTACCATCCCATCATCGTGTCGGCGGCCGACTCGCTCAACGGCAACCTGCTCGTCCCCTTTTACCGGGAGTTCATCGATGCTCATCCCGACGTGCTGCTTGAACTGCATACGAGCATGTCGCCTGACATCAACCGCGAGGTCGAGGAGCGCGCGGCCGACGTCGGCCTCACCTTCTCGCTCGAGCACTACCCCACCATCGCGGCGCGCGAGCTGTTCCGCGATCGCTGGGTCGTGCTGTGCCGCCGCGACCACCCGTTTGTCTCGAGCGCGGACCCCAACGACCTTGCAGGCGAGGCGGAAGTGCTCATGCGCTACCCCGCTGAGTACCAGACCTGGCATCGGCATTACTTCGCCCGCTTCGCCCACCCCAAGATCATCGTGAGCAATGCCTCCCAACTCGGAGCGTTTCTCGACACACCGGGCAGCTGGTGCATCGCGCCGCAGTCCGTCTGCCGTCCGCTCGTGGAGAAGGGCAGCGACCTGGTGATCTGCCATCTTGCGGAGGAGCCGCCGGTGCGCATCGCGCGCATCATCATCCACAGGCATCTGCTCGAAGAGAAGCGCCGGCTGGTCGAGCTGTTTGAACGCGAGCTGCGCGCCTATATCGAGCGGATGTAGGGCGTGTCCTCATCGGGGACGGGGTAGTTCGGTGCCACTTGGGCGCGACCGCGCCCACGTGGCACCGAACTACCCCGTCCCCGATGAGGACACGCCCGCCGGCCGGAGGAAATCCGGCCGGCGGGCGCAGCGTAGTAAGAATCACATTTGAAGAGCGTCGCTTGCCCTAGAGCACCATCAGCGCTCCGGTGGTGATGACCACGCTCGCGATGCCGATCACCACGATGGGGATGGCCGCCCACTTGAGCCAGGTCGGGTACTGCACGCGGGCGAGCAGCAGGCCGGGCAGGAACACGGCCGTGGGGCTGAACAGGTTCGCAAGCCCGTTCGCGGCGCAGAAGATCGCGATGATGACCTCGGGCGGAAAGCCGAGGTTCGCCGCCAGGGGCCCGAGGATGGGCATGGAGATCGTCGCGAGCGCCGAGGTGGACGTGATGACGACCGACAGGCCGAGGTAGACGAGATAGCACAGCGGCCCGAAGACAAGGGCGCTCGTGCCGGCGAGCGCGGCCGAGGCGGAATCGAGGATGACGACGTCGAGGCCGGTCTCACCCATGAGGATGGAGATGGCGCGCGACAGGCCGACCATGAGGGCGACGCCGATCATGTCGCCGGCACCGTCGAGGAAGCCGTCGACGATCTCGTTCTCGCGCAGACCGCCCAGGATGCCGATCACGATGGCCATGATGAAGAACCACACGGAGGCATCGTTGAAGTACCACTCACCGATGGGGTTGCCGGTAAGCAGGCCGCTCCACGGCATGACGGTCCACGTCTCGGTTGCCGCATCGAAGACGCCACCGGCCGTGAAGACGGTCACGCCGAAGTCGGCCCAGGGGATGAACCCGCAAATCATGACGACGAAGGACAGGCCGAACAGCGCGAGCGCGACCTTGCGCTTGGGCGTGAACGCGAGCACTTCGGGCGTCTCGGAACCGCCCTCGGTACCGTAGGCCTCCTCGGCCGCCTTCTGCTCCTGCAGCGACAGGATCGTCGAGCCCTTGTCGCGGCGCACCCGGTTGGCGTAGCGCAGAATGAAGAACAGCGCGATGGCGTAGCTCACCACGGTCAGGATGAGACCGAGCCCGATGACGATGCCCTGGTTCGCCTCGATGCCCACGCTGGACAGCGAGTCGATGGCGACGCCGACCGCGAAGGGGTTCACCGTCGAGCCAAGGCAACCGACACCGGCGCCGAGCAGCACCGTCGCTGCGGCGACCATGGTGTCGAAGCCCGCCGCGAACAGGGTGGCCGACAGCAGCGCGTAAAACGGGATGGTCTCCTCGCAGAAGCCGTAGGTCGAGCCCATGATAGCGAAGACCACCATGATGGCCGCGATGAGTATCGTCTCGCGGCCGTGCAGCGCCCGCACGAGCGCGGCGATGCCGGCGTCGAGCGCGCCGAGCTTGTTCACGATGCCCAGGCAGCCGCCGAGGATCAGCAAAAACAGCGATACCTCGATGCCGTCGAGGAAGCCGGAGATGGGCGACGTGAGGATGTCGGACAGCGAGGCCGCCGTCACGCCCGGCATGATGCGTGACAGGACGATCGTCGCCACGCCGACGATGAGCGTGATGACGATAAGGATGGTGTACGAGGAGATCATGACCTTCTGGTCGGCACCCTTCCCCTCGTTCGGCGCGAGCGTCTCCGCATTCGCGCCGTTCTGGTCGTTTGACATGCAAACCGCCATCGGTGTGCGGATACAACACGCATAATAGTAGCGCGATTATGCATACCGCTCGTTAACAATTTGGAAATCAATGTCCGTGTTTCGAAGTATTAATGCAGCTCACATGAGCTGCCTCACTTGCCAATTCACTTTTCCGCAGTAAAGAATCAGCGGTAGTATGCATGATAGAGGCAGTTCTCATGCACGGCATCGCTTGCGGCGTGCAACTGTTCGATTGCAGCTCAACCCATCCGAAGCCGATGCCCTGGACGACGCAACGCCCGCCCGGCAAAACGCAAGGGTGGCACCAAACTACCCCGTCCCCAATGAGGACATCATTCGGCGACGGTAACGCCGAGCAGGCCCGCGAGCGCGATCGCTTGCTCGGGGCTGACGGTGAGACCGCGCAGCTCGTGGAAGTTACCGGAGACAACCGGTGCGGCGAAGGTACAGGTCGACACGTCGATGCCGGCAAGCGGCGTGCCGAAGACATCGAGGCGCGTGAGATCCGACCCGTCGAACGCGGCGTGCTT
Source organism: Collinsella tanakaei (assembly GCF_016902615.1). Classification (GTDB taxonomy): domain Bacteria; phylum Actinomycetota; class Coriobacteriia; order Coriobacteriales; family Coriobacteriaceae; genus Collinsella; species Collinsella tanakaei_A. The sequence goes on from NZ_JACJMB010000039.1 coordinate 11,347, forward strand.
TACGCGCGAGCGCTGCAGCGCCGCCTCGACGAGCCTGCTCCCGCAAACCCGCAGCCGGTCGATCGAGGTCTCCGAGAGGTTCGCGTAGCTCAGGTCGCTCTCAAGCAGCGCCACGCTCGCCAGCCGCGCTTTCATAAGGCTCAGGCCCGGCGCGGAGCAGTCGCGGAAGTCCACATGGTCGAGCCACGTGCGGTCCATCGCGCACCGCACGAACCGGCAACCGGAGAAGCGCACGTCGCGCAGGGTGCATCCCGTAAAGTCGACGCCGTCGAACACGCAGCCGCGAAACGAGACGGTCTCGAACGTCGCCTCGCGCGCATCCTCGTAGGCAAGCTCCAGACCGGAAAACGCCGTGTTGGAGACGACCGCCTCGCCCTCGGCAAACAGGTCGAGCAGCCCCTCTTCCCCCATATGGCTCCCGAGCGCCTCGGGCACGCGGGCAAAGCCGCGCGCTCGGCGCGCCCCGCCGCCTCCGGCAGCCGGCATCACAGGTACTTCCGCCAATCGTCCTCTTCCTCATCCTCGGCCTCGGCCGCTGCGCACTCGGCGGCAGCTGCTGCGGCGCGGGCAGCCTGGGCATCGGCGAACGACTGGGTGTTCTTCTCCGGGAACGTCGCAAGCGCATGCTCGAAGCGCGCGAAGTGGTCATCGTAGCGCGTGGAGGGCACGGCGAACACCACCTCCTCCACCCCGTGGGCACCCGTGGCGAGCTCGGAGCGGAACATCTCGGCCACCTCGCTCGCATCCCAGCCGAACGTGCCGCACCCGTACGCACCGAGCACCGCCTTCTTGACGCCGCGGTCATCGAGGATCGCAAGCACGAAGCGGATGCGGTCGCGCATGGCGTCTGCCAGCACGTCCGCGGAGATCTTGTAGTCGGAGACGGCGCGCTTCGCGTTGGGCGCGGCCGCCACGATCACGTCGGCGTAGGCGTGCACCTTGCCGCGGCCGAAACGCACGGCGGGCACGAACAGCGCACGGTTGCGGTAGAGCTCGCAGTTCAAGTTGCGACGACGGTTCTCGGCGTACCAGTCGCCGAAATCCTCGAGCACGTTGGCCAGGTACGACTCGCGGCACAGCGACTGCTCCTGGCCTGCGTTGCCGCGCGCGTATCCGCCCGCTGCGCTCACGAACGAAGCGAAGTCGAGCACGGCGAGGTCGCAGAATGCCGCGCGGCCACGGCCGCGCTCCAAGATGACCGTCGCGGCGTCGGCGTCGACGACCGAGACCGTGGGCACGCAGCCCTCGACCTCGGCGACCGGCGCGCTGTCGTAGCGGACCGTCTCGTCGGAGGCGCGCTCGATTTCGCGCCCGTAGCGGTCTGCCATCTGCTTCATGTGGCGCGATGCCGCCTCCGCGCGCGCGGCCTTCCGGGGATTGGTGGTGCGTTCAGCCATGATGCTCGCTCTCCTCCTTAGCGCCAGCGTCCGCAAGCGCAGTCCGCCGGCAGAAATCTTGTCGCTGCTGCCTATGATAGGCCAACCGCGGGGCGGCCCACCCCGCCGCGGCGGTACGCGCAGCCAAAGTTGCTACAAATTGACGGTATTAGGTCCCCCGCGCAACGTGCCGCCGAAAGCCGCACCTCGGCAATCGACGAACGCACAGGAAACACCCCCACGCCAAGTGCCCCGCAGCAGCCCATCCGCAGACAGCAACCTAATACCGTCATAGAGAAGCACTGCGCGGCACATGCGCGACCCCGACCGCCTGCCGCGGCTCCGCCGTACGCGCGCGACCGCCCGTCCGCCACATGCGGCCAGCCACCCGCCGCATGCGGCACCCACCCGCACACAGGCGCAATATCTGGTGTGACCATGTTGTCGACGCTCCCGTCAGAGCACGACCGTGACTTTTCTGTATCATGTGGTGGGTTTCCGACACCCGGAACCCTCGCATTATCGTTCACACCCGGTGGGAAAATCAGGAGCTTATGGATTTCGTCGTTCCATATATCTGCGTGGCTGCGGCCGCCTTCCTCACCACCTTTATCTGCGTACCCATCGCGAAACGCATCGCCATCAAGCTCGATGCCGTCGACTACCCCTCCAAGCGCCGCATCAACAAGCGGCCCATTCCGCGCCTGGGCGGCCTTGCCGTGTTCGCCGGCCTCATCGTCGCCTGCATCGTGCAGCTGCTGGGCACGTGGTACCTCGGCTGGCCTCCGGTGCTCGTGCCGCACCCCAGCATGGAGGTCAACTACCCGCTGCTCGGCGTGTCGTTTCTGTTCATCGTCGCCACCGGCGCCGTCGACGACGTCGTCCAGCTGAAGCCCAAGGCGAAACTTGCCGGCCAGTTCGCAGCCGCGGTGTGCGCCGTCGCGAGCGGCGTGGTCATCCACTCCATCGTTGACCCCTTCGGCACGGACTACATCCAGCTCGGATGGCTCGCCTACCCCATCACCGCGCTCTACCTCGTGGCCTACACGAACATCATCAACCTCATCGACGGCCTGGACGGCCTGGCGGCGGGCATCTCCTGCATCGCGTCGCTCTCCATGTTCTCGTTCGCCGTCCTCGCCGGACGCGTGGACGCCGCCGCGCTCGCCCTCGCGCTCGCCGGCTCCTGTTTCGCCTTTCTGCGCTACAACTTCCATCCGGCGAGCATCTTCCTCGGCGACTCGGGATCGCTGCTCCTCGGCTTCGCGCTCGGCACCATCTCGCTTCTGAACGTGTCGCGCACCGCCGCCCTCACCTCGCTCATCATCCCGCTCATCGTCGCCGGCGTGCCCATCATCGACACGCTTTCGGCCATCATCCGCCGCACCCGCGCGCACGTGAGCATCGGCCAGGCCGACAAGGGCCACATCCACCACCGCCTCATCCAGGAGGGCTACGATCAGCGCCAAGCGGTGCTGCTCATCTACGCTTGGTGTATCCTGCTGTCGCTCGGCGCGGCGGCCATCAACCAGGTGGACATCGTGCTGCGCATCGTGATCTTCGTGGTGCTGTTTGTCTGCTCGGCGGCCTTCGCCATGCGCTTGCACCTGTTCGAGCCGGTTCTGCGCCACCACTACAACCCCAAGACGCAGCGCGACGAGATCGTCACCCCCGACAACCCCGCGTTCGCGGAGGAGGAGGCCGCCCAGCGTGAGCTCAAGCGCGAGCTGCACGAGCAGCATCGCGAGAACCTGGAGAAGGTGCTCCACCGCGACCGCACCGACAAGAACCGATAAGGAGAGATTCGCCCCATGCCCAACGAACGCAGCTACGAGACCGCTCTAGAGCGCAGCAACAAGATCCGTGCCGACCTCGCGGAGAACCCCGGCACGTACACGATGCTCACCGGCGACCGCCCGACCGGCAGGCTGCACCTCGGCCACTACTTCGGCACGCTGAAGGGCCGCGTCGAGCTGCAGGACATGGGCGTGAACACGAACATCCTCATCGCCGACTACCAGGTCATCACCGACCGCGACACCACCGAGCACATCCAGGACAACGTCTACAACATGGTCATGGACTACCTCGCCTGCGGCATCGATCCCGACAAGACCATGATCTACACGCACTCCGCGGTGCCGGCGGCCAACCAGCTCATGCTGCCGTTCCTCTCCCTCGTCTCCGAGGCCGAGCTCCAGCGCAACCCCACGGTCAAGGCCGAGATGGAGGCCTCCGGCCACGAGCTCACCGGCCTTCTGCTCACCTACCCGGTGCACCAGGCCTGCGACATCCTGTTCTGCAAGGGCAACGTCGTGCCCGTCGGCCGCGACCAGCTGCCCCACATCGAGCTCACGCGCCTGGTCGCCCGCCGCTTCAACAACCGCTACGGCAAGGTCTTCCCCGAGGTCGACGCGCTGCTGTCCGAAACGCCGCTTCTGCCCGGCCTCGACGGGCGCAAAATGAGCAAGTCCTACGGCAACGCCATCTCCATCTCCATGACGGCTGAGGAGACCGCGAAGCGCATCAAGAAGAGCCAGACCGACTCCGAGCGCATGATCACGTTCGACCCCGAGGGGCGCCCCGGCGTCTCCGGCCTGCTGTCGACCGCGGCCATCTGCACCGGCCGCTCCGAGACCGAGATCGCCGCCGAGATCGGCATGGGCGGCTCCGGCCAGCTCAAGAAGTACGTGACCGAGGCGGTGAACTCCTACTTCGAGCCCATCCGCGAGCGCCGCCACGAGTTCGAGAACAACCTCGACTACGTGAAGGACGTCCTTGCCGAGGGCAACCGCCGCGCCAACGAGATCGCCGAGGCGACGCTCGCCGAGGTGCGCGAGGCCATGGGCATGGTCTACTAGCCCGCACGCAGCCCTGTCGCGGCGCGCGCCTCCATCGGGGCGCGCGCCGTTTCCGTGAAAGGAGACACAGATGTACCGACTCGTCGCGAGCGACATGGACGAGACGTTTCTGGGCGCGGGGCACACCGTCCCGCCGGCGAACGTGCAGGCGCTCGTGCGCATGCGCGAGCTCGGCGTGCTCTTCGTGCCGAGCTCGGGGCGCCCCTACCGCTCCATCATGGCGAGCCTCGCGGGCATCGATCCCGCGCTCTTCGAAGGCAGCTACGTCATCTCCTACAACGGCGGCTTCATCAACCGCTACGGCGAGGATGCCCCCATCCGCTCCACCGTCATGGACCCCGATGTGCTCGCCTGGCTGTACCGCTACGCCGTGGAGCGGCGCATCTGCATGCACGTCTACACCGAGAGCGGACGCATCTTCGCGCAGTTCCTGAACGACGTCGAGCGCGGCTACATAGCCAACCTCTCGGACATCTACGAGCTGCCGGACACGCAGCGCGACCTCAGCTTCGCCGGAGGCGAGTCCTTCCCCAAGATTATCTTCATGGACCCCGACTTCGCCCGCGTGAAGCGCCTGGGCGAGGAGCTGCGCCCCTCGCTCGACCCCGCGCTCGTGGACATCACCTACTCCTCCAACCGCTACGTCGAGTTCGTGCCGCACGGCGTGAACAAGGGCACGGGGCTTGCGCACCTGGCGGAGCTGCTCGGCATCGATATGGCCGAGACCGTCGGCGTCGGCGACTCGGAGAACGACCTCGCGATGATCGAGGCGGCGGGCCTCGGCGTGGGCGTGGCCAACGTGTCGGACGGCGCGCGCCCCGCCTGCGACCTCGTGCTCGACACCTGCGCGGACGACGGAGCCTTCCCCGAGCTCGTACGCCGCGTCATCGAACCGAGCTGCACGCGGTAGCGCCGGCGGCGCGGGCGCTCATGGGGTTGCATGGACCCATCCGCACCCCCACGCCAACAGGAGGCATCTATGACAAGTGTCCCCTTCTGCACCTGCGACGACCGCGCCCGTCCCTTCAACCCGTGCAACCACGACCAGGGCTGCACGCCCTGCATTGCGAAGAACCTGCGGGAACACGAGATTCCCACCTGCCTGTTCAAGGCCGTCTCGCCCGACAAGCCGCCCGAGGACGCCGACGACTGGTCATGGAAGAGCTTCGCGCGCCATGTCCTGGCGCATCGCGGCTAGATGCGGCCAGACCCCGTCCCCGCTCAACATGGAAGCGCCCTGCCATCTTCGCGGATGACAGGGCGCTTCCATGTACAACGCTGATCGCACAGAGGGGAGGGATGCAATCAAGCTCGGCGGAGCGGCTGTTTTATCTCATCGCCTGCGGCCTGCTCCGTCGCTGAGTTAACTATAGAAAACTTATCGGGAGAAATCTACCGCTCCTTCGCTCTCCACGTGCTCTCCATAAGTTAGATAAGGTTTACCTTATCCGGAGCGCTAAGATGGTTCCGATGTCGAGAGAACGGGAGCATCATGGCACAGCCTCAGGAGCGCGAGGGGTTCTTCGCCCGTGTGTACGAAACCGTTGAGCAGATTCCCGAGGGCTTCGTGGCGACCTACGGGCAGATCGCCAAGCTCATTGGCGAGCCGCGCCGCGCGCGCTACGTGGGCTACGCCCTGCATGCCAACCCGCGCCCCGGCGAGATTCCCTGTCATCGTGTCGTGTTCGCCGACGGGCGCATCTGCGAGGGTTTTGCTTTCGGAGGCGCTGAGGTGCAGCGCGCCCTGCTGGAAGAGGAGGGCGTGGTATTTCGCGACGATACCCATGTCGACCTCGACGCCTGCCGCTGGCCCGCCGGTCTGTAGCCAGCCCCGCCTTATCCCGGCTGCGCCTCAGCATCAAACCGCGCACTGGACGCAGGCACTCCGGACTCCCTTTGAAGCTCCACCCCTCCCGTGGACAAAAACGGCCCGAGTGGGACCTATACATCGTCCACGTTGGAATGTGCGCCGGCAGTGATGAATACTTATCATTCATATCAATTAGAAATACTATATGTAATGAGTATTTATCACTGTAATTGACTTCGAAGAAACCAACCAATTTGATGAGAAGTCCCACTCAACGCGTTTTTGTCCCAGCGGAACCGTAGCTTCGATGAGGCCCGCCAACGGTATGAATAAAACCCACATGCAGATGGCCGCGCCGCCCTTCCAGACCGCTCGCCCTGCCCGCACGATATCGCAGCGACCTGCCGAGGCGGGAGCGGCGCCCCACACGGCATCACAGCGGTTTGCCCAAGCGGGCGCGGAGGCTCCAGCAGGCGCGGCATCCGTATCCGGCAGCATCGCTTACCCGTGGCGTGCCTCCAGCGCCCCGTCATGCGGCTCCAAAAACAACGGCACGGCGATGCGCGTGTAGAACGCAAGCCAGATGAGCGCGGCGCAAAAGCCGCCGAGCACGTCGGAGGCGTAATGGACGCCCAGGTAGATGCGGCTGATTCCGATCATGAGGATCAGGAAGCCGAACGCGCACGTGAGCACCGCCCGCTTATGCCGGTCGCGCTCGTAGTGCCAGACGAGCCATACCACCAGCCCGAAAAACGCCATGGCCGCCATGGAATGACCGGAGGGGAAGCTGAAGCCGGTCTCGGCGACGAGCCGGAACCCCTCGGGGCGCGGGCGCTGCACCAGCGCCTTGATGCCTACGTTCAGCAGCGACACGAGCACGAGGTTCAGCGCGCAGCACCACCCCGGTCGCCTGCCCGGGGCGAATGCCGCGATCATGAACAACATGGCAATGAGCACCACCGGGCTCGCCAGTGCCGAGAAGCTCTCCATGATGGGCGTGAGCCAGTCGGTGCGCAGGCGCTCGACGATCAGCGCGTACGCGGCGGTGTCGATGCGCATGATCTCGCCGCCGAGCACGCGCATAAGCAGTATCAAGAACACGAACAGGCACGCGAGCACGACGAGCAGCACGCGGTTCTTCACGATCAGCTCACCGAGCCGGCGCAGCACCCCGCCCGCCGCCACGCGTTCACCATCGCGCTTGTCAAGCTCCTCCATGCCATTCCCCTCACGCATCGCTGCGCCCAGGCACACCGGAGCCATGAGCGCCGCTTTTCTATCGGTTTGATACAGCATATCCTGCATACCCGCAGGCGCACGCCGCCGTCGCGACCATCGGCACCTTTCGCGCCGATAAGTCAAATCTCCATAGCCCCGACC
>NZ_JACJMB010000040.1 GCF_016902615.1 Collinsella tanakaei
CGCGCCCCGATGGCACCAAACTACCCCGTCCCCGATGAGGACACCCCGCCCTCGAACAGCACGATGTAACCGCAGGGGCCGAAGACCCCTTGGGAGTCTTCGGCCCCTCACGTCGGATGTCGTCGTTCGTTACTTGGCGGCCTCGATCATCTTGCAGACCGTCTCCTGAAGCTCGGCCAGATTCTCCGCGCTCGGGATCCACTGCTGCGCCACCACGGGCACCGGCAGCTGGAACTTGGCATTCTCGAGCTCGGCGTAGACCTGCTTCGGGCCGAGCGGCGCCCAGCCGTAGGAACCGAAGGCCAGACCGATGCGCTGTTCGTTCTTCGGCGAAAGGCCGCGCATGTAGGTCAGGAAGGACGCCACGGTCGGCATCATGTTGGAGTTCAGCGTCGGGGAACCCACGGCCACGTACTTGGCGTCGCACAGCTCGAGCATGATGTCGGAGATGTGGGTGTACTTGACGTCGATGAGCTCGGCGGTGATGCCCTCCTTGATGAAGGCGTCGGTGATCTCGCGGGCCATGGCCTCGGTGGAGTGCCACATGGAGTCATACACGATGACGGCCTTGTCCTGGGTCTTGTAGGTGGTCCAGTCCTCGTAGCGCTCGAGGATGTCGGCGATGTGGCTGCGCCAGATCACGCCGTGGCTCGGGCAGATCATGTTGAGGTCGAGCGTCTTCACGGTCTCGAGGGCCTTGTGGGCCTGCGGGCCGTAGGGCCACACGATGTTCGCGTAGTACTTCTTGGCCTGCTTGTAGACCTCGCACAGGTCGTTCTCGTCGTCGAAGCGCTTGGTCGTGGCGAAGTGCTGGCCGAACGCGTCGTTGGAGAACAGGATCTTGTCGACGTCGGAGTAGGTGACCATGTTGTCGGGCCAATGGACCATCGGCGTGGTCACGAACGTGAGGGTGCGCTCGCCGATGCAGAGGGTCTCGCCGGACTTGACCGGAGTGGCCTCGATGCCGAAGTGCGCGCGGACCTCGTTCACGCCGGCGCCAGCCGAGGCGTAGATCGTGGCGTTCGGGGCGACCTTGTGGATCGCGGGCAGCGAGCCGGAGTGATCCATCTCGACGTGGTTCGTGATGACGACGTCGATCTTGGAGGGGTCGACGACCTGGGAGATGCGCTGCAGGAACTCATCGGTGAAGGTGGCCTTGGCGGTGTCGATCAGGGTGACCTTCTCGTCCATGATGAGGTAGGCGTTGTAGGTGATGCCCTTCTCGGTGGTGTAGCCGTGGAACGAGCGCTCGTTCCAGTCGATACCGCCAACCCACCAAACCTTAGGGGAAATCTCGATCGCGTTGAGCATAAGGATGTCCTTTCCGCTGGTAGCAACGTGCGCCATCTGGCGCGGCGTCTCGAAATCGGCACCATCATAGCACGGGCGCGAGACCGAGTCTCAATATGGAACACAACAGGTGCCATCTGCACGAATCGTGCGCGGATGAGACGGTGCGCCAGGTACCAGAAGCCCTCCCGCCGAAACGAGCAGGGCGCTGCATCGGGGGTGCGATTCGCTCCCGATGCAGCGCCCTGCTCCATGGTGTTTTGCGTGCGCCCTACGCGCGCGGCGTCTTCGGCTTGCGGCCGCGCGGCTTGCTCACGAGCGCCTCCGGACCGCCATCACGATACTGGCGGCACCAGGTCTTGACCGACGACTCGCTCGGTACGCCGTGCTTGATCATGACCTCGCGCACCGACATGCCGTGGTCCAGACGATCGTGCACCACCGAGAGCTTGAGCTCGTAGGGGTACACCCGGTGCGACGCGCCGGCGTTCATGACGGCCGCCTGACCCCCGACCGCGTAGGAACGCGCCCACTGGTGCGCCGTCGCCTCGGGGATACCGAGCTCGACGGCGAGCGCGCGATGACCTACGCCAGTGGCGAGTATCTTCGCGGCGCGCCTGCGCACCTTCGCGTCGTACTTTGCACCATGCTTGAGTTCGACCATGTTCGATCTACCATTTCTACCTGCGTGGTCTTACATAAATTGCTTTTTGCATGACACATTGATGATAGCATGCAAAAAATGAAGGCGACGCACTCTCATCAAGCGGTCGCCTCCAGGGTGCCGTGCAACTCTACGTAACTGATGCCCTCCCGACCACACTCTAAACATCTCTCCATCGGTCCAACACATATTCCAATATGCTCAATGGGTTAGCTAATTCCGATGGGGGGCACGAGCGGCTAGAGAGCGCGAAGGGGCGCCCGGCCGCAGATGCGGTGCCGGGCGCCCCTCACGCAAAGGTTGAGCTATGTCTGCGCGCGCCTGCGCGCCGAAGCGCTACCTACCCTGCGCGCGACTCTCCTCGTAGAACTCCACGAGGTGCTTCTGCACGTCGTAGGGAACCTGCTCGTAGCCCGCGGGCTCCATGGTGAAGTCGCCCGTGCCGCGCGTGAGCGAGCGCAGGCGGGTCGCGTAGTCCACGAGCTCGGCGTAGGGCACGGTCGCGGTGACCACGGTGTTGCCGCGCTCATCGGTATCCATGCCGGTCACGCGGCCGCGGCTGGCCGAGACATCGCCCATCACGGCGCCGGCATAGCTCTCCGGGATGGTGACGGTGATGTTCTCCATGGGCTCGAGCACCACCGGGTCGGCGTCTGCGCACGCCTTCTTGAGCGCGATGCGCGCGGCGGCGCGGAACGCCATCTCGTTGGAGTCGACCGGATGGTACGAACCGTCGTAGCAGGCCACGCGGATACCCGTGAGCGGGTAACCGGCGATCACGCCCTCCTTCATGGTCTCCTGGACGCCCTTGTCCACCGCGGGGATGAGGGCGCGCGGGATGCGTCCGCCCACGACCTCGTCGACGAACTCATAATCGCCGTCGGCCAGCGGCTCGACGCGCAGGTAGCAATCGCCGAACTGGCCGGCGCCGCCGGTCTGCTTCTTGTGGCGGCCCTGGGCGCTCGCCACGCGGCGGATGGTCTCGCGGTACGGGATGCGAATGGGCACGATGTGCGCCTCGACCTTCGTGCGCTCCTCCAGGCGGTTGAGTAGCACGGACACCTGGGCCTCGCCCACTGCGGAGATGATGGTCTGGCCGGTCTCCTCGTCACGCTCGATCTTCATCGTCGGATCGGCCTCGCAGGCCTTGTCGATGAACGTGAAGAGCTTGTCCTCCTCGCTGCGGTTCACGGCCTCGATGGCGATGCGGTACTGGCTGTTCGGGAACTTGAACGCCGCGGCCTCGACCTTGCCGGTCACCGACAGCGTGTCGCCGGTGTCGGCGGAGATCTTCGTCGTGACGATGATGTCGCCGGCCTCAGCCTTGCCAACCTCGTTCATCTCGCGGCCGCACATGACATACAGGTGCGCCAGGCGCTCGCTTTTGCGGGTGCGGGCATTCACGAGCTCGATACCGGGCGTCAGCGTGCCGGTGAGGACCTTCAGGAAGGAGATGCGGCCCTGCTGCGCGTCGTTCAGCGTCTTGAACACGAAGGCGACGGGGCGCTCGTCCTCAGAGGAGATCTTGAGCGTGTCGCCGTCCATGAGGGGCATCTCGCCGTAATCGGTCGGCTTCGGGAAGTAGGTGGCGATGTCGTCCATGACGGAGTGGATGCCGAGCTCCTTGGTGCAGGAACCCACGAACACCGGGACGAACAGGCGCTCCGCGATGGCCTTGGACAGCAGGCTCTCGACTTCCTCCTGGGTGAGCGGCTCGCCCTCGAGGTACTTCATCATGAGGTCGTCGTCGGCCTCGGCCACGGCCTCGCACAGCTGCTCGCGCGCGGCGTTGGCGGCGGGCAGGTACTCCTCGGGGATGTCGTACTCGGTCTGCGTGGTGCCCTCGCAGTGGCGCGCCTTCATGCGCACCACGTCGATGACGCCCTCGAACGCCTCACCGGTGCCCCACGGCAGGGTGACGGCGCCCAGGCGCATGCCGAAGCGCTCGCGCAGCTGCTCCATGCAGGTGTCGTAGTCGGCGGTCTCCTTGTCGATGCGGTTGATGAACACCGCGCGCGCCAGGCGCAGGTCCTCGGCGGCGTACCACAGCTTCACCGTCGTGGACTGCGGGCCCTCGGAGGCGTCGACCACGAACAGCGCCGTCTCGCAGACGGCCATGGCGGCGTACGCATCGCCGATGAAGTCAGGGTAGCAGGGGGCGTCCAGCACGTTGATGCGGGTGCCCTTCCAGTCGATCGGGGCGACGGAGGTCGAGATGGAGACGCCGCGCTTGACCTCTTCGGCATCGTAATCGAGCGTGGGCTTCGTTCCCGCGTGACCGCCCAGACGGGTGGTCTTGCCTGAAAGATGCAGCATCGATTCTGCCAGGGAGGTCTTTCCTACTCCTCCCTGGCCAACCAAGACGACGTTCCTCACATTGCCGGTTTTCGGTGCACCCATGATGACCATCCTTTCTGCGGCACATGCCGCCGGGTTCATACGGAGGAAAGCGGCGCCGATGGTGACCGCGCGGGACGGCGATGGGCGGGGCGGATCTCGCAGCCTTCTGCGGCACAGAAGGCGCGGGGCCCGGATGCTCGCCGGATGCCTGCGCGGCAACGGAGGTGGGCGCTCGCCTGGCTCCGCATAACAGCCGTATGCCTTCGAGCCTACCCCCGCACCCGTACGGACGAAACGGTCTTTCGCCAGACGGTGCGCTGCAGCGCGGTAAAGGGTGCAAAGGGACAGACGGGCCGGGTCGAGGAGGTCCTGCGCGCCTGCTGCCACTCCCCCGCGCAGCGCGGCACGCGCATGCTACAATCGCCCTGCATTGATATGTGGCCAGATGGATGGTGCGGAGACGCACGGGCGCGAACGACAAGACGCGCGCCTAGGGGAACGGGGTGCGATACCCCGGCTGTACCAGCAACCGTGAGTCCAGCTGCCGCGGGAATGCTGCCGTAGATCGGACGGCGGCGCGCGGCATGGGGACGAGCCGGATCGCCTCTCCATCGAATACGGCCCTGGAGAGAAAGGCGTATACCATGCTCAACCGAATTTCTGCCCTCTGGACCTCCCGTGCGTCGCGTCGCCTGATGGTCGGCGTCGCCCTTGTGGCGGCACTCGCCACCGGCGCGCTCGGCGGCTGCACGCAGACCACGGCAGACAGCGGCACCGGCTCTGCCGCCGGCTCCGCCGTCGCCGCCACGGGCAGCGCCGCCGTGGAGACCGCCGCGTCCGATGATGCGCAGATCGCCGTCCAGGTGGTCGTCGACTCCAGCGCGGCCGACGGCAGCGTGACCTACAGCGACACCGTCGAACTCGACGAGGGCGCCACGGTGCTCGACGCGCTTCAGGCCACCGGGCTTGAGGTCGAGGTCCAGGACTCCGAGTACGGCGCGTTCGTGAACGCGATCGGCGGCCTCGCCTCGTTCGATTTCGGCGATGCGAGCGGCTGGGGCTACGACCTCAACGGCGAGATGGTTATGGACTCCGCCGACGTAGCCACCGTTTCCGACGGCGATGTTCTCACCTGGACCTACCTGGTTTAGAATCGCTGAATGGTAGAGCGCGCGGCGCTTGATATATCCGCGCCGCGCGCTCTACCATAGGTGTCGCGGGACAAGGGTGCCGATATCCGCCCTGCCGCGCACGAAGACAAACCCGCTTCGCCTTCGCAAGCTGTGGCCGAAGCGGGTTCTTTTCGTTTTTTATAAGGTGGGTCTCATGCACGCTGCGCATAACCCCTTCATCCTGTATCACCCGGCGGTCACGCTCGCCTACCTCGTATGCGTCGCCGTCTTCACCATGGCGGTCCCGCAGCCCGTCTACGTCGCGCTTTCCTGCGCCGGGGCGGTCGCGTGCTCCATCTGCGTGCACGGGGTGCGCGCGGGCATCCGTCGCGCGGCCTGGATGGTGCCGCTTATCGCCATCGTCGCCCTCGCCAACATGCTGTTCGTGAGCGAGGGCGCCACCGTGCTCTTCACCCTAGCCGGGCGGGCCTTCACCCTCGAGGGCCTGCTGTACGGCATCTGCTCGGGTGGGATGCTCGCCGCCATGATGCTCTGGATCACGAGCTGCGTAGCCTGCGTCGACAGCGCGGACATCATCGAACTCGCGGGCCGGACCGCACCGACGATCGCGCTCATGGTCACGACGGTCATGCGCCTGATTCCCCAGCTTGTGCGGCGCGGACGCGCGGTCGAGGCGACACTTGCCGCCACCCCGGCCGCCGCGCCGAGAACCGCCCGCGAGCGCACCTCAGCGCACCTGCGCACGACCTCGGTCCTTATGGGATGGAGCCTTGAGGAGAGCCTCGTGCGCGCCGATACGATGCGCGCGCGAGGCTACGCCTGCGGGGCGGCGCGCACCGCATACCGCCGCCATCGCATCCGCCGCACCGACATCGTGATGCTCGTGACCATCGCCCTGCTTGCCGCCCTATGCGCGCCGACCGCGGCGATCGCGGTGTCGCAGTATTCGTTCTATCCGCATCCGCCGCAGCTCGTCGCATGGTGGGGGTATGCGCCCTACGTCGCGCTCGTGCTCGTGCCGGTCATCCTGTCCGTAAGGTGGTGGCGTATATGCCGACAGATGTGCTAGCAGCCGCGGCGGTACGCGTGCGGGACCTCATCTTCACCTATTCCGCCCAAAAGGACACCCCCACCTTAGACCGCGTGTCGCTCGAAGTGCCCTATGGCGCATTTTGCGTGGTGAGCGGCCCTACGGGTTGCGGAAAGACCACATTGCTGCGCCTGCTCAAGCCCGAGCTGGCGCCCGCGGGCACCGCCTCGGGCGACATCGAGGTGCTCGGCGAGCGGCTCTGCGCGGGAGCAGATGGCGAGGTTGACAGAAGCCCTGCGGACCGGGTGCGCCTAGCGTCCTCCATCGGGTTTGTCATGCAGGATCCCGCATCCCAGATCGTCTGCGACACCGTATGGCATGAGCTTGCGTTCGGCCTGGAGAACATCGGCACCGACCCGCAGGTGATGCGCCGCCGCATCGCGGAGGTCGCGCACTTCTTCGGCATCGAGCCGCTCATGCACGCCGCTACCGACGAGCTGTCCGGCGGCCAGCAGCAGCTGGTGAACCTCGCCGCTGTTTTGGCACTCCAGCCGAAGCTTCTGGTGCTAGACGAGCCGACCGCGCAGCTCGATCCCGAGGCGCGCCGCCAGTTCCTGTTTCTGCTCGGCCGCGTGAATCGCGAGCTCGGCATCACCGTCATCATGTCGACGCACCTGCCCGAAGCCACCGAGCCGTACGCGACGCAGACCCTCGAGCTGGGCCGCCCCGCCCCGTTCGCTGCGCGCGAGGCCCTTGCGTCTCGCCTGGAAGCGCGGTGGCTGCGCGCGAAGGCAGCAGATGGCGGCACGGCCGTCATCGACGCGCAGGACCTGTGGGTTCGCTACGGGCGCGACGGTGCGTGGATCCTGCGCGAGCTGGACATCCGCGTGCTTCCCGGTCGCGTCCACGCCATCGTGGGCGGCAACGGATGCGGCAAGTCAACGCTGCTCCGTGCGCTCGCCGGCACGCTGCGACCCCAGCGCGGACGCGTCGAGCGCACACGTGCGAATGCGCAGGCGTACCTCCCGCAGGATCCCAAGGCGCTCTTCGTTTGCGACACGGTGGCCGCCGAGCTCGCCGAATGGCAAGAGCGCGTCGGCGCGAGCGACGAGGAATGCAGCCGCCTGCTTGCCCGCATGGGGCTTGAACGTCAAGGGAATATCCACCCCTTCGACCTCTCAGGAGGTCAGCAGCAGAAGCTCGCCCTGGCAAAACTCCTGCTCACGCGACCCGAGATACTGCTGCTCGACGAGCCGACCAAGGGGCTGGACGCCGAAAGCGCCGCCGAGATCATCCAAATCCTGCGCGCCTGCGCCGAGGCAGGGTGCGCCGTCGTGCTCGTGACGCACGACCTCGATGTCGCCTACGCCGCCGCCGACGAGGTCTCGCTCATGTTCGACGGGCAGGTCGCCTGCACCGAGGCGGCCAAGGACTTCTTCGCCGAGAGCTTGATGTACCGCCCGCATGACCGCGCGCGGCTGTTCGGAGCGCTGCTGGAGCATGAGGATACTGAGGACGCCACGGCCCCGCTCGCTGACAAGCGGGGCTGCGAGACGAACACGCCGGCACCACGCACCGAAACGCCCGTCGGCGCGCATACGGCGCCCTCGAGCGCCGCCGCATCCCCCGCAGGCCGCCGGAATCACGCTCGGGGAATCGTCGAGGCCGCAGCGCTCCTCGCCGTGCCGGTCGCGCTCGTCGCCTCCGGCATCACCGGCTTCTCGCAGACCGCCCTGCTCTCGTTCGGTGTGGTCATCGCCGCGCTCGCCGTCTTTTTCGCCTCCTTTGAGCGCGGCGATGCGCGGCTGCGCGAGCTCATGCCCACCGTGGTGCTTGCCGCCCTCGCCGCTGCCGGGCGCATCCTGTTCGCCGCGGCGCCGAGCGTGAAGCCGGTGAGCGCCATCGCTATCATCGCCGGCGTCACCCTCGGGCGCCGAAGCGGTTTCATGGTCGGCGCCCTTGCCGCCCTGACCTCGAACTTCTTCTTCGGACAGGGTCCGTGGACCCCCTGGCAGATGTACGCATGGGGCCTCGTGGGCTACGGCGCGGGCGCGCTGGCGCAGCTTGGCGCATTCGGCAGTGTGGGCAGCAAGGGCCACGGCCTGAGAAGCCGCATGGGCAGCATGGGCCTTCTGGCCTATGGCCTCGTTTCCGGCATCGCGTACGGATGGATCCTCAACGCCTGGTCCATCCTGGGGTTCCTCCATACGGGACTCGGCTTCAACCTCATAGCGGTCTACGCGGCGTCGTTCCCCTTCGACGCAGCGCACGGGATCGCCACCGTCGCGTTCCTCTCCGTGCTCTACGTCCCCTGGCGCCGCAAACTCGACCGCATCGTTGGGAAGCTGTAGCGCAGCAAGCGAGTCGCCAGGGCAGCATCAAATCGTGTCCGGATCGGCCGTGCGCAGGCCTCATCTCAAGCGCTTCACGAGCGCACGGTCCACATGACTGCAACGAAAAAAGGTGCCGGTTGCACACCTGACACGTCAGTTGTGCAACCGGCACCCTCGTGGCGGACGAAAGCCGGCAGCCCGCAGAGGACCAAAACTACGCGTTCGTACCGGCGGCGGGAACCGTCACCTCGGGCATGAGCTCATCGCTCATGACGGAGAGCATCTCGCCGAACTTCGCGAGGTCCTCGTCGGAGAACCGCTCACGGATGCGCTCCATGACGTCGTGAATGTAGTGGGAGCTGATGCTGTAGTAGTCCAGGTACTTCTGCGTGGGACGCAGATGGTACTCGCGCCCGTCGCTTTCCGACTGGACCTTCTCCACATACCCTTTGCGGATGAGGCTGCCGATCTTATACGCCGCGTTCGAGGACGAGATGCGCATGAAGTTCGCGAACTCATGGACCGTGGGCGAGCCCAGGGCATGAATCGCCTCCATCGCGAAGGCCTCCACCGTGGTCAGGCTCGCCTCGCGGTTCTGGAACCGGGCGAAGGTCTCCTGGTAGAAGTGGAGCTTGAACTTGTCGTATACGTTCTCGAACATCGCTTCCAACTCTTGATGCTCCTCGTGGGCACTCATCCGAGCGCCCCGTTACTCGTTATCGGCGGACCCCAGCGCGAGCGTCAGCGTGGCCGTGCAGGCCACCTTGCCGTCGACGCGCGCCTCGGCGTCCACGAAGGCGAACGAACCGCGTACGCGGGCGATGTGGCTCTCGAGCTCGAGCACGTCACCGGGACGGACCTGAGAGCGGAACTTCGCGTCCTTGATGGCGGCGAAGAAGCCGAGCTTGCCGCGGTTCTCGGGCAGCGACAGCATCGCCACAGCGGCAACCTGCGCGAGCGCCTCGACGATCAACACGCCGGGCAGCACGTGATACTGGGGGAAATGGCCGCAGAACACCGGGCTCGTGCCCGAGACGCACAGGCGGCCGCGGGCCCAGGAGCCCTCCTCGCCGTCCGTGATGCGGTCGACGAGCGCGAAGGGATAGCGGTGCGGAAGAATCTGGGCGATCTGGTTCGAATCGAGCTGCAGGGACATATCACTCACCTAGCCATTCCACTTCTTGAACAGGATGCACGCGTTGTGCCCGCCGAAGCCGAGCGAGTTGGACAGCGCGTACTCGACCTCAGCCGCGCGGCCCTCGTTGGGCACGCAGTCCAGATCGCACTCGGGGTCGGGCTCGACGTAGCCGATGGTCGGCGGCAGGAAGGAGTCGCGCAGCGCGCAAGCGGTGAAGATAGCCTCGACCGCACCGGCGGCACCGAGCATGTGGCCGGTCATGGACTTGGTGGAGGACACGGCCATCTCGTGGGCGTGCTCGCCGAAGACCGTCTTGATGGCGGCCGTCTCGCCTTTGTCGTTCAGCTGCGTGGAGGTGCCGTGCGCGTTGATGTAGCCCACTGCGTTCGGGTCGACGCCACCGGCATCCGCAAGTGCCTGCGCCATGGCGCGAGCGCCACCCTCGCCATTCGGCGCCGGAGCGGTGATGTGGTAGGCGTCGCAGGTCACGCCGTAGCCCACGATCTCGGCGATGATGTTCGCGCCGCGGGCCTGGGCGTGCTCGAGCTCCTCGAGCACCAGCATGCCGGCACCCTCGGCCATCACGAAGCCGCTGCGGCGAGCATCAAAGGGAATGGACGCGGCGGCGGGGTCGTCGCCCACATGCAGGGCGCGCATGGTGGTGAAGCCGCCGATGGACAGCGGCGTGATAGCGGCCTCGGTGCCGCCTGTAAGCATGATGTCGGCATAGCCGTCGCGAATGTGACGGAACGCATCGCCCACGGCGTTGGAGCCGCCGGCGCACGCGGTGACCGGGCAGGTGCACATGCCCTTGAAGCCGAACTTGATGGCGACCTCGCCGGCAGCCATGTTGGAGATGCCCATGGGGATGTAGAACGGCGAGCAGCGATCGAAGCCGCGCTTCAGGCAGGTGGTCTGTTGCTTCTCGGTCTCGGCCACGCCGCCGATGCCGGAGGACACGATCACGCCGGCGCGGGTGAGGTCCTCGGACTCGAGGTCAAGGCCGCTCTGCTCGATGGCCTCGATGGCGGAGACGAGCGCGAACTGCGTGAAGCGGGCGAGGTGCTTGGCCTCCTGCGGGGTGAAGTGCTCCTTCGGATCGAAACCCTTGACCTCGCCGGCGAGATGCACCTTCTGGGCGCTCGCGTCGTACTCGGTGATGGGTGCGATGCCGAGCTTGCCGGCGCGCGCGGCGTCCCAGCTCTCGGTCGCGGTGTTGCCCAGCGGGGTCACAGCACCCATGCCGGTGATAACAACCCTGCGTTTGCTCATGATACTCATCCTTTCAAGGAAGGTGGAAACGATGGGTGATGCGCGCCCGTGCACGACGGCGAACGCTTCCTTTGGAGAAGCGTTCGCCGTCCGGGCGCGCGACGGCTACATGGCCATGCCGCCGTCGACGGCCAGCACCTGACCCGTGATGTAGGCGGCGTCATCGGACACGAGAAACGCCACGGCGCGGGCGACGTCCTCGGGCTTGCCAGGGCGCGCCGCCGGGATGGCGGAGCACATGGCCTGCTGGGCCGCCTCGGGCATGGCGGCGGTCATGTCCGTCTCGATGAAACCGGGCGCCACGGCGTTCACGCGGATACCGATGCTCGCGACCTCGCGCGCCACCGACTTCGTCATGCCGATGAGGCCCGCCTTGCTGGCCGCGTAGTTCGCCTGGCCGGCGTTGCCCATGATGCCCACGACGCTCGCCATGTTCACGATGGCGCCGGACTTGGCACGCATCATGGGGCGCAGGACGGCCTTCGTCATCAGGAAGGCGCCCTTGAGGTTCGTGGCGATCACGGCGTCGAAGTCCTCCTCGCTCATGCGCGCGGCGAGCTTGTCGCGCGTGATGCCGGCATTGTTGACGAGGATGTCGACGCCGCCGAGCTCCTTGGCGGCGTCGACGAGCTCCTTGGCGGCGTCAGCGCTCGTGACGTCGCCCTGGACGGCGCGCGCGGTGGCGCCGGCCTCTTCGAGCAGGGCGACCGTCTCGTCGGCGGCCGCCTTGTTGCCGGCATAGGAGAACACGATGTTGGCGCCGCGGTGGGCGAGCTCAAGGCAGATGGCGCGGCCGATGCCGCGGCTGCCACCGGTGACGATGGCGGTCTTTCCGGACAGATCCATGGGATATTCCTCCAAACAGACGGGTGGGAACGGCGGGGTGCGACCTGTTCGCTAGGCGTCCAGCTTCTCCAAGTCGGCGACGGTCTCGACGGGTGTGCAGGAGATCTCCTTGGCGGTCTTGCGCACCAGGCCGGAGAGCACCTTGCCCGGGCCGATCTCGATGATGCGGTCGACGCCAAGCTCGGCCAGGCGGCGGATGGTGTCCTCCATGCGAACGGAGGACTGCACCTGGCGCTCGAGCAGGCTCACGATGTCATCGTCCTCGCCCTTCTCGTGCCCAAGCGTGTTGAACAGCACCGGCACGCGCATCTCGCCGAGCTCAAGGGCGGAGAGGCGCTCGCGCAGCGCATCGCCGGCGGGCTTCAGCAGCGAGGTGTGGAAGGGACCGCTCACCTTCAGCGGGATGCAGCGACGGGCACCTGCCTCCTTGGCGGCCGCGGCGGCAGCCTCGACGGGCGCGCGGTCGCCCGCGATCACGATCTGGCCGGGGCAATTGTAGTTGGACACCTCGACGGTCAGGCCCTCATCTGCATCGGCGGCGGCAGCGGCCACGATGGACTCCACGGCCTCGCGATCGAGGCCCAGGATGGAGATCATCGCGGTATCGCGGCCCGCAGCGGCGCTCGCCATGGCCGCACCGCGGAAGGCGGCGAGCTTCACGGCCGTCACGGCGTCGAACACGCCGGCGGCAGCGAGCGCGGAGTACTCGCCGAGCGACAGGCCGGCCACATAGTCGGGCGCAATGCCGCGCTCGGCGAGAATCGCCGTCATACCGCAGGCGAAGGCCACCATGGCGGGCTGGGTGTACTCGGTCTGGTTCAGCTGGTCATCAGGACCCTCGAACATGAGCGTCTTCAGGTCGAAGTCGACGGCATCGTTCGCTGCGTCGATGACCTGCGCGAAGGCGGGATAGGCCTCGTAGAGGTCGGCACCCATGCCCGCGTGCTGCGAGCCCTGGCCGGCGTAGAGGAAAGCAGTCGCCATAATCTGTTACGCCTCCAGAGACTCGATCGTGGCCTTGCAGCCGGCCATCATGTCCTCGAAGATCGCGCGCAGCGGGCGGACCTCATGCACCATGCCGGCCACCTGGCCGCACATGAAGCTGCCGGTGTCCACGTCGCCGTCGAACACGGCGCGGCGCAGGCTGCCCAGCGTGAGCGCCTCGAGCTCGTCGCGCTTGGTGTTCTGCTGCTCGAGCTCCAGGTACTTCTTGGTCATCTTGTTCTTGAGGCAGCGAACCGGGGCGCCGGCGGGACGGCCGGTCACGACGGTGTCGTTGACGCCGGCCTTCACGACCTTCTCCTTGTAGTTCACATGGATGGGGCACTCCTCGCTCGCGAGCAGGCAGGTGCCCACCTGCACGCCGCAGGCGCCGAGCGCGAAGGCGGCGGCCATGCCGCGCCCGTCGGCGATGCCGCCGGCGGCGATCACGGGCAGGTCAACCGTGTCGACCACGGCCGGGACGAGCGCCATCGTGGTGGCCTCTCCCACGTGTCCGCCGGACTCGGTGCCCTCGGCGATGATGCCGTCGATGTCCAGGCGCGCAAGGCGCTTGGCGAGGATCGGGGCGGCGACCACGGGGAAGATGCGGATGCCCGCTTCCTTCCAGGCGGCAACATACTTGGCGGGGTTGCCGGCACCGGTGGTGACGACCTTCACGCCCTCCTCGATGACGACCTGTGCGCACTCATCGATATGCGGGTTCATGAGCATGAGGTTCACGCCGAACGGCTTGTCCGTCAGCTCCTTGGCGCGGCGGATCTGGGCGCGCAGGCTCTCGCCATCAAGGCCGCCGCCGGCCACGAGGCCGAGCGCACCGGCGTTCGCGCAGGCAGCCGCGAACTCGCCGGTGGCGATGTTGGCCATGCCGCCCTGGATGATGGGGAATTCGGTACCCAGAATCTCGTTCAGCTTCTTCATAGATGCAATGCTTCCTTTCTCGTGACGGTCCGCGCGGCGCCTTCGCCGCCCAGATCGCCCAGGTGATGAGATCAAGTGCGCCAGGGCAGCGGCGCTTAGACGAGTTCCGCGAGGGCGCCCGCCCACGTGAGCCCGGCGCCGAACCCGGCCATGAGGATGCGGCTGCCCGGACCCACCTCGCCGGCGCGCACGATCTCGTCGAGCAGGATGGGGACGCTGCCCGCCGAGGTGTTGCCGGTGTGATCGATGTTGCCCTCGCACTTGGCGGGGTCGAGACCGAGCTTTTTCACCGCGAAGTCCACAATGCGCTTGTTGGCCTGGTGGAAGACGAAGCGATCCACATCGTCGGCGGAGATGCCCGCATCCTCCAGCACCTCCTTCGTGCACTTCGGCATGACCTCGGTGGCGAAGCGGAAGACCGCGCGGCCGTCCATATGCAGATACGACGGCTCGCCTGCGCCTGCGCCCGGCGCGTACAGCGACGTATCGTCGCCGCGCGAGCCCCAGACAGCATGGAGCTGCGGGTAGTCCTCGCGCCACGCGAGCACCGCCGCGCCCGCGCCGTCGCCGAACAGCACGCAGGTCGTGCGGTCCGTGAAATCCATGACGTGCGAGAGCACGTCGGCGCCCACCACGAGCGCATAGGGGCGCTTGGCGGCAGGCAGGAGCGCCTCGGCCACGTGCAGGCCGTAGACGAAGCCCGCGCACGCGGCGTTCAGGTCGAAGCACAGCGTATCCTCGGCCATCCCCAGGTCGGCCTGCAGCAGGCAGGCGGCAGACGGCGTGCAGGTGTCCGCCGTGAACGTCGCCACGAGGCAGACGCCGACCTCGGCGGGCGTGATTCCCGCGGCCTCAAGGGCGCGCTCGGCGGCGTCGCGCACGAGCGTGCGGTGGGTCTCCCCCGCCTCCGCGTCGCAGTAGTGCCGCGAGCGGATGCCCGTGCGCGTGGAGATCCACTCGTCAGAGGTCTCCACGATCTTGGCCATGTCGTCGTTGGTCACCACACGGCTCGGCACTGCCGAGCCCGTGCCGCAAATCTTCACGCCCATCAGATGCGACCCCTCTTCACTGCCGTCGCGCCCATGGCGCGGAACTTGCGATAGCGGTCGTTGACGAGCGCCGTCTGACTCATCTTCGACAGGGAGTCCAGCTCGCGGGTGAGCTGGGTATCGAGCACCTGGAAGAGCGCCGCGGGGTTCTCGTGCGCACCGCCGGCGGGCTCGGGGATGATGCCGTCGATGACGCCGAGCTCGAGCAGATCCTCAGCCGTGAGCTTCATGACCTCGCAGGCCTCGTCGGCGCGGCTCGAATCCTTCCACAGGATGGACGCGAAGCCCTCCGGGGAGAGCACCGAGTACACGGCGTTCTCGAGCATGAGGACGCGGTTGCCCACGGCGAGCGCGAGGGCGCCGCCGCTGCCTCCCTCGCCGCAGATCACGCAGATCACGGGTACAGAGAGCGAGCTCATGAGCTCGATGGAGCGGGCGATCGCCTCGCCCTGGCCGTGCTCTTCGGCCTCCATCCCGGGATAGGCACCCGAGGTGTCGACGAAGGTGAAGATGGGGCGCCCGAACTTCTCGGCGGCACGCATGATGCGCTGCGCCTTGCGGTAGCCCTCAGGCGAGGCCATGCCGAAGTTACAGGCGACACGCTCCTCGATATTGGCGCCCTTGCGGTTGCCGAGCACCGTCACGGGGCGACCGTGGAACAGGGCGATGCCGCCCATGATGCTCGGGTCGTCGGTGGAGGACAGGTCGCCGCGCTGCTCGAAGAAATCGGTGAACAGGGCGTCGACGATCTCGGCCACACCCGGGCGGCCGGGGTGGCGCGCGATGGCCACGCGCTGCGCGGCGGTCAGCACGTCCACGGTATCGGGCAGGTTATCCGACATGCTCGGCACCTCCCTTTCCATGAAGCATGAGCAGACGAATGAGGGTCGAACGCATGCGGGCGCGCGGCACCACGGCGTCGACGAAGCCGTGCTCGAGCTGGAACTCGGCGCTCTGGAAGCCCTCGGGGAGCTTCTCGCCGATGGTCTGCTCGATGACGCGCGGGCCCGCGAAGCCGACGAGTGCGCCGGGCTCGGCGAGGTGGATGTCGCCCAAGCTCGCGAAGCTCGCCGTCACGCCGCCGGTCGTGGGGTTCGTGAACACGGAGATGTACAGACCGCCGTGGTCGGAGAAGCGCTGGATGGCCGCGGAGGTCTTCGCCATCTGCATGAGCGAGATGATGCCCTCCTGCATGCGCGCGCCGCCGCTCGCCGAGAACACGATCAGCGGCAGATGCTGGCGGGTGGCGCGCTCGATGAGGCGGGTGAGGCGCTCGCCCACCACGGCGCCCATGCTCGCCATGAGGAAGCGCGTGTCGAGCGCGGCGATGGCTACGCGCACGCCGCCGAGCTTGGCGATACCGGTCGCGATGGCGTCGCCGCTGTGCGTCTTGGCGCGCAGCTTCGCGAGCTTCTCGGGGTAGTCGGGGAAGTCGAGCGGGTCGGTGGAGACCAGCGAGCCGTCGAGCTCGCGGAACTGGCCGTCGTCGACGATCATCTTGATGCGCTCGCGCGCGCCCAGCGGGAAGTGATGGCCGCAGTAGGGGCAGACGCGCTGGTTGTCGGCGAGGTCGTCCTCGTTCAGGGCGCGGCCGCAGGCCGGGCACGTCATGGCCTCGACCTCGGGCGCGCTGCCCTGCTCACGCATCCTCTTGAGCGCCAGCAGCCGGTTGCGGCGCTCGGCAAGAATTCCTGCCATGGTGGTTTACGCCTCCTTCGCGGCGGAGTCAGCGGACGCGTCCGCGACGTTTGTCCACGCGAGCAGCGTCTCCATGTTCTCATCGATGAACGACGTGTTGTACGCGGCGCGGATGAACTGGGGGTGGTACATGATCTGGTGGAGGATATCGATGTTGGTCGTGGGGCCGTCGATCACGAACTCCTCGAGGCAGCGGCGCATGCGGCGGATGGCCTCCAGGCGCGTGGGCGCCCACACGATGAGCTTCGCGGCGAGCGAGTCGTAGTAGGGCGGCAGCTCGCAACCGGCGTACAGGCCCGTGTCGACGCGGACGCCGTAGCCGCCGGGCAGGTGGACGAAGTCGACCGTGCCGGGCGAGGGCATGAAGCCGTGCGCAGGATCCTCCGCGTTGATGCGGCACTCGATGGCGTGTCCGCGCAGGTTGATGTCATCCTGCGTGAACGACAGCGAAAGGCCGGAGGCGACGCGCAGCTGCTCGCGCACCAGGTCGACGCCCGTCACGCACTCGGTGATGGGGTGCTCCACCTGGATGCGGGTGTTCATCTCGATGAAGTAGAACTCGCCCGACGGGTCGAGCACGAACTCGATCGTGCCGGCGTTTACGTAGCCCGCGGCGCGCGCGGCGGCCACGGCGGCCTCGCCCATGCGCTCGCGCAGCTCAGGCGTGAGCACGCGGGCGGGGGTCTCCTCGATCATCTTCTGGCCGCGGCGCTGGATGGAGCAGTCGCGCTCACCCAGCTGGACCACGTTGCCCTGCGCGTCGGCCATGATCTGGAACTCGATATGATGCGGGTTCAGGACGAGCTTCTCGAGGTACATCTCGTCGTCGTTGAAGCAGGCGCGAGCCTCGGCACGGGCCTCCTCGAACAGGTCGTCGAACTGCTCGGGATCGAACACGCGGCGCATGCCGCGGCCACCGCCGCCGGCAGCAGCCTTGATGAGGACCGGGTAGCCGATCTCGTCGGCGACGCGACGCGCCTCCGCGACGTCTTTCACGGAGCCGTCGGAGCCGGGCACCACGGGCACGCCGGCGCTCTTCATGAGCTCACGGGCGGCCGCCTTGTTGCCCATCGTGCGGATGACGTCGCCCGAGGGGCCGATCCACGTGATACCGCACTTCTCGCACTCGTCGGCGAACTCGGCGTTCTCGGAAAGAAAACCGTAGCCTGGGTGGATGGCGTCGCAGTGGGCGGCCTTCGCCACCGTCAGCAGGGCCTCCGTGTTGAGGTAGCTCTGGGCGGACGGCGCCGGCCCGATGCAGTAGGCGTGCTCGGCCAGCTGCACGTGCAGCGCCTCGCGGTCGGCCTCGGAGTACACGACAACCGGCTCGATGTCGAGCTCGCGGCATGCGCGGAAGATGCGCACGGCGATCTCGCCGCGGTTGGCGATGAGGATACGCTTGAACATAGACCCGCCCCTTTTATGCCTCGTGATAGCGGATCAGGGGAGCGCCGAACGAGACGAGCTCGCCGTCGGTGGCCACGATCTCGTCGATCACGCAGTCGCAGGGGGCGGTGACCTCGCTCATCATCTTCATGGCCTCGAGCAGGCAGACGGTGTCGCCCTTCTTCACGCGGTCGCCGGGCTGGACATAGGGGTCCTTGTCCGGAGAGGGTGCAACGTAGAACGTGCCCACGAGCGGAGCGGTGATGCAGGGGCCATCAGCGGCAGCGGGCTCGGCGGGAGCGGCAGCTGCGGGCGCTGCGGCAGGCG
>NZ_JACJMB010000005.1 GCF_016902615.1 Collinsella tanakaei
TCGAGTAGGACTCGAACCTACAACAACGCGGTTAACAGCCGCGGGCTCTACCATTGAGCTATCGAGGAATCTCGGTTGCCTGTTCGCAACAAGGAATAGTATAGACAAAACGCTCGGAGGCGCAAGAGGTTTTTTTGGAGAACTTTTCCGGCTCGGAGCCGTGCCGGTAGCCAGTGGCAAGAAATCCGTCCGGTTGCAGGCGGAATGCTGCCGAACAGCGACGGGGCCGCATGAATATCCTCTAAAGCTGGTATCACATAGTACATACCGGTAACACGGTGGGCGTCGGGAATGCCTGCGGGCACGCCGACGCGCTGTCTCATGTAGGGTGCCGTGTCGCGCGGATGCGTCCGCGGGCGCTCGGCGATCGTCGAAGCGAGGTTATGCGATGAAGCGTTGGCAGACTCTTCTGGACGAGAGCTACCGAAGCCTGTCCGATCTGCAGGAGTCGTTGGGCATCAGCGAGGAGACCTATGCGGAGCTCGCTCCCTTCGAGGAGCGCTACCCGGTCCTCATCACCCCGTACTACCTGCGCCTGATGAACCGGCTCGACCCGGAGGATCCCATCAAGCGCATGGTCGTCCCCGATCTCTCCGTTCCCGCCGCCATCGACGCCGAGACGCAGGAGAACACCGAGGCAACCATCCAGGGCGGTCAGCACAAGTACCAGCAATCGGTCCTCATCATCTCCAACGATGCCACCATGAGCTATGCGCGCCATTGCTACCGGCGCGATTTCGCGCACCTCGACGAGGACGAGGCGGCCCTGCGCATCCCGAAGCTCGCCGAATACATCGGCGACCATCCCGAGATCGACAACATCTCGATCTCGGGCGGCGATGCGTTCCTCAACACCAACGAGCGCATCGGTGAGTACCTGAAGGCCTTCGCCTTCCTGCCGAACGTTGACTACATCCGCTTCACCACGAGCGTCCCGGCCACCTTCCCGCAGCGCATCACCGAAGACGACGGCGACCTGCTCGCGCTGCTCTCTCGCTACGCGAAGGCGAAGGCGATCATCGTGGTCACGCAGTTCAACCATCCGCGCGAGATCACCGACGAGGCCTACACCGCCGTGCGCCTGCTGCGCGAGGCGGGCTGCACGATCAGGAACGAGTCGGTGCTCCTGCGCGGGGTGAACGACTCGCCGGAGACCTTGAGCGAGCTCATGCGCGGCCTGGTGTCCATCGGCGTGGTGCCCTATTACCTGTACCAGTGCCGTGTGCCCGTGGGATTCGAGGACCATCTGCAGGTCCCGCTCGCCGAGGGCATGCGCATCGTGGGCGAGGCGAAGGCGAAGATGAGCGGCATGGCGAACAGCTTCCGCTACATCATGAGCCACCGCCTGGGCAAGGTGCAGATGGTCGGCTTCGCTGACGACGGGAAGGCCGTCTTCAAGGTCCATGCGGCGCGCCGTGCCGAGGACCAAGGGCGCATCTTCACCGCCGAGCTCACCGACGACCAGGTCTGGCTCGATTAGCGAGCTCACGGCGATATGCCATTCGTACGGGATGGCGGGGGCACCGTGCGTGCCTCCTCCGTCCCGCCGCGCTCCGCATCGCAGGCGAAATGTGTGCGAATCGTGAGGGCGTACCGGGCGAATCGGCGAATCCTACCGTTTACGGTGGATTGTATGCAGGCGCCAAAAAGATTTATGCATCAGAACGGTGCCACGGGATGCGCCCGCTATACTGAATACGACCTTTAAGCGCGTACGAGATACCGCAAGGAGCTACATACAAGCTGCCCTCAGCTTCTTCCTGTGGATGTCTCGCCGCGTGCGGTCGGGCATCTTTTTTCTTGCGTGTCCCGCGCGTGCGGGATGCGCGCGAACCTTAAGGGAAGGAGATTGATGAGCACGTCTTCACCCAAGGCCGTCATTATGGACGAGGCCGCGGTCTCGCGCGCGATGACGCGTATCGCGCACGAGATCCTCGAGCGCAACGAGGGCTGCGACAACCTCGCCATCGTCGGCATCGTGACGCGCGGCGACCTTCTGGCCAAGGAGCTCGTCGAGCACATCAAGGATATCGAGGGGGTGGACGTTCCCCTCGGCAGTCTGGACATCAGCTTCTACCGCGATGACTTCCAGACCCATTTCTCGCCCGAGGTCCACGCCACCGACATCCCCTTCGACGTCGACGGCAAGCGCATCGTTTTGGTGGACGACATCCTCTACACGGGCCGTACCATCCGCTGCGCGCTCGACGCCATCATGGACCTTGGCCGTCCTTCCCGCGTGGAGCTGGCGGTGCTGGTCGATCGCGGCCATCGCGAGCTGCCCATCTGCCCCGATTTCGTGGGCAAGAACGTTCCGTCCTCCCATGAGGAGAACGTGCGCCTGTACCTCAAGGATGTCGACGGCCGCACGGCCGTGGAGATCACCGATGTCGCGGCGGGCGCCCACGTGGGCTCCGCGCCGCTGGGAGGGGAGTAGCACCCATGGCCTTCAACCATAAGCACCTGATCGATATCACGGAGTACTCCGATACCGATCTCATGACCATCCTCGAGACCGCCAAGGCCTTCTCGCAGGTGAACGAGCGCGCTATCAAGAAGGTTCCGACGCTCAAGGGCAAGACGATCGTCAACATGTTCAACGAGCCCTCCACCCGCACCCGCAGCTCCTTCGAGCTCGCCGAGAAGCGCCTGTCCGCCGACACCCTGAACTTCGGCGGCTCCTCGACCTCCACGGTCAAGGGCGAGAGCCTCATCGACACCGTCATGACGCTCAACTCCTACAAGATCGATATGATCGTCGTGCGCGACAAGCACGCCGGCGCCCCCTACATCATCACGCAGTCGAGCCCCGTGTCGGTCATCGACGCCGGTGACGGCAAGCACGGCCATCCCACCCAGGCCCTGCTCGATCTGTACTCCATCTGGGAGCGCAAGCATGACTTCTGCGGCCTCAAGGTCGGCATCGTGGGCGACATCTCGCACTCCCGCGTCTGCGGCTCGCTCATCCCCGCGCTCAAGATCATGGGCGCCGAGGTCACGATCGTGGCCCCCGGCACGCTCATCCCGGCGGCTCCCGAGGTGCTCGGCGCCGACCACGTGAGCTACTGCCTCGATGACGTGCTGCCCGAGCTCGATGTCGTCTACATGCTCCGCATCCAGCGTGAACGCCTCGAGGGGGCACCCTTCCCGAGCCTGCGCGAGTACCACCAGCTGTTCGGCCTCACCAAGAAGCGCGAGCACCTGATGAAGCCCGACGCGATCATCTGCCACCCCGGCCCGATCAACCGCGGCGTGGAGTTCGATTCCTATATGGCCGACCATCCCGAGCGCTCGGTCATCCTCGACCAGGTCTATGCGGGCATCTGCGTGCGCATGGCCGCCCTGTATCTGCTGCTTGGAGGTGCCGATAATGGCCTTGCTTCTTAAGAACGCCCATATCGTCGATCCCGCTGCCGGCCTTGACGGCGTAGCCGACGTCCTCGTCGAGGGCGAGCGCATCGCGCGCGTCGGCGAGAACCTGGACGCCGCGGACGCCGAGGTCATCGACCTTGCCGGCAAGTACCTCGTGCCCGGTCTCGTGGACATGCACGTGCACCTGCGCGAGCCCGGCTACGAGCACAAGGAGGACATCGAGAGCGGCACGCGCGCCGCGGCTCACGGCGGCTTCACCGGCGTGTGCTCGATGCCCAACACCGACCCCGTGACCGACAACGGCGTGACGATCGAGTACGTGAAGTCCGTCGCCGCCGCGAAGGGCCACTGCCGCGTCTTCCCCTCGGGCGCCATGACCAAGGGCCTCAAGGGCGAGATCATCTCCGAGATGGGCGACATGGTCGCCCACGGCTGCGTCGCGTTCACCGACGACGGCCGCGGCATCCAGGGCGCGGGCATGCTGCGCCGCGCCATGGACTACGGCAAGATGTTCGGCAAGGTCTTCATGAGCCACTGCCAGGACGAGGACCTCGTGGGCGACGGCCAGGTGAACGAGGGCGCCGTCTCCACGCGCCTCGGCCTGCTCGGTTGGCCGGCGGCCGGCGAGGAGCTCCAGATCTCCCGCGACATCGCCATCGCCGAGCTCACGGGCGCCAAGCTCCACATCCAGCACATCTCCACCGCCCATGGCGTGGAACTCGTGCGCGAGGCCAAGGCCAAGGGCCTGCCGGTGACCTGCGAGGCCACCCCGCACCACATGTTCCTCACCGAGGACGCCATCGACGGTACCTACAACACCTCCCTCAAGGTGAACCCGCCGCTGCGCACCGCAGCCGATGCCGAGGCGGTCATCGCCGGCGTCATCGACGGCACGGTCGACGCCATCGTGACCGACCACGCGCCGCACGCCGACTGGGAGAAGGCCCGCGAGTTCGAGCTGGCGCCGTTCGGCATGATCGGCCTGGAGACGTCGCTCGGCCTCGTCTACACGAACCTCGTGAAGACCGGCAAGATCTCGCTTGCGCGCATGGTCGAGCTCATGGCCATCGGCCCGCGCCGCATCCTCGGCGTGGAGCCGGTGAGCATCGCGGCGGGCTCGCTCGCCGACATCACGGTGTTCGACCCCGAGGCCACCTGGACGGTCACCGCGGATGGCTTCGAGAGCCAGGCGAAGAACTCCGGCTTCATCGGGGCTTCGATCACCGGTCGCGCCACGGACGTGTTCGTGGGCGGCGTGGCGACGATGCGCGACGGCGTCGTCTGCTAACATGGGCTTGGAGCCGCTCGACGCGGGCGCGGCAGCGCTCACTCGTCCGGCAACACCCTCTACGGTTTTCACGTGGGCCGCGGCTCCCGCTTCCCCCTGACGGGGAGGGGGTCGCGGCCCTCGTACTCACCATGCCAACCAAAGGAGAGGATTCGCGTATGCCCCAACCTTCTTCCGCGCGGCTGCATGAGTTCCGGATCGTCTCGAACGACAAGATCGCCCACGGCATCTTCTCGCTCGTCATCGAGGCCCCGGAGCTCGCGTCCGCCATCAAGCCCGGCCAGTTCATGAACTTCGAGGTGCCCGGCAACGCCCAGTCGCTGCTGCGCATCCCGCTGTCCTATGCCCGCGCCAATGCAGATTCCGGTACGGTCGAGGTCTGGTACGCCGTCGTGGGCGACGGCACCGAGCGCCTGTCGGCCATGAAGCCGAACGACCGCTCGACCGTGCTCGGCCCGGGCGGCCACGGTTGGGGCGTGCCCGAGGGCTGCAGCCGCGCCCTGCTCGTGGGCGGCGGCATCGGCGTGCCCCCGCTCGTGCCGCTGGCAGAGCAGCTGCACCGCGCCGGCATCCCCTTTGACGTGTGCCTGGGCGCCCGCTCCGCGGACGCGCTCGTCGGCCTGTCCGAGCTCGACGCCCTGGGCGCCGAGCGCATCGAGATCGCCACGGACGACGGCACCGAGGGGCGCTGCGGCTTCGTGACCGAGCCCGCCGCCGAGCTCCTCGCCGCGGGCGGCTACGACTACGTGGCGACGTGCGGCCCCGGTGTCATGATGCAGAAGGTGGCCGAGGCCGCCGCGGCCGCGGGCGCCTATTGCGAGGCGTCGCTCGAGCGCATGATGAGCTGCGGCTTCGGTGCCTGCAGCACCTGCAATGTCGAGACGACCGAGGGCATGAAGGGCGCCTGCATGTGCGGCCCGGTGTTCGATGCGAGCAAGGTGGTGGTCTGGTGAGCCAGGTGAGCATGGCCGTCGACTTCGGCGGCGTCAAGATGAAGAACCCCATCAACACGGCGGCCGGCACGTTCGGCCAGGGGTGGCAGTTCGAGCCGTTCATCAACGTGAGCGACCTCGGCGCCATCACGACGAAGGGCTGCGCGGCAGAGCCGTGGCCCGGCAACCCCGCTCCCCGCATGTGCGAGGTTCCCGGCGGCATGATGAACTCCGTCGGTCTGCAGAACCCCGGCGTCCGCGGCTTCGCGGAGGAGTCCGGCCCCTATCTCGCGGACCTCACCGCGCGCGGCACGCAGGTCATCTGCCAGGTGGCCGGCCACTCCACCGAGGAGTACGTGCGCGCCCTCGAGCTGTTCTGCGAGCTGTGCCCGTGGGCAGCCGGCTTCGAGATCAACGTGAGCTGCCCGAACATCGCGGCGGGGGGCGCCGCCTGCGGGTCGACGCCCGACGGCGCCGCCGAGGTCATGCGCGCCTGCCGCAAGGTCACCGACAAGCCCCTGTTCGTGAAGATGGCCCCGGTGCGCGTGGCCGAGATCGCCCGCGCGCTCGAGGCCGAGGGCGCCGACGGCCTGTCGGTCATCAACTCCATCTCCGGTATGGCCATCGACGTCAACACCCGTCGCTCGCGTCTCTCCAAGCCCACGGGCGGCATGTCGGGCCCGCTGTGCCACCACATCGCCGTGCGCATGGTATGGGAGGTCGCCAACGCCGTCGACATCCCCGTGAACGGCGTGGGCGGGGTCATGACCGGCGAGGATGCCGCGGAGTTCATCCTGGCCGGCGCCACGTGCGTGTCGGTCGGCATGGCGAACTTCGTCGACCCCACCGCCTCGGTGCGCATCCTGCATGAGCTCGAGGCCTGGGCGGAGTCCCAGGGCGTGTCCGACATCAACGAGCTGCGGGGGGCCGTCATATGCTAGAGGCAGATGCGCGCGAGCGCGTGATCGTGGCTATCGACTGCGGGCGCGAGCGGGCGCTCGAGCTTGCCGATGAGCTGGCCGGCCACGCCCGATGGTTGAAGGTCGGCATGACGCTGTTCTATGCCGAGGGGCCCCAGATCGTGCGCGAGATGCGCGAGCGCGGCTTCAAGGTCTTTTTGGACCTGAAGCTCCACGACATCCCGCATCAGGTGCGCGGCGCCGCGGAGGCTGCCGCGCGCACGGGTGCGGACCTGCTCACGATCCACGGGCTCGGTGCCGGCCCCATGATGGCCGCTGCCGTCGATGGGGCCTCTGCCGCCGCCGACGGTGCCGAGCGCACGACGAAGGTGATCGCCGTCACCGTGCTCACGAGCATGGACCAGCAGGCCCTTGCCTCCATCGGCGTCACCTCCCCGGTGGCCGAGGAGGCCGACCGCCTGGCCCGCCTGGCATCCGACAACGGTGTGGACGGCGTCGTCTGCTCGCCGCAGGAGGCCGCGCGCATGCGTGAACTTTTGGGTGAGGGCGCGCTCGTCGTGACGCCCGGCGTGCGCCCGGCCGGCGCCGCTCTCGGCGACCAGAGCCGCGTGGCGACCCCGTCTGAGGCCATCGCCTCCGGTGCGAGCCATATTGTCGTCGGCAGGCCGATTACCGGCGCAGATGATCCTGTCGGCGCGTTCGAGGCCATCGTCGCCGAGCTCGTCGAGCGCGCCTAGTCGCCTGGCCCGTCCCGTGGGCGTCCGCGGGGTCCGTCCTCGCGGACGTTCTATGGAGCGTGCCGCAACATGTCCTATCTTCCTGCGGTTTTGCTTGAAATGCGCAGGAACATCGACTATGGTATGTTCCTGCGTAGTCACGTGGACATACCCGTTTACGTCGCTATACGCATCCATTCACCTGTTAACCCTAAACTATTTGGAGGTATCATGGCGCTTCCTCAGCTTACCGATGAGCAGCGCAAGGCCGCTCTCGAGAAGGCCGCTGCCGCCCGCCACGCTCGCGCCGAGCTTCGCGAGAAGATCAAGAAGGGTGAGGTCACGCTTGAGTCCGTCCTCAACTCCGATGATCCCATCGCGTCCCGCATGAAGGTTTCCACCCTCATCGAGTCGCTCCCCGGGTACGGCAAGGCCAAGGCTGCCAAGATCATGGATGAGCTGGGCATTTCCGCCACGCGCCGTGTTCAGGGTCTCGGTGTTCGTCAGCGCGAGCAGCTGCTCGAGCAGCTCTCCAAGTAGTGAGCTGCGTAAGCCCCAAGCTCTTTGTGATTTCCGGTCCG
Source organism: Collinsella tanakaei (assembly GCF_016902615.1). Classification (GTDB taxonomy): domain Bacteria; phylum Actinomycetota; class Coriobacteriia; order Coriobacteriales; family Coriobacteriaceae; genus Collinsella; species Collinsella tanakaei_A. Next base: position 7,810 of record NZ_JACJMB010000005.1, read on the forward strand.
TCAGGTGCGGGAAAGGGGACGCTGGTCGCGCGCGTGCGCGAGCGTTACCCTGAACTCGGCCTGACGGTTTCTGCTACCACGAGGGAGCCGCGAGAGGGCGAGGTTGACGGCCTGAACTATTATTTCCTGTCCGACGATGAGTTCGCCCGCCGCATCGCGGAGCACCAGTTCGTCGAATGGGCCGAGGTGCACGGCCACCGCTACGGCACGCTGGTGAGCGAGGTCTCCTCCAAACTTGCCTCCGGCCAATCGCTCGTGCTCGAGATCGATGTCCAGGGCGCGTTCCAGGTGAAGGAGCGCTTCCCCGAGGCGGTCCTGCTGTTCATCATGCCCCCCTCGCTCGACATCCTGAAAGAGCGCCTCGTTTCGCGCGGGTCGGAGACCGCCGAGTCGCTGACCTTGCGCTTGGCGAACGCCGAGCGCGAGATGGCTCTTGCCGACCGCTACGATGACGTCGTGGTGAACGACGACCTCGAGCGTTCGACCAAGGAGCTGTTGGACGTCATCAAGAAGCATGAAAGGAACTGAGGCCCCGTGTCCGTAATCAAGCCCCGTATCGATGACCTGCTCGAGAAGACCGAGAACAACCGTTTCCTGTTGGCCTCGCTCGCCTCGAAGCGCGCCTGCGATATCAACAGCATGCTGCGCGGCCAGCACAGCCGCGTGCTCGCCGTCCAGGACGTGGACGACATCACGATCGCGCTGTCCGGCGCCGACACCATCACCATGGCCATGGACGAGATTCTCGACGGCGACATCTCCTATGACCACGAGCGCTTCCACGAGGCGCTCCGCCACAGCACTCCCGAGGCGTAAGCCCCTATGGCGAGCCGTGTCTGCCTGGTCCACTATCACGAGATCGGGCTCAAGGGAAAGAACCGCGCTCACTTCGAGCGCATCCTCATGGATAACCTGAAGGCGGCCTTGGCCGCCTTTTCCGTGGCGACCATCGTGCGCATTTCCGGCCATATCCTCGTCACGTTCTCTGTGGCGGGCGAGGCCGAGCGCGCCTTCGAGCTGATCGCCCGCGTGCCCGGTGTCGCCCGGGTGTCGCTTGCGTTCCATACGAACCGCGAGCCGCATGAGTACTGCCGCGCCGCCGTGCGGGCGCTTGGCGAGGTGGGGGAGTTCTCCTCGTTCAAGGTGGCTGCGCGCCGTTCGAACACGGACTACGAGCTCACCTCGATCGATCTGAACCGCCAGGTGGGCGAGGTGCTCTGCGAGGCGTATCCGGACAAGAAGGTCCTCATGCACGACCCGGACGTGCAGGTGCACGTGCTTGTGGTCCAGGGCAGCGTCTACGTCTACGCGAAGAGCATCCGCGGCGTCGGCGGCCTTCCGCAGGGGAGCGCCGGCAAGGTCATGACGCTGCTCTCGAGCGGCATCGACTCGCCGGTCGCCACCTGGATGCTCGCCCGCCGCGGCGCGGTGCCGGTGCCCGTCCATTTCTCGGGCCGCCCGCAGACCTCCGACACGAGCGAGTTCCTCGTGCAGGACATCGTGGCGGCGCTCGCTCCCGCCGTCCAGATCGGCCGCGTGTACGTCGTGCCGTTCGGCGACTGTCAGCGCGAGATCTCGCTTGCCTGCCCGAGCGACCTGCGCGTCATCATGTACCGCCGCGTCATGTACGCCGTGTGCGAGCGGCTGGCCGCCCTCGAGGGCGCGAAGGCCATCGTCACGGGCGAGTCGCTCGGTCAGGTGGCCTCGCAGACGCTCGAGAACATCATGGCGGTGAACGAGGTCGTGCACCTGCCGGTCTTCCGTCCGCTCATCGGGTCGGACAAGCAGGAGATCATCGCCCGTGCGAAGCAGATCGGGACCTACGATATCTCCACGCAGGACGCGCCCGACTGCTGCACCCTGTTCATGCCGCGTCGTCCCGAGACGCACGCGAAGATGGACGTCGTGCACGAGGCGTGGGATATGTTCGACCACGACGCGATGATCGACCAGCTGGTCGCTGCCGCGGAGTATGTCGACTACCCGACGTCGTGCTACCGCGCGCCGCGCGCCATGCGCGAGCATCACGTGGTGCTCGCCCCGCGCGAGGGATAGCCACACACCTGGAAGAGCTGATGAGCCGCCCGGGGCGATCGCGCTCCGGGCGGCTTTTCTCTTGTTGGGTATGTCAGCCTGACGCGCTTCCGTGCGAAACCTTGCCCGGGCGGTCAGGTCCCGGCAAGGTATCGGTCGGGTCGCGCCGGAAAAACTTGGCGCTCGCATCGCCTTTCGAGCAGTCCTTGCGGACAATGGCCGCATAGGGGGTGATGCGCATGGCGCAGGTGGATAAGAAGCAACAGGAGACGGTCCGGCGCATCGTGAGGATCATGCGCGGCAACCCGGTCTACGTCATCGTCGCCGCCATCGCCGCGGTGGTGTTCATCGGGGCGTGCGCGCTCGGGGTGCTGCAAGCCGACGGCGTGGTGATCGAGCGCGACGACGAGGCGGCCGCCGAGGTGATCGACGGGGCGCTCGATGCCGTGGGCGATGCGCTCGAGGAGAAGACGGAGGGTCACAACGAGTCGGAGCCTTCGGAGGATGCGGAGGAGGCGCCGAAGGATTCTTCCCCTGCCGAGACGGCGCCGACCGATGAGGCCCAGACGGTGACGCCGTCCTACATCGTGGTGGACGTCACCGGGGCGGTGCTGAACCCCTCCGTGGTCACGCTGCCTGCCGGTTCGCGTGTGAACGACGCCATCCAGGCGGCGGGCGGCCTCATGAACGATGCGGACACGACGGCGATCAACCGCGCGAGGACCCTGTCGGACGGCGAGCAGGTTTTTGTGCCCACGCAGGGCGAGGCAGCGCCCGCGCCTGCAGAGACGGGCACCCCTGCGGCATCGTCGTCCGAAGCGACCTCCTCCTCCGGCGAGCCCGCCATCGTGAATATCAACACCGCCAGCGTCGATGAGCTCGATACCCTGCCGGGTGTGGGGCCCTCCACCGCCCAGGCGATCGTGGACGACCGCACGCAGAACGGCCCGTTCGCCTCGACGGAGGACCTCATGCGCGTCTCCGGTATCGGGGAGAAGAAGTTCGAGAAGCTCTCGTCGCTCATCTGCATCTAGCCGATGGACGAGCTACCGGTCAAACCCTATATCCCTCCCGCAGCAGGAGCCGCCGGCGCCATGTGCGCCGTGGCGGCCCTGCTGCTTCACGCGTGCTGGCAGGGGCGCACCGCCGGCTCGGAGGTGTGGCTCGATCCCCTATGGGTTCTCGTTGCGATCGGGGGCGGCGCGCTGCTTTTCTCCATCGGTGCCCTCATGCGCGCGTCATCTCGGCGCAGGATACCCTTGTGGCTCATGTGGATGGGCGCGGGGGTTATCGTCGCCGCGTGCACGTCGATGGCGTTTGCGACGACGCTGCAGGCGGAGACAGGACGGCTCGGGGGCCCTGCGAGCTCGTACACCTTCGTGGTGACCTCCGAGCCGAGCGAGGGGACCTACGGCATCTCGTGCACAGCCGATGCGTATGCGCGCGACACGGGCACGCGTCGGGCGACGGTGCGCCTGACGGCCCAGGAGGCGTTCTCGATCGGCGCGCGGCTGCACCTCGTCGGGCGCATCGAGCCGCTTGACGACAGCGACTGGGCGCGGTCGCGCCTCATGCGCGGCGAGGTCGCGAGCGTCGACGTCGTGCATGTGAACGAGATGGCGCAGCCCGATGGATTCGATCCCATACGCGACCGGCGCGCGGCGGCGCTTGCGGCGATCGACCCGGCGGCGAGCGCGGCGCGCGCCCTCGTGGCCGGAACGGTCTGCGGCAGCACCGCCGAGCTTGCCGGAACGGATGCCCAGGAGGTCTTTGCGCGCACGGGCCTGTCGCATCTCGTCGCGGTCTCGGGCAGCCATCTCGCGCTCATCGCGTCGTTCGTGGAGCGGGCGCTGGGCCGCACCCGCGTGCGCCGCACGAACCGTTTCGCCATCATCGGGGGCCTGTCGATCGCCTACGTGGTCTTCACCGGGGGCGCTCCTTCCGCCGTTCGCTCCGCCGCCATGGTCTGCGCGTCGTTTGCGGCGCAGGTGGGGCGCCGGCGCGGGCACGGCATCTCGGCGCTCGCCCTGTCCGCCTGCGGCTTTGTGGCTCTGCGGCCCGGCGTCGTCTACGACCTGGGCTTTCAGCTCTCGGCGACAAGCGTGCTCTTCATCCAGCTGTTCGGCCGCTACCTCGCTCACCTCATCGCGCGCATGGGCGCGCCGGCGGCGCTCGCCGAGGCGCTTTCCCTCACGCTGGCGGCGCAATGGGCCACCCTGCCGCTCACGCTGCCGATCTTCGGCGAGCTCTCGCTCGTGGCGCCGCTTGCGAACCTCGTCGTCGGGCCGTTGATGAGCGCGCTTCTGCTCGTCGGTCTCATCGCGACGGGGGCGGCCGTCATCGCGGCGCCCCTCGCGCCGCTGCTCGAGATCCCCTGCGCGCTCGCGCGGCTCTCCATCTTCGTCGCCGAGCTGGTCGGCGCCATACCGCTCGCCTCGGTTCCCGTCGCTGTGGAGGACGGGCGGTATCTCATCTTGTATGCGGTGGCGGCCTCGGTGTATCTCGCCTGGCCGGACCCGGGGCGCATCCCGCTGCTAGTTGGCACGGGCGCTGCGGCGGCGTGCGGCGCCGTCTGGCTTGTGCGCTGGCTTCTGTTCGCGCCGGCGTCCATCACGGTGCTCGACGTCGGCCAGGCCGATGCCATCCTCGTGCGCGACGGCTCCTCCTGCATCCTCATGGATGCGGGTGTGGACGAGGTGGTGGTGGAGGCGCTCGCCCGAAACCGCGTGTTCGAGCTCGACGCCGTCGTGATCTCGCATTGGGACCGCGATCATTGGGGCGGGTTGCCGGCGGTGCTCGAGACCATCCCGGTGGACCGGGTGCTCGTGGCGGCGGGCGCGGCGGATGCGATGCCGGAGGAGCTCGCCGGCGCGGGCTCGTTCGAGCTCGCCGAGCTGCGCGCGGGCGACGTGCTGTCCGTGGGCGGCTTCACCTGCGAGGTCGTGTGGCCGCGTACGGCAGTCGAGGGTTCGGAGAACGCCGACTCGCTCGTCCTCGACGTCCAGTACGACGCGGACGGTCGCGAGCTTTCGGCGCTCCTTACCGGGGATACGGAGCGCGACCAGGAGCATGCCTATGTGTCTGAGGTGGGGGATATCGATGTCTTGAAGCTCGGGCACCACGGGTCCGCCGAATCGGTCGATGCCGCGGTGCTCGACGCACTCACCCCCGAGATCGCCATCGCGAGCGCGGGCGCGCATAACGCCTACGGGCACCCCACCGAGGAGTGCATCGGCGCCGTGCGCGACAGCGGAGCGGCCATGCTCTGCACGAAGGATGTGGGCGACGTCACCGTCGAGCCGGCAGAAGGCGGCGTCCGCGTGATCACCGAGCGCTAAGGGGGACGCTGGATAGATCGCTTCGCGTCCGGCGTCCCGTGCCCGCAGGAGCGTCCGCCAGCCGCGCCCTCGCAGCGCCCCAGTGCCGTTTTCGCCTTCGGCCGCACCCGCCTCTCCTGCGCGGATCGGGACGCGAAAGTCTGTACCCTCTGTTTTTCGCCGGGCGGGTAGAATAGGGTGACGACTGAAGGGGGACCCATCTATGGCCGAAACCGCGCTGCTGCCCGCCTACCTCATCGTGGGCGCCGACGAGTACAAGCGCTCGCATGCCGTCGAGCGCATGAAGGCGCGGCTCGAGAAGAGCGGCATGGCCGAGTTCAACCTCGATGAGCGGGACATGACGCGCGACCCGGCCATCGATGACATCATCGCGTCGCTGAACACGTTCCCCATGGGGGCGGACTTCCGGCTCGTGATCCTTTCCGGGTGCGACCGTCTGCCCAAGGCGGTGAGCGAGCCGCTCGTGGAGTACTTCGCCAACCCATCGCCCACCACCGTGTGCCTGGTGGTGGCGAACACGCTCGCCAAGAACACGCGGCTCTACAAGGCCATCGCCAAGATCGACAAGAAGGCCGTGGTCGACTGCACGCCCAAGAAGGCATGGGAGATGCCCAAGCAGGTCGTCTCGATGGCGCGCGCCCACGGCAAGACCATCGGGATCGCCGCGGCCGAGGAGCTCGTGAGCCGTGCGGGCGAGCAGTCCCGCATGCTCGACAACGAGCTCAAGCGCCTCGCCCAGATGGTGGAGGGGTCCGAGATCACGCTCGCCGACGTGGAACGGCTCGTCATGCGCACCGCCGAGGTGAAGCCGTGGGACTTCCTGAATGCCGTGTCGGCGCGCGACCTGCCGCGTGCCCTCGAGCTGTTCCGCCTGCAGCCGGACCACAGCGAGGTGCGCCTGTACTCGCTGCTCGTCACCCGCCTGCGCGAGCTCATCTACGCGAAGGCGCTCGATGCGCGCGGAACGGGCCGCGAGCTCGCCTCTGTGCTCGGCGTCCAGAGCTGGCAGGTGAAAAACCACCTCACGTGGGCGCGGCGCTTCAAGATGAGTGAGCTTATCGATGCGCTGTCGGACGCCGTCGAGGTCGAATCCGCCCTGAAGGGCTCTGCCGACTCGGCGCTCGCCCTGCAGCTGTGGGTCACCAAGATCTGCACGAGGGGATAGGGGAGATAGGCGCTGGGGTGGCTGCGCATCGCATGCGGCCTGCCATGCCGCACTCCTTCCGGCGGGCGCTCGGCCCAGGGCTGCCGCCGCGCGCTTTCGTCTTTGGGTTCGCCGCAGGGTGACGTTGCCGACGAGCGCCCCGTCTCGCCATGAAAACTGGCTTTTCGGCGATTTTGGCGGGCGGCGCACGTCGATGCCAGCCGGAGAAGTCGAGCCTGCCCGGTCGGGGGAATATCATCGTGGTGAAGCACCCGATGTTTCTGAAGCCCTCGAGGCACGTCTGGGTGACTGGATAGCCGTGTTCACTGGTTGAGTACGTCTTCCTCTCCCCGCGAATCGTCCGCGCCGCCTCCTTTTACCGCCATCATTTTACCGCCATTGGCGGTAAAAGCTTGCCTGCGACATCGATCCTCGGACCACGATCTCCTCGGCGTTGTGCCGAGGCTGGGCGGACTGCCGGTGACGGGGCCCGCGAGCTGCAGCCGACCCGCGCCTGCACGCGTGTCGAGATGGCCGCACTCATGATGAACCTCTCCGCCCGCTCCGCGGAGTAGGCTTCTTGCTGCAACGTGTGACGCGGCGCCGACGGGATCATTGCCCGCCGGCGCCGATCTGTCCTCAGATTCGTCGATGTGGTGCGATCAACCCCGTCTCGTCATGAAAAAAGACCCCGTCGGCGAAAACGGGGTCTTCAAGCAATCAACGTTGTACGGACGGAGGTGCTACTCCATGCCGTTGACCAGGTGCTGCACGCCGGACTTGCGGTTGGCAGCCTGGTTCTTGTGGATGACGCCCTTGGCGACAGCCTTGTCGAGCGCGCGGTTGGCACGGGTCGCCGCGGCGGCGGCAGCAGCCTTGTCACCGGACTCAACGGCGGCATGCACGTGCTTGATCAGCGTCTTGAGCTCGGAGCGAACCGCCTTGTTGCGGACGCGGGCGATCTCGGCGGTGCGGATGCGCTTCTTCTGAGACTTGATGTTTGCCACTTGCAGGTTCCTTTCAGATACTTCTAAAGCCAAAATGTATCCGGCCTCTGAGACACGGTGAGGTCACAACTCGGTGAGTATAGCACGCATACGCTGGGAAGAGAAGGTGTTCGCGTGTGGATTAGCCGTGATGCTCACGATATATGCACGACCGGCTGTCCCCACGTGTGCGCGCCCTCGGGTATGATAGGCCCCATGGATACGCAAGATACTTCTCACATCAGAAATTTCTCCATCATCGCGCATATCGACCACGGCAAGTCGACGATCTCGGACCGCATCCTCGAGCTCACGCACACCGTGGACGAGCGCGACATGGAGTCCCAGCTGCTCGACTCGATGGACATCGAGCGCGAGCGCGGCATCACCATCAAGAGCAACGCCGTGCGCGTCATGTACACGGCCGACGACGGCGATGTCTACCAGTTCAACCTCATCGACACGCCGGGGCATGTGGACTTCACCTACGAGGTGTCGCGCTCGCTCGCCGCGTGCGAGGGCGCGGTGCTCGTGGTCGACGCCACCCAGGGCGTCGAGGCACAGACCGTCTCCAACGCCAACTTGGCCATGAACGCGAACCTGGATATCGTGCCGGCCATCAACAAGATCGATCTGCCCTCGGCGCACCCCGACGAGGTCAAGGTCGAGATCGAAGACGAGCTCGCCATCCCGGCCGACGACGCGGTGTGCGTGTCGGGCAAGACAGGCGAAGGCATCCACGACCTGCTCGAGGCCATCGTCTTTCTCATCTCGCCGCCCGAAGGTGACGCGTCCGCCCCGCTGAAGGCGCTCATCCTCGACTCGTATTTCGACGAGTACCGCGGCGTGGTGGCCACGGTGCGCGTGTTCGACGGAGCCATCAAGAAGGGCGATACGCTCACGATGATGCAGACCGGCGAGAGCTTCCTCGTCGACGGCGTGGGCATCAAGCGCCCCGCGGAGATGCTTGTGGACGAGCTTTCCGTTGGCGAGGTCGGCTTCGTGGTGACCGGCCTCAAGGACCCGGGTGCGGTGCACGTGGGCGACACGCTCACCTATCGCGACCGCCCGTGTCCCGAGCCCCTGCCCGGCTACCGCGAGGCGAAGCCGATGGTCTACACCGGCCTGTTCCCGATCGACAACAAGGATTACGAGAACCTGCGCGATGCGCTCGAGAAGCTGCGCGTGAACGACCCGTCGCTCACCTGGAGCCCCGAGACGAGCGTGGCCCTCGGCTTCGGCTTCCGCGTGGGCTTTTTGGGCCTGCTCCACATGGAGGTCGTGAAGGAACGCCTGGAGCGCGAGTTCGACCTGGACCTCATCGCCACGAGCCCCTCGGTCGACTACCACGTCTACAAGACCGACGGCACGATGCTCGACGTCCGCAGCCCGCAAGACCTGCCCGACGTGACGCGTATCGACCATATCGAGGAGCCCTACCTGGCCGCGAAGGTCATCGTGCCGCCGGAGTACACCGGCGCGGTCATGCAGCTGTCCATCGAGCACCGCGCGACGATGACCGACATGATCCACCTGTCCGCCAAGTCGGTGGAGATGCACTTCGACATGCCGCTCGCCGAGCTCATCTTGGACTTCTTCGACCAGCTGAAGAGCCGCACGAAGGGCTACGCGAGCCTCGACTACGAGTTCTCCGGCTACCGCACGAGCGATCTGGTGAAGCTCGACATCCTGCTGTCCGGCGACGAGGTGGACGCGCTGTCCTTCATCGTGCACAAGGACAAGGCCTATCCGCTCGCCCGAGGGCTCTGCGACAAGCTGAAGGAGATCATCCCGCGCCAGCAGTTCGAGGTGCCCATCCAGGGCGCGATCGGCAACAAGATCATCGCGCGCTCCACGGTGAAGGCCGTGCGCAAGGACGTCCTCGCCAAGTGCTACGGCGGCGACATCTCGCGCAAGCGCAAGCTTCTTGAGAAGCAGAAGGAGGGCAAGAAGCGCATGAAGGCCATCGGCAGCGTCGATGTGCCGCAGGAGGCGTTTCTGGCCATTCTCAAAGTCGACGAGTAACGTATGCCAGACGGGTTCTCGTGCGCATGACCCCGGCGGGTGCTGTGGCGCCCGTCGGGGGATGGCGCGAGGACCCGTTTTGCCATAAAGGGGGACAGGTGGGTATTTCGAACGGGGCCGAGCGGCTGCGCGCGGCCTATGCGGCTCAGCCGTTTCTGCTCGCGCCCATGGCGGGCGTGACCGATGCGGCATACCGCATCATGTGCCGCCGGCGCGGGGCCGAGATGGCCTATTCGGAGATGGTGAGCGTCGCCGGCCTCGCCTACGCGAGCAACAAGACCTGGCGCCTCGTTCTGCCCGAGGACGAGGAGCCGCAGATCTGCGTGCAGCTGTTCGGCTCCAAGCCCGAGCAGTTCGCGAGCGCGGTCGACGCCGTGCAGGAGCGCGTGGGCGACAAGCTCTCGCTCATTGACATCAACATGGCGTGCCCGGCGCGCAAGGTCATCACGAAGGGCGAGGGGTCCGCCCTCATGGAGACCCCTGATCTCGCGGCGCAGATCGTCCGCGCCGCCGTCGAGCGCGCGCAGGTACCCGTGACGGTGAAGATGCGCATCGCCTTCCGCACCGGCGAGCGCACCGCGCCCGCGCTCGCGCGCATGCTGGAGGACGCGGGCGCCGACGCCGTGGCGGTGCACGGGCGCACGGCCAAGCAGCTCTACACCGGCACGGCCGACTGGTCTATCATCGACGAGGTCGCCGATGCCGTGACGATTCCCGTCGTGGGCTCGGGCGATGTCTTTTCGGCCGAGGACGCGGTGCGCATGCTCACGACCACGAAGGCCGAGGCGGTGTTCGTGGCGCGCGGCACCTACGGCAACCCCTGGGTGTTCGACGACGCTCGCGCGCTTGCGAGCGCGGCCACGCCCGTGCCGGTGCGCTCGGCGCATGAGCGGCTGGAGGCGCTGCGCGAGCATCTGGAGCTCGTGCATCGGTATCTGCCCCTCATGGCGCGCGCCCGGACGTTCGCCACGTGGTACCTGAAGGGCATGCCGCATGCCGCCGCCTGGCGCGGACAGGTGGTGAGGTGCACGAGCTTCGAGGACTTCATGTCGCTCGTCGACGAGATCGAGGCGGATGTCGCCGCCTGCGAGGACATTCTCGCCCAGGGCGGCACGCTGCCGCCGCTGCCGGCTGTGTAGCGCCTGCTGCGCCGCATCTGCATGCACCTGAACGATGACGAACTTGTCAAACGTCTCGCTAAGGGGATGCCTTAGCGAGACGTTTGACAAGCTCGTTGCTATTGCGGGCTGGTGAGCGTGTGCTCGGCTCGCCCGCGCTGGCAGCTTACCGCTTCGGGGCCCTGCGCGCAGAGGTGGTATGCGGCATGTAGGCCTGCTACTCGCTTTGCTCCCGGTATCGATTGAGCGCCTTGCGCAGGTCGGAGATGTGCCGGCGGCTGGCATCGATGGTGCCACCGTCTGCCAGAAGCACGCCTTCGGACGAGATGTGCCGTATGAGCGCGAGGTTCACGACGATTGAGCGATGGCAGCAGGCGAAGCGCTCGTGCGGCAGGCGCTCGTCAACGCGCGCTGCCAGCATACAGCCCCTCTCGGGCGCTGTATGTGTCCCGCTCGTCCGCGTGCGATCCTTTGACGCGGTCTGAGGGCATCCTGATCGCAATATCGTCATGCTGGAAAATCCACAATATAACTCTCGTAAAAACCTCAACGGCTATACTGTAAAATCATCAATGAGCCAAGCGGGAAACCCTTAATACCGAGTGGAGACCATATTCGGAGCCAGCGACATGCTACCGCGCACGGCCTGAGGCGGGAGGCACCATGGTAGTAGCAAGCGACGTCAAGCCAGAGGGCTACATCCCTCGCATCGCGGACGCAAAAGTTGAAAAGTTCCTGCGCGTTTTCGGTGCTGTTGAGATCGCGGGGACCAAGTGGTGCGGCAAGACCTGGACCGCGCTCGAGCACGCGCGCAGCGTGAGCTTCGTGGACACCTCGCTCGGCCTTGCCCGGGATGACCCCCATGCAATGCTCATCGGAGAGCAGCCCCACGTCATCGACGAATGGCAGCGCGCCCCCGCAATCTGGGATGTCGTGCGGCACGAAATCGACCGCGTGCGCGGCCTCAGGGGAGCCTGGATACTTACGGGCTCCTCAACCCCTCTCCCGAAGGACGTTAACAGCCCAGATGATCTGCCGAGCCACAGCGGCGCGGGACGAATCGGCCAGGTGAGGATGCGCCCGATGACGCTCTCGGAATCCGGCGAGTCCGCGCGTTCCGTATCGCTCTCCGGCCTCTTCCGGGGTGAGTTCCAGTCCTCTCAGGTGCAGACCGGTGCCGTGGAGCTCGTGGAAGCGGCATGCAGGGGAGGCTGGCCGGAGGCCGTCGACCTCACCGCCGCCGACGCCCAGCTCATCGCCCGGGAATACCTGAGGCTCCTGCGCCGTGAGAGCATCCCTGCGCAAGGCAAGAGTGGCGATGTCGTCGAACGGCTGCTGTTCTCGCTCGCGCGCAATCTCGGGCAGGCGGCGACATATAAGACCCTCATCGCCGACATGAGCGACGCCTCTGCGGCGGCTGCCGTATCCGTGAACACGCTCGTCTCCTATCTCTCGCTCCTCAAGAGCATGTACCTGCTCGAAGAGATACCCGGCTGGTCCCCACCGGCACGCGCGGCAAACCGCGTGCGCACCAAGCCGAAGCGCTACCTGGCGGATCCCTCCCTCGCCGTTGCGGCACTCGGCATGTCGCCCCAGGCGCTGCTCGATGACTGGCAGACATTCGGGATGGTGTTCGAGGCCATGTGCATGCGCGATCTGCTGGTCTATGCGGACGCGCTCGATGAGGCGGCAGACGTGCCCGTGCGCTACTATCGCGACGACACCGGGCTCGAGGCGGATGCCGTCGTCGAGCTCGCCGACGGGCGGTGGGCAGCCTTCGAGTTCAAGACGAGCGAGGCGCGCGCCGAGCAGGGCGTTGCGAGCCTCAGGCGCTTGCGCGAGCGCGTCTGCGCCAACCCTTCCGCCCGGACGAAACCGCCTGTGTTTATGGCTGTCATCACCGGGGTATCCCAGTATGCTCGGCGCGTCGAGGACGAGATCTACATCGTCCCCCTGACGGCGCTCACCGCATAGGGGATTGCGCGCCCTGCGACCGGCTTGGGGTGGAGCGACTTCGTCCCACAGGGGCATCCGACCCGGGCGCCCGGTACGCCGGCGCCGTCTTAGGGGCAGCGTCCCGGGGCCTCATTCGGCCCAGGCGACCCGCTCACCCGCGAGCAGCTCGCCGCGGTGCTCTGGCGCGCGGCGGGGGAGCCCGCAGCGGACGCCGACCTCTTGGCGCTTCCCGACGGCGCCGAGGTCTCCCCCTGGGCGGCAGATCCGGTCGAGTGGGCGGTCCCGACGGGACTGCTACGCGGCTACAACCACACCGGTGAGCTTGCCCCCGGTGACCCCATCACCCGCGCCCAGCTCGCCATGGTCCTCTACCGCCAGGCCCTTGCTGCGGTCGAGCAGCCGGCTCTCCATCGTTTCCAGTTTGTCCACCTGAGCTTTTTGTTCTCATGAGTTCGCGGCCCCGTATGTCGTCCTAGCGCTTGCTATCATCAACGGACGGCATATGGGGTCGCGGTTTTCCGATGCTGCGCCGGATCGGAGCGCGCACCGGCGCTGCATCTTATCCTTCTCGGTTCATCGCCCGCCTTTGCTTCCCACCTACCGAGCCGTATCTCGTATCTCGTGATGCTCGGGTGGTACCCGTGCGGGTGCTCTCGCTACTGGATAGGGGACGGTGCTCCTCGTTATGCCAGCCTGATGGCTGCCGCGTGAGCGTGATGGTGGGGATTTTCCGATAGAGGCATTGAAGGTTTTACAGCAGTTGTATTGAGGATTTCTCAGCTTGGCGATGCTGCGGGCGGACGGCTCTCATATCATGACGCAGATTCGTACGTTGCTGTATGGGGCGCATTGCGCCGCGGGAGCGATTGCTCACCGGCGGCTCACGTCGATGCGTCGTTTGGACGCCGCGCTGCCGCTCGCTATCGGTTCGATGGAGGCTCTGGTACCGGTTCCCCGCATGCCTTGCTTGACAACGAACTTGCCAAGAGTCTCGCCAAGGGGGTCCCTTAGCGAGACTCTTGGCAAGTTCGTTGCCGCGGCGAGCTGGCAGAGCTCCCATGATTCGTCGCTATGATGGCAGCGTGTATGCTATAGCTGCCGAAACAGGGGTGCTGTCAACAGGGCTGCCAGGTGCCCTTGCACCATGCGGTGGCGTCCGATTGTGTGGGCCTGCCGTCGAGCTTTCTTGAGGAGATACGCGTATGGTCGATGCTCTCTACATCCATGTGCCGTTTTGCCATGCCCGGTGCCTGTACTGCGATTTCGATTCGAGGGCTTGCCGGGATGGTGCCGCCTACGATGCCTTTGCGCGCGCGATGGCGGCCTGCATCGAGCGGCTCGGGACGGCAGGTGCGCTCGCATGGTGCCGGACGGCCTATATCGGCGGCGGTACGCCGAGCGTGCTGGGGGAGGGCCTGGTCGAGATCGTGCGGGCGGTGCGTGCCGCGGCGCCGGAGCTCGTCGAGTTCTCGTGCGAGGCGAACCCGGAGTCGTTTTCAGCGGAGTTGGCGGCACGGCTTGCCGAAGTGGGTGCGACCCGCGTCTCGCTCGGCGTCCAGAGCTTCGATGACAGGGAGCTGCGCGCGCTGGGGCGCCTGCATAGCGCGGACACCGCCCGGCAGGCGATCGCGGCCGCGCGCGCTGCAGGGCTCGCCGTGTCGTGCGACCTCATGTGCGGCATCCCGCTTCAGACCGAGACGAGCTGGGGCGCCTCGCTGGAGGCCGCAGTCGCGACGGAGGTCTCTCACGTGTCGGTCTATCCGCTGACCATCGAGGAGGGTACCCCGTTTGCCTCGAAGGTCTCGCGCGGGGCGCTGGTAGAGCCCGATGAGGACTTCCAGGCCTGGTGCATGGAGGAGGCGAGGCGCCGGCTGATGGGGGCGGGCATGCACCCCTACGAGGTGGCGAGCTACGCGCGGCCGGGTGCGGAATGCGCGCACAACATCGCGTATTGGACGGGCAAGAGCTATCTGGGCCTCGGCCGGTCTGCGGCGAGCATGCTCGACCGCGCGACCTACGGAAGCCTGCGCGAGGTGCTCGGCCTGCCGGCCGCCTGCGATACCGCGGCGCGCATCCGCTTCGTCCAGACAACCGACGCGCTGCCCGGCGTCGGCGCGGATGCGCCTGCCTACGATGTCGAGGAGATGACTGCTCGCGAGGCTGCCGCGGAGGATCTCATGCTCGGCATGCGGATGGCGCGCGGGGTGGACGAGGGGCTGCTCGCGCGCGCCCGTGAGGTCATCGGCGCCGGCGCGCTCGACGCTGCGGTCGATGAGGCCCTGCACCGCGGCCTTGCCGTCTGGGCAGATGCGGATGGCTCCCATCGCCTCGCGCCGACGCATGACGGGTGGCTGCTGGGCAACGAGCTCTATGGGCTGTTGTGGAATCTGGCCTCCTGCTGATCGCTCAGTCTGGATCACGCCGGGCGCCCGGATATCCGAGGTTGTCTGCAAGTATCGTGGGGTGTGAATAGATAAACGCACGGTTCGGTACAATAGAGCAGTTTCTTTAGAACCTTCCAGGAGGAATCTTTCAGCCACATGGCCACGATGAACGAAAAAGACTACTACGCGATTCTCGGCGTGCCCAAGGACGCCAGCGCGCGCGATATCCAGAAGGCCTTCCAGCAGAAGGCCCGCAAACTCCATCCGGATGTCAACAAGGCGCCCGATGCGGAGGAGAAGTTCAAGGAGGTCTCCGAGGCTTACGCCGTGCTCTCCGATGAGCAGAAGCGTGCACGCTACGATGCCATGCGCTCGGGCAACCCCTTCGCGGGCGCCCCGAGCTCCACGCCCTACGGCGGCGGCTACGCCGGTGCGGGCGGCTATACGGGCTCACCCTTCGACGGCTTTCCGTTCGGCGGGGCCGCAGGCCAGCGTCGCCGCGCGGCCTCCGCGTATAATCCCGAGACGGGCGCCGACGTCGTCGTCGATGTGGAGCTTACCGTCGAGCAGGCCAAGCACGGGGCGCGCCGCGCGGTCAAGTACCGTCGCTACGAGCCGTGCGACCGCTGCCACGGTTCGGGGTCGGTCTCGAGCGCCCAGGCGCACACCTGCCCGTCGTGCGGGGGCACCGGCACCGTCGAGGTCGACCTGTCGTTCCTCTTCGGCGCGGGCACGTTCCAGACGGTCTGCCCCGAGTGCGGCGGCTCGGGCCGCGTGATCTCCGACCCGTGTCCCGATTGCGGGGGCTCTGGCCGCACGCCGGTGGTGACCGAGGCGGTCGTGGAGTTCCCGGCGGGCACGCACGACGGCGACACCGTCCGCGTGAAGGCGATGGGGCACGCCGGCACGAACGGGGCGGCGGGCGGCGACCTTGTGGGCCGCGCGCACGTGGCTGCCGAGCGCCTGGAGGGGCCGGCGCGCCAGGGGTTCTACCTCATCGGGTTCATCCTGCCGTTCTTGGTGCTCTCGGCGGTCTCGGGCGTGCTCACGCTGTTTGCCGTCATCTGCATCGTCCCGCTCATACTGGGTATCTCCATGATCGTGCGCGGCGGCATCCGCGGGCGCAACATGCTGTGGTGGAAGCGCGGCTTCTCCCAGATGGTGGGCGGCTGTGCGAACGGCCTTTTGCTCGCGTTCATCTCCGTGAGCTTCGCGTCGTGCTCGCGCGGCATGTTCATGCCCTACCGGATGATGTAGCGAGCGCTCTGGACGCGCGGCGGGTGATGCGCGCGCGATACGTTGGGTATATCTGATGCGGCCCATGCGGCCACGGTTGCAATGTGATGGGGGAGGAATTCCGTCGTGGCGGAGAAAAGGGATTACTACGAGGTGCTGGGCGTCGAGCGCGATGCCGACCAGCGCACGATCAAGCGCGCGTTTCTGAAGAAGGCGCGCGAGGTCCATCCGGACGTGTCCGACGACCCGGATGCCGAGGCCAAGTTCAAAGAGGTCAACGAGGCCTACTCGGTGCTCTCCGATGAGCAGAAGCGCGCGAACTACGACCGCTTCGGCTCCGCTGACGGTCCCGGCATGGGCTCGGGCTACGTCGACTTCTCCGACATCTTCGGCGGCATGGGGATGGACGACATCTTCTCGTCCTTCTTCGGCGGCGGCTCGTCGCGCGGCGGCGGCACCGCGCGCCGCACCCACGGCCGCGACATGGCCATCACGCTCACCGTCACGCTCGAGGAGGCGGCGCGCGGCTGCACGAAGACCGTCAGCTACGACCGCCTCTCCACCTGCGAGGACTGCCACGGCACGGGCGGCGCGGACGGGGCGAAGGAGAAGCAGTGCCCGCGCTGCCACGGCACGGGTTTCGTGACGACGGTCCAGCGCTCCATCTTCGGCCAGGTCCAGTCGAGCTCGCCGTGCCCGGAGTGCCACGGCGACGGCACCGTCATCGACCGCCCCTGCGACATGTGCGGCGGCCAGGGCCGTATGCCAACCCACGAGAAGATCGACATCGAGGTGCCGGCGGGCATCGCCTCCGGCCGCCAGCTGCGCGTGCGCGGCTACGGCGAGGCGGGCTTCCGCGGCGCGCCGTCGGGCGACCTGATCGTCTCCGTCCAGGTGGCCGAGCACGACCGGTTCCAGCGCAGCGGCGACGACCTGTTCTGCACCGTCGACGTGCCCATGGCGAGCGCCGCGCTCGGCTGCACGGTCGAGGTCGCGGGCATCCTCGACGACGAGCGCGTGAAGGTCGAGATCCCGGCCGGTACGCAGTTCGGCGACGCCATCACCGTGGACGGCTACGGCATGCCGTGCTCCGGCGCCCCCGGAACGCGCGGGCGCCTGATCGTGCGCGCCGCCGTGCGCGTGCCCGAAAAGCTCACCGGTCCCCAGCGCGAGGCGCTCGAGCGCTTTGCCGAGGCCATGGGCGAGACGACCGCGCCGCGCAAGACCGTGGGCGACCGCATCCGCGACGCCATCGACGACATCCTCGAGTAGGTCGCCGTGGAGGATATAAGCGCACCGACCGTCGCCGTCGTGAATCTCGGTTGCCGGGTGAACCGCGTCGAGAGCGACCGCATGTCCGCCGACCTCGCGCGGTGGGGTTTCACGCTTGCCGACGAGGACGCGGCGGACCTCGTCATCATCAACACCTGCGCCGTCACGGGCGAGGCCGAGGCGAAGACCCGCAAGGCCGTCCGCCACGCGCTGGGCCTGCCAGCCCGCCCCTACGTGGTGGCGACCGGCTGCGCGGTGAACCTGCATCCCGAAGCGCTCGCGGCGCTCGGCGATCGCGTGATCGTGGAGCCGCTGAAGACGAAGGTGGCGCACGTCGCCGCGGACGCCCTCGGCTGGTATGGGGCACCGGTTGCGGACGATGCGGGAACGACCGACCTTGCCGCCATCACCGGCGGCCGCTGCCGTCTGGGCATCAAGGTGCAGGACGGCTGCAACAACCGCTGCACGTACTGCATCGTGTGGAAGGCGCGTGGCCCCGAGCGCTCGCGCGCCGTCGAGGACGTGCTCGAAGAGGTGCGCGCGGCGGTTGCGGCTGGCATCCCCGAGCTCGTGCTCACGGGTGTGAACCTGGGCGCCTACCGCGACCTCGATGCCGCCGGCGCGCCCGTCGACATCGCGGGGCTCGTCGACGCGGTGCTCGAGCGCACCGACATCCCCCACGTGCGCCTGTCGTCGGTTGAGCCCATGGACGTCTCGGATGCCCTCATCGAGCGGATGGCGGCAAACCCGCGGCGCGTGGCGCCGTTCATCCACCTTCCCATCCAGTCGGGCTGCACCGCGACACTGTCGCGCATGGGCAGACCCTACACCGCAGACGACCTCGTGGAGCTCGTCTGCCGCATGCGCGAGACGCTGCCGGCGCTCGCGCTTTCCGGCGACCTCATCGTCGGCTTTCCCGGTGAGACCGACGAGGAGTTCGAGGCCACCCGCGAGCTCGTCTCCCGGCTCGGCTTCGCGCGTCTGCACGTGTTCCGCTACAGCGCGCGCCCCGGCACCCCCGCCGCGACGATGGAGGGTCAGGTGGCTCCCTCGGTCATGGCGGAGCGCTCGGCGACGATCCGTGCCGACGTTGCCGAAAGCTCGCGGGCCGATGCCGCGCGCCGGATCGGGACGGTCGAGCGCGCGGTCGTGGAGTACCCCGGGCGCGGCACGCTCGGGTCGTTCCATCGCGTGATCATCGACGAGCCTGCCGACCTCGCGGTCGGCACGATCGCCGACGTTGCTATCATGTATGCTGACGAGGAGGGCATCCTGCACGGACGCGTCCGCGCCTAGGCGCGGACGCGCGCGATACGAAGGGGGACCATGGATTCTGCCAAGGTGCGACTGTCCATTCCGGAGGGGCTCGACCCCGCGGCGATCACGGGCGCGGGCGATGCTGTGCTGCGCGCCGTCGAGGAGCGCACGAGCGCGTGCGTGACGCTGCGCGGCGACGCCATCTCGCTCGCGGGCGCCCCCGACGAGGTGGAGCTTGTCACGCGGCTCTTCACGAACCTCATGCGCGACGCCTCGCACGGCGTGCCCGTCACGCCCGACGACGCGGTGCGTGCGCTCGATGCGCTGCGCATGTCGCGCTCGGACCTCTCGGCCCTTTCCGACGACATCCTGCTGACGTACCGCGGTCACGCCATCCGGCCCAAGACGATCGGCCAGAAGCGCTATATCGACGCCATCCGGAACAACACGCTGACGTTTTGCATGGGCCCTGCCGGTACGGGAAAGACCTATCTCGCCATGGCTATCGCCGTGGCGGCGCTCAAGCGCCACGAGGTCGGTCGCATCGTGCTCACGCGTCCGGTCGTGGAGGCCGGCGAGAACCTGGGCTTTCTGCCCGGCACGCTGCAGGAGAAGATCGACCCGTATGTGCGCCCGCTTTTCGACGCGCTGTTCGACATGACGGATATGGAGCGCGGCTACGCCCTTGTGGAGCAGGGCGTCATCGAGATCGCCCCGCTCGCCTACATGCGCGGTCGCACGCTGAACGACGCCATCGTGGTGCTCGACGAGGCGCAGAACACCACGCCCGAGCAGATGAAGATGTTCCTGACGCGCCTGGGGTTCAACTCCAAGTTCATCATCACGGGCGACACCACCCAGCGCGACTTGCCCGGCCGCCGCGGGGGCCTCACCGATATCGAGGAGATCCTCGCCGGGGTGGACGATGTCGCCTTCATCCATCTCAACCGGTCCGACGTCGTGCGCCACGCGCTCGTGGGGCGCATCGTCGAGGCCTATGACGCCTACGAGGAGGCGCATGCCGATGCCGGCCGCGCCTGGGAGGGAGGACGCCATGGGCGTGCTCATCAGTAACGACGCTGAGCTCGATACGCTCATCTCCGATCGCGACATCGAGGCCGCCGTCGCCGCGACGCTGGCGCACGAGGGCGTCGAGCGCCCGGTGGAGGTCTCCGTCTCGTTCGTGGACGACGAGGAGATGCGCGGCCTCAACAGCACCTGGCGCCAGATCGACGCGCCGACCGACGTGCTGTCCTTCGAGTGCGATTCGCCGTTCGACGAGGATATCCCGCAGGGTGAGTCGGTGGAGCTGGGCGACGTGATCTTGGCTCCCGGCGTCATCGCGCACCAGGCGCCCGAGTTCGACGCGACGCCTGCCGAGGAATGCCGCCTCATGCTCGTGCACGGCCTGCTGCACCTGCTCGGCTACGACCATCTCGACGATGAGGAGGCCGCCGCGATGGAGGCGCGCGAGGAGGAGATCCTGCGTGCGCTCGCCTCCGAGCGCGGTGAGGACCCCGACACCGTGCGTATCGGCCCCACGACTCGCCATCACGGCGAACGGTAGGGCAGCGCCATGATTCCCGGCTCCGACAAGGACCATCCGTCCTTCATCCGCTCGTTCGGCTATGCCATCGAGGGCTTCGTCACCGCGGTGCGCACCGAGCGCAACATCAAGGTCATGATCGTCATCGGGCTTGGCGCCATCATCGCCGGCATCGTGCTCAAGATCGACCTTCTGAGCTGGTGTCTCGTTGCGCTCTGCATCGGGATGGTGCTGTTCGCCGAGCTCATCAACA
The DNA here is from genome assembly GCF_016902615.1 of Collinsella tanakaei. Taxonomy (GTDB): domain Bacteria; phylum Actinomycetota; class Coriobacteriia; order Coriobacteriales; family Coriobacteriaceae; genus Collinsella; species Collinsella tanakaei_A. The sequence goes on from NZ_JACJMB010000005.1 coordinate 28,359, forward strand.
CCGCCGTGGAGGCCGTGGTCGACCTGGCCACCAGCGAGCTCCACCCGCTCGCGAAGCGCGCGAAGGACATCGCCGCCGCGAGCGTCTACACCCTGTCCATCACCGCAGCGGTCGTCGGGCTCATCGTGTTCGCCCGCGCGCTGGGGTTTATCGCCTAACCGAGAAGAGGAGCCATGGCCGATCTGCACGAGGATATCGAAACCCGCACCGAGGACACCCTGCCTGAGGTAGCAGAGGACGCCGCCGCCGATGGGGCGGCAGCGCCCGCGGAGGCCTTCGCCGACGATGCCGCGCCCGAGGAGGATGACATCGAGGAGGTGGAGGACCTCGACCCCTTCGCCGACCTTTCCGACGAGGAGCTCGACGCGCTGGCAGACGAGGAGGCGGGTGCCGCCTTCGGCCTTGTGGCGGGAGATGCCCCGGCGGGTTTCCGCAGCGGTTTCGTGGCGCTCGTCGGGCGCCCGAACGCGGGCAAGTCGACGCTGCTCAACGCGTGCTTCGGCTCGAAGGTCGCCATCACGTCGCCCGTCGCCCAGACGACGCGCCGCCGCATGCGCGCGGTCGTGAACCGCGAGGGCTTCCAGCTCGTCTTCGTCGACACGCCCGGCATCCACAAGCCCAAAGACGGCCTGGGCTCCGAGCTCAACCGCAGCGCGCTGGCGGAGCTCGGCGACGTGGACGTCGTGGCGTTCACCATCGACGCGTCGGCGCCCATCGGCCGCGGCGACGAGTGGGTCGCCGAGCGCGTGCGCACCTCGCCTGCCGTGAAGATCCTCGTGCTCACCAAGGCTGACAAGGTCGACCAGAAGCAGATGCTCGAGCAGCTCGCGCGCGCCCACGAACTCGTCGACTTCGATGACGAGATCGTCGTGTCCGCGGCCGAGGGCTTCAACGTGGAGCCGTTCATCGAGACCGTGGCGCGCTACCTGCCCGAGGGTCCGCGCTGGTATCCCGAGGGCATGGACACCGATACCGACGACGCCACGCAGGTGGCGGAGTTCGTGCGCGAGAAGGTCCTGCTGCGCACGCGCGAGGAGGTGCCGCATTCGGTCGGTGTGGTGTGCGACCACTTCGAGCGCACCAAGAAGCTCGCCCGCATCCATGCGACGATCTATGTGGAGCGCGAGGGCCAAAAAGGCATCCTGATCGGCCGCCGCGGCGAGATGGTCAAGCACATCGGCACCGATGCGCGCCATGACCTGGAGCGCTTGTTCGGCTGCAAGGTGCATCTCGAGCTCGACGTGAAGGTCCGCGCGGGCTGGCGCGACGACATGCGCGCCATCCGCTCGATGGGCTACGCCTTCGAGGAGTAGCCGCACGGCGCGGCGGGTCGCACACCCGGCCGCGCCGCGGTGTCTGCCATGGCGGGATCGAAGACATATCGGACGCGGGCCATCGTGCTCGACAAGGTGAAGCTCAAGGACTACGACCTGATCTTGACGCTGCTCGCGGAGAGCGGCCGCCAGGTTCGGGCGGTGGCGAAGGGCGCCCGCAAGCCGGGGGCGCGCCTTGCCGCCCGCTGCGAGCTGTTCTGCACGGCCGACCTCCTGCTCGCGCGCGGACGCACCCTCGACGTCGTCTCGCAGGCCGAGCTTTTGCGCGCCCCGCTCGGTGCCGGTCCCACCTACGAGCGGATGTGCGCCGCGAGCGCCATCGCCGAGGTCGCGAAGCTCTGCAGCTACGAGGACGCCGAGGATCCGTTCTGCTTCGCCATCGCCGCCCGGGCGCTCGAGGTGGCAGGCGACGGCGCGACCGATGCGGTGCACCTCGACGTGGTCGTGGCGGCCTATATCTTCAAGCTGCTGTCGCACATCGGGTACCGACCCGACCTGTCCGGCTGCGTGCTGTGCGGCGACGAGCGCCTGAGCTATTTTTCCGCCACGGCGGGCGGCCTTCTGTGCGCATCGTGCGCAGCGAGCGTCGCGGGCGCCGAGGAGGTCTCCGCTGCGACCGTCGACTGGCTGCGCGCGCTGCTTGCGCTGCGCCTGGACGAGCTCGCGGCGGCGCCGATCGACATGATGCAGGCGACGTTTCTGCTCGCGCTGTCGCACCTGTGGGCGGCCACGCATCTCGATGCGCGCCTGCGCGCCCTGGAGTTCATGCTCGGGCGCTGAGGGGGGCGCCTGCCAGGCGGGCCTTACGACGGCTCGACGCGCTGCGGGCGCCACTTCTCATGCCATCGCTCGATAACCTGGATGCCGCCGTGCTTCGAGCGCCTGTGCAATAAAAAGTTATCGAGTTTAGTCGTATGGTTCAGGTGCCGATCGGGCATGTTCTGCAGCACAGCTTCTCATCCATCAGGTATGCGCAATTAAAATCCTCAGGTATACGTTCACACGGCTTTTTCGTCCGTCTAGGGAAAGTCCGCGTGCGCACGTGCCCCTCTGTAATAAAAACTTATTGAAACTATCAGAGGGGAGATATCTATGGCACGACTTCATGTCATGGAGCGCAGCCACGCCCAGGCCGTCATGGACGACCTGCACGATGCGCTCGGCCGCCGGCTCGCCGCGCGCTCGCTCGCGCCCTGCCCGGTCGAGTTCACCGCTGCGCTCGTGAACCTGTGCGCCACGCAGAGCTGCGGCAAGTGCACGCCTTGCCGTGTGGGCCTCAAGGCCCTGGCCGACCTGCTCGAGGACGTGCTCGCGAACCGCGCCACGCCCGAGACGATCGATCTGATCGAGAAGACCGCCAACACCATCTACCTGTCCGCCGACTGCGCCATCGGCTACGAGGCGGGCTCCATGGCCCTCATGGCCGTGCGCGGCTTTCGGGATGACTTCGAGCACCATGTGCGCGAGCACGCCTGCGGGTTCGACGAGAACGAGCGCGTGCCCTGCGTGGCGGGCTGCCCGGCAAACGTCGACATCCCGGGTTACATCTCGCTCGTGGAGGCTGGCCGCTACACCGATGCGGTGAAACTCATCCGCAAGGACAACCCGCTGCCCATCGTCTGCGGCAGGGTGTGCGAGCACCCCTGCGAGATGCACTGCCGCCGCGGGATCGTGGACGACCCGCTGAACATCCTCGCGCTCAAGCGCTTCGCGACCGATCATATGGAATGTGACTACCGCCCCTGGATCGCGAAGGCGACCGGCAAGCGCATCGCCGTCGTCGGCGGCGGCCCTGCGGGCATCAGCTGCGCCTACTACCTCGCCATCATGGGGCATAAGGTCACCATCTTCGAGCAGCGCCGCCATCTGGGCGGCATGCTGCGCTACGGCATCCCGAGCTACCGCCTGCCGCGCGAGGACCTCGACGCCGAGATCCAGTGGATCCTCGACTGCGGCATCGACGTCGAGCTCGAGCACGCCGTGGACGGGCAGGAGCTCGCCCGCCTGCGCGACGAGTTCGATGCGGTCTATCTCGCCATCGGTGCCCATAGCGACAAGAAGCTGGGGCTTGCCGGCGAGGATGCCGAGGGCGTCGTGTCGGCGGTTCAGATGCTGCGCGCCATCGGCGACGGCGAGATGCCGGACTTTTCCGGCGAGCGCGTCGTCGTCGTCGGCGGCGGCAACGTGGCCATGGACGTCGCGCGCTCGAGCGTGCGCCTTGGCGCCGAGAAGATCATCATCGCCTATCGCCGCCGCATCTGCGACATGACCGCACAGGATGCCGAGATCGCCGGCGCGGAGGCGGAGGGCTGTCAGATCATGGAGCTGAACGCCCCGGTGCGCATCGAGGTCGGGGCCGACGGGCGCGTGGCGGGCGTCGTCGTCCAGCCGCAGATTATCGGTGAGCCGCGCTGGGGACGTCCCGCGCCGCGTGCCGCCGACGCGCCCGAGCGGCTCATCGCCTGCGACCGCGTGATCGTGGCCATCGGCCAGGACATCGACTCGGCCCCCTTCGAGGCCATGGGCATCCCCTGTTCGCGCGGCCGCATCGTCACCGACACCGAGGGCGCCGTGCACGGGTTCGCCGGCCTCTACTCGGGTGGCGACTGCCAGACCGGTCCCGCAACGGTCATCCGCGCCATCAACGCCGGCAAGGTCGCCGCGGCCAACATCGACCATTACCTCGGCTTCGACCACAAGGTTCTGCTCGAGGTCGAGCTGCCGCCCGTCCAGTTCAAGGGCAAGCGCCTGTGCGGGCGCTGCGAGCTCAAGGAGCGCGACGCCGCCGAGCGCGTGGGTGACTTCGAGATGGCCGAGATCGGCCTCACCGAGCAGGAGGCGCACCAGGAGGCCTCGCGCTGCCTGCGCTGCGACCACTTCGGCTTCGGTGCGTTCCGTGGGGGGAGGAACTTCCAGTGGTAAAGCTCATCATCGACGACCGCGAGGTCGAGGTACCCGAGCACACGACGATTCTCGATGCCGCCGCGAGCGCGGGCATCAAGATCCCGACGCTGTGCTACCTGCGCGACGTGAACGAGGTCGGCGCGTGCCGCGTGTGCGTGGTGGAGGTCGAGGGCATCGACCAGCTCGTGGCCGCGTGCAACAACTACGTGCTCGACGGCATGATCGTCCACACGAACAGCCGGCGCGCCCGCATCGCGCGCAAGACGAACGTGGAGTTTCTGCTCTCTCAGCACAGCTCCGAGTGCACGAGTTGCGTGCGCTCGGGCAACTGCTCCCTGCAGTCGCTCGCCAACGACCTAGGCATCACCCATCTGCCCTACGCCAAGCACCTCGAGGGCTTCCACTCCGACACCGCCTTCCCGCTCATCCGCGACAACGACAAGTGCATCAAGTGCCTGCGGTGCATCCAGGTTTGCGAGAACGTCCAGGCGACGGGCGTGTGGGCCTTGACGAGCCGTGCGAGCCACGCCTCGGTGAACGTCGCGGGCGGCCGCGCGCTGGCCGAGACGGACTGTGCCCTGTGCGGCCAGTGCATCACGCACTGCCCGACCGGCGCGTTGCGCGAGCGCGACGACACGGACCGCGTCTTCGACGCCATCGAGGATCCCGAGAAGATCTGCCTCGTGCAGATCGCGCCGGCCGTGCGCACCGCGTGGGGCGAGTCGCTCGGCCTTGCACGCGAGGACGCCACGGTCAAGCGCCTGGCGAGCGCGCTGCGCCAGATGGGGTTCGACTACGTGTTCGACACGAACTTCTCCGCCGACCTCACCATCATGGAGGAGGGCTCCGAGCTGCTCGAGCGCGTGCGCCGCGCCGGCGAGCCGGGCGGGGAGCCCATCCGCTTCCCCATGTTCACCTCCTGCTGCCCGGGGTGGATCCGCTACGCCAAGTCGCATTACCCCGACATGCTCGACCAGATCTCGACCTCCAAGTCGCCGCAGCAGATGTTCGGCGCCGTGGCGAAGACCTACTACGCCGAGGCCCTCGGCGTGGACCCCTCGATGATCTTCAGCGTGTCGGTCATGCCCTGCTTGGCGAAGAAGGCCGAGGCGGCGCTGCCGACCATGGTCGGCGAGACGGGCGAGCCCGATGTGGACGTGGTGCTCACCGTGCGCGAGATCGACCGCATGATCCGCGCGGCGCATATCGACCCGTGCACGCTGGAGGAAAGCGAGCTCGACCAGCCGCTCGGCGCGGGCACGGGCGCCGCGGTGATCTTCGGTGCGACCGGCGGTGTCATGGACGCGGCACTGCGCTCCGCCTATTTCCTGGCGACCGGCGAGAACCCCGACCCGGATGCGTTTTCCGGTGTGCGCGGGCTTGACGGCTGGAAGGAGAAGACCTTCGATCTGGCCGGGGTGCCCCTGCGCGTGGCCGTGGCGCATGGTCTGGGCAACGCGCACAAGCTCATCGAGGCCCTGCGCGCCGGCGAGGTCTCCTACGACTTCGTCGAGATCATGGCGTGCCCGGGCGGCTGCGTGGGCGGCGGCGGGCAGCCCATCCACGACGGATGCGAGCTTGCCGGCGAGCGCGGCGACGTCTTGTGGGGACTTGACGCCGCGGCGCCGCTGCGCTTCAGCCACGAGAACCCGAGCGTGCAGACGCTCTACGCCGACTACCTGGGTGAGCCGCTCTCCGAGCGCGCCGAGGAGCTGCTGCACACCGACCATGCGGCATGGGAGATGGGGAAGTAGCCCCACTGCTTTGCCTGTTGAGGCCGCGGCCGCGGCCAAAGGAGCGTCTCCGGCCGCGGCCTTCTCATGTTCGGGCGGCGGTTTCCTGCACCACCAAACATTGTCTTCGTGCAAAAGGCACACGAAGCCGGCTTTCGTGTGCCTTTTGCACGAAGACAATGGGCGCGGCTGCTCGGGGGCGCCACTGGGGTACCGTCTCTGCTGGCGCAGGCCGACGCTGCCGCCGCAGGGGCACCAGACGCAGGGGCACCTGCGCGCAAGGCGTGCAGTTCTCGTGAACGGGTGCGGCTGTGGTACCATACCGAACTGTTGGTTACCCGCACTTAGACGTTCGCTGCACCGGCGGCGTCCCAGTGCCGGGCGTACGTTAAGAGAAAGGTGTACACCATGACCGTCTCCAAGGAGCGCAAGGCTGAGCTCACCGCCCAGTTCGGCAACAGCCCCGTCGACACCGGCAACCCCAAGGTTCAGGTCGCCATCCTGACCGAGCGCATTCGCGAGCTCACCGAGCACATGAAGTCCCATCAGAAGGACTTCCACACCCGCCGCGGCCTGCTGATGCTCGTCGGTCGCCGTCGTCGTCTGCTTTCCTACATCAAGAGGAACGACATCTTCGAGTACCGCGAGCTCATCAAGCAGCTCGGCATCCGCGACAACATTCAGTAACGGTTGTGCATGCAGGAGCCCCCGCGCGGGGCTCCTTTTCATGTAAGGGGTCGCAATCGCGGCTCTTGACACCGCTCGCGGACCCCCGCGAGCCATATGAGGCCCGCACGCAACGGGGCGTGCGGAGATGAAGGAGAAAAATGTCACTCGTATCAAAGACCTTTGAGCTGTACGGCAAGACCTATACGCTTGAGAGCGGCGAGCTCGCCAAGCAGGCCACCGGCGCTACGCTGGTCAAGCAGGGCGACACCACCGCGCTCGTGACGGTGGTCGTCTCGAAGGAGCGCAAGAACTACGACTTCTTCCCGCTGACCGTCGACTTCAACGAGAAGATGTACGCCGCTGGCCGCATCCCCGGCGGCTATCTCAAGCGCGAGGGCCGTCCCAGCGAGAAGGCCACGCTCACCGCGCGCATGATCGACCGTCCCATCCGCCCGAGCTTCCCGGACGGCTTCCGCAACGAGGTGCAGATCGTCGCCACCTCGCTCGTCGCCGACCAGGTGAATCCCATCGACGTCATCTGCACCATGGGCGCGAGCCTGTCGCTTACGCTCGGCGGCGTGCCCTTCGAGGGCCCGCTCGCGTGCGTGCGCATCGGCCGCGACATCGAGACCGGTGAGTTCATCGTCAACCCGACCTATGAGGAGCGTGAGAACTCCGACCTGGACCTCGAGCTCGCGGGTACCCGCGACTTCATCTCCATGGTCGAGGCGGGCGCCAAGGAGGTCACCGAGGAGGACATGCTGGCCGCCATGCAGTTCGGCCAGGAGGCCATCGGGGCGTTCTGCGACGCCCAGCTCGAGTTCGTGGAGGAGTGGGAGCGCGTCAACGGCCCCATCGTCCCGAAGGAGTACATCCTCGATGAGCCGGTGCCCGAGGTGGAGGAGCGCATCTTCGCTCACTATGACGAGATGTACGCGGCGCTGTCCGATGCCGACAAGCTCTCCCGCATCGCGCACGTCGAGGAGCTGAAAGAGCGCATCCGCGCCGAGTTCACCGAGGAGGAGCAGCTCGAGTGGGAGCGCGAGATCCCGGTGAACCTGAAGAAGCTCGAGAAGAAGGCCATGCGCACCATGGTCGTCGAGACGGGCGAGCGCGTCGACGGCCGCGCGGCCGACGAGATCCGCCCCATCATGGTGAAGGACAACTACCTGCCGCTCGTGCACGGTTCCGGTCTGTTCCAGCGCGGCCAGACCCAGGTGCTCTCCGTGCTGTCGCTCGGTATGCTGAATGAGGGCCAGCGCCTCGACACCATCGAGCCGGTCGAGGGCAAGCGCTACATGCACCAGTACAACTTCCCGCCGTTCTGCACCGGCGAGACCGGTCGCATGGGCTCGCCCAAGCGCCGCGAGATCGGCCACGGCAACCTGGCGGAGCGCGCGCTGCTGCCGGTGCTGCCCGATGAGAACGAGTTCCCCTACGCCATCCGCGTCGTCTCCGAGGTCATGGAGTCCAACGGCTCCTCCTCGATGGCGTCCACCTGCGCGAGCTGTCTTGCGCTCATGGACGGCGGCGTGCCGCTGAAGCGTCCCGTGTCCGGCATCGCCATGGGCCTCATCCAGGAGGAGGGCAAGACCGTCGTCCTGTCCGACATCCAGGGCATCGAGGACTTCCTGGGCGACATGGACTTCAAGGTGACCGGCACCGAGCGCGGCATCACCGCTCTGCAGATGGACAACAAGGCCACCGGCCTCACCTTCGACATCCTGCGCGAGGCGCTCGAACAGGCCAAGGCCGGCCGCGCCTTCATCTTGGGCAAGATGCTCGACGTCATCCCCGGCCCGCGCGCCCAGACCCGCGACACCGCGCCGCGCATCACCTCGATCACCATTCCGGTCGAGAACATCCGCGACGTCATCGGCAAGGGCGGCGAGACCATCCGCGGCATCCAGGACGAGACGGGCGCCTCGATCGACATCCACGAGGACGGCACCGTGTTCGTGGGCGGCGTGGGCGACTCCGTCGATGCGGCCGTCGAGCGCATCCAGCTTATCGTCAAGGTTCCCGAGGTGGGGGAGGAGTACACCGGTCGCGTCGTCTCCATTCAGCCGTTCGGTGCCTTCGTGAACCTGCTGCCCGGCAAGGACGGCTTGCTGCACATCTCCCGTGTGGCCCAGGGCCGTGTCGACAAGGTCGAGGACGTGCTGAACGTCGGCGACGAGGTCAAGGTCAAGGTCATCGAGGTCGACGAGCGCGGCAAGATCTCGCTCGACCGCCTCGATAAGCCCGAGGCCCCGGCCGGCTCCGGTCGCGACTCCGAGGAGGGCGGCTTCGGCGGTCGCGGTCGCCGCGAGCGCTCCGACCGTCCCGGCCGTCCGCGCCGCGAGCACGGTGAGCGCACCGATCGCCCGCGTCGCCCCGGCGACAACGGCGGGCGTACGCCCCGCCGCCATCACGAGGGCTAGGCGCTGCGAGCGCGGCTGACAGCCTGCAATGAGGTATATGCGGGTCTCGCCTTCTGGCGGGACCCGTTATTCATGTCGCGAGGGCGTCCGGACGGGCGCATGCGCTTGCTGCGGGGGCGTGCAGGCGGTGCATCACGGCTGAGTTGCATCTGTACGCCGCTATTAGGCGTCGCTCTTTTGGACTGCCCGAGAACGTCCCTCATCTGCGAGTATTTCCGCAGATGAGGCCGGTACGGCAAGGGTGCGTTTCCGCCCCCTCGGCGTCCGGGCGCCTAATACCGTCGGATATGAGCAACTGGATCGCGAAAAGGCACCTTTGTGGACGGCGCCGCACCGGCGGGTCTTCCGAGTTGTCCAAATCCACGCTTTGTGTAGGGATAGGGTTGGCGGGCGGTTGGGAAAGGGTCCCTGTTGGTACAATGCAATATCACTATGTCTCGGCCGCGGATCTCACGGGCGGCGCGATCTGAACGTCACGACGGGACACCGTCGTTTGGATATACGATGCAGGAGAAAGGAACTATCTCACCCTATGGCAACAACCAAAAAGAAATCTCCCGCGCTCAAGATCATCCCCTTGGGCGGCCTTGATGGCATCGGCAAGAACATGACGGTCTTCGAGTGCGGCGACGACATGGTGCTCGTCGACGCCGGCCTCATGTTCCCCGACGACTCGCAGCCCGGTATCGACCTCGTGCTGCCCGACTACACCTACGTGCTCGAGAACGAGGACAAGCTCCGCGGCATCGTCGTGACCCACGGTCACGAGGACCACACCGGATCGCTTCCGTATCTTCTGCAGGACCTCAACAACAAGGTCCCGATCTTCTCGAGCAAGCTCACCCTCGGGTTCATCGAGGGCAAGCTCTCCGAGTTCCGCATCCGCGCGCCGAAGTTCCGCGAGGTCCGCGGCGGCAGCCATGTGAACCTGGGGTGCCTGCAGATCGACTTCTTCTCGATGACGCACTCCATCCCCGGTGCGCTCGGCGTCTTCATCCGCACGCCGCAGGGAACGGTGCTGCACACCGGCGACTTCAAGCTCGACCAGACGCCCATCGACGGCATCACGCCCGACTACGCCTCCATCAACAAGTTCGCCAAGCAGGGCATCGACCTGCTCATGAGCGACTCCACGAACGCCACCCGTCCCGGCTTCACGAAGTCCGAGGCCGAGGTCGGCCCGTCGCTCTACGCTGCGATCAAGAACGCCCCCGGCCGCGTGTTCGTGGCGAGCTTCTCGAGCCACATCCACCGTCTTCAGCAGATCTGCGACGCGGCGCGCCGCTGCGGTCGCAAGATCGTCGTGACCGGCCGCTCCATGCTCACGAACACCCGCGTGGCGCGTGAGCTCGGCTACCTCGACATCCCCGAGGAAGACATCATCGACGCCTACGAGATCAACAACATCCCCGAGGACCAGATCGTGGTCATGTGCACCGGCTCCCAAGGCGAGCCGCTCTCGGCGCTGTCGCGCATGGCGAACGGCGAGCACAAGACGCTCTCCATGCACGAGGGCGACACGGTGATCATCTCCGCTACGCCCATTCCCGGCAACGAGAAGGGCGTGCAGCAGGTCATCAACAGCCTGGCGAAGATCGGCTGCGACATCTACGACAAGAACCGCACGCTCGTGCACGTCTCGGGCCATGGCAGCCAGGAGGAGCTGAAGCTCATGCTCGCCATGACGAAGCCCGCCTACTTTATGCCGGTCCACGGCGAGGCGGTGCACCTGCGCGCCCACGCGGACCTTGCCCGCAAGATGGGCATGCCCGACGACCACATCTTCATTCTGGACAACGGCGACTCGCTGGAGATGCGCGCGGGCGTCGTGCGCCGCGGGGCCTCGGTGGAGTCCGGCGTGGTCTACGTCGACGGCCTGCGCATCGGCGACACCGACCCCATCGTGCTGCGCGACCGCCAGAAGCTCGCGAACGACGGCATGGTCACCGCGGTGGCCATCGTGTCGCTGAAGCGCAAGCGCGTCGACGCCATCGAGTTCTCCGGCCGCGGCGTGTCGTTCACCATCGATGACGAGTTCTCGGCCGACGCCTCCTCCGCCATCATGAAGATGATCGAGAAGGGCAAGTTCAACTACACGAGCAGCGGCACCGACGCGCTGCGCAAGGCCGTGCGCGACTCGCTGTCCAATTTCATCTGGAACCGCACGCGCACGCGCCCGATGATCATCCCGGTCGTCATGGAGGTCTAGCGTGGCGGCAGCGGGAAACAAGCAGGCGGCGGCGAAGGGACGCAAGCAGAGCAACGCTGCGCGCAAGGGCGCCTCGCCCCGCGCGGCGGGCGGCCTGCGCGCGAATGCCGGACGCGCCGACGACGCGAAGGCGGCGCCCTTGCTCGACCAGGGGTCGGGCCGCGACATCGCGGGCGTGCTGCTCGGCATCTTCGCCGTGGCGTCGTTCATAGCGGTCATCTCGCCGAGCACGGCGCCCGTGACGAGCGCCGTGGCCGGCTTCTACCACCTGGGCTTCGGCCTGGGCGGCTACCTGCTGCCGCTGATCCTGCTCGGAGCCGCCGCCCTGCTGTTTCTGCGCGGGAGCGCGCGGGTGCCGGCGCGCACGTGCGCGGGCGTGGCGATCATCTTCTGCGCGGTGCTCGCCATGCTCTCGCTGTCGCGTGCTGGCGGCCTCGCCGGCACCGCCCCGATGTTCGAGGACGCGAACCTCTCCGCCACCGGCGGCTATCTGGGCGCCTTCATCGCGAGTGCGCTCTATAGCGCCGTGGGGAAGGCCATCGCCTACGTGATCCTTGTCGGCCTTGTGGTGCTCGGCCTCGTGATCATCGGGTTTTCCGTGAGCGAGGTCGCAACGGGCATCGCGGCGCGTGCCGAGCAGCTTGCGCGCCGTGCGCATGTCGACGTGAACGAGAACCCCTGGGGCGCGGCGCAGGCGCCCGCGCACGCGCCGCGCCGCGCGCCCCAGCGCCAGACGAGCCTTTTCGACGATGAGGAGGGGAGTGCCGAGACGACCTATCTGGGGCGTCGCGCCACCACGGTGGCGGGTCGCATCGACGACGAGCCCGATGCGCCTGAGGGCGATGACAACCCGTTCGTGGACGTCTCCTCCGACGTTGCCGCCGATGAGGCGATAACGACGCTTCTGCCGGGTCGCAAGAAGAAGGCGCCCGCAAAGGCTGCACCCAAGCAGGCGGGACGCGCGAGCGCTGCGCAGGCCGCGGCGGCCCCTGCGTCCACGCAGGCTGCGAAGACCACGCTCATTCCCGTGAAGGAGCGGTTCGCCGAGCACCTGACCGAGGTCGACCCCATGCCGGCCGCGGCGGCTGCCCCCGCGGTCGCCGGCGGCGCGCTCGGTGCCATCGCCGCCTCGCGCGCCGAGCTTGATGAGATGGCGGCTGCCACGGCTGCCCCCGCCCGCCATGCGGACGATGCCGACGCCGAGCCCGGCCCCCCGTGGGCCCCCAGGCGGACGCGCCCTTGGAGCCGAACGTGCCGGCGTTCCTGTCCGCTGCCGCTGCGGGTGCGAAGAGGCCCGCCGCAGCTGGAAAGAAGAAGGCCGCGCCCGCCTCCGAGCCGGTCGTGAACCAGGATGCCCCGGCGGCCCGGGGCAAGGCGTCCTCTACCGCAGGCGCGGGTTCGGGCACCGTGCATCCCGCCTCGCGCGCCGATGAGGGCGACGAGCGCCAGCTGCCACCGGTCTCCATGCTTCGCCATAACCCCGCGTCGAGCGCGTCTGCCAGCACCAAGAAGGAGCTCGAGCAGACCGCTCAGGCGCTACAGGACACGCTGCAGGAGTTCGGCCTGCACTCCCGCGTGGTGGGCTGGATCTCCGGCCCCACCGTCACCACCTTCAAGGTCCAGCCGGGCGAGGGCGAGCGCGTGAGCCGCATCTCGAACCTCGAGGACGATATCGCCCTGTCGCTCGCGACCGATTCCGTCCGCATCTTCGCGCCGATTCCCGGCACCTCGCTTGTCGGCATCGAGATCCCCAACCGCACGCGTCAGACGGTCGCCTTCGGCGACATCCTGCCCTATGTGAAGGGCGGTCCGCTCGAGTTCGCGCTCGGCCGCGACGCCGAGGGCCAGCCCATGGTCGCCGACCTCGCGAAGATGCCCCACCTGCTCATCGCGGGCACGACGGGTTCGGGCAAGTCGGTCGTCATCAGCTCCATCCTCATGAGCCTGCTCATGCGCACGTTTCCCGAGGACGTCCGTCTCATCATGATCGACCCGAAGCGCGTCGAGTTCGCGCCCTACGACGGGCTGCCCCACCTCTACGTGCCGGTCGTGACCGAGCCCAAGCAGGCGGCGAGCGCCCTGCAGTGGGCGGTGTCGGAGATGGAGCGCCGCCTGAAGGTGTTCGAGCGCATCGGCGTTCGCAAGATCTCGACGTTCAACGAGAAGCAGGCGGCGGGCGAGTTCGAGAAGTACGACAACCCGCCGGCCAAGATGCCCTATCTGGTCATCGTCATCGACGAGCTCTCCGACCTGATGATGGTCGCCGGCAAAGATGTCGAGGCCTCCATCGTGCGCATCGCGCAGCTCGGCCGCGCCGCGGGCATCCACATGATCGTGGCGACGCAGCGTCCGAGCTCGAACGTCGTGACGGGCCTCATCAAGGCCAACATCACGAACCGCATCGGCCTCACGGTGGCCACAGGTATCGACTCGCGCGTCATCTTGGACCAGACGGGCGCCGAGAAGCTCATCGGCCAGGGCGACATGCTGTTCTCCCGCGTGGACTGGGGCAAGCCCAAGCGCATCCAGGGCTGCTATGTGTCCGACGAGGAGATCTTCTCGGTCGTGGAGTTCGTGAAGGAGCAGAGCCCGGCCGACTACCACGAGGAGATCCTCTCGGCGGTCGCGCCCGCGGCCATGGGGGCGGCAGGCGCCGGCAGCGCGCGCGAGTCGTCCGACGACGACCCGCTGCTGTGGGATGCCGCGCACATCGTCGTCGAGTCCCAGCTCGGTTCCACCTCCGGTTTGCAGCGTCGCCTGAAGGTCGGCTACGCGCGTGCAGGCCGTATCATGGATATGCTTGAAGAGAAGGGCGTCGTCGGCCCGCCCGACGGCTCCAAGCCCCGCGAGGTCCTGCTGGACGAAGAGGGGCTGGCAGCCCTTGAGGCCGTCGAGGCCGAGATGGCCGCGGAAGATGGATTTGGAGGGTTCTGATGTCCAGTCGCTTCGGCGAGATGCTGCTCGACAGGCGCCGTGAGTTGGGCATGTCGATCCAGCAGGTTGCCAACGTAATCAAGATTCGCCCTCAGATCATCGAGTTCTTCGAGACGGGCAACTTCGCCTCCATGCCGCCGCGCGGCTACGCGCAGGGCATGATCGCGAGCTATGCCCGGTATCTGGGTCTGAACCCGCGCGAGGTCGTGAACGCCTATTTCGATGAGCTCTACGTGTACGAACGGGGCGGAAGCGCCTCGGGGTCGCAGTTCACCGAGGGCGCGACGAACCCCGTGCCGCGCAGCGTTTCGACGAGCGGACGCTATCTGCTCGTGGATCCGCCCCCGTCGAGCTCTCGGTTCGCGCAGCGCCCCCCGCAGGCGGGCTATGTGTCCGACTCCTCGAGCGGGCATACCCCGATGCGCGTGGCCGACAACGAGCGCCGCACGGCGCGCCTGACCGGACAGGACGTCCCGCGCCGCACGGTGACCCCCGCGTCGGGCTCCCGCGGCAGCTACGGCGACCCGTACGGCACCCGCTCGCCCGGCGAGACGCAGCAGATGCGACGACCGCTCGGGGTCAACGAACGCCGCGATCCGGGCTCCCGCTCCGAGCTCAATCGGGGCGGCCGTCCCCCGCGCGGCGGCTCGCGCGGTCCCGCGCGCCGTCCTCCCCAGGGCGGCTACGGGCGCGGGCGGGGCCCGCAGCGCGGTCGGGGCCCCGCGAGCGCCCTCGACCAGCGCCTGCTTCTGGGCGGCATCGCCGTGATCGCCATTCTGCTCATCATCATCGTCTTCCTGCTCGTGCGCAGCTGCTCGGCGCCCGCCGGACAGCAGGCGACGCCCTCCGGCTCCTCCGCCATCACGCAGACCGATGCCGATACGTCCGCGAATGACGATACCGATACCGACGAGGACGCCGACGCCACCGATGCCGCCACCGACGGCGACGCGGCGACGGACCAGACCGCGACGGACGGTACGGCCACGGACGGGAACGCGACCCAGCAGCAGGTCCCGACTGAGACGAAGATCCAGGTCACGATCGATGACGGCAAGACGTCGTGGATCGAGGTCAAGGTGGACGGCGAGTACGCCTACGATGGCCAGACCGCCGGTCCCAACACCCTCGAGTTCATCCCCACCCAAACCATCGAGATCACGGTCGACCATCCGGCGGACGTCCAGGTGACGAACAACGGCGAGAAGGTCGATTGGGACACGCGGACCTCCGGTGTGGGCCGGGTGACCATCAACGTCCCGCAGCCGGTCGTGCCCGAAGGCTCCACCGACGGCACCGACGGTGGGGCCGTCGACGCCGCTTCCGCCGAGGGTACCGACGGCGAGGTCACGTCGACCGAAGAGACTACCGAATGAGCGCTGCTCTTCGGAGCAGCACTACGTATTGAGGGCAGTGTATACCGAAAGGAGCGCCAGCCATGGCCAAGGATTCCAGCTTCGACGTCGTTTCCCAGGTCGACATGCAGGAGGTCGACAACGCCTACCAGCAGAGCGTGCGCGAGATCTCGCAGCGCTACGACCTGAAGGATTCCGGCGCCTCGATCGAGCTTTCCAAACCGGATAAACTCGTGACCATCAATGCGCCCGCCGACTTCGTTTCGCGCCAGATCATCGACCTGTTCGGCTCGAAGCTCATCAAGCGCGGCATCGATCTGGCCGCCGTCACCTGGGACGCCCCGCAGGCCGCCTCGGGCGGCACGGTGCGCGTGCTCGGCCACATCGTCGAGGGTATCGACCAGCCGACGGCCAAAAAGATCAACAAGGACATCAAGGACGCCAAGCTCAAGGTGAAGGTGACGATCGAGGCCGACAAGCTTCGCGTGACCTCGCCGTCGAAGGACGCCCTGCAGCAGGTCATCGCACTGCTTCGCGGCAAAGATTACGGCCAGCCGCTCCAGTTCACCAACTACCGGTAAGGGCAGCGCCGGCCGATGCGCGCAGCCCCTCGGGCGCGTTGCCCGCACGAGCGCTGCGCGTGATGTCCGCGACCGTCTTGCCGCGGTGATCTGCCGGTGAAAGCTCCAGATCAGCGTTTTTCGAGCGTGCGCTTCGCTCGCGCGCTCACGACCATGCAGAAAGGGGATCGCGTCCAGCCATGGATCAGCCCGCCCGTTCCATTCTCTACATCACGCTCGGCTGCGCCAAAAACGAGGTCGATACCGACCGCATGCGCTCGCTTCTCACGGCTGCCGGCTATGCCGAGGCGGAAGGCACCGATGATGCCGACCTCGTGATCATCAACACCTGCTCGTTCCTCGCGTCGGCGACCTCCGAGAGCATCGAGACGACGCTCGAGCTCGCCGACGAGGTCCACGAGGGGGTGCGCAGCGTCCCCATCGTCATGTGCGGCTGCGTGCCGTCGCGCTACGGCGCCGACCTGCCGGCGGAGCTTCCCGAGGTCGCCGCGTTCGTGCGCACCGACGAGGAGGACGGCATCGTCTCGGTGGTGGACGGGCTTGTGGGTATCGACCGCGGCCTGCCCGCGCACGTGCCCGAGGTGAAGCGCATCGTCGAGGGGGCGGTCGCCTACCTCAAGATCTCGGATGGCTGCGATAGGTTCTGCAGCTTCTGCGCCATTCCCTATATCCGCGGCCGCTATCATTCGCGTTCCGCCGCCTCGATTCTCGCCGAGGCGCGCGAGCTCGTCGCCGGAGGCGTGCGCGAGCTCGTGCTCATCGGCCAGGATACCGGCATCTGGGGGCAGGACCTGCCCGAGGACGCGCAGGGTCCGCGCAACCTCGCCCAGCTGCTTATCGCGGTCGCTGAGGCCGTGCGCCCCGAGCGCGTGTGGATCCGCGTGCTCTACTTGCAGCCCGAGGGCATGACCGACGAGCTCATCGGCGCCATCCGCGATACGCCCGAGGTGCTGCCCTACATCGACATCCCCGTCCAGCACTGCTGCGAGCGCGTGCTCGCCGAGATGAACCGCTCCGGTTCCGAGGCGGAGCTGGAGGAGCTGTTCGGCCGTCTGCGCCGTGAGATCCCCGGTATGGTCATCCGCACGACCTACCTCGTGGCCTTCCCGGGCGAGACGGATGAGGAGCACGACCGCATGCTTCGCTTCATGGATCGCATCGGGTTCGATTACACGAGCGTGTTCGCCTTTTCGCCCGAGGACGGCACGCGTGCCGCGCGCATGGCCTGCCAGATCGACGAGGAGGAGAAGCTCGCGCGCACGCAGGAGGCTATGGATTTGGCCGAGCAGCTCGGGTTCGCCGCGACGGCGGCACATGTGGGCGAGCGGGCCGAGGTCATCGTCGACGGCATCGAGGAGACCGACGAGGGTCCCGAGCTCATCGGCCACGCCTGGTTCCAGGCACCCGACTGCGACGGCGCCGTCCATCTCGATGCGCGCGAGGCCGCTGTGGGCGATATCCTGACCGTTGAGTTCACCGACAGCTTCTGCTACGAGCTTGTCGGCCATGTAATCGAGTAGGAGGCTTCCATGGGCTCGTCGAGTCGCTCCCATGGCGGGGCAAAGACGGGTGTGTGGACGCCCGCCAACATCGTCACCTGCGTTCGCATTCTGTTCATCCCGGTCTTCATGGTGCTTGCGGACCTGTCGTACCGCAGCGAGACCGGGGTGGTCGATCCCGCCCTCGCATTCGCCGCGTTCGCGATCTACGTCGTGCTGAGCCTGACCGACAAGGTCGACGGCTACCTCGCGCGCTCGCGCAACGAGATCACCGACTTCGGCAAGTTCCTCGATCCCATCGCGGACAAGCTGCTCGTCGTGTCGGCGCTGCTCATCCTGATGGATCTGGGCTATGTGAACCTGTGGTTCGTGTTCATCATCCTGGTCCGTGAGTTTCTGGTGAGCGGCCTGCGCATGGTGGCGAGTGCCGCGGGCGTGGTCGTTGCGGCCGATAAGCTCGGCAAGTGGAAGACGGCGACCACGATGGTCTCGATCTGCACCTACCTGCTGACGTTCGCGTTGACGACGCTCAGCGCCGCGCCGGCGGTGAGCGCGGTCTGCGTGGGGCTGCTGTTCGTCTCCGATGTCCTCATGGGCATCGCCGTGGCCCTCACGGTCATTTCCGGTATCCAGTACTTCTGGAATTGCCGTGAGATCATCTTCGGGTAGGGGGCATCGCGATGGATTTCGATGAAGAGCTTGCGCAGCGCATCGAGGATACGGCATGCGAGGTCGTGGAGTGCGCCTCGCGCCTTGGGCTGACGGTCTCCACGGCGGAGTCGCTCACCGCCGGCATGGTCGCCGCCGCGATCGCGGATATTCCCGGGGCCTCCCTGGTGCTGCGCGGCGGCGCCGTGACGTATGTGAACGAGGTCAAGGAGGCCGTCCTCGGGGTGTCCGCCGCCGACATCGACCGTTATACCGAGGTATCACATCCGGTGGCGAGACAGATGGCGGCGGGTTCGCGTCGCCTGTTCGCGACGGATGTCGCCGTCAGCCTGACCGGCTATGCGGGCCCGGGCGGCGGCACCGCCGATGATCCGGTCGGCACCGTCTACCTCGGCATCTCGTATGAGGGGCATATCGATTCTGTTCGCGCGGTCTTCTCGGGCGACCGCGCCGCCGTGCGCCGCCAGGCGACCCTGCGCGCCCTCGAGCTCCTCCTGTCCTCACTGTCCTCATCGGGGACGGGGTTGTCTGGTGCCACTTCTGCTGCATCGGACGTAGCATCCTGACGAAGGGCGCACTTCGGGTGCGATGCGCGCGGTAGCATTACGGCCGCGCGTGCTCGGGACCGGTATCCCGCGCAGAGAAAGACTGTCCTCAAAATACCCCGTCCCCAATGAGGACATGTCGGGGTGGGGGCGGGGCGCTGTTGCAGAGCTGTTTGATACCTGTCGTGAGACGGGGGATTTCCCTCAGACGCTGAGTCGTAGCGTGAGGTGTGCGGCTTGACGCCGAACAACTGTTCGACTATAGTCTGAGACGATCATCAGTATGAAGGAGGACCACATGGCGAAAAGTTCCGGCCCGGCGCGCCAGATTCACGAGCGCACCTACGGCGAGGAGCGCGACAGGATGATTGAGATCACGACCGCCGAGATCGAGAAGAAATTCGGCACCGGATCCATCATGCGCTATGGCGACGGCGGCCCGGAGCTCGAGATCGAGGCGATTCCGACGGGGGCTCTCTCGCTCGACGCCGCGCTCGGCATCGGCGGCGTGCCCCGAGGGCGCATCATCGAGATCTACGGTCCTGAGTCATCGGGCAAGACGACCCTCGCCCTCGAGATCCTGGCCGAGGCCCAGGGGCTTGGCGGCGTTGTCGCGTTCATCGACGCCGAGCACGCCCTCGACCCGGGATATGCTGCCCGCATCGGCGTCGATATCGACGAGGTGCTCATCTCGCAGCCCGATACCGGCGAGCAGGCGCTCGAGATCTGCGATATGCTCGTGCGCTCCGGCGCCATCGATGTCGTCGTTATCGACTCGGTCGCCGCGCTCGTCCCGCGTGCCGAGATCGAGGGCGAGATCGGCGACTCCTCGGTCGGCCTGCAGGCCCGTCTCATGAGCCAGGCGCTGCGCAAGCTCGCCGGCTCCCTCGCCAAGTCCCGTACCACCTGCATCTTCATCAACCAGCTGCGCGAGAAGATCGGCGTCATGTTCGGCAATCCCGAGACGACGACGGGTGGCCGCGCGCTGAAGTTCTTCTCGTCGGTCCGCATCGACATCCGTCGTATCGACAGTATCAAGAACGGCTCGGAGGTCGTGGGCAGCCGCGTTCGCTGCAAGGTCGTGAAGAATAAGGTCGCGGCCCCGTTCCGCACCGCGGAGTTCGACATCATGTACGGTACCGGCATCTCGAAAGAGGGGTCGGTCCTCGACATGGGTGTGGACAGCGGCATCGTGAAGAAGTCCGGCGCCTGGTATACCTATGAGACCGAGCGTCTCGGCCAGGGCCGCGAGGCCGCCAAGGAGTTTTTGCGCAAGAACCCCGAGCTGCGCGATGAGGTGGAGCATAAGGTGCGCGTGGCCTACGGGCTCGACTTCGATGACGAGTCGACCGGCGAGGCGGTTGAACCCGATGCCGCCGCAACGACGGGTGCGGACGCGTGATCGGCGCTATAACGGTCTGCGCGCTTGATATCGAGACTCCGGACGCCGCCGCGCGGAAACGTGCGGCGGCGTCCGGCAAAAAGGCGCAGGCACATATTGTACTCATAGATACCGACGAGGGACGCGAGCCGATCGCGGTCGCCCCGCGTGTCGCGCGCGCTTTGCGCGACGAGATGCCCGCGTTGCCGTCTTCGCGCGAATCGGTGCTCGATGCCATTGCCGCCATCGAGGCGCGCGTGTGCTTCGCCGTGGCAGTCGATGCGCTGTCTCGCAGGGACCATGCGGAAGGTGAGCTCGCCCGTAAGCTCCGCCATGCAGGCTATCGTTCCGAGGCGGTGGACGCCGCGATCGCGCGTGCTCGCGAGATGCGGTTCGTTGATGACGTCCGCTTCGCCTCGTACTATATCGAGGAGCGCAAGCGTGCCGGCTGGGGCCGCCGGCGTATCGAGGCCGAGCTTTCACGCCGCGGGATCGACACCTCAGGGATTCCCGGCTACCCGGAGGAGTTCTTCAGCGAAGACGAGGACGTCGAGCGCGCCTATGCCCTTATCGCGCGCAAGCCGGTGAGCGATATACACGGACGCGAGAAGCTTATTCGCCATCTTGTGTCAAAGGGCTTCTCCTATGGCGTCGCCACGCATGCCGTCCGCCGAAGGATGGAAGGTTCCCCCGACCTCTGATTGAGGGACATACACAGCCGTCTACCTTTGGGTTTATCCCTGTGTGCATCCTGTTCCCATGGACTTGGGTGTGTTTGACAGACTGCGATGGTAAACGTAGGATTAACAACGTCATTTGTTATGTGATATGCGCTCATCAGCGATGAGATAGATAGATTGTATTCGTTCTTTTTCATATGGGGTGACCATTCCCTAGCAAATGTCCGCAACCGCCCGCATCGCGTGGGCGGTTCGTTACCTGTTGCACCTGAATTGACCAAAGGAGTCTGAGCATGGAGTTCGTAATCGGCATCGTGTGCCTCGCCATCGGGGCCGCCGTTGCCGCTTTCGCCATGCGCAGCGCCAAGAACGGCAGCCTCCGCGAGGCGGATTCGAAGATCGAGTCCGCGCACGCAGAGGCTGAGCGTCTCATCGGCGATGCGAAGCGAGCGGCTGAAACGATGAAGAAGGAGGCCCTCCTCGAGGCGAAGGAGGAGATCATCCAGAACAAGCAGGCGGCTGAGGCGGAGGAGAAGCAGCGCAAGCGCGAGCTGCGCACGCTCGAGAACCGCGTCATGCAGCGCGAGGAGTCCCTCGACCGGCGCAACGACGCGCTCGACAAGCGCGAGCACCAGCTGTCCAGCCAGGCCGGCCAGATCGAGAAGCGCTCCCGCGAGCTCGACGAGCTGGTTGCTAAGCAGACCTCCGAGCTCGAGCGCATCTCCGAGCTCACGCGCGATGACGCTCACCGCGAGCTGCTCGACAAGGTTCGCGGCGAGGTGACCCATGAGGCGGCCTCCATCATTCGCGAGTCCGAGCAGCGCGTGCGCGCGGAATGCCATAAGACGGCGCAGGAGATCATCTCTCTTGCCATCCAGCGCTGCGCGGCAGACCACACCGCTGAGGTGACGGTCACGACCGTCCATATCCCCTCTGACGACCTCAAGGGTCGCATCATCGGCCGCGAGGGCCGCAACATCCGCACCTTCGAGCAGGTGTCCGGCGTGAATCTCGTCATCGACGACACGCCCGAGACAGTCGTGCTCTCGAGCTTCGACCCGGTGCGCCGCGAGACCGCTCGCGTCGCCCTCGAGAACCTGATCGCCGACGGCCGCATCCACCCGGCCCGCATCGAGGAGATGTACCGCAAGGCGTCCGATCTCGTCCAGCAGCGCGTGCGCGAGGCGGGCGAGCAGGCGGCGTTCGACATCGGCATCCACGATCTGCACCCCGAGCTCGTCAAGACGCTCGGTGCGCTGCGCTACCGCACCTCGTTCGGCCAGAACGTGCTCCAGCACTCCATCGAGGTCTCCGAGCTCTGCGGCATCATGGCCTCCGAGCTCGGTGTCGACGTGCGCGCCGCGAAGCGCGCCGGCCTGCTGCACGACCTGGGCAAGGCTATCGACCACGAGGTCGAGGGCCCGCATGCCGTCATCGGTGCCGACCTTGCGCGCCGCTACGGCGAGAAGCCCGCGATCGTGCACGCCATCGAGGCGCACCACGGCGACGTCGATCCCAACTCCGTCCTTGCCGTCCTCGTGCAGGCGGGCGACGCCATCTCCGCGTCCCGTCCGGGCGCCCGTCGCGAGTCCGCCGAGAGCTACATCAAGCGCCTCGAGAAGCTTGAGGAGATCGCCAACTCCCATGAGGGCGTCGAGCGCACCTACGCCATGCAGGCCGGCCGCGAGGTCCATGTCATGGTCCAGCCCGACAAGATCTCCGATGCGCAGGCGACGGTGCTCGCGCACGATATCGCCCATCAGATCGAGGACGAGATGGAATATCCCGGTCAGGTGCGCGTCGTCGTGATCCGTGAGAGCCGCGCCGTGGATATCGCCAAGTAGGATCACGCCATGGGAGACGCTCACGACCTCATCTCGTTTGTCGCCGCCATGTCCGGCGAGGGCAGCCTGCGCGTCGAGGAGAACCTCGGCGAGGGGTTCGTGAGGCTGCGCGTCTCCGAGGCGGAGCGCCGCCAGGCAAAGCACGATATCCAACATGTTGAGGACATCGTCATCGAGATGCTGCGCAACGCCCGCGACGCCGGCGCCACGAAAATCTATGTCGCCACCGCGAAGGAGGAGGGTGTCCGCACCCTCCTTTTTCTCGATAACGGGTCGGGCATCCCGCGCGACATGCACGAGCGCATCTTCGATGCCCGCGTGACCTCGAAGCTCGAGTCGATGAAGATGGACCGCTGGGGCGTTCACGGTCGCGGCATGGCGCTGTTCTCCATCCGCCAGAACACCGAGTCGGCCGCGGTCGTCACGAGCGCGCCGGGTCTGGGAAGCTCCATCAAAGTCGTTGCGGATACCGCGACGTTGAACGAGCGGGCCGATCAGAGTACGTGGCCGACAGCGGAGAAGGACGAGACGGGGACGTTCCATATCTCGCGCGGCCCGCATAACATCGTGCGCGCGGCGGCTGAGTTCGCCCTGAGTGAGCTGCATGCCTGCGACGTCTATCTCGGCAGCCCCACCGAGATCGCGGCGACCCTGTTCGCTCATGCGTCCTCCACGGTCGATGCGAGCAAGCTGCTGTTCATCGACGATGCGTCCGATCTGCCGGTCGTTGATCGTTTGGGCTCGAGCGCAGATGCGGCCGATTTCATGCGCATCGCCTCGGGCATCGGCATCGAGGTGTCCGAGCGCACCGCGCACCGTATCCTCGCGGGCACGATCAAGCCGCAGCGCAGCGTCTCGGCGCGCCTGCTTCGGGAGCGCAGCCATACGCCGCAAGCGACGGCGAAGCCGGTTGACCTCGAGCGCGATCGGCGCGGTCTCAAGATCTCGCGCGACGACCTCCAGCGGTTCTCGCGCGGTGTCGAGAAGAGCTTTTCCGAGCTCGCTGCGCAGTACTACCTGAATCTGGTGGGCGATCCGAAGGTTCGCGTATCGCGTGACCGCATCGTCGTCACGTTCGACATCACGAAGGACGAATAGCCGCTTGCCCCGGTTTGACCCATAGGGTACAGTTATCAAAATATGATTAAATGCACTCACATGCAGGAGAAATGTAGCCATGGAATTCCTGAAGGTATCGAGTAAGTCGTCACCGGCTTCGGTTGCCGGGGCCATCGCCGGCATGGTGAAAGACGGCGTCCCCGTCAACATGCAGTGCGTCGGCGCCGGTGCGGTGAACCAGGCCATCAAGGCCATCGCCATCGCCCGCGGGTTCCTGATCCCGACGGGGTTCGATATCTCGTGCGCGCCGGTTTTCTCCGATATCCTCATCAACGGGGAGTCGCGTACGGCTATCAGGCTTTCCGTTTACGTTCACCGCCTCTCCTCGCATGCGGGCGATACATTCGATGTCTCTGACGACACTCTTCGAGTCGGGTAGGGTATGCAGAACTCAACACTTTTCGGTAAGACGTATTTCATCCGCACGTTCGGATGCCAGATGAACATGCACGATTCGGAGCGCGTGAGCGGACTGCTCGACAGCTGCGGCTGCCTGGAGGTGGCAGACCCCGCGAACGCCGACATCGTCGTGTTCATGACCTGCTGCGTGCGCGAGGCGGCCGATACGCGCCTGTACGGGCAGTGCTCCTCGTGCAAGAGCCTGCCGGTACCCCCGGGCGGGCGCCGCGTGATCGCCGTGGGCGGCTGCATCGCCCAGCGCGACGGCGCAGGGCTCCTCACGAACCTCGACAACGTCGACGTCATCTTCGGCACGGCGTCAATCGCCCATGTGGCGGAGCTGCTCGAACAGGCCTTTGCCGACGGCGAGGCGCACGTTCGCTGCGAGGAGCGCGACGACACGCCCGCGACCGCCATGCCGTGGCATCGCGCCGAGCGCTATCGCGCGTGGGTGCCCATCATGACGGGATGCAACAACTTCTGCAGCTACTGCATCGTGCCCTATGTTCGCGGCCGTGAGAAGAGCCGCGACATGGACGAGATCGTGGACGAGGTCACCGGTCTTGCTCGCGTCGGCGTGCGCGAGATCACGCTGCTCGGCCAAAACGTCAACTCCTATGGACGCGACCTGTTCGGTGCGCCGCGGTTCGCCGAGCTGCTGCGCCGCCTGGGCGATTGCGGCATCGAGCGGATCTTCTTCACCTCCTCGCACCCGAAGGACCTGCTGCCCGAGACTATCGACGCCATGGCGGAGGTCCCCGCCGTCATGCCGCAGCTCCATCTCGCCGTGCAGTCCGGCTCGTCTCGCATCCTGAAGCTCATGAACCGCAAGTACACGCGCGAGCAGTATCTCGACCTGATCGACCGCGTGCGCGACCGCATTCCCGATATCGCCCTGTCGACCGATATCATCGTCGGCTTCCCCGGCGAGACCGAGGAGGATTTCCTCGAGACCCTCTCGCTTGCGGAGCGCGTGGGATATGCCCAGGCGTTCACGTTCATCTACTCGCGCCGTGAGGGCACTCCTGCTGCCCGTATCGCCGATGATACGCCGCGCGAGGTCATCCTCGATCGCTTCAACCGGCTCGTGCATGTCATCGAGGACAGCGCCTACGCTTTTAATCAGCATGATCTCGGTCATGTGGTGCCGGTGCTCGTCGAAGGCACCTCGAAGAAGGATGAGGCGAAGCTTCTCGGCAAGAGCCCGAAAAACCAGACGGTACACGCCCCGCTTCCCGTCGGGGTGCGCATCGAGGACCTCATCGGCCGCATCGTCGATGTCAAGGTCGACGACGCCCGCACCTGGTACCTCTCCGGCACCGTCGTGGGGTCGCCCCGATGACCGATGAGGTCGAATCCCCCGTATGCGACGGCAACCCCGTCATCGCGATCGTGGGACCGACGGCATCCGGCAAGAGCGCCATCGCCGATCTGGTAGCGCGTGAGCTGGATGCGCCTGTGATCTCGGCCGACGCGATGCAGGTGTATCGCGGGATGGATATCGGTACGGCGAAAACGCCCGTGGCCGAGCGCCTCGTGCCGCTGCTTCTGGTGGATATCGTTGACGCCGACGAGGAGTATTCGGCTGCCCTGTTCCAGCGCGACGCGCGCGCCGAGATCGATCGTGTGCGCGCGTCCGGCACGGCGGCCGTGCTCTGCGGCGGGACGGGTCTCTATGTCCGCGCGGCCCTGGATGATATGCGCTTTCCCGCCGGTCAGCTCGAAAGCGAAGCCCGCGTCCGCTATCAGCGGATGGCTGAGGAGCTGGGAGATGAAGGCATCCATGCGCACTTGGCGTCGCTCGATCCCGCGAGTGCCGCCCTCATCCATCCCCACAACGTTCGCCGTACCATCCGTGCGCTCGAGATGCTTGATGAGGGAACGTCCTATGCCGTCCAGCAGAGTGGCTTTGCGACACCGCGCCCGTACTATCCGAGCCTTCAGTTCGGTCTCACGATGGGGCGGGAGCGTCTGTATCGCCGCATCAATGACCGCGTGGATGCGATGATCGCAGCGGGGCTCGTCGAGGAGGTACGCGGGCTTATGGAGTCCGGCATGGCCGACGCGCTGACGTCGCGCCAGGCGATCGGCTACAAGGAGATCATCGAGGCGCTTCAGGGCACGGTCGCGCTCGAGGAGGCTATCGAGACGGTCAAGATGCGGTCACGTCGGTATGCGAAGCGGCAGCTCTCGTGGTTTCGTCGCGACAAGCGCGTCGAGTGGCTCGATATGGATGAGATGGATGCGCAGCAGGCCGCTGCACGAATCGTTGGGCGGTATCGGAAGGTGACGGAGTGAGTAGGTTTTCGTTTCTGTCTACCGCTGTCGAACCCGAGCGGGCGATCCTCGTCGGTGTGGAATGGCGCGATGCGGCATGGCCGGTCGAGCGCTCGCTCGACGAGCTCGAGCGCCTGGCCGATACGGCCGGCGCCGTCGTGGTCGGACGCATCTCGCAACGGCTTGACCGCCCGGTTCCGAAGTCGATCATCGGATCGGGCAAGGTTGAGGAGCTGAAGTCGCTCGTCCATCGGCTCGATGCCGACGTGGTGATCTTCGATGAGGATCTCACCCCCGCTCAGCAATCGCACCTCGAGCGCACCATCGGCGAACCCACGAAGATCATCGACCGGACGGCGCTGATCCTCGATATCTTCGGTCTGCATGCGACGACGCGTGAGGGCAGGCTGCAGGTTCAGCTCGCGCAGCTGCAGTACCTGCTGCCTCGGTTGCGCGGCATGTGGTCGCACCTGGCAAAAGAGCAGACGCGCGGCGGTATCGGCAGCCGTTTCGGCCAGGGCGAAAGCCAGCTCGAGGTCGACCGGCGCCTGATCCGCAACCGCATCGCCGCGCTGCGGCGCGAGCTGCGCGAGCTTGAGAAGCGCCGGGGGGTGCAGGCGAAGAGCCGTATCGCCTCCGACTCGTTCCGCATCGCGTTGGCCGGATATACGAACGCCGGCAAATCCACCTTTCTGAACGCCCTCACGGGGGCTCAGGTCCTCGCTGAAGACAAGCTGTTCGCCACCCTTGACCCCACGACGCGCGCGTATGCGCTGCCCGGTGGGCGGTCGGTGACGATTACGGATACGGTCGGTTTCATCCAGAAGCTCCCGCACGGTCTGGTCGAGGCGTTCAAGTCGACGCTTTCCGAGGTCCTCGGGGCCGATCTTATCCTGAAGGTCATCGATATCTCCGATGAGGACCACGAGCGCCAGGCCGAGGCGGTCGACCGCGTGCTCGATGAGATCGGTGCCGGCGAGCGCCCGTCCGTTACGGTGTACAACAAGATCGATCTGGTGGATTCTGACGAACTGTGCGCCCTGCGGCGCCGTCATCCCCAGGCGATCTTCTTCTCCGCGCTCACCAAAGAGGGGCTCGATGAGCTGTTGAGCCGCCTGTCTGCCGAGGCTGCGGCGACCGACCGTCTCATCAGCGCTGACATCCCGTATCGCGAGGGGACTCTGCTCAAGGTGGTGCGCGAGCAGGGGAGCGTCATCAGCGAGGAGTTCCACGGCGAGGGCGTTCACATCGTGGCGAAGGTACCCGAGCGCATCGCCGGTGCGCTCGCGCGGTATGCGGTCGAGTAGATCCTGCTTTGCTTGGGGCATCGCGTCTGGCTAGGTGATGAGCGCCAGGGCCTCGAAGACCACGACGAGAAGCACCTGGTGTACGAGGTAGACCGCCAGGCTGTGGCGTCCGATGAAGGCAAGCGGCTTCACGTCGATGCGCTGCATCCAGGTGGGATACCCTCTAGGGTGCGTCTTGGCGAACAGCGTCGTCGCATACGTGCCCGCGAGATACATGAACGTGAAGGGGATCATCGGGTAGTAATCGCCTGAGGTGAAGGTCGGCCCGGGGAATCCGAGCCAGGCAAGTCCCTCGAAGGTCACGCGGGTATCGGGAACCGTATAGGTTGCGGCAAACAACGCAAGGCAGATGAGCAGACCGGCAGTCGGCGGTATGCGCGTGAGAGCCGGCGCCGCGAACGCATACAGCAGCGTGCTTGCCGCCATGCAGAACAGGATGCCGAACGAGATGGGGGTATCCACGGCGGCGATGGTCGTGGCGACCCATACGAGCAGGGCAGCTGCTGCGTATCGAGCACCGCGTCGGGCGTTGTTGCGGCTGAAGGTGCACATCCAGCCGGCGAGCGCCAGAAAGACCCAGCTGATCGACGCGCGCCAGACGTTTTGGATGACGGGGTTCAAAAACCAATCGAGACCGTATCCGTAGATGTAGGCAGCATCATAGGCTGCATGGAAGCAGACCATCGAGATGACGGTGAAACCGCGCAGCGTGTCGAAAAACGGAATGCGGCCGCCGTGCGGCCGCGTTTGCTCCTGATGCGTAGCTGCCATGGCTACATGCGGCGCATCAGGCCGACGACCTTGCCCAGGATCGCGGGATTGGTGGCGAAGATGGGCTCCATCGCATCATTTTCAGGCTGCAGGCGCACGCGACCCTGCTCCTTGTAGAAGGTCTTGACCGTCGCCTCGCCGTCGATCATCGCGACGACGATCTCTCCGTTCATCGCGCTGTGCTGTTCCCGGACGATGATGTAGTCGCCGTTGAAGATACCGGCGTTGATCATCGAGTTGCCGTGAACCTCGAGGATAAACGAGCTCGAATCTGTGGCGATCTCGGTCGGCAGCGTGAAGGTGTCCTCGATGTTCTGCTCGGCGAGAATGGGGATACCCGCGGCCACGCGCCCAACGAGGGGCAGCGACACGGTGCCGCGGCTTGCCGCCTGTGTGACCTCGGGAGTCTTCTCAGATTCCGCATCCCGCTCGAACACCTCGAGCGCGCGGGGTTTCGTCTTGTCGCGCTTGATGAGGCCGTGATCCTCAAGGGCGGCGAGGTGCGCGTGGACGGTGGAGGGGGAGGAGAGCCCGACGGCCGCGGCCATCTCGCGCACGCTGGGCGGATAGCCCTTTTCATGCTGGTAGGCGCGTATGAAGTCGTAGATCTGCTGCTGGCGCTTCGTGATGCTGCGGGCCATGTGCGCTCCTTTCAACCAAACAGATGTTCGATTTCTCATTGACGGGGAACAACTGTTCGACCATAATCATATACGAACACGCGTTCTCACGCCAGAAAAATGTCCGCGCGAGGCGATATACCTACCATCGTCAACAAGACGAGAGGAGATATACATGAACGGCACCACCTACACCTCCGGCAACCTTGCTC
The DNA here is from genome assembly GCF_016902615.1 of Collinsella tanakaei. GTDB lineage: Bacteria > Actinomycetota > Coriobacteriia > Coriobacteriales > Coriobacteriaceae > Collinsella > Collinsella tanakaei_A. Next base: position 57,824 of record NZ_JACJMB010000005.1, read on the forward strand.
TCGCATACGAGCCCGCTCATACCGCGTTTACCGTTGTCAACGGTACGAAGGGCCTTGTTTCTGCGAGCACGACCGCTGCCGCCCTCGTTCGTCCGCTTGCCCGGCGCGTGGCGTCCTACCTGTGTGCCGTCGCCATCGTCATCGGTGCCGTCTTCGCGGGTCTGTCCTTTCTGTCTTTGGACCAGACCGCCTACGATCAGGCCCTAGCCTCTTCGGATCGCCTCGAGATCGTCGTCCAGCCGAGCGACACGCTCTGGTCCATCGCGGATGCCCATCCCGCCGATGGCGTCGGCACGCGTGAGACCGTGAGCATCGTCCGCGCCTGGAACGATCTTTCCGACGGCATGCTGCGCGCCGGACAGAGGCTGGTCGTTCCTGCGCGCTAACGCTTGACACACCGGCGTTTCCATCGGCTTTCGGTTAGTTAAAAGACGGGCTCGTGCCGATTCCCACCGTGATGCGTGGTATCCTGAACAACGTTCCTCGGCAGACGAACAGGAAAGGGGTTCCATGCGCTGTCCCAAATGCGGCAAGGACGATACCCGTGTCGTCGATTCCCGTATGCAAGACGCCACCAATGCCATCAAGCGTCGCCGCGAGTGCCGTTCATGCGGATACCGCTTCACGACGTTTGAGCGCTGCGAGGATCCCATTGAGGTTATCAAGCGCGACGGGACGACGCAGCCCTTCGACCGCAACAAGCTGCTCGTGGGCCTGATGCGCGCCACCTCCAAGCGCGATATCGACCTTTCCGCTCTCAACGGGCTGATCGACGATATCGAGCATGAGCTCCGCGGTCGCACGCTCACGGCCGTCGAATCCGACGAGATCGGCGAGATGGTCCTGAAGCGTCTCCAGAAGCTCGATAAGGTCGCCTATATTCGCTTTGCTTCTGTTTACCGGGATTTTCAGGATGTCGATGAGTTCATCGATGAACTCAACAGGTTGAGGTGATGTGATGCAGGAATTGAACGTCTCGATCAAGCGGCTCGACCCATCGGTTCAGCTGCCTTCTTACGCGTATGAAGGGGATGCCGGACTTGATTTGCGTGCAAACGAGACGGTGACGATCGCTCCGTTCGAGCGCGTCTTGATTCCTACGGGTCTCGCCATCGGCCTGCCCGACGGGTACGCCGGCTTCGTGCAGCCCCGCAGCGGCCTTGCGCTGAAGGTCGGCCTTTCCATCGCGAACACGCCCGGTCTCATCGATGCGCACTATCGCGGCGAGCTCAAGGTCATCGCCGTCAATCTCGACGCGCATGAACCTATCGTTATCGAGCGCGGTGAGCGCATCGCGCAGCTCGTGATCCAGCAGGTCCCCGTTGTGCATCTGGTTGAGGTCGATGAACTCGATGCGACCGATCGCGGGACGGGTGGATTCGGTTCCAGCGGTACCGTCTAAGGCGGTGCCGAAGAATAAGCGCCCCACAGGGGGCGCTTTTGTCGTTTCTGAGGGGGAAAGGGAACATGGAACAGTTCTTCAAATTGGGTGAGCGCGGCTCATCGGTGTCGACCGAGCTGAGGGCGGGTCTTACGACCTTCTTGGCTATGGCCTACATCATCGTTGTCAACCCGCTGATTCTTGAGGCGGGCGGCGTACCCATGACGGCTGCGGTGACGGCCACCTGCGTGGGCGCCGGCGTCATGACGATCGCGATGGGTCTTTTCGCCAACCGTCCTCTTGCCTGCGCGTCGGGCATGGGCATCAACTCCATCGTCGCCTACACGCTGTGCGGCGCGATGGGCCTCGGTTGGCAGACGGCCATGGCGGTCGTGTTCATCGAGGGTATCGCCATTCTTCTGCTCGTGCTCTGTGGTCTGCGCGAGGCCATCATGGACGCGATTCCGGTCTCGCTGCGCCACGGCATCTCCATCGGCCTGGGTCTCTTCATCGCGATGATCGGCCTGAAGGACGGCGGCATCATCCTCGCGAATGAGGACACGCTCGTCGCGCTCGGCAACGTGACCGATCCGACGTTCCTCGTCGGCTTCATCTCCATCGTCGCCACGGTCATCCTGTATTCCATGAGCATCAAGGGCTCGCTGCTGTGGGGCATCCTCATCGCCGCTATCTGCGGTATTCCGCTGGGTGTCACCCAGGCCCCGACCGGTGTCGTCGCCCCGCTCGATTTCTCGACGTTCGGCGCGCCCTTCATGGCCGATGCCGACGGCGTGATGGGTATCGTGAAGGCCATCACGACCCCGACGATCCTGCTGTTCGCGTTCTCGCTCATGATGAGCGACTTCTTCGACACCATGGGTACCGCCATGGCCGTCGCGAAGCAGGGCGAGTTTTTGACCGATGACGGCAAGGTCGAGGACATCAAGCCGATCCTTATCGTCGACTCCGCGGCCGCTGCTGTGGGCGGTCTCATGGGCGCATCGTCCATCACCACGTTCGTCGAGTCCGCCTCGGGCGCCGCTGACGGCGGTCGCTCCGGCCTGACCTCGGTGCTCGCGGGCATCCTGTTTTTGCTCGCGGCGTTCTTCTCGCCGCTCATCTCCTGCATCAGCTCCGCTGCCACCTGCGGCGCCCTGGTGTTCGTCGGCTTCCTCATGATGAGCGAAGTCACCGAGATCGATTGGTTCGACGTGCTCGACGGCTTCCCGACGTTCATGATCATCGCCGGCATCCCGTTCACCTATTCCATCTCGAACGGCATCGGCCTCGGCTTCATCACCTACGTCGTCGTCGCCATCGTTACCGGCCGCGTGAAGCAGATTCGCCCGCTCATGTGGGTGGCTGCCGCAGCGTTCTTGGCGTACTTCCTGCTGCTCTAGATTCGCTGCGCGCATCCCTAGAACTATGAAATGAATGGGGTCCTCATCGAGGACCCCATTCTTGTATCGCTTGGGCACAGCTAACGGATGTGGGCGGGCTTATCGCCCCAATAGAATTCGGCGAAGTGCCGCTCGCGCGTACGGCGCGGTCCGTTCACGAGCCGCATGGTATCGCGCACGATATCCTCTGCGGCGTGCGGCTTGCGCAGCGGCTCGGCGTTGATCAGGAGCGCCTGCAGGGCCATCGGGTTGTCGTGCAGGTGGCGAAGCGTCAAGATGAGTTCGCGCGACGTCGTTGCATGCATGCTGGCGCCGAACCCAGTAAGCATCGCCGTGTTGGATTTCTCCTGGCCATATGACTTGCCCAACAGAATCATCGGGAGCCTGGCGCATAGGCACTCGGTGACGGCCAGACCGCCGGATTTGAGGATCGCGAGGTCGGAGGAGCGCATGAGCGATGCCATGTCCTCGACGTAGTCCAGAACGCTGACGTTCTCGAGTTTCATGCCCGTGAAGATCCGATTGAGCTTCTGAGCGTAGTCCTTATCGCGCCCCGGCAGGAACACGAAGTGCATCTGCTCGAAGCTGCGCAGGTAGGGAAGCGTCTCCTCGATGGCTGCTCGAAACCGCACATAGGGCTGCGGCAGGCTCGCACCGGCCATTACGAGTACGATGCGCTTGTCTTTCGGCAAGCCGAAGCGCTCGCGGCACGCATCGATATCCAATTCATCGTCAAATCCGCCACGGATGGGGATGCCGGTGATGGCGATGCGGGAATCCTCGACATGGCGCGGGCGGAGCGTCTCGGCCATGAACTCGGTGGCGACGCAGAACAGATCGGTTTCCTTGTGCGGCCACCAGCCTTCCGTCTCGTAGTCGGTCGGGATGCAGACGAGCGGGTAGTCGATGCCGGTGATCATGCGTGCGCCCACAGCGACGTTCGCGGCGGTGATATGCGTGGCGATCACCGCGATGGGACGTTTGTTCTCGATATAGGCGTTGAATGCGGGGAACATCACGCGGGACCATCCCGTTCCGCCTCCCCACAGCAGTCGGCCTGTCAGCGTGTAGCGCCAGCAGATATCGTAGATTGGCCTGGTGGCTCCCGTGAAGGCAGCGGCGGTCTTGTTGCCGTCGAACTTGATGCGGCCGAAGTCCAAGACGTCGATCACCTCAACGCGGACGTTTTCTGGAATGCCCTCGGCGCCGCGCATGCGCTCGATCGCCTGCGCGACTGCGTTTGCCGCCGCTCGGTGGCCCGAGCCCACCGAAGCGTGCATGATGGTGATGAGCGGCGCTCGGGTATCCGTTTCCGCCTGCGCTCCGGTCTCATCCTGAGGCTGATCGGAGGGCACGCCAAGGCGTTCTGGTTGCGAATCCTGCTGGGCCATCACATCTCCCTCGAATACGGTCAGACACCTTATTATTGTACGTGTTGCGCTTTTCGATTGAATGAACATAGGATATAGCTGACGTGTGCGCCCTGTGAATGCGAATGAACTCAAGTGGGTACGAGAAGGCAAACTTCGTGATGGGAGGATCATCCATGGAAGATGAGAAGATCTACGACGTCGCCATCATCGGCGCCGGCCCTGCGGGCGCCAGCGCTGCCCTGTATGCGGCTCGGTCCAGCATGTCGACCGCCATCATCGAGCAGGGTATGCCGGGTGGCCAGATCGCCACGACCGATGTGATCGATAACTATCCCGGACTTCCGGACGTATCGGGTCCCGAGCTCGGCCAGAGGATGCTCGACCATGCGGAAGCGGCGGGTGCCGAGATTGTCTACGCTATGGTGACGGGCCTTGAGCGGGCCGAGAACGGTACGTTTGTCATCCAAACCGACGGGGACGCCATCTTCGCTTTGAGCGTGATCGTGGCAACCGGTGCCGCGCCTCGGACCGTCGGCTTTGTGGGCGAGGACACCTTCCGCGGGCGCGGCGTCTCGTATTGCGCGACGTGCGACGGCATGTTCTATCGCGGAAAGAACGTCTTCGTCGTCGGTGGCGGAAACGCCGCCTGCGAGGAAGGACTCTATCTTTCCCATATTGCCAAGTCGGTCACCATGGTCGTTCGTCGTGACGAGTTCCGAGCTCCGAAGGGTCGCGTCGACAGCCTGCTTGCGCGCGATAACGTGTCCGTGCGCTATTCGACCTCAATTGCTGAGGTGTCGGGCGAGCAGCTGATCTCTGCGATCACGTTTACCGACAACAAGACGGGTTGTTCGGTCACCGAGACGTTCCCGCAGGGGTCGGTCGGCGTGTTCGTGTTTGCGGGAACCGATCCGATTGTCGAGCTTGTCGCCCCTCTGGTCGACAGGGCGCCCGACGGGGGAGTGCTCACCGACGACGGCATGGCGACCCGGACGCCTGGCCTGTACTGCGCGGGCGATATGCGTTCCAAGCGCCTGCGCCAGGTCGTGACCGCCGTGAGCGATGGCGCCATCGCAGCGACGTCGGCATATTCTTATGTCGAGGGGCTTCGATAACGCGGTCGTCTGCACGTGCTTTCTGAGTGGTGTATACACTTCGGTACCTAACTATATAGGTGATAGGGGACACCGCGTGCGCTCGTTTCGAAGAGCGTGCGCGGTGTCCTTCGCTATGCGATAGTCGGGCAATCGATCGCATACCGGCATCAAATGGAATTGACTGGTTGCATGTTGGCCGCATTCGGATGCCGGCATGTACGGCTTTGTGGGCTTAGTTGGAGCTTATGCGCGTACCGAAAAACATGGACATGCCGGCTCGGAGCCTTCGGTTGGTCGACAAGTCATTTTGGGCCAATCGATACAATGGTGCCATATTTGATTCGTCATATGCGTGCTGTGAGCGAGGCGCACCGGTGTGTATTCCTGAGACGTCGCCGCGTGCTTCGCGATGGCGCCTGCGAATGCGAGACGAATCCGTCTTTTGTGAGTCGCGTTATGATGGCGAAAGCCGGTTCGTCTCTATGTATGGTTTTCGACGGTATCTTGATGCCCGTGCTAAGACTATCTTGGAAAAGCATGTATGAATTCACGATAATATATGTTATGTAAAGTAAGCTTGGAACGAGTTACATTCCAAGGAAAGCGGCCCTTCCCACGCTGTCGCAGGAAGGGCCGTTGGTTTCATCTAGAACATGCTGTTCAAACGGTTATGCCCACTCGAATCCGATGATGAGACCGGATTCCTCAGCGTAGTACGAGCACAGGCCTCCGCACGGCAGCAGACGCACCGTGGCGGTCGGCCACGCGGCCTCGATCTCCGCCTTGAGGTCGCTTGCGGCGCGCTCGTTATCGACGTGGTCGATATAGGCGAGACCGCCGTTGTAGCCGTCTGCCTTCATGCACTCGATAACCTTGCGGAGCATCTTCTTCTCGCCACGCGTGGGCCCGATGATCTTAATCGTTCCCTCGTCGCTCGCTGTGCCGAGCATGCGGATGTTGAGCTTGCTGGCGATGGACCCGGCTAGGCGGGGCATGCGGCCGCTCTTGATGAGGTTGTCGTAGCTGCTGAGCGAGAACAGAACCGTGGAGCAATCGTCTAGGTGTGCGATATATGTCACGACTTCATCGAACGTGGCGTTCCGGTGTTCTGCCAGGTACTGATCCAGCAGCTCGACGATGAGCTCCATCTTGCCGCCTGTGGCGCGGGAGTTCAGGACGTAGATGTTCTTGCCCGACACGATGCCCGCATGCTCGCGCGTGTACTCATCCATCACGATGTTGCGCGCCGTGCAGGCCGCCTCATAGCTTCCAGACAGGTTCTCGGAGATGGTGATCGCGATGACGTTATCGGCGGTGCGGAAGGTTTCCGCCCAGATGCCGACGCTCGGGCAAGAGCTTGAAGAGGCTTCCTCTGACGAAGCGACGCAGCGGTTCAGCTCGGCGACGTCGAGGTTCTCGTCATCCACGAACTCCTCTGCGCCCACATGAATCGTCAGCGGGACAGAATAAAAGGACGTATTCGGAGCCGTGGGCTTCCATGCACGGAGGTTGCAGCTTGAATCGGTCACGATTGCCCAAGACATTGGGATTCCTTTCGCTTGACGAACGCTGACCCCAGTATACGCCTGCAGCCGGCTTCTAGTATGTAAAACCAGATATCACAATATTTGATTCTAGATTAGTATCGAACTGAGGAGTATGCTCAATTGTGAGCCGGGACTCACGCAAGGATGGAGAGCGCCATGGAGCATTTGGCAACGATCATTCCGATGTCCGATACTTCGAGGCATATTGCCGCCGAGGACCTCTCCCCTACGGCGCTACCCGATGCGTTCCTGAAATCCGATGTCGCGCAGGCTGCGTCGAAGTTCCATTTTCCCTCTTTTGATGAGCTGCCCCATGTCAATCTGTATCGCGATCAGGTTATCGGCTACATCGAGGGTGTGCTCGCTCCTCTGTCCTCTTGCGCGGAGGGACCCTGGCTCACTCCTGCCATGGTCAACAATTACGTCAAGCAGCGCTTGGTGCCCGCCCCGACGAAGAAGCTCTATGGGCGCGAGCAGATAGCCCGGCTGCTGGTGATCTGCGTCTTCAAACAGTTCCTCTCCATGGATGCCATTGCGCGGATGTTCACCATCCAGCTTATGACGTATCCCGTCGAGGTCGCATTCGACTATATCGCGACCGAGCTGAACCATGCGGTCGCCGATGCCTTTTCGGCCGGTACCGCTCAACACGAGGACAGCGCCCACGTAGTGACGCGTGAGAGCGTGCTCGTCCGGAGCGCGGCCGCCGCGTTCGCCTCAAAGGCCTTTTTGATGAGCTATCTGGCGTATTGCGGCTACGATGCGGCATACGAAGAGGACAGGCGGCGGTAGTTCGGAGGCCCTTCGGCTCGGCTCTGGGCCTCGAGGTGCTACTATCAGTACTTTTTTCGAGCCGCTCTCACGAGACGCCAAAGCGTACAAAATGGACACCTATATCTACCTGCGCTTTTGTCTGAACGAATCGACAGTGTTGTGGTCGCTTAAAAAATGGTCTCTCAAAAGTACTGAAAGTAGGCCCTCGAGGTCTCGCAGGGGCCGAGCCGCGCGGTGAGACGCTGATCATCAAGCTGCATTTCGGACAGATTGGCCACCTCGCGAGGCCTGGACTGCCGGATGCGCGTTCACGCCACTATGAGCATCCTGGCGATGACTGGGAAGCGGGATGCGGCGGCTTTAAAACAGGAGAGGGGCGCTGCAGGACGCCCCTCAAAAAGATGCTTGCTGTTGTTATGCGCTACTTCACATGGATAAGCGTGAAGATGTCGGTCGTTCCGTTCGGGTCGAGCACCTTGCGCGGTTTCAGCGCATCGAGTTCGAGGATGCAACCGTAGCCTGCGATCTCGGCGCCCATCTGCTGTACCAGCTTGGCCACAGCGCTTAGGGTGCCGCCAGTGGCGATAAGGTCGTCGATGAGCAGGATGCGGTCACCCGGCTCAATGGCGTCCTCGTGGATCTCGAGCGTGTCCGTGCCGTACTCGAGCTCGTAGGAGACCGAGACGGTGGCACGGGGAAGCTTGCCGGGCTTACGGGCGGGAATAAAGCCGACGCCGAGCTTGTAGGCGATAGGAGCTCCGATCATGAATCCGCGAGCCTCCGGAGCGACGATCTTGGTCACGCCGGCATCGGCGAAATGCGCGGCGATCGCATCGACGGCCGCATCGAGCGCGTCGGGGTCAGCAAACAGGGGCGTGATGTCCTTGAAGATGACACCCGGTTCGGGAAAGTCGGGAATGCTGACGATACGGGACTCAAAATCAAAATCTGCCATGGATTCCTTGGGGTTCCTTTCCAGATTTCAGCTTACTTGTCACTTGCCTTGCGAGACGTGCTGCGACGCGTCCGCGGTGTGGAGCGCGAAGACTTCTTCTTCGAGGTATCTTCGGTGTCGGTTTCGGTAGCTGCCTGCTTTGCCGCCTCCGCACGCGAGATCTCATCGTCGATGTCGTCAAGGTCCGCGTCCTCGACGACCGCGTTGAGCGACTCGAACACACGGTTCTTGAGCAGCGCCGTATGGACGCCGTCGGTGAGATCGTGCAGCTTCGTGAAGGCGCGCTCGAGCTTCGTGTCACGCTCGTCGTCGGAATCGTCAGAGCCCATCATGGCGATGAGCACCTGCTCGAACATCGGGGACTCGCGGTTGGCGGACACGACGTACTGGCGCAGGTTGCGCGGCTCGATGTGGAACCGGTTGAGCTCGGCGCACAAACGGATGATCTTGAAGTCGCGCCCGTCGACGAGCTCGCGGTTCTGCGGGCTGCGGACGATGCGGATGAGGTCGTTGTCGGCAAGCGCGCGGATGAACGAGATCTCGACGCCAAGCAGGTCCGGAATATCCTCGATGGGATGGAGCTTCTGCTGGGTCTCCTTCGGCTCCTGCTTCATCGGCAGGTCGGAAAGCAGGCCCACCTCGTAGGCGAGCGTCGAGAGGTCGGTTGCGCTGTCGAGCTTCTGCTTGATGACGTTCAGCGGCATGTAGCGCGTCTTCTGCAGATGCAGGATGACTTCGAGCCGGTCCACGTCTTCCTTGGAGTACTGACGATACCCCTTCGGTGTGCGGTGAGGCGTGATGAGCCCCTCGTCCTCGAGGAAGCGAATCTTCGAGTTCGAGAGGTCCGGGTATGCCCCGCGCAGGAAGTTGACGACCTGTCCGATGCTCAGGTAACTGCGTTCAGCCACCGTTACTCACCGGTTTCGATGCGCTCCGCCTGGCTCTCATGATAGATCAGCGTGAATGTGCCGATCTGCACCGAAGAGCCGTCGTGCAGCGGTGCCGAGTTGACGATGGCGCCGTCGACCCACGTGCCGTTCAGCGAGCCCAGATCCTCGATCATGACGCCGGCGGCGTTCTTGATGATCTTGGCGTGGGAGCGCGACACGGTCATGTCGTTCAGGAAGATCGCGTTCGCAGGATCGCGACCGATGGTGGTCTCGGTGCCTTCGAGCTCGAAGGTGTTGCCCGTCTGAGGCCCCTTGATGATGGTGAGGACCGGCGTGGGGTTCTTGGCGCTCTTCATGAGGTCCGGCACCGTGGCGTCGTCGACAGGCATGCGGAAGACGCACGTGGAATCTCCAGCCAGGTCGACGCCGGTAGGATTATGAAGCATATCAGTCATGGTTTCTCCCCACGTCGTGAAAGGTAATCGAACAGATAGGTCTATTCTACCCCACCGTGGGCTGTGGCGGTGTCGGGGTCGCGCACATCATCGGAGTCGTCAATTTCCGGATTGAGGAAATCGACATCCTCGTCCTCGGGATGCTGGATGGCGTGCTTGATCGCCATGGCGCCCTTTGCGGTGTACACGATGGCCGTAATCATTGAGAAGATGACGCCGCCGTACACGAAGAAGATGCCGAGCGGGACGGGCTGGCCGTTCAGTCCCGGAAGCATTGTCATGGAAGCGTCGACGAGGTGGGGGCCGTCGACGATGGGCAAACCGAGCAGCATGAGCGAGAAGCCGCTCATGAGCAGGGCGGTTGCGATCTTGCCGGTGTAGACGACATCGATCGGGCGCTTATGGAAGTGACGGACGACGAGATTGCCGCAGGCAAGATAGACGTCGCGACCGATGATGAGCGCGCAGACCCAGATGGGCAGCTCGCCGCGACCGACCAAGCCGAGGACGCCGGTGAACAGCAGGGCGCGGTCCACGACGGGGTCCATCATCTTGCCGAGCCAGCTGACGGTTTTCGTCATGCGGGCGATCTGGCCGTCCAGCCAGTCCGTGGAGGCGGCGACGGCGTAGACGGCAAGCGCGACGTAGCGGTTCTCGTTGTTGATGAAGAGGTAGAGGAACACGAATGTGAGAACGAGGCGCGTGAACGTGATGAAGTTGGAGATGGTGAAAATCTTATTCGAGGGATAGTCGGACGTGCCGATAAGCTCCTTTTTGATCTTCTTCTTGAGGTTCACGTCGCTCCCCTATTGCTCTTGCTGGCAATTTACTAGAGGAATGATACCCGATTGGACTGACGGTAACGCAAGCACCATAAAAGAATGAGCAAGTTGATGCGGCGGTACCGGGGCGGTACGGGGGAAAGCGCGCGCGTGGGGACGGTGTCGGACAGGTGATTGCTGGACTTTTGGAGCTTACATGGAGGTAAGTTCTGATATACGGATGATGGATACATAAAAAAGGCCAGCCCGAAGGCTGGCCTTGAAGCTTCTGGTCGGGACGACTGGATTCGAACCAGCGACCCCTTGACCCCCAGTCAAGTGCGCTACCAAGCTGCGCCACGTCCCGAAGCGATGCGCTGTCTCGCTGACAGCAAGGGATACTATACTCACCTCCGAATCCCGATGCAAGAGGTTTTTTCAACTTTCTTGGAAATTAGGTTATGAGCAGGGGATTCATGTGTGAGTCAATGCGACTTGATAAGTACCCGCTCGCCGTCCGGACGGCTCGCCCAGCCGCAGATCTCGTCAGCGGTGGGCATCGAGAGCGCGCGTGCTAGGGCGTGCGCGGCAGGACTACCCCGTCCCCGAAGAGGACACCCAGAGTTACCCTAGTGCGCGTGGCGCAGGGCTACGGCACGCTCCATGATGGTGTCTGCCAGATCGGTCTTGCTCATGCAGGGCAGCTCGGTGGCGCCCGTGCGGTCGATCCACCAGGCCTTGTCGGTGTCGGCACCGAAGCCCGAATCCGCGCGGCTCACGTCGTTTGCCACGATGGCGTCGCAGCCTTTGGTGGCGAGCTTGCGCTCGGCGTACGCCACGACCTCAGATGTCTCGGCGGCAAAGCCGATGACCACGCGGCCGCCCTTGGCGCGGGAGAGCTCGGCGAGGATATCGGCCGTCTCCACGAGCTCGACCGTATCGAGCGGCTCGACGGACTTCTTGAGCTTGTGGTCTGCCGGGCGCGCCGGGGTGTAGTCGGCGACGGCTGCAGCGCAGACGGCAATCGTGGCGTCGGCAAATGCGGTGCGCGCCGCATCGAGCATCTGCGCGGCAGTCTGAACCTGTATGCAGGCGACGCCCGCGGGCGGCTCGACGGAGGCGGGCCCGAGCACGAGCGTGACGTCGGCTCCCCGGCGGGAGGCGGCGCGCGCCAGGGCGGCGCCCATCTTGCCGCTCGAGCGGTTGCCGATGTAGCGCACCGGGTCGATGGGCTCCTGCGTGCCGCCTGCCGTGATGAGCACGCGCTCGCCGGCAAGTGGACCGGTCGTTCCGGCGGCGACGAGGGCGAGGTCGGCCACGCGCCACGGGTCGGGCAGGCGGCCGCCGCCAACGTCTCCGCAGGCGAGGTAGCCCGCATCGGGGGTGATCACGGTGATCCCGCGGCGCTGGAGCGTGCGGACGTTCTCCTGCGTGGCCTCGGCCTCCCACATCCCCACGTTCATGGCGGGCGCCACCACGATGGGCGCCTTCGTGGCAAGCAGCGTCGTGGACATCAGGTCATCGGCGACGCCGTGTGCCATCTTGGCGAGGATGTTCGCCGTCGCCGGCGCCACGAGCACCACATCGGCCTCCTGGGCGAGCGAGATGTGATGGATGGGGTCCTCAGGGTCATCGAACAGGCCGATCGCGACCTTCTCGTGCGTCAGGGCGCGAAACGTCGTCGGACCGACGAACTGCGCGGCGTGCTCGGTCATGAGGACCTTGACGCGCGCGCCGGCGCGCTGCAGGCACCGGACGATCTCGCAGCTCTTGTATGCGGCGATGCAGCCGGTGACGCACAGGAGCACGCACGGGCTGCCGACAGGATCGCTCACCTACTCCTCACCGTCCTCGTTCATGATAAGGATGCGGTGGCAGTAGGGGCATTCGGTGATGTCGCCGGTGGCTCGTGCGAGGTCGGACATCGAGGAGGCCTGCAGCGCCATGCGGCAGACGCTCGGCACGTTGCCCTCGAGGCGCTCGACGGCAAGCCCGCCGTGGGCCGCCGCGGCCTTCTCGTAGCGCTTGCGCAGCTGCTCAGGGATCTGCTCGAGCACGTGGGCGCGTTCGCGCTCGGCGCGCTCGATGCTCTCGGTGAGCTCTGCGGCCTTCTCGCGCGCAGCCTTCGTGTCGGCCACGAAGGCCGCCTCGAACTTGGCGGTGTAGTCGGCGAGCTGATTCTGCTTGGCGGTGATGTCGGCCAGCTGGCGCTCGTACTCGCGGCGATCGTAGGCGATCTTATCGAGCTGCTTGGCGAGGTTTGACAGCTTAAGCTCGAGCTCCTGGACGGCGCGGTAGTCGGAGGAGTCGGTGTTCTGCTGCGCGATGCGGACGTCATCGTTCGCATCCATCTCCTGCCCCTCGAGGTCCTTGAGGTAGGTCTCGATGTCCTTGCGCTGCGCATAGAGCTTCGTCGCCTCGGCCTTCAGCTTCTGGTAGGCGCGGCGCTTCTTGGCAAGCTCGGCGATCTCGGGCATGGCGTTCAGCGCGGCGCGGTTGCGCGCGAGTTCGAGGTCGAGGTCCTGCAGGTCGAGAAGAAGGGTTCCAACGCTCATGAGCGCTCCTGTTCGTTTCCGGTCGATACGGTCCACCATTGGTCCGGGTGTGTAATTCTACGCACGCACGCGGCGTCTACGCCGGCGTGGATGACGGCATTCATCAAGATAGCGCCAAACGGCTCCTCGCTGCGGTCATGGCCGAGCAGGATCGGCGGGCACCCGCGCGCGGCGAGGTCCTGGCAGACGTGGTAGCCCGCCTCGCCGCAGACGATCGCCTGGGCACCGAGCGCGATGGCGTCCTCACCGAACGACCCGAGCGATCCGCCGAGGATGCCGATGCGCCGGACGGGCGTCTCCGGTGCTCCCCAGACGCGCGGCGCGCCGCCGAAGCGATCGGCGCAATTCGCAGCGAGCTCGCCGAGCGTCACGGTGTCCGGCAGCTCGCAGATGGCGCCGAGGCCGGGGGCATCTGCGTCGTCCGGGTGCTCCAGCGACCCTGCGGACGTGCCGCCGATGAGGGCGCACAGCAGTTCGCGCGCCTCGCGGGAGCGATCGAGGTTCGTATGGAGCGAGATGACGCTCACGCCCTGCCGGGCAGCAGCGTAGATGACAGCCGAGGAGCTGGGACGCTCCGGGGCGGGCGGCGTGAAGGCATCGGGAGCCTTCAGGTAGACGGGGTGATGGGTGACGAGCACGTTCGCGCCTGCCGCCAGGGTCTCCTCGATCGAGCGGACGGTCGCATCGAGCGCGATAGCGACACCTGCGACCTCGGCATCCGGCTCTCCGACCGACAGGCCCACATGATCCCACGATTCGGCGTTCTGCCGCGGAAACGCCGCAAGCAGCGCGCGCTCCAGTTCACGTACGAGCATGACGCATCATCCCATCAGGTTCAGCAGGGTATCGGCGAAGCGGTCGAGGTCCTTCGGGTCCACGCGGTCGTCGAAGGAGATCCGCAGCGCCCCGAGCGCCCGTTCGCGCGCGATGCCCATGGCGGTCAGCACATGGCTCGCGTCGAGGCTCGCGCTCGAGCAGGCCGAGCCGCCTGAGACCTCGAAGCCGGCAGCATCGAGCTTCAAGACGAGCTCCTCGGTGTCGTGGCCGTCGACGGTGACGGAGACGATGCCGGGCAGGCGCTCGACGCTCGTCCAGTCCCCCATTGTCGCGTGGATGGCCGGGTGCACGCAGAGGCGCTCGTAGAGCCTATCGGCGAGCGTGCGGATGCGGGCGGCATCTGCGGCCACATGCGGGTGCAGCGCCTCGGCTGCCGCGGCGAGGGCGACGATGGTGCGGACGTCCTGTGTGCCGGCGCGCCTGCCCGACTCCTGGCCGCCGCCTAAGATCTGGGGGCGCAGTGGCGTGCGGCTGCGCAGGTAGAGGGCGCCCGTGCCGACGGGCCCGCCGATCTTATGGCCAGCAAGCGAGAGCGCGTCCACGCCGAGCTCATTCACATCGAAGGGGATGTGGAGGTATCCCTGGATGGCGTCGGTGTGGAAGAGGGCGCCCGCCCGACGGGCGGCGGCAGCGAGTTCGGCTATAGGCTGCACGACGCCCGTCTCATTGTTTGCGAGCATGACGGACACGAGGGCGACATCGGGTGTCAAGTGCGCCTCGAGCTCCTCGATGTCCACGATGCCCTGGGGGTTCGGCTGGAGCAGCTCCACCGTGAAGCCCTCGGCGCGCAGGGCCGGCAGGTTGTCGAGCATGGAGTCGTGTTCGATGGCGCTCACCAGCACACGCGTGCGCGCACGGTCGTGCTCCCGGGCGCCTTCGGCCATGCCCGCGAGCGCGAGGTGGTTCGCCTCGGTGCCGCCACCGGTGAAGATGACCTCGCTGGCACGCACGCGGGACCCGAGGGTGCGGGCGACGGTGCGCCGGCAGCGCTCAAGCTCGAGGGCGGTCTTGCGGCCGAGCGTATGCAGGGAGTTGGGGTTCGCGCCGGCGATGTCGGATGCGTCGTAGGCAGCCTGCGCGGCTCGCGCCTCGGGGCGCATCGGCGTCGAGGCGGCGTAGTCGAGGTTGACCGGCGTTATCTCGGTCACAGCGCGGCCCTTCCGCTTCGGATGCCCTCCGTCGCAAGCTCGCGGAGCTCGCTTACAACCTGGCCGGGGTCCTCGGCACGGAAGACCGCCGACCCTGCGACGAGCACGTCGGCTCCCGCCTCGCCGAGCTTGCGCGCGTTCGCGGTGCCGACGCCGCCGTCCACCTGGATGAGGGGATCGGCACCCACTTCGTGGCACAGGCGCTTCAGCCGGCGAAGCTTCTCGTAGGTCTCCTCGATGAAGCCCTGGCCGCCGAACCCGGGGTTCACGCTCATGATGAGGACGAGGTCGATGCGGGTGAGGACGTCCTCAAGCACATAGACCGGGGTAGCCGGGTTCAGCACGACGCCGGCGGCAAGGCCGCGGTCATGCAGGCGGTCGATGATGCGGGAAAGATCGGTCGCGGCCTCGTAGTGAACCGTGATAAGGTCGGCGCCCGCATCGGCGTACCAGTCGATCGTGTCATCGGGATTCGAGACCATCATGTGGACGTCGATGGGCAGGTCGGTCGCACGCCGCACCGCCTCCACGATCGTGGTGCCGTAGCTCAGGTTGGGGACGAAGTGCCCGTCCATGACATCGACGTGGATGTAGTCGGCGTTCGCGACCCGATCGAGATCCTCGCCGAGATGCAGAAAATCGGCGGAGAGAATGGAGGGGGAAACCTTCGCGGTGTCGAGCATCGGGGGTCAAGCCTTTCTCTTGGGGTCTCGCTAGTCGTCCATGCCGTAGAACTCTTCGGTCGGGAAGCGCTCGATGAGCTCGTTGAAGACCGTCTCCTTGGCGACGCCGCGCCACAGCACGGCCTCGAGCGCGAATGTGATCGGGGCGTCGACGCCGAGCGTGCGCGCGACATCGGCGACGCTTTTCGCCGCCGCGGCGCCCTCGACGACCATGTGGGTCTTTTTCTGGTACTCCTCCAGCGTGCCGCCGTGCGCGAGCGCCTCGCCGAACGTGCGGTTGCGCGAATGGTGCGAGGTGCAGGTGACCACGAGGTCGCCCATGCCTGCGAGGCCCATGCAGGTGATGGGGTTGCCGCCGCGCGCGTGCACCAGACGGCTGATCTCGGCGATGCCGCGCGTCATGACGAGCGCGAGCGTGTTGTCGCCGTAGCCCATGCCGACGAGGTAGCCGCACACGATGGCGATGACGTTCTTCACCGCCGAGCACATCTCCACGCCCACGAGGTCCTCGCCCACGTAGATGCGGAAATGGCCGGAGAGTAGCACGCCCTTGAAGAACTCGGCTACGGCCGTGTCCTCGGCGGCGATGACCGCAGCGGAGAGGCACCCACGGCAGACCTCCTCGGCGTGGTTGGGGCCGGCGAGCACCGCGATGCGCGACGTGTTGCCGATGCAGTCGGCCACGAGCTCGCTCATGAGGAAGCCCGTCTTCTCCTCAATGCCCTTCGTGAGGGTGAGCACGGGGGTCTTGGGGTCGATGTAGGGCGCCGCCCCCTCGAGCACCGAGCGCAAAAAGGCCGACGGCACGGCCAAGATGATGCCGTCGGTGCCGGCCATGGCCTCCTCGTAGGACGCCGTCGCGCAGACGTTGTCGGGCAGCGTGTAGTCGGTCAGGTAGAGGTTGTTGCGGTGATGCTCGTTGATGCCGTCGACCGCCTCGCCGCCGAACGACCAGATGCACACCTCGTCGACGTGGGCGGCAGCCTGGCCTGCGATGGCCGTGCCCCAAGAGCCCGAGCCGATGACCGTGATCTTCATGGACAACTCCCCTATTTGCTCGTGTCGCCGGAGCTCTTCTTGAACGAGAGCTTGTTCTCGTTGCCGGCGAGCAGTTTTCTGATGTTGCCGCGGTGCGCCCACACGACCGTCCAGCCGAGGAGCGCCCAGATGGCGAGCGAGGCGAAGGTCATGTTCGGGAAGGCGATGTACATGGTCAGAGGCACGACGGCGGCGGTGACGATAGAGCCCACCGACACATACTTCGTGATGGCGACGAGCACGATGAAGATGGCGAGGTGCACGAGCGCCAGCGGCCAGAAGTAGCCGAACAGGATACCGACGCCGGTGGCGATGCCCTTGCCGCCGTGGAACTTCAGATACGGGCTGAAGATATGACCGTAGAGGCAGGCGAGGGCGACGAGCGAGATGACCCAGTCAAGCGCCTCGGCAGGCTGGATAAGGTACGCCGCAGGTCCGAGCGCGCCCGCGATGACCAGGCGCGAGACGTTGATGCACACGACGCCCTTCAGCACGTCGAACAGCAAAGTGGGCGCGGCGACCTTCGGCCCGGCAACGCGCAGTGCGTTCGTCGTGCCGATGTTGCCCGAGCCGGACTTGCGGATGTCGACATGGCCCATAAGGCGGCCGAGGATCAGCCCGAACGGGATGCCGCAGATGAGGTAGGAGGCGACCATGCACGCGATGAGCTGCGGCCAGTAGGAGATCGGCTCCATTACCTATCACCCTTGTCGTCGCGCTGTTCCTTCTTGCGGAAGCGCAGGCGGATGGGCGTGCCCTTGAAGCCGTACGCATCGCGCATGCGGTTCTCGATGTAGCGGCGGTAGGAGTCGCTCACGAGGTCGACATGGTTTACGAAGAAGGTGAACGTCGGCGGCTTCGTGCCGGTCTGGGTGACGTAGTGCATGCGCAGGCGGCGCTTGCCGTCGACGACGGTGTGGCCGAACTCGCGCATGTCGGTGAGCAGCTTGTTGAGCGCGGAGGTCGACACGCGGGCCGCGCGCGCGTCCGCGGCGGCATCCACGAGCGCCCAGATCTTCTCGATGGAACGGCCGGTGAGCGCCGAGATGCGCAGGACGGGAGCCCACGGCGCGAGCGTCATGCGCCGCGCGACCGTCTCCATGACGTGCTCGCGCGTCTGGTCGTCGGTCAGAAGGTCCCACTTGTTGAGCAGGATGACGAGGGCGCAGCCGCGCTCGATGGCCAGGTTCGCGACCTTCTGGTCCTGCTCGGTCATGCCGACCGAGGAGTCCACGACGAGCAGGGCCACGTCGGAGCGGTCGATGGCACGCAGACCGCGCACCATCGAGTAGTACTCGATGTTCTCGTAGACGGTGCTCTTCTTGCGGATGCCCGCCGTGTCGACCATGCGGTAGCGCTTGCCGGCGTGCTCGACGACCGTGTCGATGGCGTCGCGCGTCGTGCCGGCCACGTCGGAGACGATGGAGCGCTGCGAGCCGATCATCTTGTTGAACAGCGAGCTCTTGCCGGCGTTCGGGCGCCCGATGATGGCGATGGAGAGCGTTCCGTCGTCGGGCGTCTCGTCCTCAAGCTCGCTCTCGTCGGGGAACAGCGCGACGACCTCGTCGAGCAGATCACCCGTACCATGGCCGTGCAGGGCGGAGATGGGTAGCGGGTCGCCCACGCCGAGGGAGTAGAACTCCCAGAGGCGCTCTTCCTCGCGGTCGGGGTTGTCGAGCTTGTTCACGAGTAAGAAGACCGGCTTGTGGACGCGCTTGAGCATGCGCGCGACGGACTCGTCCTCCTCGGTGACGCCGACGGTGCCGTCGACGACGAACAGGATCGCGCAGGCCTCCTCGGCGGCGGCGAGCGCCTGGTCGCGGATGGGGGCGGCGAAGACGTCCTCGCTCTTCATGGGCTCGATGCCGCCGGTGTCGACGAGCGTGAACTCGCGGCCGTTCCATTCGGCGTCGTAGTACGAGCGGTCGCGGGTCACGCCGCGGCTCTGGTGGACGATGGCGTCCTGCGTCTGGGCTAGTCGGTTGACAAGCGTCGATTTGCCGACATTCGGGCGTCCGACAATCGCAACGACAGGTTTCATAGCTCTCTGCTCCTAGATAGATCGGGCTGGCCTCTCTGCAAGACCGAGCGTACTCTCGAGGGCACCGATGAGCTCATGGGGCATGGTCGAGGCGACATGCACCTCGGCACCACGACGTATGAGCTCATGCTCTATATCATTACGATAATACTCGTCGAGCGTCATTCCGTCTGCGTTGAACATCACGTTGGGAATAAAGAGCATAACGCCCGCGAGGTCCTCCGGCAGCTGGTCGAGCAGGTCGCAGCCGCAGATAAGACCGGTCACGTCGACGTTGCCGCCGAAGTAGCGGTTCTCGATCGCGATGACGGAGCCGCCGAGTGCGGGGTGGGCGACCAGGCGGGCGACCGTAGGCGCGGCCGAGGTGCCGGATACGGCGACCAGGCGCATCGAGTGCGCTGCCAGGGCGCTTTTGATGGCGGCGAGGCGCTTTGGGTTTGCGGTCAGGGTGTCCGTGTCGTCGATATAGCTCCTGATCATGCCGATGCCGTCGTAGTACTGCGGGTACCCGTCGTACCATGCGGCGGGTGGCACCTCAACATGCGCGTCGAGGTAGAACTCGTCCGACATCTGGAACGTGTGGCGGCCGAAGCGCGCGTAGGCGCGCTCCTGGTAGGGCCGCACCTGCTCGATGACGGCGCGAGCCGCCGCGGGGTCGTCGGAAAACGAGCGGGAGAAGCGCTTCTGGTGCTTCGTGAAGCCGAGCGGCACGATGCCGAGGCTCGTGATCTGGGGATGGTCCTCACAGTAGGCGAGCGTGCGGTCGAGCTCCTCGCCGTCGTTGATGCCCGGGCAGAGCACGATCTGCGCATGTATCTCGATGTCGGCGGCCATGAGCCGCTCGAGCACCTCGAGGCCGCGTGCGGCGTTTCTCCCCATGATGGCGCGGCGCACCTCGGGCGTGATGGCGTGGAGCGACACGTTCATGGGCGACAGCGCGCGGTCGATGACGTTGCGCACATCCTCGTCGCTCATGTTCGTGAGCGTGACGAAGTTGCCCTGCAGAAACGACAGGCGGTAGTCGTCGTCGCGGATGGAGAGCGTATCGCGGCTGTTCTTCGGCAGCATCGTCATGAAGCAGAACACGCAGGCGTTCACGCAGGTGCGCATGCCATCGAACACGGCGCCGTCGAACTCGATGCCCCAGTCCTCGCCCTCGAAGCGCTCGAGGGTGCACGGGCAGGTCGTGTCGTCTCGGGGGTCGAAGACGGTGAGGTCGACGGTGTCCTCGTCGGTCTCCCACATCCACACGATCATGTCGGTGAGCGGCTCGCCGTTCACCGTGAGGACGCGCATGCCCGGCTCGATGCCCGCGTCGTCGGCGGGAGACTCCGGGATGACGGCCGCGACGCGCGCCCCCCGCTCATCCGGGTGGCGCGACGGCGCGTAGTCGGCATGGGCGCCCGCATAGCTGGCGATGGTGGGAAGGCCGCCACGGGCGCACTCGTCGTCCCGCTCCCCTGCGGGCGCGGTCGTGGGGATGTCCCTTCTGGGATCGAGGGCCTCGATCGGCGTGGTGCTAGCGCACATCGTCCGCCCCTCCCGTCAGCTCGCGGATGCGCGCGACGGCGCGCTCGATATGCGCGGCCGGGGTCGACGCGCCGGCCGTGACGCCGATGAGCACGGCGCCCGCGAACCAGGCTGCGTCAAGCTCGCTCGCATCTTCGATATGGTGGGTCGCCGCGCAGCGCGCGCTGCAGATCTCGGCCAGGCGGCGGGTGTTGCCGGAGTTCTTGCCGCCGACGACGACCATGACGTCGGCGCGGCCGGCGAGCGCGGCCGCCGATGCCTGGCGCTCCTGGGTGGCAGAGCAGATGGTGTTCACGACGTGGACCTCGTCGACGCGCGTCAGAAGGGCGCTCACCACCGCGGCGAGCGCGGCCTGCGTCTGGGTCGTCTGGACGACGACGCCCACGCGGCGCTCGAGCTCGAGCGTCGCCAGGTCATCAGGCGTGCTCACGACAAGGGCGCGCCCGTCGGCATGCCCCATGATGCCCTCGACCTCGGGGTGGCCGCTCTCCCCCACCACGATGAGCTGGTAACCCTGGTCCACGAGGCGCTCGGCGGCCTTGTGGACGCGCTTCACGTAGGGGCAGGTGGCGTCGATCACCGCAAGGCCGCGCCGGCGCGCCTCGTCGATGACGGCGGGCACGACGCCGTGCGCGCGGATGATGACCGAACCGGCGGGAGCCTCGTCGAGCGTGTCGGCAAGGCCCACACCGGCCTCACCGAGCTCGCGGACAACGAGCGGGTTGTGGATGAGGGGGCCGAGCGTCTGGACGGGAGCCGGGGCGCTCGCGGCGGCCTCGTGCGCCATGGACAGGGCGCGCTCGACGCCGTAGCAGACGCCGGCGTGCGCGGCGACCTCGATGATGGGTGCACTCGGCATGGGCTAGAACCTCCCGGGGTGCTCGCGACGCAGCTCGTCGCGGATCGCGTACATGCGGCGGGTCGCCTCGTCTTCGACCCATTGGGTCTTCTCGCGACGCTTGAGTTCGCTCGGCGCGTCTTCGGTGCGCACGGCCTCGCCGAAGCGCATCCAGCACTTCAGGGGGCGCATGAGGTGGTGACCGCTCGGCGTGATGTCGCGGAAGCCGCAGACGGCCATGGGGAGGACCGGGGCCTTGCCCATCTGCGCGATGATGGCGAAGCCGCCGTGGACCTCGACGGGCTGGTCGTCGGTGCGGATGCGCGTGCCCTCGGGGAAGATGAGGATGTCCTCGCCGCGGCCGAGGGCGTGACTCGCACGGCGCAGCGACTTCATGTCGGCCGTGCCGCGGTCCACCGGGATGCCGCCCACGCGGGCGAAGAACCACCGGACGATGCCGGTCTTGTTGAACTCGGACTTGAAGATGGGGCGCACGCGGCGGCCGCGGCGCCATAGGAGCACGACGATGGCGACGACTTCGGCCATGGAGGTGTGGTTGGAGATGATGACGCAGCCGGTGTCGTCCGTGCGGTCGAGAATCTTTTCGATGTTATCGAACGAACAGCGCCACATGACCTTCGTGAACGCGTAGAGGATGCCGAGGATGACGGCGTAGCCCGCGCGCACGGCCACGGGGTAGTCGCGCATGCCGTTGTCGTAGTAATCCTCTGCGGTGGATGAGAAGAACTTCATCTACGCGTCCCTCCTGGCGTCAGCGAGCGCGCCGATGCGCTCGACGATCTCGTCGATCGAGTGGGTGGTGGAATCGATGCGCACGGCGTCGTCGGCGGCGCGCAGGGGCGCGCAGGCGCGCTGGGCGTCGAGCTCGTCGCGGCGGCGCAGGTCGGCAAGGGTCTCTTCGACCTCGCGGGCAAGCGCGTCCGCATCGGGCGCGCCCTCCGGGTGGCGCTGGAGCACGCGCCGGCGCGCGCGCTCGGCGGGGTCGGCCGTGAGGAAGACCTTGAGCTCGGCGTCGGGGAACACCACGGTGCCGATGTCGCGCCCCTCGGCGACGACGTCGCGGCCGGCGGCGAAGGCGCGCTGGCAGCCGAGCATGGCCTCGCGGACGCTCGGGTAGGCCGACACCTTCGAGACGATGCGGTCGGTTGCCGGCGTGCGGATCTCGCGCGTGACGTCGACGCCGTCGGCGAGCACGTGCATGCGGTCGGGCCGCTTTTCGAAGCGGATGTCGAGCGCGCGGGCGACATCCCCCACGGCCCCCTCGTCATCCAGGTCGACGCCGCGCGAGGCGCTCACATGGGCGACGGTGCGGTACATGGCGCCCGTGTCGAGCTTCGTGAAGCCGAAGCGCCGCGCGAGCTCGTCGGCGATGGTCGATTTGCCCGAGCCCGCCGGCCCGTCGATGGCGATGATCATGCGCGATTCCTCCTGTTGGTGGTGGGTTTTGATTGTGCGGCGCGTTCGGCCGAGACGCGTGCCAGGGCCTCCGATTCGGCGGGCGTGAGCAGGCGCCAGCGCCCGCGCTCGACGCCGGCGAGCGAAAGCGGCCCGAAGTCGGAGCGGTGCAGGGCGAGCACCGGGTGGTGGATGCGGCCGAGCATGCGCTTCACCTGGTTCTTGCGGCCCTCGCGGATGATGACCTCGACGGCGGTCTCGAAGTCCCCGAGACCGTGCGGCGCGACCTGTTGGGCCTCGCGTGCGGAGAGGATGCGGCAGCGCGCGGGTTGGCACGGCCCGTCGTCGAGCATGATGCCGGCGCGCAGCGGCTCGAGCTCCCGGTCGCGGACGCGCCCGTCGACGAGCGCCACGTAGCGCTTGCTCACATGCATCGAAGGGTGGAGCAGCCGTTGGCCCAGGTCGCCGTCGGTCGTGAAGAGCAGAAGGCCGGTGGTGTCCATGTCGAGGCGGCCGACCGGGTAGAGCCCGGGGTAGCGCTCGGTCGGCACGAGGGACGCCACGCAGGGCCTGCCCTGAGGATCCCTCATGGTCGTGAGATAGCCTGCGGGCTTGTTGAGCATGATGTGCACTGGGGCGCTCCCGAGCTCGACGCGGCGCCCGTCGACCTCCACGATGTCGTGCGCGGGGTCGACCTTGCTGCCGAGCTCGCTGACGACGGTGCCGTTCACGCGCACGCGCCCGGCGGTCATGAGGTCCTCCGAGCCGCGCCGGCTCGCCACGCCCGCGCGCGCGAGGAAGCGCTGCAGGCGCATGGGAACGATCAGCTCCCCGGTTAGGGGATCTTCCGGTGGCATGGGTCTACTCATCGAACTCCTCATCCGTCGCGTTGCCGATGATCATGAGGTCGGCATCCGGATCGTCGTCTTCGCCATCGGCGAGCAGGTCGCGCTCCTCCTCCAACTCCTCGTCGGTCTCCTCGAGCGTGCTTTCGATGGAGCGGCCCGAGAGGCGCTCGCGGATGAACTGGCGCGTGCGCTCGTCGGGGGCGAACTGCTCGAGGTCGGGTAGATCGCGGATGCTGCGCAGGCCGAACTTCTCGAGGAAGACGGTCGTCGTGCCGTAGATGATGGCCTGCCCGCGCTGGGGGTCGCGCCCCATCTCGCGGACAAGGCCCTTGTCGACGAGCGATGAGATGACGCCATCGGAGTTCACGCCGCGGATGCCCTTCACCTTCTCGCGGGTCACCGGCTGGTGGTAGGCGATGACGGCGAGCGTCTCCAGGGCCGCCTGGCTGAGCTTCTGGGTGTCCCAGGAGAGCACGAACCGCTCCACCTGCTCATGGAAGGCGGGGTGCGTGAAGAGGCGCCAGCCGCCGGCAACCTCGCGCAGCTGGAAGCCGCGGTTGCGCTCCTCGTATTCGACCTTGAGCTCGGCGAGCAGCGAGGCCACCTCGCCCGGCGCGACGTTCAGAACGCTGGCGAGCGCGCTGGCGCTGACCGGGTCGCTCGAGACGAGCAGCAGCGCCTCCAGGGCGCCTTTGAGCGACGAGGGGTCGAGGGTCTCCAGGTCTTCCATATATCAGCCCTCCTCGATGGCGAGCGCCTCGCCGGGTTGGTAGGCGGGGGCTCCCGCCACACGGGTGATGGTGATGGTGCCGAACTCGCGGGGCTGCTCGAGCTCCACCGCGCCGCGCTTGGCGAGTTCGAGAACGGCCAGAAACGTCGCCACGACCTGCTCGGTCGTGGAGTCTCCGTCGAGCAGGTCACCGAAGGTGAGCGTGCCGCGCGCGCTCGTGACGCGGTCGACGGAGGCCACGGTGAGCTCAAGCGGCAGGCGCTTCGGCGCGACGTGCTCCGCCTCGAGCAGAAACGTCTCGCGGCGTCCATCGAGGTCGGCGCAGATGACGGCGAGCCCCCGCAGCGTGATGCCCGCGAGGTAGTCGGGAACGAGGTTCAGAAACTCCGGGTCGGGCCCCGCCACGCGCGGGTGCATGCGGGCTTCGGCCTCCATGCGGGCGCCGAGGGCCGCCGCTGCGCTCTTGAACTGCTTGTAGGCGATCAGACGGGCGATCAGGACCTCCCGCAGGCTCTCGCCGTCGAGGTCCGCGTAGTCCTCGAGGTCGTCATCCTCGGTGGCGCGCCGGCGCGGCTCGTCGTCCGGCACGAGCGAGGCGGCCTTGATATCGAGCAGCGTCGCGGCCACGAGCAGAAAGTCGCTCGCGACATCCAGGTCGAGCGCGCCCAGGCGATCGACCTCGGCGAGGTACTGCTCGGCGACCTCGCTGATGGAGATGGAGCCGATGTCGACCTTCTGGCGGCTCACGAGCTGAAGCAGGAGGTCAAATGGGCCGGAATACGCCTGCGTGGTGACGCGATACGACACGGATTACCCTCCCCCATTGCTGCCCGATGCGGTTTCCCTTCACGATTCTACCGTGTTTGGTGGCGTGTGCGGCGAATTCACAACGCGCGTGGTCTGCCCGCCCCGCTGTGCCCTGTGCCTCCTAGATGCCGAGGGCGAAGGAGAGCAGCGCGTTTGCCGCCGGATAGTACGTGAAGCGGAAGTAGAGGTTCACCAGGTCTATATGGAGCACCGTCGGAAGCAGGTAGAGGACGATGATGAGGATCGGCATGGCGTAGCGCTGGATCTCGTAGTAGGTCTGAAGCGCGCGCCCGCGCAAAAACGGCACGAGGATGGACGAGCCGTCGAGCGGGGGCAGCGGGATGAGGTTGAAGAAGGCGAGCGACAGGTTCACCGACAGGAACGTGAACAGGAAGTTCACGACATGGGGCACGACGGCCAGAAGCGCCGAGCTCGAGCCGGCGGTTGCCAACAGGATGCGGGCGAGCAGCGCGGCGATGACGGCGAGCAGGATGTTCGAGGCGGGGCCGGCAAGCGCCACCAGGACCTCGTCGCGCTTCGGGTGCTTGAGGTTGCCCAGATAGACCGGTACGGGCTTGGCGAACGCGAACACCGGGCCGCCCGCCGCGAGCATGAGCAGCGGCAAGATGACCGTGCCGAACGGGTCGATGTGGTTCAACGGGTTCAAGGAGACGCGGCCGCGCGAGCGCGCCGTCTTGTCGCCGAGCAGGTAGGCCACCAGGGCGTGCGCGCTCTCGTGGATGACGATGGCGAGGATGAGCGCGGCGGCGGTCAAGATGAGCGAGATGAGGTAGTCGACGTTCATGGTGCCCTTCTAGCGGAGTTTGTACGCGATGCGCTGGCAGAAGTAATCGAGGATGAACAGGCCCGCGCAGGCGAGCGCGAAGTCCAGGCGGAAGACGCCGCCGAACGGCGAGGTCACGAGGCCGTAGCCCTGGATGAGGTCGGGCAGCGCATGCGAGAGGTCGATGACGAACCCGGTGATGCCGAGGCGTGCCGCTGCGCTCGGGAAGCACAACAGCACCGTGAGGACGGCGAAGGCGACAGCCGCGATGCGAAACGCGACCGAGAGCACCGTGAGCGCGATCGCCGCCGCCCTACGAACGTCCACGTGCCGTTTCCTCCTCTATCGTCGTCGAGAGCTCGAGCCATTCGTCCTCGAGCGCCGGGATGGACTTCTTCAGACCGTTATATTCCGCAAGCGCCTCGTTGAATTTCTCCTGATCGGCGTAGAGCTCCTCGGAGGCCATCAATTCCATGAGCTCGTCATAGCGGGCACGCTTCTGCTCGAGCTCTCGGTCGACCTTCTTCAGGCGGTCCTTCGTGCCCTTGAGGCGGCGGTTGAGCTCGGTGCGGGCCTCGGCCTCGGCGCGCTTCTGCTCGCGCGTCTTCTTGCCGGATGGCTCCGCTGCGGGCACGCTACCCTCATGGGTTCGGCGAAGCGTGCGGCCTCCCCCGTCGGCCTTCGAGGCGGCCTTTTTGGTGTGTGCCTGCTCGCGCGCCTCGGCCTCAGCCGCCGCGCGGGCGGCGAGGTCCTCGCGTTTGAACAGGTAGTAGTCGTAGTCGCCGTCGAAGACACGCATCTTGCCGTCACGGATGTCCACGATGCGGTTCGCCACGGCGCGCACGAGGTGCTCGTCGTGGCTGATGAGCACGATGGTTCCCGGGAAGCGCTTGAGGGCGTTCTCCAGCATGTCGACCGAATCGATATCCAGGTGGTTCGTGGGCTCGTCGAGACACAGCAGCGCCTCGGGCGCCACGAGCATCTTGGCAAGCGCCAGGCGCGCCCGCTCGCCGCCGGAAAGTACCGAGACGCGCTTGTCCACGTCCTCGCCGGTGAACAGGAAGGCGCCGAGCAAGCTGCGCTGCTGGGGCACGGTCCAGGTGGGGGCGACCGAGTCGATCTCCTGCAGGACGGTGTTCGACTCCTTCATGCCCTCGAGCTGGTGCTGGGCGTAATAGGCGACGCCCACGTTCGTGCCGAGCTCGATGGCGCCCGAGCTCGGGCGCTCGACGCCGGCGATCATCTTCAGCAGCGTGGACTTGCCCGCGCCGTTTGGGCCGACGAGCGCCACGTGGTCGCCGCGGTAGAGCTTGAGGTCGATATCGCTGTAGACGTGCTTGTCCTCATAGCTTTTCGACACGTGCTCGAGCGCGATGACCTGGTCACCCGAGCGCGGCGGGTCGGGGAACTTGAAATCGACGTGCTTGTGGCCCTCGGGCAGGATGACGAGCTCGCGCCTGATCTGCTCGATGCGGCGCATGCGCTCCTGCGCCTGGGCGGCCTTCGTGGGCTTGTAGCGGAACTTGTCGACGAAGACCTGCATGTGGGCGATCTCGCGCTCCTGCGCGGCGCGCTTGGCGCGCATCTGCTCGAGGTTGTCCTCGCGCTGCTTCAGATAGGAGCTGTAGTTGCCCGTGTAGGTCGTCACGCGGCGGTTCTCGAGCGCGGCGACATGGTCGACGCAGGCGTCCATGAACGCACGGTCGTGGGAGACGATGAGGACGGCGCCCTCGTAGTTGGAGATGAAGCCGCGCAGCCACTGGACACTCTCGAGATCGAGGTGGTTCGTGGGCTCGTCGAGCAGCAGTAGATCCGGGCGGCGCAGGAAGAGCTTCGCGAGCGCGATGCGCATCTGCCAGCCGCCGGAGAACTCGCAGCAGGGCTTGTCGAAGTCATCGGGCTTGAACCCCAGGCCCGACAGGATCTGGCGCGCGTTGCTCTCCAGCTCGTAGCCGCCCAGGTGCTCAAAGCGGTCCTGGACGCGGCCGTACTCCTCCAGCATGGCATTGAGCGCGGGATCGTCCGCATCGGCCTCCGCGATCTTCACCTGGAGCTCCTCGGCGCGCTCCCCCATGGAGCGGATCTCGATGGCGGCGTCCATGACCTCCGTGATGATGGGCTTGTCGGAAGCGAGTTTCGTCTCCTGCTCGAGATAGCCCACGTTCACGTCCTTGGCGTAGGTGACCTCGCCGGCGTCCGGCGCATCGATGCCCATGATGATCTTGAGCATCGTGGTCTTGCCGGCACCGTTTGGACCCACGAGGGCGTAGCGCTCATGGGCATTGATCTGGAATGACGCGCCGGAAAACAGCGTGCGGGCGCCGAAGCTCTTCTCGATCTTGTCGACCAAAAGGATCATGATCCGCGTCTTTCTCGAAACATCTCTACATAGCAAAAGGGCTGCAGTTGCCTGCAGCCCTGTCTGTTCGATGGTGGGCGTTACAAGATTTGAACTTGTGACCCCATCCGTGTGAAGGATGTGCTCTACCCCTGAGCCAAACGCCCGTGTGCCTTTCGGCGAAGAAGATACTAACACACAATTCCGGGCGAGCCAACGATAAATTTGAGAAAAGATTTCGCATGCGCCTGACAAGAGGTCATGTTTGCGCCTGCCCGCCTGCGCGAATACCCGGAATCGCTGCGATCCTACAGCCCGAGATGCTCGTCAAGCCAGACGGCGACGCCGTCCTCGCGCACGCTCGGGCAAACGTCGTCGGCGATGCGCTTGATGTGCTCGCCGGCGTTGCCCATGGCCACAAAGGTGCAGGGCACGTCGGCGAACGTGGCGTCGTTGCCCGAGTCGCCGAACGCCACGGCGCGGCGCTCGCCGATACCCAGGTGCTCGCACAGGATGGAGAGCGCAGAGCCCTTCCCCACTCCCTTGCGCGTGATCTCGATCTCGTCGGGGCCGACCTGCGCGATCTCGAGGTCATGGGCGCCCGAGCGCACCAGCTCGTCGAGGACGCGCTGGGTCTCCTCGACGGTCTCGAACGAGGCGCCGAGCTTGTCGGGGCCTTCGACCAGGGTTTCGGTGAGCATGCGCGCCGAGGTCATCACGGCCACGTCGTTTCCCTCCGCAAGAGCGCTTTCGACGAAGCTGAAGCTCTCCCCGGCGGGATGGTCGCGATCGAACATCTTCGCGAGCGTCTCGTCGAAATAGGCCGTGCCGCCGGAGAACATGCTCCACCCGACGCGCGCCCCGTTTGCCGCACGGTTGATGAAGTCGATGGTGTCGAGCGCGAGCGGGCGCGGGAGCGTGCGCTCGGAGATGATGGCGCCCGTACGCGCGTCGCTGACACAGGCGCCGTTCACCGTGATATGCCAGTCGACGAAGGGCAGCGAGGATACATGGCTGCCGAGCATTCCCGTCGGACGTCCGCTCGCGACGGCGGTCAGCACGCCGGCATCGTGGGCAGCAGCGAGGGTGCGCTCAACGCGGGGTGACATGATTTGCTTGTGCGGCTCCGCGAAGATCGTGCCGTCGAGATCGAAGGCGATGATATCGAAATTGGCCATGGTGCTCCTTGGACAAGATGTGACAGGTTGTTGGGGGTACAAAGAACGTGCCTGTGCTGTATTGTGCATATCCGCACACCGATGAATGGGACCGCTCGTTGAATTCATAGGGGTTATAGATAGCGAGTTGCACCGTCGAGCTTCGTCGGGCGCAAACGGATCGTAAACGGAATGCCCGCCATATACGCACGTCGGCCAGGGCGAAAAAAATATTTTGAAATTTCCCCTTGCAAACCTAGTTTGGTTTGCGTATATTATTTCCCGCACCGCACGGGGGCGTAGCTCAGCTGGGAGAGCGCTTGACTGGCAGTCAAGAGGTCAGGGGTTCGATCCCCCTCGTCTCCACCCCTTACGTGTTCAGGGTCATTGCTTTGGCAATGACCCTTTTTTCATCCATGGCTTGGCTGGACGCTGCGTTGGCTGAAGCGCGCGCGGGGCTGATTGCCCGCATCAGGTTCCCTCAAAACGATCCGTGCGAGCGCATTCCCTCGTTCTTTTCATGCCAAGTCACGTGGTCTCTCTGCGGCGATGATTATCGACGGCCTCGCATTCCCGTTTTCAGAAAACTTTTCTGAAAATAGTCCTTGCAATCCCCGGCACGTTTGCGTATATTATTTCCCGCACCGCTTGGGGGCGTAGCTCAGCTGGGAGAGCGCTTGACTGGCAGTCAAGAGGTCAGGGGTTCGATTCCCCTCGTCTCCACCCAAGAGACATCGCAGCCTTCGGGATACCGGAGGCTGTTTTCTTATATCGGGCTCATGGCGCAACGGTTAGCGCAGGGGACTCATAATCCCTGGGTTGCAGGTTCGAATCCTGCTGGGCCCACCCGATCGCTTCAACCCGGGAACATGCGTTTCCCGGGTTTTCTTATCTAGAATAAGCGATACCCAGGTGCTGCGCGCCGGCGAAGCGCTCGTTCTCGAGGTCCCTGCGGAATCGGGAGCGGTTGAAAAGGTGCGTGAGGGCGTCCTCGTAGCTGATCTTGACGAGTGCGCGCTCGATCTCCACATGCTCGGTGATGTCGAGCACGAGCTTTTGGATGATATCACCCTCCCCTGTCGGCGCCACCAAGCGGTTGATGGAGTTCACGAAGCGCGTCGATCCGTCTCGCTGGACGATATGGCAGACGGCCGAAACCGTATCGCCGGCATGGGAGAGCTCTCCCATGCGCCGCGCGAGCTTCACCGCGTCATCGATGTCCATAAGCGGGCAGATGCCCTGACTCCAGTCCTGGGCCTGAAGCTGGGCATCGGAGGCACCCATGAGCTCTACGGAGGCATGGTTGAAAACCTGCAGATGGTAGACGCCTCGTGCATCATGCGCGAAACGCAGGATGCCGCACGACACGGTATCCCGATGCCGCCATCGCCCTCATCGGCACCGATCCAGCTGAAGGGGTCCGCCAGCAGCGCGAGGGCGGCATCGGCGTCGTGTTCGCCATGGTACGCATGGATGATAGAGCTCGCAAGCCCGGCTACCCGATCAGAGGGGTCGGGTGGGCGGATGCGCATGGAGTCAGCCATCGACGTGTCCTTGAGGGGCGGCAAGCGCCCGATATTGTTCCCGACCAAAGTTCACACGAGCAGAGTGGAGGGTGTCAAACGAGACCTTACGTATAAAGGTCATAACCCTATCCGGAGTCAAGGCGCGTAAAGCATGCTGAGGGCTGTTCGCTATTGCGCCGTGCCGACCTTCTGATAGGGGACGACGCGATTGCCCTTGATCAGGTACGAGGCGCGTGCGTACTCGAGCATGGGCCTGTCCACGAGGTTATCGGTATAGAACTCGTCCGGCACCGCGTCGTCGCCGAAGGCGGCCTTGAACGCCCGGACCTTGTTCTCGCCGAAATTGAGGTGCTTGAGCTCGAGCGTATCGTAATCGATGGTGGAGCAGATGCACGTATCGATGCCGAGTCTCCGGCAGATCTCGTCCATCGTGTAGTTGAACGAGGCGGTGATGATCACATCGTCGGGACGGGGCATGTACCACGTTTTGATCTTGTGCATATGCGTGTCCCAAAACGCGTTGACCATGGCCGGGATGTCGTCGAAGGAGGTGAGGTAGCCGTGGACGTAGCGCCTGATCGCGCGCTCCATATCCTCACGGGAGCTGCGGGAGCGCTGGTAGCGCACGAGGTTCTTGATGACGGGAGTGATGTAGCGGAGGTTCGAGGGGCGGTAGCGCAACGAGAAGAGATAGAAGTCGAGCGGGCTCTCGCCGTCGTAGATCGTGTTGTCGAAATCCAGTACGCGCATCGACGGTGCCCTCTCCTCTCCCCTGCCGCCCTGCAGCAGCCATCTTAGGGCATGCGGCAAGACAGGCGCGCTCCCCTTGCGGCATCCTGACACCTTGTTTACAAAGGTCGACTGTCTGTCGACCGATTGTTGCCCTACAGAAGCACTATACCCGTATCGGCGCTTCCTATAGCGAAGCCCCGGCAGCAGGTACCGTGAGGGCCGCTACCGGGGCGAACACAACCGTTTGATGCGCGCGGCGCTATGCGCGCTGGGCGATGACCATCTGCGCTACCGTGTCGACCGCCGTGGCGCGCTCGACATCAGTGCGCTCGCCGGTCGCGCGGACCTTGAGCTCGACGGTGCCGTTGGCAAGACCGCGCTTGCCGACGATGAGCTGGAACGGGAAGCCCATGAGGTCGTTGTCGGCGAACTTCACGCCCGGGCGCTCGGCGCGGTCATCGAACACGACCTCGATGCCGGCCTCGGCGAGCTTGTCGGCGAGCTTCGCAGCCTCCTCGAAGGCCTCGCCCTTCTTATCGAGGGCGATGACGGAGACCTCGAAGGGAGCGACGGAGACCGGCCAGATGATGCCGTTCTCGTCGTTGTGCTGCTCCACGATGGCCGCGAGCGTGCGGGAAACACCCACGCCGTAGCAGCCCATGAGGAAGGGCTTCTCCTCGCCGTTCTCGTCGGCGAACGTGGCGCCCATGGCCTCGGAGTACTTCGTGCCGAGCTGGAAGACCTGCGAGACCTCGATGCCGCGCGCACCGGCGAGCGGACGTCCGCAGTGCGGGCAGGGATCGCCGGCCTTCACGGTCACGAGGTCGGCCCATTCGTCCACCGTGAAGTCGCGGCCCGGGCAGGCGCCGGTGTAGTGGTAGTCGACCTCGTTGGCGCCGCAGGCCCACTTGGTGGACTCGCGCAGGCTCTCGTCGACGACCAGGCGGATGCCCTTCGGCAGGTTCACCGGCCCGATGAAGCCCTTGTGCAGGTCGTTGGCCTCGAGCTCCTCGTCAGTCATGAGGTGGTAGGCGCCGAAGAGGTGCTCAGCCTTGATTTCGTTCAGCTCGTGGTCGCCCGGGACAATGCAGACGACGGGCGTGCCGTCCTCGGCGATGAGGGCGAGCGACTTGCGGGTGCCGTTCTCGGGGAAGCCGAAGAAGGCGGCGACCGCCTCGATCGTGCCCAGTCCGGGGGTGTGGACCTTCTGCAGCGATCCGTCGCCCGGGCCCTCGGTCACGACGACCTTCGTGGCCGCAGCTTCCTCGTCGGCGGCAAAGCCGCACTCATCGCAGTAGACGAGGGCCGCCTCGCCGGCATCGGCAAGCGCCATGAACTCGACGGAGGTGTCGCCGCCGATCTGGCCGGAGTCCGCCACGACGGGCAGGGCGTGCAGCCCCACGCGCTCGCAGATGTTGGCGTAGGCCTGCTTCATGTCGTCGTAGATCTCCTGCAGCGACTCCTGGGTCGCCGAGAACGAGTAGCCGTCCTTCATGATGAACTCGCGACCGCGCATGAGGCCGAAGCGGGGACGCATCTCGTCGCGGAACTTGTCCTGGATCTGGTAGAGGTTCACGGGGAGCTGCTTGTAGCTGCGGAGCTCGTTGGTGATGAGGTCGGTGACGGTCTCCTCATGCGTGGGACCGAGGGCGAACTCGCGATCGTGACGGTCGGTCACACGCATGAGCTCCGGACCGTAGGCGTTCCAGCGACCCGATTCGCGCCAAAGCTCGGCATCGGTCAGGATGGGCATGAGCATCTCTTGCGCGCCGGCGGCATCCATCTCGTCGCGGACGATGTTCTCGATCTTCTTGAGCGAGCGCCAGGCGAGCGGCAGGTAGGAGTAGAGGCCCGCAGCCTGCTTGCGGATCATACCGGCGCGCAGCAGCAGGCGATGGCTCGCGAGCTCGGCCTCGGCGGGATCCTCCTTCAGGGTGGGCGCATAGAGCGCGGACATCTTCATGACGCGGGTTTTGCTAGACACGATGGGTACTCCCTGTGCTCTCGATTGGCCTATCAGACATACAAACCAGCATGATAGCGCATACCGGGAACCTCGGGACCGTTGTCCTCATCGGGGACGGGGCTGTTTGGAGACGCCCCCGATGAGGACAACGGAATTACAGGCGGTCGATCTCCTCCATGAGGGCATCGACGATGTCATCCTCGCTGACCTTCCTTGTGACTTCGCCATGGCGGAAAAGCAGGCCGCACCCGCGGCCGCACGCCACGCCCACATCGGCGTCGGACGCCTCGCCCGGACCGTTGACGACGCATCCCATGACGGCAACCGAGATGGGTTTCGTCACGGTTTGCAGCCGGCGTTCGACCTCGGTCGCGATCGGGATGAGATCGACCTGCGTGCGGCCGCAGGTGGGGCAGCTCACGAGCTCCGGGCCGCGACGGCGGATACCCAGGCACTCCAGAATGCCCCAGGCGACGGGCGGTTCCTCCACCGGGTCGGCGGTCAGCGAGACGCGCAGGGTGTCGCCGATCCCCTCGGCGAGCAGCACCCCGAGCCCTACCGAGCTCTTGATGGTGCCCTGGCGCACCGTGCCCGCCTCGGTCACCCCGAGATGGAGCGGAACCTGCGGAAGCTCGCGGGACAGAGCGCGGTACGTCTCGATGGTCGTGGGTACACTGTGCGCCTTGGCGGAAAGCACGATGTTCGTGAAGCCGCGCTGCTCGAAGTGCTCGACGAAGCGCAGGCTCGATGCAACGAGCTTCTCAGGCTGGGTGAGGTCCGCCCGCTCGGCGATGTCGCGCTCGAGCGAGCCGGCGTTCACGCCGATGCGGATGGCGGCGCCGGCCTCCCCCGCCGCGTCGATGACGGCGTCGACCTTCTCCCAGGAGCCGATGTTGCCGGGGTTGATGCGGAGCTTGGCGGCACCCGCGCGCACCGCGCCGATGGCCAGCCGGTAGTCGAAGTGGATATCGGCGACGATCGGGACGGGCGCCTCGGCGCAAATCTTCGCGAAGGGAGCGAGCGCATCCTCGTCGGGAACGGTCACGCGCACGATGTCGCAGCCCGCATCGGCGAGAGAGCGCACCTGGGCGAGCGTGGCCTGCTCATCATGGGTGTCGGTACAGGTCATGGACTGCACGACGACGGGGGCCCCGCCGCCGATGCGGACGCCGCCCACGATCGCCGCGCGCGTGCGCGCACGCGCCGTATCACGAGTTGCCATAGGTGTGCCTCCCTAGAGCAGGCGCAGGATATCCCCGCGCAGGACGTAGAGGAAAATGAACGCGAACAGCACGATGCCCGCCAACGAGAGCGCGGTTTGGACGCGCGGGGGCACGTCGCGCTTGAAGATCGCCTGGATGATCTCGATCAGGAACTTGCCGCCATCGAGCGGGGGGATGGGAAGCAGGTTCATGAAGCCGAGCGACAGCGAGATCAAGGCGGCGAAGGCGAGGTAGGTGGCAGGCCCGCTGGCGGCCGCCTGCGCGCTCATGACCGAGATGCCGACGACCGATGCGGAGTTGTCGAGCACCTCCATCGTCTTCGACGGCGTGAGCAGCTGCGAGATGCCGGCGACGGTCTGATAGACGTAATCGATGGAGAGCCTGAACGAGTCGGCGATGTTGAGCCGGTATCGCTCGTAGGGAACGTAGATGCCGATGGTGCCGTCTTCCGCAGGCTCGATAGTCACCGAGGCGGACACGCCATCGCGCGTGTAATCAAGGGTCAGCGGCTCGTCCTCGGAGGCGCGCACCTCGTTGATGACGTCCATCCAGGAGTCGACCGCGACGCCGTTCACGGCATCGATCGTGTCGCCTGCCATAAGGCCTGCCGCCTCCGCGGGCGATGACGCCTCGATCGAGCCGATCTGGTTCACGTCGACGGGCACGTCGAACCCGATGATGGAGTAGACGCTCATGAGCAAAAGGATGCCGCAGGCGACGTTCACGAAGATGCCGGCCAAAAGGATCGCAGAGCGGCGGAAAAACCCGAGGCCGAGGTAGGTGTGGCTGCGCTCCTGGGCATAGAACGCATCCTCCCCCATCGTCGGCTCCCAGGCCTCGCCCTCCGCGGTTGCGTGGGCGCGGTCGAACGCGCGGCCGTCGTAGATCGTGTTGCCGGCGGCGTCACGCGGCATGGCGGCGTACGCGCTGGGATAGTACTTGCCCTCCGGTCCGTCGCCCTCAAGATAGCGCGGAGCCACGGAGCCCCAGCTCAGAAGCTGGGCGCAGGCTTCCTGGACGTCATCTTCGGAGAGATCGAGGGCATCTGCGAGCTCTGAGACCCGAACGGATCCGCGTCGATGCACCTCGGCGAGCACGCGCGCGGCGCACGGGGCGGTTGCGTTCTCCATACCGCAGATCGCGGCGTAGCCGCCGAGCAGAATGGGGGTGACGCCGAACTTCGTGCCGATGCGGCGGGAGCGGCGATGGATGTTCACGCGGCAGGGCAGGCCCAAGAAGAACTCCGTCACGCGCACCTTGCAGGCGCGCGCCGCCAAGAAGTGCCCGCCCTCATGGATGAAGACGAGAAACGAGAACGTGAGGACGCCCCAGAAGAGCGCCGAGAGAAAACCGATGATATGGTCCATGGGCAACCTGCCGGATATCGTGAGCCTATCGGGCGGCGAGCATGTGCTCTGCCGTGCGCCTCGCCCAGGCGTCGACGTCGGCGAGCTGCTCGAGCGATTGCACGGGCTCGACGGTGTGCGCGTCCATGCAGCGCTCGACAATCGCATCGATGTCGGTGAACGAGCAGGCTCCGGCAAGGAACGCGGAGACGGCGACCTCGTTGGCTGCGTTCATGACGCAGGGCAGGGTTCCGCGCGTCCGCCCCGCTTGCTCGGCGAGCGCCAGGCAGCGGAACGTCTCGGCGTCGGGCGCGGCGAAGTCGAGCGAGCCGAGGGTGCGGAAGTCGACGCGCGGCGCCGGCGTCGACCAGCGATCGGGGTAGGAGAACGCGTATTGGATGGGAATGCGCATGTCCGAGGCGCCCAGGTGGGCGATCACCGATCCATCGTCGTATTCCACCATGGAGTGGATCTTAGACTGGCGCTGGATGACGATGCGGATAAACTCCATATCGACGCCGAACAGGTGCATGGCCTCGATGCGCTCGAGGCCCTTGTTCATCAGGGTGGCCGAGTCGATGGTGATCTTCGCGCCCATGTTCCAGGTGGGGTGCGCGAGCGCCTCGGCGGGCGTGACGCGAGAGAGATCCTCGCGGGTGCGGCCGAAGAAGGGGCCGCCCGAGCAGGTGAGCCAGATGGCGTGGGCCTGCGCGGCGGACTCGCCCTGGTAGCACTGGAAGATCGCCGCGTGCTCGGAGTCCACGGGAATGAGCTGACCGGGTCGCACGCGGGGCATGAGCAGATCGCCGCCGACGACGAGAGACTCCTTGTTGGCGAGCGCCAGGCGCTTGTCGGTCTCGAGCACGGCGGCGCTCGCGGCGAGGCCCGCGGCGCCCACGATGGCGACGAGCACGCAGTCGACGTCCTCGGCGCAGGCGAGCTCGACGGCCGCATCGGGGCCGATAAGGCAGGTGGTGTGCTCGGGCAGGTCGGCAAGGGCGGCGTCGTGCGCGTGGGCTGGGTCGGTCACGCCGACACGGGCGACGCCGAACTCGCGCGCTGCGGCCACGAGCTCGGCGGTGCGCGCATGCGCCGTCAGCGCCACGACCTCGAGGCGGTCGGCATGCTGGCGGCAGACGTCAAGCGCCTGGGTGCCGATGGATCCCGTGCAGCCGAGAATGGCCACGCGCAGGCGCCCCGCGGGCGCGCCAAGCGGATGCGATGGTGCGAGAACGCTCATAGGACGCCTCCGATCATAAGCAGGAGATAAGCGGTGATGCAGCCGAATATCAGCGAGTCCGAGCGATCGAGCATGCCGCCGTGGCCCGGAATGAGGTTGCCGGAATCCTTCACGCCCACACCGCGCTTGATACGGCTCTCGATTAAATCGCCGAACACGCCGAGGATGGCGACGGCGAGGGAAATGCCGATAGCGAGGACGAGATCGAGGTCGTACAGCCCCGTCGCCCACAGGATGCACCAGATGATCGCCGAGCCGACGAGACCGCCGAAAAAGCCCTCCCAGCTCTTGTTGGGAGAGATCTTGGGCGCCATCTTGTGCTTGCCGATCCGGCTGCCCACGAGGTAGGCGAACGAATCGCTCACCCACAGCGACGCGCAGACCCCCACGGTCAGCAGCGCTCCGGGAAAGCCGGGGATGGCCTCGCGCAGAAGGACGATGGCCGACATCATGAAGCCGGTGTAGATGGGGCCGAACGCCGTCACGGCGACGTCGGCGATGCGGGTGCGCGGCGAATAGACGTACCACAGGCCGAGCGAGAGCACGAGAAGGAAGATGAGCGCGGTGAGCCATAAGGGGTGGACGAGCGCCGAGAGCGGGAACAGGACCGCTGCGGCAAGGCCGAGCAGCTCGTTGGGGACCTTCCCGTCGAGGCGCATCATGCGGTAGAACTCAAAGCAGCACAGCCAGCTCATCGCCGCGACGAACAGCGCGGTGGTAAGTGTGCCCATCAGCAGGCAGGCGATAAACAGGCCGGCGTAGATCAGTCCGAAACCCGCGCGGACGAAAAGGCCGTGGAGCGGATTGCGCGACCGGGTTTCAGACGACGCGTCCTTCTGCTCGCGCACGGTCGATTGTGGTTCTCGAGATGTGTCCAACAGTTGCTCTCCTTGTGCGGACGGCAGGCAGCACCCAAAAGCAAACGCCGATCGAGACGGCTCTCGCCGGCAGACATTGAGCCGGACGTAAGGCTCTGGATCGGCGGTTCGCTACCGCGCAGGTGCGCTCAGCCCTCCGAAGCGGCGGTCGCGGCCCTGGAAGGCGAGGATCGCGCGGATGAGCCCCCAGCGATCGAAATCGGGCCAATAGGTATCGGTGATGTAGAACTCGGCATAGGCGATCTGCCAGAGCAGGTAGTTCGAGACGCGCATCTCGCCCGAGGTGCGGATGACGAGCTCGGGATCGGGAAGGCCGGCGGTATAGAGATGCGCCGAGATCGCGTCTTCGTCGATGTCATCTGCGGTAATCGTGCCGGAGACGACGTCGCGCGCCAGCTCGCGAGCGGCGCGCACGAGCTCGGCGCGGCCGCCGTAGTTGACAGCCAACGCGAGCGTCATGCCCGTATGGTCGCGGCACTCGGCAAGCCCGTACTCGAACACCTCGCGCGTGCGCGACGGAAGCGCCGAGATGTCACCCAGAAAGACGACGCGGACGTTCTCGCGCTTGAGCAGCGGCAGCTCGTCGATGAACGTTTTAGCGAACAGGTGCATGAGGACCGCCACCTCGTGTTTGGGGCGGTTCCAATTCTCCGTCGAGAACGCGTAGGCGGAAAGGACGTCCACGCCGAGTCGGACCGCAGCGGTGATGATCTCGCGCAGCGAGACGATGCCCGCCTTATGCCCCTCGGTGCGGGCAAGGCCGCGGGCGGTCGCCCAGCGGCCGTTGCCGTCCATGATGCATGAGATATGGCGCGGGATCCGATTCATATCGAGGGCGCCCATGTCGATGTCGGCGGGCGCGTCGGCGAAGAACTCGGTGAATTTGTCCTGATCGTATTGCAAGCTAGATCTCCATGACCTCGGCCTCTTTGGCCTTCAGCAGCTCCTCGATTTTCTTGACGTACTCGTCGGTATGCTTCTGGACCTTCGCCTGCTCGCGACGGACCTCGTCCTCGGTGAGCTCCTCGTCGCGATCGAGCTTGTTGTTCGCGTCGCGGCGGATGTTGCGGATGGCGACCTTCGCCTGCTCGGCGAGCTCTCGGCACTCCTTGACGAGCTCGCGACGGCGCTCCTCGGTGGGCGCGGGGAACGGAAGGCGGATGACGGAGCCGTCCGAGGAGGGCGTGATGCCCAGGTCGGATGCGGAGATGGCCTTCACGATGGCGTTGACGAGCGCCTTGTCCCACGGCTCGACGATGAGCATGTGCGCCTCGGGCGTCTTCACGGCAGCGACCTGGGTGATGGGCGTGGCCACGCCGTAGTAGTCGACGGTGATGTCAGCGAGGATGTTCGCGTTGGCGCGGCCCGTGCGGACCTTGCTGAAATTATGCTTCAGGGCCTCGATGGACTTGTCCATCTGGGTGGTGATATCTGCCATGGTTAATCCTCCTGAACGACGACGGTTCCGATGGGCTCGCCCATGAGAGCCCGCTTGATATTCTCCTCGCCCTCGATGTTAAGGACGATGATAGGCAAGTGGTTGTCCTGGCAAAGCGCCGCCGCCGTGGAGTCCATGACCTGCAGGCCGCGGACGAGCACCTCATGGTGCGTGATACGGTCGAACCGGACGGCGTCCTCGTGGGCGACGGGGTCCTTGTCGTAGATGCCGTCGACCTTGGTGGCCTTGAGCAGGCACTCGGCGCCGATCTCGCAGGCGCGCAGCGCGGCGGCGGTGTCGGTCGTGAAGTACGGATTGCCCGAACCGGCGGCGAAGATGACGATATCGCCCTTCTCGAGATGGTTGATGGCGCGGCGGCGGATATAGGGTTCGCAGACCTCGTTCATCTGAATGGCGCTCATGACGCGGCAGGACGCGCCGACGCGCTCGAAGGCATCCTGCAGGGCGAGCGCGTTCATGACGGTTGCGAGCATGCCCATGTAGTCGGCCTGGGCGCGGTCCATGCCCTTGGCGGAACCGGCGAGGCCGCGGAAGATGTTGCCGCCGCCCACGACGATGCCGACCTCGACTCCATCTTTGTGCAGCTGATTGATCTGATGCGCGAGCCGTTCGGTGACATCGGGGTCGATGCCAAAGCGGCCCTCCCCCATCAGTGCCTCGCCTGAAAGCTTCAGGAGCACGCGTTTATAGAGGTAGCCAGACAAGATGTCCTCCTAACGTGATTCAGCTGCAACTCATTCTAGCAGCGTTTGCGATGCCGCCCATGGGGAAATCGGCTGTACGGCTGCGCGCGGGTGCGCCGACGTGCATGGCTTATACCCGCGCATGCGCGTTGCCGTATCGACTCACAAAAAAGCAGGCCATAGACGTTCCATGGCCTGCTTGATGTCACATGACGGGTGAGGTTAGTTCTCGCCGCACACGAGGCGGTCGAACGCGACGACCTTGATGGTGTCGCCGACCTCCTTGGAGGTCTTCTCGGCGTACTGCTTGATCGTCATGTTGGAATCCTTGATGAACTCCTGCTCGTTCAGGACGAAGCCCTTGAAGAACTTCTCGAGACGGCCGTGGGCCATCTTCTCCTGGATGGCCTCGGGCTTGCCGGACTCGGCAGCCTGAGCCTTGTAGATCTCGACCTCGTGGTCGATGGTGGCCTGCGGCACGTCCTCGCGCACGGCGCTGATCGGGGCGGTCGCGGCGACCTGCATGGCGACGTCGTGAGCGAAGGTCTTGAAGGCCTCGTTCTGGGCGGTCTCGGGCTTCTCAAAGGAGAACTCGACGAGGACACCGATCTTGCCGCCCATGTGGATGTAGCTGGAGACGGCACCGGAGGCGGGCTTGCGGATGGCGAAGCGGGAGATCTTCATGTTCTCGCCGATGATGTGGATCATCTCGGTGAGGGCGTCCTGAACCGTCTCGCCGTCCATGTCGGCAGCGAGCAGAGCGTCGACGTCAGCCGGCTCGACATTGCAGGCGACCTCGGCGACCTTGGCGGCGAAGCCGGTGAACTTGGGGTTGGAGCCGACGAAGTCGGTCTCGCAGGCGACCTCGGCGAGCGCGCCGGCGGTGCCGTCAGCGGACACGTAGGCGGCGACAGCGCCCTCGTTCGTGTCGCGGCCGGCCTTCTTGGCGGCAGCGGCGAGACCGTTCTTGCGCAGGATGTCGACGGCGGCGTCCATATCGCCCTCAGCCTCGACGAGCGCCTTCTTGCACTCCATCATCGGCGAGTCGGTCATCTCGCGGAGCTGCTTGACCATTGCGGCAGTGATCTGAGCCATGGATGCTTTCCTTTCGAATCGAAAAACCTCTTAGAGGAAACGTTTCGTGGGACCTGGTTACTCGGTAGCGGCCTCGGTCGCAGCCTCAGCGGCCTGCTCGGGCTCGGCGGTGCCGGCCATCTCGGCCTCGGAGATCTGCTCCTTGCCGGTGCCCGCGAGGCAGGCGTCGGCGAACAGCTCGCACATGAGGGAGACAGCGGAGATGGCGTCGTCGTTGCAGGGGATGCCGTAGTCGACCTCGTCCGGATCGGAGTTGGTGTCGATGAGGGCGACGACCGGGATGTGCAGGCGACGGGCCTCCTTGATGGCGTTCTCCTCGCGCTTGGTGTCGATGACGAAGAGGGCCGCAGGCAGGGACTTCATGTCGCGGGCGCCACCGAGGTTGGTCTGGAGCTTAGCGAGCTCCTTGCCGAGGACGGCCTGCTCCTTCTTGCCGCGCAGGGCCATGGAGCCGTCGGCGACCATGCCCTCGAGCTCCTCCATGCGGTTGATGCGGGAGCGGATGGTCACGAAGTTCGTGAGCATGCCGCCAAGCCAGCGCTGGTTGATGTAGGGCATGCCGGCGCGCTCGGCAGCGGCCTTCACGGCCTCCTGAGCCTGCTTCTTAGTGCCGACGAACAGGACCTTGCCGCCGTGGGCGCAGGTGTTCTTGAGGAACGTGTAGGCAGCGTCGGCCGAGACGATGGTCTGCTTGAGGTCGAGGATGTAGATGCCGTTGCGCTCACCGAAGATGTAGGGGCGCATCTTGGGGTTCCAGCGACGGGTCTGGTGACCGAAGTGGCAGCCGGCCTCGAGAAGAGTGCGGATATTGATCTTGGTAGCCATGGTGTACCTCCTGTGGTTCGCCTCCGTGCAGGCATCCAGCCTCGCGTGCCACCCGGGCTTGAGCTACCGATGCCCCGGGCACCACGGCTCGCGAGTAGCCGCACGTGTGTGATAGGTGCAGTCGCGCAAAAGCGCAACCTGAAGCATGATAGCAGCTACGGTATATAAATCCAACCGCAATGCACGCGATGTGTGCAGCTTGTGGTGCCGTCTGGCCACGGCGGCGGCCGGCAGCCCTAGCGGTCGCCGGCAGCCCCGGCTGCGCGTGGGTGGGCCTGGGCCACGGCCGCCTTCAGGCGCTCCGGGGTGACGTGGGTGTAGACCTGGGTCGTCTGCAGGCTCGCGTGGCCAAGGAGCTCCTGGACGCTGCGAAGATCCGCCCCGCCCTCCAGCAGGTCCGTGGCGAACGTATGGCGCAGCGCATGCGGGCTCACGTCGGACGGCAGGCCCGCGGCGCGCGCGAGCACCTTGAAGCGGTAGCGCAGGCTTGCCACCGACATGGGCGCGCCCCGTCCGGATATGAACAGCGCACGGGTGCGCGCAGGTGCCCCCTTGGCGCGCGCGAGCAGCTCGGGGCGCGCGGTGTCGACGTAGCGGGAGAGCGCGTCGAGCGCGCGCCGGTGGATGGGCACGATCCGCTCCTTCCTCCCCTTGCCGAACAGGC
This sequence comes from Collinsella tanakaei, assembly GCF_016902615.1. Lineage (GTDB taxonomy): Bacteria > Actinomycetota > Coriobacteriia > Coriobacteriales > Coriobacteriaceae > Collinsella > Collinsella tanakaei_A. The sequence goes on from NZ_JACJMB010000005.1 coordinate 100,844, forward strand.
GCACCGATCCCGTGCGGGCATCGATATCTTGCACCTCGAGGCCCGCCAGCTCCGAGATGCGCGCGCCCGACGCGTAGAACAGCTCGAGCATGGCGGCGTCGCGCACCCCGTCGGCGCAGGTGAGGTCGGGGGCGGCGAGCAGGGCGGCGAGCTGCTCGTGCGCAAGCGCGCGGGGCAGCGAGCGCGGAAGCTTCGGGGCGGACAGGGCCGAGGCGGGGTCCGACGCCACCTCCCCGGTCTCGGCGAGCCAGCCGTAGAGCGAGCGGATGGAGGAGAAGTGCGCGGCGACGGTGCGCGGTGCATACCGCGCGCTGCGAAGGTCGGCAAGGTAGCGGCGGAGGTCGCGCACGCCGACCGCTCGGCCGTCGACGCCCTCGCGCGCAAGCCACCGCTCATACGCGGCCAGATGCGAGGTGTAGGCCCGAATCGTCTCGGGCGACTCGCCGAGCACGCTCTCGCAGTATCTGAGAAACGAGTCGATCAGGTCGGCAAAGGCGGTTCCATCAGCCGCGGCCACGCCTACTCCTCTTGTGCGAGACCGAGGTCGCCCCTGGTCGCAAGGTAGGCGGTAAGGTCGCGCTCGGCCCGCTCGGCATAGGCGGCATAGCGGTCGCGCTTGGAGCGACGCCGTCCGTCCTCAAGTGGCGGCACGATGCCGAAGTTCACGTGCATCGGCTGGTAGTCGACGGTGGCGGGGTCCGTCGCGTAGGCCACCAGCGAACCCAGGGCGCCCGTGGCGGGAAGCTCGAGCGCCGGCGCGCCGATGAGGTCCGCATACGTGTTCAGCGCCGCGAGCAGGCCGGAGGCGATGGCCTCCGTGTAGCCCTCCGTGCCGGTGATCTGGCCGGCGAGGCGCACGCTCGTGCCGGGCACGCGGAAGGTGCCGTCGAGCACGCGGGGCGCATCGACGAAGGTATTTCGGTGCATGACGCCGTAGCGGAAGAACTCGGCGTGCTCCAGGCCGGGGATCATGCGGAAGACGCGGCGCTGCTCGGGGAAGGTGAGGTTCGTCTGGAAGCCGACGAGATTGTAGGCGGTGCCGGCCTCGTTTTCCGCGCGCAGCTGCACGGCGGCCCAGGGGCGTCTGCCGGTGCGCGGATCGCTCAGGCCGACCGGCTTCATCGCGCCGAAGCGGATGGCGTCGATGCCCTTGCGCGCGACCTCCTCTGCCGGCTGGCAGGCCTGGAACAGGTCGCCGGTCTCGAAGTCCTTGAGCACGACGCGCTCGGCGCCGACGAGGGCCTCGATGAAGGCCTCGTACTCCTCCTTGTTCATCGGCGCGTTGAGGTAATCGCCCCGACCCGCCTCGTCATAGCGCGACTGGCGGAAGAGCACGTCCATATCGAGGGTGGAGGCGTCCACGATCGGCGCGGCCGCATCGAAAAACGAGAGGGACTCGCCGCCCACGAGCTCGTGAACCGCTTGAGAGAGCGTAGGCGAGCACAGGGGGCCTGCGGCGATGACGACAGGGCCCTGCGGTATGGAGGTGACCTCCTCACGCACAACCTCGATGAGCGGGCGCGCGGCGACCTCGGCCTCGACGAGGGCGCAGAAGCGCTCGCGGTCGACGGCGAGCGCGCCGCCGGCGGGAACGGCGGCGCGCTGAGCACAGGACATGAGGACGGAGCCCATCTGCTCGAGCTCATGCTTGAGCAGGCCCGCTGCCGAGTCGAAGCGGGTCGACTTGAACGAATTGGAGCAGACGAGCTCGGCGAGGTGGTCGGTATGGTGCGCAGGCGAGGAGGTGTTCGGCCTCATCTCGTACAGGCGCACTCTGACCCCGCGATCGGCAAGCTGACAGGCGCATTCGCTTCCCGCCAGGCCGCCGCCCACCACGATCGCGCGCATCTCGTCCATCGGTCCTCCCCATCGTCGTTGTTGCAATCCTACCTATTGTGCATGATTGCCGACATCTCGTGGAGCGCGGTGACCGTCGGCGAAAACCTTCCATCAACGAGCCGCTCGATTCGGCCCTCAACGACGAGCCCGGAGAGGTAGGAGAGGCATGAGACGGGGTCCATGCCCAGCATGGCTGCTATGTCGTCTGCCCGCAGGGGACTCGCCGTGAGGGCAGCCATGAGCTGGGCGTCGCGCTCGTCAGGCCCCAGTGCGCTCGGATGCTCGGGCAGAACGTGGCGCAGCGTGCCGAAGATTCGTGAGATCGCGACCTCAAGCGACTCCTCGTCGACGATGCAGCATGCGCCGTTCGCGATGAGCTGATTCGCACCACGTGAGGTGGGGCTTAAGATCGATCCCGGCACGGCAAGGATCTCACGGCCGATCTCCGTGGCCGTATCGGCCGTGGAGAACGTGCCGGACGGCAGGCCCGCCTCGGTCACGCAGACTGCGCGGGCGAGCGCCGCGATGACGCGGTTGCGCTTGGGGAACATGTAGGGCCGAGGGGTCGTGCCCCATCGCTCGAGCGAAACGACCGCGCCTCCTTCGTCCAGCGTTCGGTCGATGAGGGGTGCCGATGAGCGCGGGTAGACGACATCCGCCCCGCAGCCGAGCACGACGACGTGGCGCCCATGCGCGCGCAGGCAGGCTGCCCCCGCCGCATGGTCGCAGCCGCGGGCGCCGCCTGAGACCACGGTGATGCCGGATTCCGCGGCGACGGTCGCCATGGCCTCCGCCACGGCGAGGCCATAGGGCGTGGCGCTCCGTGCGCCCACGATGGCAAGGGCGGGGGTGTGCAGCACGGCGGGGTCCCCGCGGACATAGAGGGCTCGCGGCGGCGCGGGCAGGTCGAGCAGGCTTTCAGGATAATTGGCGTCACCGAGGTGGATCTCGATGCGCGTATTATGCTTCGTCATCAGATGACCTCCTGAACATGGACGCCTCGAGGATGTGGTCGCGCCTAACGAGCGCCTCCTGGGCGATGTCGGCGATCGTGCGCGCGATGCGGCACAGTCGGATCATGGCGCGGCCGGTGAGGTGGGAGCCGCGTGCCAGGGCGACGAGCGTTTCGCCTGCATCCTCATCGAGATCGAACGCCGCGATCGCCCCGTCGGTCCCGCGGATGTCGTGGCAAGCGGCGTGCGCAGATTCGCGGGAACGCCGATAGGCCCGGCCAGCTTCGACCAAAGCGCGCATCTCGGCCGAGCCCATACCCTGCGCTCCGCGCACGATCGCCTCCGGGTCGGGTCGAAAGACATCGATGGAGATATCGATGCGGTCGGCGAGCGGTCCGGCGAGCTTCGCCCGGTAGCGCTGGATAGCCGACGGCGCGCAGGTGCAGGGCACCTCGCGGTCCCCCAGGTAGCCGCAGGGACAGGGGTTCGAGGCGGCGAGCAGCTGGAACCGTGCGGGAAACGTGTAGGCGCCCTCCACGCGTACGATCCGGACAGAACCCGCCTCCATGGGCTGGCGCAGTGTCTGCAAGACATTCGAGGGAAACTCGGACAGCTCGTCGAGAAACAGCACCCCGCCATGCGCCAGGCTGATCTCCCCGGGACGCACCGGCCGTCCGCCGCCCACAAGTCCCGCCGCCGAGATGCTGTGGTGCGGGCTGCGAAACGGACGGGTCCCCGCAAGCAGGCCGCGCAGGTCCTCGCCGCACACCGAGTGGATGCAGAGGGCCTCTCGGCGCGCCCGCTCATCGATGGCGGGCAAGATGGACGTCATGCGGCGCGCGAGCATCGTCTTGCCCGAACCGGGGCTACCGACCATGAGCAGGCCGAGCTCCCCTGCCGCTGCGATGACCATGCCGCGCTTGGCGACCTCCTGGCCCACCACGTCTGAGAAATCGAGGGTCTCATCAGGTGCGGTGGAGGATTCAGGGGGTTGCCTGGCCGCGGACACCGCCTCGTCGATGCCGGCGCGCAGCGGCCCCAAGTGCGCCAGGCAGCCGTGCTCGATGCCCTCGATGTGTACGTGGGTGTCTGCCTGCGGGCTCACAAGGGCAAGGCCGCGCTCGCGGGCGAGCATCTGGTAGGCGACCTCGCCGCGAACCGGGCAGACCGAGCCATCCAGGGCGAGCTCGCCCACGAACAGGCAGCGATCGATGCCGCGTGCGGGAATCTGATGGGAGGCGGCAAGAATGGCGACGGCGATGGGCAGATCGAGCCCCGAGCCCGTCTTGCGCATGTCGCCGGGCGCCAAGTTCACCGTGATGGATTTCCGGGGAACAGAATAGCCTGCCGAGCGCAGGGCGCACCGGATGCGGCCGCGCGCCTCGAGCACACTCGAATCCGCCATGCCGACGATCGCGATGCCCGGGAGTCCATCGGCCATGGACACCTCTACGGTCACGGGCACCGCCTCGACGCCGCGGACGCACGCGGCGTGGACGGCGAACACCCCGTATCCGCTCATCGCTCGCTGTCCCATTCGTAGGCTCCGACGAGGTGCTCGACCTCGGCATAGGGGCCCGGTTTCAACGAGACCCCGATCACATCGAAGCGGATGGCGAACACCGGGAAGTTCTCCATGCAGAACCGGGCGGCGATGCGGGCGTAGCGCTCCCGCTTGCGCTCGTCGACCGCGAGCTCGGGGAACATGTCGCGCGCTCCCCTTCTCGCGCGCCGGGTTTTCACCTCGACCAGCACGATCTCCTCAGACTGTTCATCGAACATGATGAGGTCCGCCTCGCCCTCGGAGCACCGGTAGTTCTGCTCCTCCAGTGTGTAGCCGCGATCTTCAAGGTAGGCGAGCGCGAGCGCCTCCCCCACCCGTCCGACTTCGCTTGTCGTGAGCTCCTCCAGGGCATCGGGATCGTCCAGCATCGCCTGCAGCAGGTCCCAGTTCCGATCCCGTCCGTGCCGTGTACGCTCCAGCATAATCGCTCCTTTCTGTCGGGTGCGCGCCAGTGTTGACGTGCGTCCCGACAGCGAAGGGCGCGAAAGGCAACCGTTGACGGACAGGATGCTGCGCTGATGCGGTTCTGCGTCCAACCGCGATGCTCGCACCCTGTCCTCCGGCAGGTACGGAAGCGGCGTGTGCGAGCGGTGGGAACCTAGAACAGACGTGCGGTTTCCAGGAAGTTTCCGCAGAAGCTCACCCGATGGATGGGGGTCAGGCCGTGCTCGCGGATGGCCGCGATGTGCTCGGCCGAGGCGTAGCCCTTCGACTGCGCGAGGTGATAGCCGGGATACTCGGCGTCGTATTCGATCATCATCTCGTCTCGGGTGACCTTGGCCACGATCGAGGCGGCGGCGATACAGGCCACCGTGGCGTCGCCATGCACTACGTCGACCTCGCCGGGCACGGCGCCCAAGGGATTGCCGTCCATGAGGACGCGGTCAGGGGCGACGCCCGTGTCGGCTACGGCGCCGGCGACGGCCACGCGCAGGCTTTTGGCCATGCCGTCACGGTCGATATCCTCGGGAGGAACATGGTAGATGCCGATCGCGAGCGCAACCTCGGCGATGCGGGCGGCGAGCGCCTCGCGGCGGGCGGGCGTGAGCTGCTTGGAGTCGTTCAGGCCCCAGATGATGGGTTCTGCGGGAAGCTGGACGGCGCAGACCGTCAGCGGACCGGCAACGGAGCCGCGGCCGACCTCGTCGACGCCCACGACGACACCCGTGCCGCCGAGCTCAGCCATAGTCCGGTACATCTGCTCGACGCGCTGCTGCTCGGCCCGGGTCTTCTCGAGGCGGCGAAGGGCGCTCGCGAGGGCCTTCTGCACCTGTACGCGCGGGTCTTCGCGATACCTCAGCGCGAGGTCCTCGATCTCCTCGATCTGGGCGCTTTTCAACTCGGCAGCGATTTGGCTCGCCGGCCGCGAGCTCGTCATGTTCGCCATCTGCATCCCCTCGCTTGCTGTCTTTTGCTCCCCCAAGGATAGCGCGAGGGGTCGTGTGCTGAAAACAGGAGCCGCACGCCATCTGTGGTTCGCGCGAAATCGGTACATGAAAAAAGCCGCCCCGAAGGACGGCTTCCTGTTTGCGAATCGACTAGCGCTTCTCGGGGATGCGAGCGGCCTTGCCGATCTTGTCGCGCAGGTAGTAGAGCTTAGCGCGACGGACACGGCCGTGACGGATGACCTCGAGCTTGGCGATCTTCGGGCTGTGCAGCGGGAAGGTACGCTCGACACCGATGCCGAAGGAGATCTTGCGGACGGTGAAGGTCTCGCGGGAGGAGCCACCGCTCATGCGGATGACGTCGCCCTGGAAGACCTGGATACGCTCGCGGTCGCCTTCCTTGATGCGGTAGTGGACCTTCACGTTGTCGCCAACGCGGACCTGCGGGATATCCTCGCGGATATCCTGGCGCTCGATTGCGCGGATGTAATCCATAATCGATTCCTAACTCTTGCCAGAGGTGCCGCACGCTCGTGACGACACATGGGTTGAACAAACGTGACTATTATACGCAAGCCGAAAGGCTGCGCAAGGCCGAAGTCGCGTAGTTCCTGTGATGAACGCACACCGCGTCCCGCCGGAGCCGTCTTGCGAGGCAGGCGGGACGCGCTCGAGCTTCAAGGGGGTGTAGACTACTTCCTCTTCGCGAGGGCGCCCATGTCGGCGATGCCGCTGAAGACGGCCTCGAAGCGGTTGAGCAGGCGCAGGCGGTTCTCGCGAAGCGCCTGGTCGTCGTCCATGACCATGACGTCATCGAAGAAGCGGTCGATGGGCTCGCGGAGACCGGCCAGGCCGGAGATGACCGCCTTGAAGTCCTTGTCGGCAAGGGCGGTCTGGACGTACTCGCGCGCGGCGTCCGTGGCGTGCATGAGCGAGAGCTCGGCCTCCCCCATGAGGGCGGCGTCGACATCGCAGCCGAGGGCGCCGTCGGCGAGATGGCTCGCGCGGGCGTATGCGGTCGCGAGGTTCTCGAACGCCTCCGGGTCGCTCTCGCGCGCGTCCTCGAGGGCGTGGGCGAGCGCGAAGTAATCGACCGGTGCGCAAACCGAGCCGGCGGAGACGGCGGCGACGGTGTCAGCCGAGATCTTCTCGTCGCGGGCCATCTGCTCCATACGACCCTTGATAAAGGCGCACACGGAGGCGGCGACGGCGTCGCGGTCGAAGGCGAGGCCCTGCTCGGCATAAGCGTCGAGCGCGGGGCCGACGAGCTCCTCGTACCCGCAGTGCAGGCGCTCGCGCAGGATGTTCAGGATACCGATGGCGCTGCGGCGAAGCGCGAAGGGGTCCTTGGAGCCGGTGGGCGGCTCGTCGATGGCGAACATGCCGGCGATGGTGTCGAGCTTGTCGGCGACCGCCACGATGCAGCCGGCGATGCCCTCGGGCAGATCGTCGCCGGCGAACCGCGGACGGTAGTGGTCGCGGATGGCGGCGGCGACCTCAGGGGACTCTCCCGCCGCCAGGGCGTAGTAGCCGCCCATGACGCCCTGCTGGCTCGTGAACTCCACGACCGCGGAGCTCACGAGGTCGGCCTTGGCGAGATGCGCGGCGCGCTGGGCGTCGGATGCCGCATGGGCGCCAATATGGGCGGCCTGGGCGATGGCGAGCGCCAGATCCTCCATGCGCTCGGACTTCTGCAGTACCGTTCCGAGCTTCTCCTGGAAGCCGACGGAGGCAAGACGGCTGCGGAACTCCTCCAGCGGGACCTTGAGGTCCTCGTCGTAGAAGAACTTCGCGTCATAAAGACGGGCGCGCACGACGCGCTCGTTGCCGTCGATGATGCGCTCGGCGTTCTCCGGTTTGCCGTTGCCCACGACGACGAACTCGCGCGTGAGGTTGCCCTCGACGTCGTAGATCGGGAAGTACCGCTGGTTCGAGAGCATGGACTCGCAGATGATCTCATGCGGGACGGCGAGGAACTCCTCGTCGAATTTGCCCACGAGCACCGTCGGCCACTCGCAGAGGTTCACGACCTCGTCGAGCACCTTCTTCGGGGTGTCGACGTGCGCTCCGGCGCGCTCGGCCTCGATCTTGGCGATGCCCTCGTCGATGACGGAGCGTCGCCGCTCCTCGGACAGGACTCCCGCCTGCTCGAGCACCTGCTCGTAGACGGCGGGCTCCGCAACGATGTGGTCTCCGGGGCCGAGCACGCGGTGGCCGCGCGTCGTGTTGGAGGAGGTCACGTCGGCATACGTCACCGGGATGACCTCGGAACCCATCAGCGCGCAGATCCAGCGGATCGGGCGCACGAACGTCTCGTGCGTGGAGCCCCAGCGCTGGCTGCGGTAGTTCGGCCACTCGAGGTTCGCGATCACGTCGTGGAACAGGGTCGAGAGCAGCGGCATGGCGGGAGCCGCCGGAATGTCCTTCTCGGCGAAGACATACTCGCGGCCGTCGGTGTCCTCGCGGCGCACGAGCGCGGAGGCGTCGATGCCGCACTTGCGGGCAAAGCCCGCCGCCGCCTTCGTGGGCTCTCCGTTCTCGTCGAAGGCGATAGTGGCCGCAGGGCCGCGCTTCACCTCGTGGACCGCCTCGGTCTCGGTCGCCACGGAGGTGAGGACCGCCAGGCGGCGCGGCGTGGAGAGCACGCGGATGTCGCCATGGGCGAGCCCGGCGGCGTCGAGACCGCCAGCTACGAGCTTCGGCAGCTGCTTCACGGCATTCATGAGCGGCGCGGAGGGCATCTCCTCCGTACCGATCTCGAACAGAACGTCACGGATCTCTGCCATGTTAGGCGACCTCCCCTTCGGTATGCTTCTCGCCGGCGACCTCGGCCAGATAGGCCTCGCAGCAGGCCTTGGCCACGGTGCGGACGCGCAGGATGTAGTTGGCGCGCTCGACGGCGGACAGGGCGCCGCGGGCATCGAGGATGTTGAAGGCGTGGCTGCACTTCATGACGCAGTCGTAGGCCGGCAGCGGCAGCTTCGCCTCGAGGCAGGAATGGCACTCGCGCTCGTAGTCGTCGAACTTTTGGCGCATCATCTCGACGTTGGCGACCTCGAAGTTGTATGCCGAGAACTCGCGCTCGTTCTCCAGGAACACGTCGCCGTAGGTCATGGGCGTGCCGTCGGGCAGATAGCTCCAGACGAGGTCGTAGACGGAGGTGACGTTCTGGACGTACATGGCGAGGCGCTCGAGACCGTAGGTGATCTCGACGGGCACGGGATCGACTTCGATGCCGCCCACCTGCTGAAAGTAGGTGAACTGAGTGACCTCCATGCCGTTCAGCCAGACCTCCCAGCCGAGACCCCAGGCGCCGAGCGTCGGAGACTCCCAGTCGTCCTCGACGAAGCGCACGTCGTGGTCGGCCGGGTCGAGGCCGATGGCCTTCAGCGAGTCGAGGTAGAGCTCCTGCGAGTTCGCGGGACTCGGCTTGATGAGCACCTGGAACTGGTAGTAGTGCTGCATGCGGTTGGGATTCTCACCGTAGCGGCCGTCGGCGGGACGGCGGCAGGGCTGCGCATAGCAGGTGCGCCATGCGGCGGGACCGAGGCTGCGCAGGGTCGTTGCGGTGTGGAACGTGCCGGCGCCGACCTCGGAATCGTAGGGCTGCATGATGACGCAGCCGTGTGAGCCCCAGTACTGCTGGAGGCGCAGGATGATCTCCTGGAAGGAGAGGGCGGAATTGTCCATCCTTGTGTTCCCCTCGACGAGTATGTTCATACGGTCCAAAATGATAGCCCATCCGGCACACGCGCGGATGGGCTGAAACGCAGTGGTTGCAAATTAATCCTGAAAGCTCCAGGCGCTGGACGCGTGCGGTGGCCTACAGCAGGCCGATGCGGTTCAATGGCCAATAGCGCACGACCGCGATGCCGATGAGCTCGTCTTGCGAGACGGGTCCGAAATAGCGGGAGTCGGCGGAGTTCTCGCGGTTGTCCCCCATCATCCACACGCACCCCTCGGGCACCGTGTAGGGATAGCTCAGCGCAACGCCGGGTGCCTGCGAGGCCAGCGGGTAGGAGCTGCCCTGCGCATAGGGCTCGTCGAGAACCTGCCCGTCGACGACGACCTTGCCGTCTTGGAAGTCGACGGTCTGCCCCGCGGTGGCGATGACGCGCTTCACGAGAACATCGTGCTCGTTGGTGGCGTCGGGGTTATGGAAGACCACGATGTCGCCGGCCTGGGGCATGTTGCCGAGATTGATGGTCACCTTCTCGGCGAACACCTGGTCGCCGATCTCGATGGTCGTCTCCATGGAGCCGGTCGGCACGACGTAGGGCTCGACCACATAGGTGCGGATGAGCAGCATGGCCCCGATGGCGATGGCGAAGATGACCACCCATTCGAGGATGCTGCGGAAAAACGAGTTGCCGTTCGATGTCACGATACCGTCTCCTCCTCTTCACCGTCGTTAGCAGATGCGGCGCCGTGAAAGCGCTCGATGAGCTCTTCCGCCCGCGCGCGCTCCGGCGCGCTCAGGTCGGCGCGCCCGATCAGGTCGGGCCGCCAGCGGCAGGTTCGCTCGATGGCGTTCTCGCGCCGCCAGGCATCCACCTTGGCATGGTCGCCCGACAGCAGGATGTCCGGGACGCGCGCGCCGCGAAACTCAGCCGGGCGCGTGTACTGAGCGTACTCGAGCAGACCGCCTGAGGGGGCCGTCGAGAAGGACTCGTCCACGTTCGACATCTCGTCGCCTAAAGCCCCGGGAAGAAGCCGGACGACGGCATCGGTCACGACCATGGCGGCGAGCTCGCCGCCTGTGAGCACGTAGTCGCCGATCGAGAGGCGGTCGTCTGCATATGCGTATGCCCGCTCATCCATCCCCTCGTAGCGGCCGCAGACAAACAGCAGGCGCTCCTCGTGGGACAGGCGCTCGGCGACCGTCTGGTCGAACACGTCGCCGCAGGGCGTGAAGAAGACCACATGGGGCCTCGGTCCCACGCTCGCGATGTCGTCGATCGCCTCTGCGAGCGGTTCGACCTTCATGAGCATGCCCTGGCCCCCGCCATAGGGCTCGTCATCGACGGTGCGGTGGCGGTCGTGCGTCCAGTCGCGCAGGTCGTAGGCGGCGAAGTCGAAAAGGCCGGAGCGCCGCGCGCGCCCGAGAATGGACGTCGACATGGCCGGCTCGAACATCTCGGGGAACACCGACAGGGTCTCGATGAGCATGGTCTCCCCCTACTTTCCGGCGTCGGCCTCGGGCGCCGGAGCGTCCACGATGCCGTCCATCACGTGCACGGAGATAGCACCCGCCTCGGGAATGGCATCGAGGACCGGCTCGATGACGGGTACGAGGACCTCGCCGTAGGCGCCCCCGTCGCACACCCACACGTCGTTGGCGGGTGTCTCCATGATCTCGATGATGCGGCCGAGCTCCCCGTAGCGCGCATCGATGACGGTGCGCCCGATAAGGTCGTCGGCTGCGGCCACCAGCGGCCCCGCGTCGACCTCATCGGTGCAGGCGAGCACATAGCAGCCGGCGATGCCCTCCGCGGCGTCGAGAGAGTCAATGCCCGAAAACGCCGTGAGCCCGCTTGCCGCGTCGGTCGAGATGACGCGGCAGAAGCGGTCGCGGTTGAGCGCCGGCGGCGTAAGCGCGACCGTCATGCCCTCATGCAAAAGGAAAGGAAGGCCCCGCAGCGGTTCCGCGGTGACCTCCCCCTTGATCCCGTGGGGTGCGACCACACGGGCTATGTTTCGATAAGCAATCGTCAAGGCTACCCCAAGACCTCTACCTCAACCGAAGTGCCGAGCCGGGCTGCAAGCGCCCGGGACAGCGTGCGAATCGCCTTGATGGTCCGACCGTGACGGCCGATGACCTTGGCCACGTCGTCAGGAGCGACCATGACCTCGATAGTCGAGGAGGTCTCGCTATCGATCACCTCAAGGCTCACCGCATCGGCGTCGTCGACAATGTTGACAACGAGGTACTCGACGAGGTCGGCGATGCGATCGGACAGCATCCCCTCTGCGCCCTCGAGCTCCTCGGGTGTCTCGACGCTCTCGTTGAGCTCTTCGGACAACGTTACTCCTCGGTGCCCTCAGCCTCGGCAGCGGCAGCCTCGGCGGCCTTCTTGGCCTCCTCGGCCTCACGGGCGAGCTGCTTTTTGGACTTCTTGACGACGGTCTCGGTCTTCGGACCCTCCTCGGCGGCGCGGACCAGGGCGGCCACGGCGTCGGTGAGCTGAGCGCCCTTGGACTTCCAGTCGTTGATCTTCTCGATGTCGAGGTTGATCGTCTTGGGGTTGGTCAGCGGGTTGTAGCGACCGACCTCCTCGATGAAACGACCGTCGCGCGGCGAACGGGCGTCGGCAACGACAACGCGATAGTACGGACGCTTGTGGGAACCATGACGAGCGAGGCGGATCTTAACTGCCACTTAAAACTCCTCCAACTACGCAGCATTCAGCTGCAACTACAGACAAACAAGTTGTTATCATACGCCAACGACCCGAGCTGGTGAAGCCCGTGAGAGCGACTTCTTCGGAATGGCCGCAGGCAAATCCATATTTTGACCACTACCGTCCAGAATGCAAGCTCTTCACAAACCATGCATCTCCCTTGTCTCCATCGGGGGCGGGGTGGTTTGGTGCCACCGGGGCGATGTCGCGC
>NZ_JACJMB010000041.1 GCF_016902615.1 Collinsella tanakaei
CGCCCTCCGCGTGGCACCAAACTACCCCGTCCCCGATGAGGACACACCCCGGCAACTTGTCTATGCCAAACGTGTGAATCCCATACGTTTTGGTAAGATTATCGAGATATGTACACCTCGATACGCCGAAGGGGTCCCGCGATGTTCGGAAAAAGACTATATGAGCCCACCTATCCGGTTGTCGGTGACGAGGTCGCGGTTATCGAGACCTCGCGTGGCACGATTCGCGTCGCGCTTGACGGCGCGGGGGCGCCCATTCACGTCGCGAACTTCTGCGAGCTCGCAACCTCCGGCTTCTACGATGGGTTGAAGTTCCATCGCTATGTGCCCGGGTTCGTCATCCAGGGCGGAGACCCGAACACCCGCAACATGTCCGGCGAGGATGTCGCCGCCGGGCGGCCCGGGCCCGACGGTCGCCCCGGCACGGGTGGCCCCGGGTACTGCATCAAGGCCGAGTTCGCCACCAACCCGCACAACAGCCACGTCGACGGCGCGCTTGCCATGGCGCGCTCGCAGCACCCCGATTCCGCTGGCTCCCAGTTCTATTTCTGCCTGGGCCCGCAGCATGCGCTCGATTCGGGCTACACTGTGTTCGGCACCACCATCGAGGGTCTCGATGTCATCAAGAGCCTCCGCGCCGGTGATGAGATCGTCCATGTCGATATCGTCCATAAGGAGCAGTAGTGAACGCACAGTATTTTGATCGCGCCCGCGCCGCCTACCGCGCTGGCGACTATTCCGCCGCCGCTCAGATGTTCCTCGCCGCCAAGGAGCCCAACGAGCCGTGCGGCGAGGCCGATCACCTTCGCGGCAACTCGCTCATGAAGCTCGGCCTGTATGCGGATGCGGCCCAGGCCTATACCGAGGCCCTTGCCGACACGCGCTACGGCAAGGCCGGCGCGCTGCTCACGAACCGCGGCAAGGCGCTCGCCGCCACCGGCGACCTCGAGGGGGCCGTCGAGTCGTTCACCGCCGCGACGAAGGACACCATCTACGCCACGCCCTATAAGGCCTACCTCGGTCTGGCCAATGCCCTCATGAAGCTCGGCCGCACGGCTGAGGCCGGCGTCGCCTTCCGCTCTGCCGCTATCGACGGCGCGAACCCCGCGCCCTCCTCTGCACTCGCGAGCCTGGGCGACTGCTTCATCAAGCTCGGCCGTCCCGACGATGCCGTCGAATCCTACCTCACCGCCCTTGACTACGTGAGCGCCCATGACGACCCGCGCACGATCCAGGCGGGTCTCGGGTGCGCCTATGCGGCAGCCGGGCGCATGTCCGATGCGGTCGATGCGTTCGGCCGCGCCACCGCCGATGGTATTTACCAGCTCACCCCCGACCAGCAGCAGGAGTTCGAGCGCGCTCGCGATACGGTCAACGCCCAAGCTTCCATCACGCCCGCGGCACCGCAGCAGCCGTCTCCGGCTACGTCCCAGAGCATGCCCGCCGCGGCGGTCGACCCGCTCGATCCCATGGGCACCACAGGCAACTTCATGCCCGACCCCTCAGACACCGGCTTCTTCACCATCACCGAGTCCGAGATGATCCAGCAGGACCGTCGCGCTGCGAAGGTCCGCCGCAAGCATCGCCACACGGGCCTCAAGGTCTTCATCGTCATCTTGATCCTGCTCGTCCTAGCAGTCGGTGGTGCGGCGTTCGCCTACACCCGCGGCTTCGGCTTCCCGTCGCAGCAGGACGCCATCTCCGGTCTGTTCACCGCGGTGGCCGACGGCTCCGATGACTACGATCAGTACCTATCCCCGAACCTCTCCGACGAGGCGAAGTCCATGATCGTGAGCAACATCTCCGGTCTGGGCGAGGCGACCCCGACTGTCACCGGTCTCGATGCCGGCATGACCGAAAGCGACGCGACGGTGGATGTCGCCTTCGCGCAGGGCGGTACGGTCACCTACGATGTGCACTTCGTCCGCAGCTCGAACCACATCGGCTGGGCGGTCGAGACCATGACGATGGATTTCGGTGATCTCGGCGAGGGCTCGACCGATGGTACCGACCAGGGTGCGACCGATGAGGGTGCGGCCGGGGATGCTGCGGATGCCGGCACCACCGACGATACCGGCGCCCAGGAGGCAACCGTCTAGCGCCTCAGCTCTCGAGTAGTGTATTCTTTGCCGTCCGCGCGCCTACCGGTGCGCGGCGCGGTGGAGATGCACTACACTCCTAGATGCGCATGCAACGTGCATACCGGCACACCACAAGACCCGAGGAGCGGTTTTGTTTTCTTTGATGGACATGTTTTTCGGTTCGTACGGGGGCGATCTTGCCATCGACCTCGGCACGGCCAACACCTTGGTATCGGTGCGCGGCAAGGGTATCGTCATCCGCGAGCCCTCCGTCGTGGCCATCGATAAGAACGATGAACGCATCCTCGCGGTGGGTATCGACGCCAAGCGCATGCTCGGCCGCACGCCGGGCAACATCGTCGCGGTGCGTCCCCTGAAGGACGGCGTCATCGCCGACTTCGACGTCACCGAGGCGATGCTGCGCTACTTCATCGACAAGGCGAGCGAGAAGCGCTATCCCTGGACCCCGCGTCCCCGCGTCGTCGTGTGCGTCCCCTCCGGCGTCACGAGCGTCGAGAAGCGCGCCGTCTTCGAAGCGACCATCTCCGCCGGTGCCCGCCAGGCGTATCTGATTGAGGAGCCCATGGCGGCAGCGATCGGCGCCGACCTGCCCGTCGAGGAGCCGACCGGCTCCATGGTCGTCGACATCGGTGGCGGCACGACCGAGGTCGCGGTCATCGCCATGGGCGGCATCGTCGTGTCGCAGTCCATCCGCATCGCCGGCGACGAGTTCGATCAGGCCATCCTGTCGCATGTCCGCGACGCGTACAACCTCGCTATCGGCGAGCGCACCGCCGAGGACATCAAGATCAAAGTCGGCTCCGCGGTCCCGCTGAAAGACGAGCTCGACGTCGAGGTCAACGGCCGCGACGTCATCTCCGGTCTGCCGAAGACCGTGCGCATCGAGAGCGAGGAGATCCGGCGTGCACTCAACAAGCCGCTCGACGAGATGACAAAGGCCGTCAAGGAGGCACTCGACGCCACGCCGCCCGATCTCGCCTCGGACCTCATGTACTACGGAATCCTGCTCACCGGCGGCGGCGCGCTGCTGCGCGGTCTCGATGTGCGCTTGCGTGACGAGACCGGCGTCGCGGTGAACGTGAGCCCGACCGCCCTCGATAACGTCGTCAACGGCTGCGCCCGCGTGCTCGAGGCCAACGCGTTCGACGGCGGATTCGTCCAGAGCAACGCTTAATTCGGGAGGATTGTTACAGGTTGCCTCGTACCCAGAAGTACCCTTCCTCGCATCTGAATACGAAACAGCAATCAACGGGATTACGCCCGTTGATTGTTTTATGTGTGCTGTCGGTGCTCCTTCTGACGTTCTATATACGTGAGGGGGATACCGGCCCCATCCATGCCGTGCGCTCCGGTGTCGTCACCGTCACCAGCCCGCTCAAGATGGCCGGGTCCGTGATCGCTTCGCCTTTCAACGCGCTCGGCAACATCTTCTCGAACCTCACGGCTTCCCAGGAGACCCTGTCCGATCTGCGCGACCAGAACGCTGAGCTCACCGCGAAGGTCGCCGAGCTTTCCGAGGCCCAGGAGACCGCGACGCGCCTTGAGGCGCTTGTCGGCCTGCAGTCGACCTATAATCTCCAGTCCACGGCGGCGCGCATCATCGGTGGCTCCTCCGATGCCTGGACGCAGACGGTCACCATCGACAAGGGGTCGGCGGACGGCTTCACGGTCGGCATGCCGGTTTGCAACGCCTATGGGGTCATCGGGCAGATCACCGAATGCGCCCTGAACGTCTCGACTGTCTTGCTGATCAACGACGAGACCTCCGGTGTCGCGGCCATGATCCAAAGCTCGCGCGCGCAGGGTATGCTCCGCGGCCAGCCCGACGGCAGTCTGCGTCTCGAGTACGTCCCGGCTGAAGCTGAAGTCAAGGTCGGCGACATCGTTATCACCTCCGGTATCGGCGGCGTGTTTCCGAAGGGGCTGCCCCTCGGCACCGTCACATCGGTCGAGAAGAGCGACAACGACGTCTACTACACGATCTCGGTTCGCACCCAGTCCTCTACTGAGAACAACGAGGAGGTACTCGTTATCACCTCGCTCAACGCCGATCAGGTGGCGACCGACGAGGATGTCGCCCAAGCCAACGACGCGGCGACCGCTGCTGCATCAGATGGTGATTCTGGGGAGTCGGATAACGCCGCGGGAGATTCTGACGGAAGCGGGCAGGATAGCACAGCGGATGAGAACGATTCCGGCACTGACGATTCCGAAGCCTAAGCGTTTTTAGAAAGGGGAGAGGCCATGCCGCTGCGGGAGCCCGCACGCACCGTCAAGAGCGTCTGGATCATAGCTATCGTCGCCGCTGTGCTGCAGGTGGCGCTAAGCCCCCAGATTTCTATCGCCGGCGGCACGGTGAACTTCATGATGGTGCTCGCTTTCACGCTTGCCCTGTCGAGCGAGGCTGGCTCCGCGGCCATCATCGGGTTCGCCTGCGGCCTGTTCTACGACATGACGTCGGCGGCCCCCGTCGGCCTCATGGCGCTCATACTTTGTTTCGCATCGTTCGTGATCGCGAGCTCCGCCCGCGGGGCCTTAGGCGGTCTTACGCGCGACTCCGTTCGCCTGGTGGTCATCGCCATGTTCGCTGCGAATCTGTTCTACGGCTTCTGCCTGTTCCTTCTGGGTGTGCAGACGAATCTTTTATGGGCCCTGCTCGGTCACGGCCTCTCGTCTACGGTGCTGAACTCCCTCGTCTCGCTGGCGTTTCTCGCCATCCTGGGAGGCGCCTCCACCCAGCGCGGCTTCACCGCGCGCACGAAATCGTCCCGCTACAAGATTCCGCGTTAGGAGGTATGGGCCGCAATGGATGCTCGCATCGTCGTTATCATTGCCGGCGTCATCCTCATCATCGCGATCATCGGGTCGCTGCTGTTTCTGAGGAGCGCCGGCGGTAAATTCACCTACGACACGCAAAACGGAACACGCCCTCGCGCCACTGAGGGCGAGGGAAGTACCCCCGGCGTCGCCTTCAAAGGGCGCTTCACCATGCTCGCAGCCGGCGCCGGCGTCATCTTCTCCGCCATCATCGCCAAGCTTTGGAGCATGCAGATGGTCTCCTCCGATTACTACGAGGAGCTGTCCGTCCAGAACCAGACGCGCACCGTCACCACGCCCGCCCCGCGAGGCCGCATCCTCGATCGCAACGGCGAGCCGCTTGTGGCGAACCGCGCGAGCCTGACGGTGGCGGGCTATCGCGACCTTGCCGACGACACCGTGCTCGTGCGCCATCTGGCGAACGTGCTCGGCATGCCGTATGTCGCCGTGCGCCGCAACATCCAGGACTACAACCAGGGCGCCCAGAGCCTGCATACGATCGCCTCGGACGTCCGGCGCTCCACCGTCGCCTATATCCAGGAGCACGTGGGCGTGTTCCCCGGCGTCGAGGTGGTCGAGCGCACCGAGCGCGTCTACCCGCACGGGGAGCTCGCGGCGCATGTGCTCGGGTATACGGGCACCATCACGCAAGAGCAGCTCGAGGCCCAAGATCAGCAGCAGGAGTCCGGCGACACCTCTGCCGGCACCATCACCTACCAGTCCGGAGACATCGTGGGTCAGGCCGGCGTGGAGATCCAGTACGAGAGTCTGCTGCAGGGCATTCGAGGTGAGCAGACTGTCCAGGTTGACGCCTCGGGTAACGTCACCGGTCAGACCGGCGCGGTGCCGCCCGAGCCTGGCAGCGATATCAAGCTCACGCTCGACATCACCATCCAGCAGGCCTGCGAGGATGGCCTCGCCCGCGCCATGGAGATCGCGAAGAACATGGGCAACGAGAACGCAACGCGCGGTGCCTGCGTCTGCCTCGACTGCACGAACGGCGAGATCCTCGGCATGGCGAGCGCCCCGAAGTTCGATCCGTCCGTCTTCATCGGCGGCGTGTCCACCGACGTCTGGAACGTGCTCAACAGCGACGACGGCGGCCACCCCATGGTGAATCGCGCTATCGCCGGCGAGTACATGAGCGCCTCGACCATCAAGCCGCTCTCCGCGCTCGCCGCGCTCGAGTTTGGCATCATGGACGAGAAAACCGTAACGAACTGCACCGGCTGGTGGACGGGCATGGGCGAGGCCAACGGGCGCTACTGCTGGGACCACTCCGGCCACGGCCCCATGACGCTGCGCAATGGCATCGTCATGTCGTGCGACCCGGTGTTCTACGAGATCGGCAAGGGCTTCTACTACGATGAGCAGCATCCCGAGGGTCTCCAGGAGGTCTTTCGGCGCTGGGGGCTGGGCGAGGCGACCGGCGTGGACCTGCCCGCGGAGAGCTCCGGGCGCGTGCCCGATGCCCAGTGGAAGTACGACTACTTCTCCAACTGGGAGAACGCCGACCGCGAGTGGAACGCCGGCGACATGTGCAACATCGTCATCGGCCAGGGAGACATCCTCGTGACCCCGCTGCAGATGGCCTGCGTCTACGCCGGCATCGCCAACGGCGGCAAGGAGTTCGTGCCCCACGTGTTCCTCTCTGCGGTGAGCCGCGACGGCGAGGGCGATGCGGTGAGCTATGAGCCGCGCGAGCGCCTGACCGGCGAATATCGGCAACAATCCGATATGGATCTCGTTCAAGATGCGCTCCAGGGCGTTATCTACGAGGAATCCGCCTCCCAGGCATCTCACTTCACGAACCTCGACGTGCTCGTCGCGGGCAAGTCGGGAACCGGTCAGAAGTCAGGCGAGGACGATTACTCCTGGTTCGTCACGTATGCGCCGGCCGACGACCCCAGGTACGTCGTCGCCGCGCTGGTGGAACAGGGCGGCTTCGGTGGAACCACAGCCATTCACGCTGTGCGCCATGTCCTCGGCGTCATCTACAACCAACCCGACACCGCCGCCGTCGATGCGGGCGACGGCTCTCGATAAAGGAAGCGATATGGCTCAATTGGCAAACGCGCGCCCCCGGCCCCAGAGCGCCCCGGCAAGCGACTCGCTGAAGCGCGTGAACAAGCGCTTGGTCGTCTCGCGCGGATCGTTCAGCAAGATGGTCAACGTTCCCGTGCTGCTCGCCGCGGCGGGCCTCGTCGCCTACGGCGCGCTTGTCATCTGGACGGCATCACTCTCCATCGCCGATGCATCCTTCTCGCGCCACCTGCTTGGCATCGGCATCGGCGCCATGCTCGCCGTCATCTGCTGGAGCTACGACTTCCGTGGGTTCGCAAACCTCTCGACGGCCCTGCTCATCTTAGACATCATCGTGATCTTCACACCCTATATCCCTGGGCTGTCGTATAACGCGAAGGGCATGACCGGATGGATTCAGATTCCGTTCATCCACCTGACCTTCCAGCCGGTCGAGCTCGCGAAGATCCTGACGGTGTTTCTTGTGGCCGCCCTCGGCGCCCAGTACAACGGCAAGATCGACAACGTGCGCGAGTACGTGAAGCTCTGCGCCATGCTCGCCATCCCCTTCATGGCCGTCATCGTCGCGGGCGACCTCGGCAGCGGCCTCGTGGTGTTCTTCTCCGGCGCCATCATCATCATGATGAGCGGTCCGAAGAAGGAGTGGGTGCTCTCGACCATCGCCATCATCATCGGCCTCGTCGCACTCCTGCTTGCCGCCGATTCGGTTGTCGACAGCCTGCTGGGACGCGATGTGCTGATCAAGCAGTACCAGATGAACCGCCTGCTCGTGTTCATCGACCCCACGGCAGACACCTCGGGTGCGGGCTACAACCTCATGCAGTCCCTCATCGCCGTGGGCTCCGGAGGGTTTTTCGGCAAGGGTATCGGAGCCGCCTCGCAGGCTGGCGAGGGCTTTCTGCCCGAGGCGCATACCGACTTCGTCTTCGCTCTGCTGTGCGAGGAGTTCGGGTTCGTGGGCGCCCTGGTGCTTCTCGCCCTGTTCGCCCTGCTGATCTTCTCCACCATCCGCGTGGCGTTTCGCAGCGATTCGCTGTTCTTGAAGCTCGTGGGCGTCGGCATCGTCGGCATCTGGCTGTTCCAGATCCTCGAGAACATCGGCATGTGCATCGGCCTCATGCCCATCACCGGCATCCCGCTGCCGTTCATCAGCTTCGGGTCCAGCTCAATGATCATGCAGATGGCCAACGTCGGCATCGTCCAGTCCATCTGGCGCCACCGGGCGAAGGCCGCCTGATCCGTCGAAGCTGCGTCCGCAGCACCGCGTTCCTGAATCGCTACCGTTGAGGAGGTACCGTGCGCATTCCCATCAATAAGCTCGCCGACGCCCTCAAGATGGGCGTCACCGCCATCAAGGACACCGACGAGCCCGTCCGCGTCAGCGTCTTCGTCGACTCGTCAGCCACCCCGTTTCTCATCGAGACGATCCGCGATGCGTTCGTCCCGCAGACGACGGCAGCCCTCGTGAGGGTCCAGCCGCTCTCAGGCGAGCTGTCCGTCAAGACGGACACCGACATCTCGATCGTCATCACCTGCGGCTCCGATGACCTGCAGGCCGCCGTGCAGCAGATCGTCGTCGCGGGCGCCCCGTGCGCCGTGGTGTGCGAGTCGAGCGTCGAGGCGCCCTTCATCGTCCATGACACGCCCATGCTCGGGCTCATCGCGTCCACGAACAAGACGCATCTGCTCGAAACGCTCGCGCGCTGGATTCTCGACCGGACGGATAAGGACACCGCGTTCGCGGCGAACTTCCCGTTCATGCGTATTGCGGCGGCCATGCGCTCCATCACCTCCTGTGCGCTCACGAACATGGCGACCGGTGCCCTCGCGTTCATCCCGGGCTCCGATTTCCCCGTCATGGCGCTCGCCCAGCTCGGTATGATGTTCGACCTCGCCGGCATGTTCGGCAAGCCCATCGCGCCCGAGCGCGGCTACGAGGCGGCGGGCATCCTCGCGGGCGGTCTTGCGTGCCGCGCCTTCGCCCGCGCCGCCGCACGGCAGGTACCGCGCATGGGCTTCGTCGTGAAGGCGCTTGTGGGGGCTGCCGGTACCGTCGCCATGGGCCGCGCGCTCATGGCACTCTATGAGCATGATATCGACTATACGCCGGCAAACGATGCCGTGAAGCGCGCCGCCGCCGGTATGAAGGGCGTCGTCGGCGGCGTCATCAAGACCGTTCGCCCCGAGGGAGAGGCTGCCTAGATGAGGATGCCCTACGAGAGCCGGTTCGCCGAGATCGAGCCTTTGCTCGCGCGCGTGGAGAAGCCGAGCCGCTACATAGACCACGAGTGGGGGACCCTCACGAATGCCGAGGCCGATTACCGGGTGTGCCTGATCTATCCGGATGTCTACGAGGTCGGCCTGCCGAACCAGGGCATCGCCATCCTCTACTCCGTACTGAACAAGCAGGAGGGCATCTCCTGCGAGCGCGGTTACGTGCCCTGGGTCGACATGGCTGACCTCATGCGCGAGGCCGGCGTGCCGCTGCTGTCGCTCGAGGGGGCGGCCCCTGTCGCCTCCTTCGATGCGGTCGGCCTGCACATCCCCCACGAGATGGCCGTCACGAACCTGCTCGAGACGCTCGATCTCGCCGGCATCCCGCTTCTGTCCGCCGACCGCGGCGAAGACGACCCGATCGTGCTCGCCGGCGGCCCGTCCGTCTACAACCCGGAGCCCTACGCTCCCTTCATCGACGCTATCCTCATCGGCGAGGGCGAGGAGCATCTGCCCGAGGTCTGCCAGGCGCACCGCCGCCTGCGCGACGCCGGGGCTCCGCGCGCGGAGATCCTGCGCGCGCTCGCCGACATCCCGGGAACCTACGTGCCGTCCCTCTACGACATCGTCGTGGGCGAGGGTGCGGGCGCCCATGGGCATGCCGTGCCGCGCGACGGTGCGCCCGCGGTCGTCCACAAGCGCGTCGTCGCCGATTTCGGTGCCACCGACCCCGTGCCCCAGTCCATCGTGCCCTATGCCCAGCTCGTCCACGATCGCCTGTCCATCGAGGTGCTACGCGGGTGCGCGCGCGGGTGCCGCTTCTGCCAGGCGGGCATGACGTACCGTCCGGTCCGCGAGCGCACCAGCGACCAGATCGTCTCCGCCGTCGTTGCCGGCCTCGAGCGGACGGGCTATGACGAGGTGTCGCTCACCTCGCTGTCGACCACCGACCATTCCTGCTGCACCGCGGTGCTCGACCGTCTGAACCGCCGCCTGGAGGACACCGGCATCCGCGTGTCGATTCCCAGCCAGCGCCTCGATTCGTTCGGCATCGACATGGCCGCGCGCGTGGCGGGGGAGAAGAAGGGCGGCCTCACGTTCGCGCCGGAGGCCGGCAGCCAGCGCCTGCGCGACATCATCAACAAGAACGTGACCGAGGACGATCTCGAGCGCGCCACGCGCGCGGCCTTCGAGGCCGGCTGGCGCCGCTGCAAGCTCTATTTCATGATGGGCCTGCCCGGTGAGACCGACGAGGACATCGTCGCGATCGCCGAGCTTGCCGACCGCACCTACGAGCTGGCGCGCGAGGTCGTGCCGAAGGGTCAGCGCGGCGGCATCTCGGTGTCCGTCTCCTGCTCGGTGTTCATCCCCAAGGCCTCCACGCCGTTCCAATGGTGCGGCCAGACCCCCGACGAGGAGGTCAAGCGCCGCCAGCAGCTGCTCATCCACAGCGTGCGCAACCGGGCGGTGCGCGTCCACTACCACGATGCGGACACCTCGCTGCTCGAGGCGGTCCTGTCGCGCGGCGGGCGCGACATCGCGCCCGTGATCCTCGGTGCATGGCGTCGCGGGGCGCGCTTCGACGCCTGGACGGAGCAGTTCGACCTTGCGCGCTGGGAGGAGGCGGCCGCCGAGGCGGGCATCGACCTGCGCGCCGTCGCGGGGACGCCCTATGGCCTCGATGAGCCCCTGCCGTGGAACCATATCAGCTCCGGTGTCTCGAAGGGCTACCTTGCCCGCGAGTACCGCCGCGCGCTCGACGGCATCACCACACCCGACTGCTCGCGCACGAGCTGCACGGGGTGCGGCGTATGCCCGACCTTGCACGTCGACAACATATTGGCAGGTGATCGCAAATGAGCGAGGCGACCCAGGCGCGCTTCCGTGCGCGCATCCGCTACATCAAGCACGGCAGGCTGGCATATCTCGGCCACCTCGAGCTCGCGCACACCATCGAGCGCATCGTCCGACGCGCACAGCTTCCCTACGCCGTGACCCAGGGCTTCTCCCCGCATATGCGCGTGGGCTTCACCTCGGCGCTGCCCGTCGGCACCTCCTCCGATGCCGAGTACTTCGACGTATTCCTCACCGATTACGTCGCCGCCCCCGAGGCGCTCGCGCGCCTTGTCGCAGCGGCGCCGGAGGACCTCGCCCCACAGGAGCTGCGCTATATCGACCTGCGCACGCCGGCGCTCACCGCCGAGATCACGCGCACCGTCTACCGGGTGGATCTCTCGTGCGCGCGCTTACGCATCACGGCCGCACAGCTTGAGGGGGCCCTGCGCGTCATCGCCTCGGAGGGGAGCATCCCCTATGTCCGCAGCGGCAAGGCAAAGACGCTCGATCTGGTCTCGACGCTCGTCGGATTCGAGGTGTCCCGTCACACCGAGGCGGGACCATGCACCATCGTGCTCGACACGCGCATCAGCAACGATGGCGCCCTGCGCCCCGAGATTCTCATCGCGGCCCTCGACCGCGCGCTCACGCCGGACGTGGAATTTGAAGGTCCTATCGTTTCGACGGGAATCCAGGAACTCCATGCGTTTTCGCGCTATTCTGTAACGAGGACTGCCCAGTACGTAGAGGATGCTGACGGATCCCTCTTGAGTCCCCTGCGCGCTGGCGAGACAACCTCTGCTCCCATCTCGGTCTCGTCTGTGCCGTCCTTGTGAATTAGCAGGGTGAAATGCGTTTCGCCTTGTTGACGCACGTATAACCACCTGTTAGGATATTCGGCTGTTGCACTAACTGATGCATGAAGGGCAAAACAATGTACGCAATCGTTTCTACCGGCGGCAAGCAGTATAAGGTCGCCACCGATGATGTCCTGAACGTCGAGAAGATCGAGGGCGAGATCGGCACCAAGGTCGAGCTCCCCGTCATCTTCCTGAACGACGGCAAGAAGATCATCACGGATCCTGCCAAGCTTGCGAAGGCTAAGGTCACTGCTGAGATCGTCGACCAGTTCAAGGGTGAGAAGCAGCTTGTCTTCAAGTTCCACAAGCGCAAGCGCTATCGTCGCCTCAAGGGTCATCGCCAGCAGCTGACTCGTCTGAAGATCACGAAGGTCCAGGCCACCTCGCGTGCCAAGAAGGCTGTCGAGGCCGAGGCTCCCGCGGCTGAGTAACCGCTTGAACTGAAGAAAGAAGGTAACCAGACATGGCACACAAAAAAGGTCTCGGTTCGTCCCGTAACGGCCGCGATTCCCACGCTCAGCGACTCGGCTGCAAGCGTTTCGGCGGTCAGACCGTGAAGTGCGGCACCATCCTCGTCCGTCAGCGCGGCACCCACATCCACCCGGGCGAGAACGTCGGTCGCGGCAAGGATGACACCCTGTTCGCGCTCGTCGACGGCACGGTGGAGTACACGCGCGGCGTGAAGCATCGCGTGAATGTCCGTCCGGCCGTGAACGCGTAAGCGACGCCCTTCGCAACATTTCGCATCGTACGGAGACCCTTGGACGAACATCCAAGGGTCTTCTGCTTTATGAAAGGGACCACGATGTCACAGTTCACCGATATCTGCCGTATCAACGTCAAGGGCGGCGACGGCGGTGCCGGCTGCATGTCGTTCCGCCGGGAGGCCTACGTTCCGAAGGGCGGCCCGGACGGCGGCGACGGCGGTCGGGGAGGCAACGTTGTCATCCAGGCCTCGGCGCAGCTCTCCTCGCTCATCGACTACCGCTTCAAGCATCACTTTCGTGCCGAGCGCGGCACGCATGGCCAGGGTTCGCGTCGAGACGGCAAGAACGGTGAGGACCTCGTGCTGAAGGTTCCCATGGGCACGGTCGTGCGCGAACTCGATCCCGAGACGCAGGAGCCGCTCTTTGAGATCGCCGACCTCACGCGCGACGGTGAACGGGCCATCGTGGCGCCCGGCGGCACCGGCGGTCGCGGCAACACGCACTTCGTGACGCCGACGCGCCGCGCCCCGACGTTCGCCGAGAAGGGCGAGCCGGCCGAGGAGCACTGGATCGAGCTCGAGATGAAGCTCATGGCCGACGCCGCCCTCGTGGGCATGCCGAGCGTCGGCAAATCGTCGCTCATCGCGCGCATGAGCGCCGCGCGCCCCAAGATCGCAGACTACCCGTTCACCACGCTCGTCCCGAACCTCGGCGTCGTGCGCGCCGGCGATTACTCCTATGTCGTCGCCGACGTGCCCGGCCTGATCGAGGGCGCGAGCGAGGGCCGCGGTCTCGGCCACCAGTTCCTGCGCCATATCGAGCGCACGGCCCTCATCATGCACGTCGTCGACATGACTGGCGGCTTCGAGGGGCGCGACCCGCTCGAGGACTACCGCATCATCAACGAGGAGCTTCGCGCCTATGCGGCGGAGCTCGCCGAGCGCCCGCAGATCGTTGTGGCGAACAAGTGCGACGTGAGCGGCGCCACCGAGAAGGTCGAGGCGCTGAAGCGCGCGGCGATCGAGGACGGCCACGAGTTCTTCGCCGTTTCCGCGCTCACCGGAGCCGGCCTGCAGACGCTCATGCTCGCCGTGGGCGAACGCGTTGCCGAGCTCCGCCGCGAGCTGGCGAACACCCCCGACGACTCCGCCCCCGTCGAGCAGCTCGATGAGCAGTGGGAGCGCCGTCGTCGCGAGCGCGACCGCGCCTTCAAGATCGTGCGCGAGGCGGCCGACGTCTGGCGCGTGGTGGGCCGCGGCATCGAGCGCATGTGCGTGCAGACGGACTGGGAGAACGAGGACGCCGTCATCTACCTGCAGCACCGCCTGCAGCGCATCGGTGTGGACGATGCGCTCGAGGCCGCCGGCTGCAAACGCGGCGACGAGGTCCGCATCACGGGCTACTCGTTCGCCTACGAGGGCGCCGACGATGACCCGTTCGTGGGTCTCGACGACGAACCCTTCGAGGAGTAGCACATGAAGCCCGCATGCCCGCGCCTGCCCGAGCTCGGCGCCGAGGCCACCCATGAGTATCGGCTCGGCATCATGGGCGGTACGTTCGATCCCATCCACTACGGACACCTCGTCACCGCCGAACAGGCGCGCGAGGCCCTCGCACTCGACCTGGTGCTGTTCATGCCCGCCGGGCGCCCCGCCTTCAAGCAGGACGCCGACGTCACCGATGCGGAGGACCGCTACGCGATGACCGTGCTCGCGACGGCCGCGAACCCCGCATTCGACGCGAGCCGGTTCGAGATCGACCGTGAGGGCGTCACCTACACGATCGATACCCTGCGGGCGCTGCGCGCGCGGTATCCCGATAACGTGAAGCTCTTCTTCATCACCGGCGCTGACGCCATTTTGGACCTCGTCACCTGGCACAACGCCGAGCAGATGGCCGAGCTCGCCACGTTCATCGCGGCGACCCGTCCCGGGTACGACATCGAGCAGGCGCGCTCGCGCGTGGTCGCATCGGGCGTGCCCTTCGACGTGCGCTACATCGAGATCCCCGCGCTCGCCATCAGCTCAACGAACATCCGCCAGCGGGTGCGCGAGCAGAAAAGCGTGCGCTACCTCACGAGCGAATCGGTTATAGGCTATATCCGCAAGAACGGCCTGTACAATGTTCATAAGGTGGAACGCGTCGAGGGGACGCAGGTCGGCGAGTAAAGGAGGCCGAGTCCGTGGAAGACTCGTATACGATTGACGACAAGAAGGCGTATCTTGCCCGCATGCGGGAGATGCTCGACGTCCGGATGGGGGACCACAAGAAGCGCCGCAACCATTCGCTCGGCGTCGCGCGCACGGCCAAGAAGCTCGCGAAGACCTACGGGGTCGACCCGTTTCTTGCCGAGGCTGCCGGACTCGTGCATGACTGGGACAAGGTCCTCGACAAGTCAGAGCTGCTCGCCCGCGCCGCCCAGTACGGCATCCAGATCGCCGGGTCCCCGACCAACGCCGTGGCGCTCCTGCACGGTCCGGTCGCTGCGGTGGAGCTGCCCGAGCTGTTTGGTGAGCTTCCCGCAAGCGTGTTCCAGGCCGTGGCGCGCCATACCTCGGGCGCCGAGGATATGAGCGAGCTCGACATGGTCGTGTTCGTTGCCGACGCGATCGAGCCCATGCGCAAGGGCGCATACGCTGACGAGCTGCGCGCCCAGGTGGGCAACGTCGATCTTGAGCACCTGTTCTTCAACTGCTTCGCGCAGGGCCTGATCTATGTCATGCAGACGAAGCGATACCTGTACCCGACCGCCATCTCCATCTACAACCGCTACGTGCTCGAGCTCGAGCATTAGCTGCTCGATACCCTGCTAGAAAGGACATCATGACTGACGAGATTCTGAACACCGCCGGCAGCGCCGACGAGGCGACCTTGGCCGCAGATACCGACGAGCTCACCGGCGACGAGGCCCTCGAGGGCTTCGGTATCTCTGCCGACCGCACCGCCGCGAGCGCCTCTTCGCGCGGCGTTGAGGCCGTCGAGGTCGCCCGCGTCGCCGCCGCCGCAGCCGACGAGAAGAAGGCTGAGGACATCGTCGTGCTCGACCTCACCGAGCTCTCCGACGTGTGCGACTACTTCGTCATCGCCACCGGCTCCAACCGCCGTCTGGCCGACTCCGTGATCGACGAGGTGGAGGAGCGCGTCGCGAAGGTCTGCGGCGAGCACCCGTTCTCCATCGAGGGCCGTGAGGAGGGCTCCTGGATCCTTATGGATTACGGCTCGGTCATCGTCCACGTGTTCACGCCCGAGGCGCGCGACTACTACCGCCTGGAGAAGCTCTGGGGCGACGCCCCCACACTCTAGTGTCCTCATTGGGGACGGGGTGGTTTGGTGCCACTCTGTCCTCATCCGGGACATGCTTGTGCACGTTTTTGCGTAAGGCATCCTTCGGGGCGCCCGCCTGTGCTTATGCAGGCGGGCGCCCTTTCGGTTTCCTCTATGAAAGTCCCCCAGCCAACTGCCCTGTTTGATGCTCCTGCCGGAGCCCTCACGGTTCGTCGTCGAAGCGGCGTTGGACATCGGTACGTGCGAACCGGTTGCTGGTAAGCCCGTGCACATACGGTTCCCCTCGTGGCAAAACGGCCGCCATGCACATATGAAACGGGGGAGGGCCATGCCCAGAGCGGGAAGGAAGATTGCCGATAGCGGGTACTACCATGTCATCCTGAAGGGCGATGGCGGGATGGATCTCTTCGACGCCGATGCCGACCGGCAGAAGTTTCTCGAGACGCTCGACGGCATACTCGAGGCCTCACGGCTGCGCCTCATCGCGTGGTGCCTCATGAGCAACCATGTGCATATGCTGCTGGAAGACACCGAGCAAGAGCTCAGCGCCTGTATGCACCGCCTGACAACAGCCTATGCGATGTATTTCAACAAGCGCGCGCAGCGTCCCGGGTCGGTGTTCCAGGAGCGGTTCTTCAGCGTGCCGATCAAGACGGATCGCCAGCTCATTGCGTGCGTCCTCTATATCCACGACAACCCCTTGAAGGGGATGGGCGTCCATCCCTCGTGCTATCGTTGGTGCAGCTATGCGGAATGCGCCGACGGAAGCGCGATTCGCTGCTCAACGGACACGGTCCTCGGCATGCTCGGCGGTCGCCAGGGGTTTCTGAAGGCTTCAGAGGACCTGCAGCGCAGGACGTACTTCGTCGTCAGCGGGGCGCACATCGCCGATGACGACATCGCGAGCGCCGCGCGCATGGCGCTCGAGGGCAAAAGCCCCGCCGTCGTGGCGACCTTGCCCGTGAAGCTGCGGCGCGATGCCGTGTGCGCGCTGAGAGGTATCGGCCTTACGGCCGGGCAGGTCGCGCGGCTGACCGGCATAGGTGCGCGGGTGATCGTGCGGGACAGCGCAAAGGGGCTAAAAAGATCGGGTCAGCAGCGGGGCCGACCGAAGGTGGCACCAAACTATCCCGTCCCCCATGAGGACATCAGGCCTTGTCGCGGCGCACCACGTCCGAATCGAAGCGGGAGGCGCGCCCGAAGTTCACGACGCCGCGGCCGAAGCGCTCGCGGACCCGCTCGACGGCAACCGACAGTTCCCGACGCTCGCTCGTCTGGACGCCGCGGTCGTCGACCTCGCAGAACAGATCGGTCTGCACGCCGCCCGTCATATCGAAATCGCTGATGCCGAGGCCGGCGAGCCTGATATGCATGCCGGGCGCCCATACGCTGCCGAGCAGCTCGATCGCGACCGGCACGAAGATGTTCTCGTCATCGGTCGGGTGGGGGAGCTTGCGCTGGATGGTCCTCCCCTTGCCGTAGGTGAATTTGAGCTTGAGGGTGACCGTCCTGCCTGCCAGTCCACGCCGGCGCAGGCGACGGCCGACGGATTCGCCGAGCAGGGCGATGGCGGCCTCGACGTCGGCGCGGTCGGTCAAATCAGTGCCGAACGTCCGCTCGTTGCTTACCGATTTCACCTCGTCGACGGCGTCGATCGGAGTGACCTCGCTCACCTCCGCGCCCGCCGCCCTCTGCCGCATCATGTCCGCGTTCACGCCGAATACCGGCCGGAGCAACTCGAGGTCGGCGGCGGCGAGTTGGCCCAGCGTGTGGATGCCGCGCGCGACGAGGGCGGCCTCGGCGGCCTTCCCGATACCGCTCATCGCGCGCACGGGCAGCGGGGCGAGAAATCCCGCCTCGGTTCCGGGCACGATGACGGTGAGGCCGCGCGGTTTGTCGCGCTCGCTCGCGATCTTGGCGACGGTCTTGTTTCGCCCCAAGCCGATCGAGCACGTCACGCCGAGCTCTGAGACGCGGTGCGCGATGCGCTGGCATATCGCAACGGGGCTTTCTGAGGAGTAGCGGCCCGGGCTGATGTCGAAGAACGCCTCGTCGATCGATACGCGGTCCACATAGGGCGTCTCGTCGGCGAGAATGGCCATGACCTGCGCGCTCATCTCGCGGTAGCGATCGAAATGGCCGTGCGTCCAGATGGCCTGCGGGCACAGCCGCTTCGCCTGGGCGGACGGCATGGCGGAATGCACCCCGAAGCGACGTGCCTCGTAGGAGGCCGTGGAGACGACGCCGCGCTCATCGGGGTCACCGCCCACGATGACGGGTTTGCCGCGCCATTCGGGATGGTCGAGCTGCTCCACGCTCGCGAAAAACGCGTCGAGGTCGAGCAGCCCGATCGCAGGTTCCGTCCACGCGCCGAACAGCGAGGACGCGAACGTATCGGAATCGTATGTATGTTCGCCCTTCATGGAGCCTAGTATACCTTTTGTCTCCATCGGGGGCGGGGTGGTTTGGTGCCACCGGGGCGCGACATCGCCCCGGT
>NZ_JACJMB010000042.1 GCF_016902615.1 Collinsella tanakaei
ATCCACTCGGCGCTGGGGAACCTCAGCCCGGCGGAGTTCGAGGCGAGGCATCGGGAGGGCGCCGCCCTGAATGCGGCGTAGGGGTGTAAACGGAATCGGGGTAGATTCACTCGCCGTCGAAGACCACGATCGGGTCGGCCGTCGACAGACCCGCTCCCGCGTCGCCGAACACGACGACATCGATCGCATGCGCGCCCTCGGAACCCTCCATGCTGACCTGCGCACCCCGCTCGGTCACGATGGACACATGGGGAAGGTTGCCCTCCTCCGTGGCGAACGCGTGCACCTCGAGCTCGCCCATGCTGACGCCATCGGCCAGGCGCAGCACGATATCGGCACCTGCGGGGGCTTTGAGCGCCACCGGGATGTCGCGATAGCCCCGAAGCTCGTAGGTGCCCGACTGATTGATGACGATGCAGGGCGCATCCACCGTCCCCAAGTCAAGGGATTGCCCGGGCTCGAGGATGAGGTTCGAATTCTCGGAGCGGACCGGCTCATCGGTCGCCCGCGCCGCCGTGGCGCTCGAGCACACGACGGCGAGCGCGGCCATGATCGCGAGCAGCAGGCGCCCCATGCGGAGCGAGAGGCGGTCGGGACGCGGAGACGATACGGTGGCGGCAGGCGGATGCATGATGGTCATGGGAGTCCTCGCTCGTTCTCTACTTGGATGCTTCTTCGTTCTCGAGTGCGGTCCTGCGGGCGCTGTAGAGGCCCATGCCGAGCGCCGCGGCGCCGGCTAGAAGCCCGATAGCGCCGATGCCCGCGGCATCGCCGGTGGCGGCGAGCCTCTCGTCCGAGGAGCCCCCGCTCGGCCCGCCCTTGCCGTCGGAGCTGCCGGACGGGCGCCCCGAGGTCTGCCCGCCGGCCGCTCCGCCGGAATCTCCGGAGTCGCCGGAACCGCCCTGGCCGGGCCGCTCGACGCCGGCCGCTCCGCCGGAATCTCCGGAGTCGCCGGAACCGCCCTGGCCGGGCCGCTCGACGCCGGCGGATCCCCCGCCGAAGTCCACAGAGCCGTCGTCCATCAGGATCCCGGTCGCAGGCGCGCTCAGGCCAAGGTTGTACGCCCCCTCGTCGGAATGGACGGTCAGATCGGTGCGCGGGGCCTCGTCATGCGGGACCGTATGCTCCATGGGGAGGGGATCGGTCCCATCGGGCGCCGCCGAGACGACCGTCCGGTAGCTGAAATCGCTGAGCACGGCGTAGACGCTCTTCGTCCCATGCCACGATGTCGGAATCTTGGCCACGGCGCGGTACTGGGCCTTCTTGCCCGGCAGCAGCACGCCCGAGGCGACGGGATCTGCAAGTGCATGCAGCCCCTCCGCGCCCGTCGCCGCGAGCGCAGCCTCCACCGTCTCGTCAGCGTATACCTGCGGGAGAACGGGGGCGTCCTCCGCGCCGTCCTCGAACAGCTCGGGGTTCCACGCCGAGGCGCACACGTTCTCGGATGCGAAGCTCAGCTCGGTGTCCGCCGTCTTCTCACCCGTCTCCGCATCGAAAAACGTCACGCGGCATCCGGTGAGCATGACGTTGCCGTCGTTGCGGATCACCAGGAAGAACCCCGCGTCCTCACCCTGCGCGACGATGAGGCGCTCCGGAACGATCGAGACGACCGACGCCGCGACGACGACGGGGATATCCACGTAGTACAGATCCGCCATGCTGCTGCCCATATCGGTGATGCACGACGTGACGAACACGTAGCTGCTCGCGCTCGAGACGCCCACGAAAGAGTTCAAGGGGTGCTTCGTCTGGCCCAAGGGGAACGGCTCGGAGAACAGGCCGTCGACGTAGATGCTCGCCAAGAAGCGGTAGCGCTTCTCGGTAACGGTGCCGGTCGGGTTCCCCGCATCATCGTAGTTCTGGCCGCAGGCTCCCTCCCGGTTCTCCACGAAGACCAAGACGTTGCCGTTCTCGCTGACGCGGAAGGCACCGAGCTTGATGCTGGACGGACCCACGGTGCGCCGGGACAGCGCCCCATGAGCGTGCAGCGGGTCGAACGAGTTCTCGACCAGATCGCCGCCGTCGAGCGTCAGGAACGCCGAATGCCCCGGCCACGGCTGCAGCCCGGTGATTCCCTTCGCCCCCTCGATGTTGTAGACGACATCGAAGGTGATGGATGAGGCCCTGAGCGCATCGAGCTCGGCTCCCGGCGCCGCCTGCGCGACCGAGGATGCCAGCCTGAGCGTGACCGTCGCGATGCTGAGGGCGTCACCGCTCTGAAAGAACAGGCTGAGCGCCGGGTCCTTCCCGTCATCGACGCCGCTCGCCACATCGCCCGCCGGCGCGATAAGCAGGCCAGAAGTCCCGGCAGGGACGGCAAACCCCGTGGAATAGACCAGCGTCGCCGCCATATAGGCAGCGATGCCGCAGGTCCTGGCAGCCATATCGGAGAACAGCTGCTCGGGTCGGTGCGCCGCATGGCGCAGATAGGTCGCCACCACGAAGAGCGGGACGCCGTCGCGCTTCAGCGTCGTCACGCGCGGGCAGGTGACGGCATAGAACACGTCGGGGCCCACGATCGCCTCGTCGGTCCATGAGCGCGAGCTTTGGCGCTTGAGGTCGCGATTGAACACCGCCACCGTCAGGATGGGGGCGCATGCGGCATCGAAGAACGACGTGCTGTCGCCACTCTTGCGGGTCGTGCTCACGATAAAGACGTAGATGCCCTGCTGCAGGCGCGAGGAGACGTTCGAATCGGTCTGGGTGCAGACGTCGAAATCGCAGTCGAACTGGTCGGCGCGGTCGATACCGGGAACCGTGATGGGAATGTCCAGGACCTTCGGGCGGCCCCAGCGGCCCGTCGCGTCGTTGAAGATCTGCGCGACGAGGCGCGTGCGCCCCTCGTGCTTCCCGTCGATCGTGTAGTCGACGCTGGCGAGCCTGAACAGGATCGTGACGCCGTTGTAGACGACCACCCGCTCGCGCGGGTTGCTGAACGCCTTGCTGACGATCTTTACGTCCTTGGTGGGCACGACGCCGCCCGCCTCGGCGATCCCGGCGACGTCCGCGAGCCCTCCGCAGGCGCCATCCGGGTCCTCGCCGACATATTCGTAGAGATAGCCGTCCTCGCCCTCGTCCAGGGCGTCTTCGGCGCCGGCCATGTCGAGCGGCGCGGCGAACATGCCGTCGGCGATCATGACGGCCTCGGCATCCTGCGGCGCATGGACGCCCGCTGCGGCAGCCGAGGCGGCGAGCTCCTTGGTCTTGAGCAGCTCCGCAGAGGTGACGATGGTGGCGAGCTGGGCGAACTCGCCCAGCGATATCGACCCATCGCCGCCCACGAGCCCCGACTCCTGCGCGCTCACGGCTGCCGGCGCGTCGTTGGAGTAGATGCCCGCGCCGTCGGCGGTGACGCCGAGCGCGAGGTTCGTGTAGGCAGGCGCCGTCGAGGCGGCAGAGGACCGTACGGCCGCGCTCGAATCGATCCAGTTGTCGTACAGGCGGGGGTCGTTGATCGACCAGATGCTGCCGCTCCATTTGAAGATGGCGGCCTGGAGCACCAGCGAGAGGGAGAAGCCTCCGCCGATGACGAAATGGCGCGGCCCCTTGTATGTTATATCCGCCTCGAGCAGAGCGGTGTAGAACGACAGGTAGCCGCTGCCGACGAAAGACGCGGAGAGAAATCCGCTCAACCCGACACCGAGGCTGACGCTGATCTGCGGGGTCAGGACGACCGCGGCGCCCGTCGCCGATTTCTGAAGCGTGACGTCGAGCGGGTCGCCTTCCGGCGAGGTGAAGGTATCGTAGAGGGAGAAGCACAGATCCAGTGAAAGGTTCAGCGTGACGAACAGGGGCACGGGGCCCACCGTGAACGTCTCGGTGAAGCTCGCGTATCCGTACGCATCGAAGACCGCTGCCAAGACGCCCTCGAACTGCCGCTTGTCCTCAGGCACCAAGATGTTGCACTCGCCGCTCAGGAACGCCTGCACCGCGAAGGACAGGCCGAACTTCTTGCTGAACTGATGGCTGAACTTGTTCGCGGAGCCCGGGTCTGTGCCCCCTTTCATCTTCTGGTAGGTCTTGAGCTTGTCGTCCCACGCATCGCCCAGCTTGTCGAGCTGCTGCTTGGCGCTTTCGAACTGCTCGAGTGCAAATGACTCCTGCCTGAGCGCCGAGATGTTGCCCGCGTCCTTGCTGACCGACAGGCCCGTCCCCAAGAACAGGTACCCGAGCGGGCTCAGCCAGAAGTCGAAGGGAAGCGTGGGCACCCAGCAGGTTAAGCTCGAGTCGCGCAGGACGGGAGGGAACGACGAGGGCAGGGTGAACGCCGTGTGCGAGTTGCCGCTCTGCCCATACGAGACGTTGGGGACGACGCTCGCTTTTCCCGTCTGGTACGGGATGGACGAATCGGTGAGCGCCAGCTTGACGGGATATACGTAGGTGACGCCGTCGAGATCGAGATGGAATTCGAACGTGCATTTGAGCGGAAGGGTCGCGCTCGAGGTCGGCAGGAGTCTGAGGAAGTAGTCGCTTTTGGAGAACGTGCCCGCGCCGTCCCGCAGCGTGATGGACGTGGTGAACAGCGGGCTGTCATCGAGCTTGGCCGCATCGTCTTTCGAGCGCGCCCACAGCGAGACGCTCGCCTCGCCGGCATAAGAGCCCCACAGCTTGCCCTTGAAGCTCACGCGATCGCGGGCCTCCCCGCTGCGCAGCATATTGCTATCGCAGTACTGGATATCCCAGTCGCAAAACGAGAGATACTCGAAATACGGAATGGAGGCATCGCCGATGCGGCAGCACGGCAGCGCGAGGGCGCTACCGCCCTCGAGTCGCACCTTCGTCAGCGTGCAGATGCGGTACTCATCGCCGTTGGTGATGGTGACGGAGCCCTCGAAGCGCCGATACGAGCCGATGGTCCCGTACTCGACGAGCTTGCCGTACCCGGCGACATCGAATACCACGACGCCGTTCTCGTCGGCGATCCCCTCGAGCGTCTTTTCCGTGTCGGATTCGGAAAGGGTCACCTTGGCACCGGGAAGCGGCTGCTTGACCCCCTCGCCATCGACCTCGTAGACGGAAAACCCGATCTCTGTGCGCGAGATGACGACGATCTGGGTCTCCGGGTCCTCACCGAACCCCAGGTCGTCGGCGACATCGGATACCGCGCCGTAGTCGAGCGCGTAGGCGACCTTATCGCCGAACGCGCCCAGGCACGGGAGGAGCAGGGCCGCGACGGAAGCGCTTCCCCCTATCAGGAACGACCGGCGGGAGATCCCCTGCGGGCCCTCGGTACCCAGATCGCTGCGGGGCGAGCGACGGTGATCGGAAAGCTGCTTGGTCATCGGCGGTCCTCTCTCGACAGGTTTAGCCCATCGTAGCGAGAGGAAACCCGTCGCCCCTCACCCGTTTCGTTCGAGAATCGTAAACGGACGGCAGGGTGAAACAGCACGTTGACGTGGCGATCCCGCACAGCGGGGAACCGATGCGTTCGTCGTGGCGAACACAAGGATGCCTGCCCGAGGCCCTACCGCGGCGGGCCGAAACGGTCGGTGCGGGCGCGCAGGCGGCCGCGAGACGACCGAGCGCGAACGATGCGGACCCCGCTCGCGCAGAAGCTGTGGAATCGGGCGGCACCCCCTTCACGACCCCCATCGAGAACGGTATAGCCCACTAGTCGCATAGGTTTTATAGACACCGTATACTTCCTGCCCGAAAGGACAAGAACAGTGGATTGGCTACACTAGGTTGGACAGTTTCACGAGGGCCTATGGAAGGAGGCTCGATGGCCGATCCAAAGCACCCGGGGCACTTCACCGACGATTTCAAGAGGCAGATTGCGTCGCTCTGCAACGCAGGGAAGCCGCCAAGCGAGACCATGCGCGAGTGCGATCTCGGGAGCGCGACGCCGCGAAGGCGGATCGACTCCATCGACGCCACCGGCTCGCCGCGCGCCGCCGACAACGGGGCACCCGGGCAGAACGGGACCATCGAGCTGGAGCGCGAGAACGAGAGGCTCCGCATGGAGGCCGGCGTCCTGAAACAAGCGGCGCCGATATCCGCGCGAAGGTGACGGTGGTAGCGGCTGACGCCGACCGCCACCCGGCATCGGCGCAGCGCGAGACCCTCGGCGTGCCGCGCTCGACCCAAGGCATACGAGTTCCAATCTCACCGGTTTCGAAACAACCATTTTTTTAAAGTTTCGAAACCGCTGACGCAACGTCTCGCACGATAGAGGCGGTCGACGAGGAGGGCAACTAATTGCAGCACCTCATCTACCGCACAGTGCCGCAATACATAGTGCGGGACTGCGGTGGTAACCCTTGCAGCGGTGATGACCTCCGGCATCGGAGCGGGGCCCATCGTCACGGCTCTCGTCGGGTCGAACTTCTCGGGATTGGACGGCGCCGCGCAGGCGAGCACGTGCCTCGCATACTAGAGACGTCTATGCCGAAAACAACATGGCAAGACCCATTATTTCCGCAGGTAGACCTGGCAATTGGCTTGCGAATACCACACGAAATCACAACAACGACGTGAACGAAAGGACACGAGAAAAAACGAGGAGGACCGCTTTCGGCCTCCCTCGCGAAGAGCCTCAACTATTCCCACTCGCGATCAAATCGTTCCTTTCCATGGCCTCTCGTCCACATGATGCAACGGTCGTCTCCCCATTCTCCCCGGAATCAGGTGATTTCAGGGCACCCGAGT
The DNA here is from genome assembly GCF_016902615.1 of Collinsella tanakaei. Classification (GTDB taxonomy): domain Bacteria; phylum Actinomycetota; class Coriobacteriia; order Coriobacteriales; family Coriobacteriaceae; genus Collinsella; species Collinsella tanakaei_A. The sequence goes on from NZ_JACJMB010000042.1 coordinate 6,649, forward strand.
TGAACTCAAAATGAACTCAACACCTCTATCGGTCGGCGGCTTCCGAGCAGCTTGCATCCCCCGAGGAGAGCAGGCGCCTCCGGCATGACCGATACCTGCTAGATGCGCACGATATAACCGTCCTTGCGCGGGGCGGCCGCGCCCTCGGGTCCCGCGGCGTATCCCAAGGCGATCGCACCCACGCCGCGCAGCGTCTCGGGCAGGCCCCACTCCCTGAGGAGCGCCTTGCCCTCAGCGCCGTCGAAGATCTCGCGCTCGCGGTGGATCCAGCAGCTGGAGAGCCCCAGGGCGTGCGCCGCGAGCATGAGGTTCTCCAGCACGCAGGAACCGTCCTCAACGAAGGTGCCGCGTCCGCCGTCGGCGAGCACGACCACGATGACCGGGGCGCCATAGTACGGGTCGGTGTCCCTGCCCATGACGGCGGCGTTGAGCCGGCGCAGGCGCTCGCGGGTCTCGGGGTCGGTCACCGCCACGATCACCGGAGACTGATGGCCGCCGCCGGTGGGCGCGAAGGTGCCCGCCTCGAGCACCTGATCGAGCAGCTCCTCCGGCACGGGCTCCGCCGTGTACGAGCGCACGCTGCGACGCGTCTTGATGAGGTCGATAAGGTCGTTCGCCATGATGTCATGTCCTTTCTCCCGCTGGCGCTGTCTATATAGAAAGGCCGCCCGTCTGCCAGAGGCAGGCGAGCGGCGAAAAGATGACGGTATCCGGAAAAATCCGCTGCGATTTTCGAGACCCATTATGGCCTCAACGTCAGCGCTGTCAAGAGCCGAGGGCGATCCGACCATTCCTGCTTGACATTTTCGAAGAACCCTCGACAATTTAGTCCGTCTAAAATCGTGTGGACTTTTCTGGGCGCAAGCCACCTTTTTGCCACGCAACCGAGCATCGGTCGCGTGGTTTTTCCTGCTTGTCAGCAGGGCGACCTCTCCTCCAAAAGCTCGGGACTTATGGAGCCGAGCCCCGCACAGAGCGGGACAACGGAAGGAGTAGATATGGAAAACGCAATCGATTCTCCGATGTCGTCTACGGGCGCATCGTCTCCGGGGCATCGCCAGGTTACGGCCGCCCTGCAGGTATTTGCCGGCGGGGCCTGCTATGGCGCGATGGCAACCACGTACAAGCTCGCCTACGCGGCGGGCTTTACCTCCGCGCAGGTGGTGGCGAGCCAGGCGTGGTTCGGCTGCCTGTTCTTCGTACTTGCGACGGCTGTGAAACTGGCGCGCGGCGGGCGCTTGGTCCGCCTTACGGGCACGCAGGCGCTCAAACTCATGGGGCTCGGCGCCCTCACCTGCACCACCTCGATCCTGTACTGCTACGCCATGAGCGTGCTCCCCGCACCCGTAGCGCTCACGCTGCTGTTCCAGTTCACCTGGATGGGACTCATCTGGCAGACCATCATAACGCGGCGGGCGCCCAAGCCCCTCGAGATCGCCTCGGCCGCGGTCATCGTGTTCGGCACCGTGTTCGCAAGCGGCGTCTACAAGACAGGGCTCGCCGGCTACGACCCCGTCGCCCTCGTCTGTGCCCTCGGAGCGGCTGTGGCCTGCTCTCTGTTCGTCACGTTTTCCGGCAAGGTCAAGGTTAGCTGCTCCAACGAGCAGCGAGGCGTCATCGTGTGCCTCGGCGCGGGCATCATGTCGCTCACCGTGCGCCCCGACTACCTCGTCTCCGGCGTCGTCTTCCAGGGCATCCTGCCCTTCGCCGCCGTAGCGGGATTCTTCGGCCTCATGTGCCCGGTGCTGCTCTTCGGCCTGGGCTCGCCGCACCTGCCCGCCGGCCTCTCCACCGTCATGGCCGCCGCTGAGCTCCCCGCCGGCCTTCTCATCGCCATGATCGTGCTTGGCGAGCCCCTCGGTGTCATCGAATGGCTGGGCGTGGTCGTTATCCTCGCCGGCGTGTGCCTCGCGCAAGTGCCCGCGCTGAGAGGGGCTCGTGCGCAGAGGCCGACGGCATAGCCGCGCCAATGAGGCAGCTGCGGCCTCCGAACGTTCGGTCGGATGCCGCAGCCGGCGGGGACAATGCGATTATCTAAGGGGAAAGGGCGGAATCGGAATGCAGGAGGGGCAGGCGCCATGAAGCTGAAGAAGCTCGATCGGGAGTTCTCCGTATGCAAGGTGGAGGACTACTCGCTGGTAGATCTGAGCGCAGAGTACAGCTTCATCGGCAAGACGGATGAAGAGAACTCCCTGGTATGCGCCACCGGCGATGTCCCGTCGAACGTTGTTGAGCGAGACGACAGGTGGAGGGGCTTCCGCATCCAAGGGATGCTGGACTTCCCTCTCATCAGGATACTGGCCGGCATCGCGGAGACACTTGCGGGGAACGGCATCTCGATCTTTGCCATCTCGACCTACAACACCGACTACGTTCTGGTGAAGAAGGAGAGCTACCAGAGGGCGCTGGACATTCTCGAGCGCGCGATACGAAATCGTCGAGTGACGGCAGCACCTTCTCCTGGGCAGCGTCTTTGTGGTGCGCCTGCCCCTCACGTAGGAGGACACGGGGGTGTCTCTATATCGTGATGCCCTTTTGATACGGGGCCACGCGAGCGAGCGGCATGCCTCCGCGATTGGCGAAAATAAGGCCGTAAAAGAACCAAAGTTTGAGAAAATCAGTCGGAACTTTACTCCCACTCTATGCCCTTAAAAATCCACCTCGTATTTACGCAGGTAGATGAGTTGACGTCAGTCCTCACAACGTCCCCGCTGCGCCCGTTCTCTACATTCTCCGCAGTTTTTGTCATCGTTTTGGCATCACCGGCCGCAAGGGGCATCGCCCCGCCTGGACGCTACGCGCCATGGCGCAGGGCAAGGCCCCGGCAAGCGAGGGTGATGCTGGAAGCACCAATCCCCGGTCAGAATAGGCCGGCCTTACCGTTGCACATGGCGCCGCCCCCTCCCGTCCATTGGCGGGAGGGGGCGGTCGGCGCCCGCCTCACGGCGCGGGCGCGAAGGCCTCCGAGAACGACGAGAGCATCTCCGCGACGAGGCGAACCCTCGATAGGGCCTCCTCGCCGGCCCCTTCGGAACCCGAGATCCTCTCGAGCTCCCCGCGGATTCCGGCAAGCTCGGCGCCCATCTTCCGGAAGAGGGACCTGTTCCCCACGACGACGACCGGACGTTCGAGCGAGCATTTGATGAGGTACTCCTGCCGCTGCAGTCCGGAGAGGGCGATGCGGCGATCGAGCTCCCCCTTTTCCGCGTCCGACATCCTGAAGGCGACGGTGTGCCTTCTCAGCCTATGCGACGAGTCTCTCTCCTTCGCCATGCCTGCCTCCCATCAGGACGACGAGGCGCTCGGCCATGTCCGCCTGCGCGTTTGGGAACAGGTGGGCGTACGTATAGGTGATCTCGGCGCTCTCGTGGCCGACTCGGTCGGCGATCGCGACCGCCGTGAAGCCCTGGTCGACTCAAGCCGTACCTGCACATCATGCGCGATATTCCCGCTGCGCGCGTGCGCGTGGGAGGGGCGCTGGGGCCCGTCGCAGCCTTCCTCTACGTGCTCGGTTTTCTGGCACTTCCCCTTATGGCGCGCGGCGACCTCGCCTGGCTCGTCTGGCTTGCGGCAGCCATCCTTGCCTTCGCGCTCATCTGCGGCGGCGCCTACCACGCGCAGTACGCCTATCTCTCCATCATCGCTAAAGCGGAGCATGAGGACCTCTACGAGGAGGTATCCGCCAACATTATGCTCATCATGCGGCTGGCGACGACTCCTATGTACGCCGGGTTCATCCACCTCGCCGCCGCCATCACGCTGGGGCAAACTGTCTTCCCGGCCTGGTTTGTCGTCTTCACGCCCATCGTGACGAACTTTTTAGGTCTCGTGTGGATGCGCGTGCCACAACCAGCGCGGTGCATTCTCTTCGGCGGGTGGAGCAACCTCGTGTTCACGATCATGTTCGCTGCGATGCTCATCTGCCTGCTCGCCTAATCACCACCGGACCTATACTATATGTAGACCGCCACGATCGTCTGTGGATCGCTTATCGGGGAGTCTCTTTGAAATCCACGCGAACGACCTGCAAATGCAGCGGCAGTCGACGAACCGGGCAAGAAGGCGGTGGACGGGCGGCACGCCCGGCACCTTGAGCTTCTGGTAGCCCTGCATGTACCCGCAACTGGAAACAGAGAGCAGCGGCAACCATGGCTCCAACTACGCTTGCGCATCCCTCACGGAGAAGTACGCGCCGATGTCCGTGATGCCCGTCTGCTTCACCCAGGTCTTGAGCATCAGCTTGACGGCGGTTCTCCCTCGCCACATCGAACGCTAGCCGCCCGCCGGGAAAGCGCTCCGCCATGGATGCGACCAGCCGCCGTATTCTTTCGAATTCTTGGCGGCAAGTTCTTCCCAATTCACAAATCACACCACTCCTCTCCTCAAAGTGAGCTACAGTTAACTTGAAATTGTTTACCAAGGCGCACTGTTGCGCGCAGAGAGGAGTTTCGCATGAGTACTCTGGACTTTCTCAAGGGGACGCACGGCCTACTTTTGGGCGCGGGCGTACTGATTGGGTCTGTTGGCGCCAAGGTGCTTACGAGCGACAGGGCGAAACGCGTCTACGTCGAAGGCGTCGCGGCTGGGCTGCGCGCGAAGCAGGCCTGTGAAGACACCGTCGAACGCGCACGCGCCGAGATGGACGACATCGTCGCCGAAGCCGCGTATCTCAATGAAACCGTCTACGGCGTCGAGGACGAGGAAGACAGCGCGTCGGATACCGCCGCAGAGACCGTCCCCGCTAAGGCGTAGGCGCGACCGTGCGATACGTCATCGAACACGAGGTGCCGGGGCGGCTGCGCCTTACGTTTGCCGATCACCTTGACGCGTCCGACGCCCTCGCCCTCGAGGCCTCGCTCTCTTCGTGGACAGGCGTCGAGCGCGTGCGCTCCTACCCGCGCATTCGCTCGGTCGCCATCTGGTACCGCGACGCCCTTGCAAGAACCGCCCTGCTCGATCGGCTGAACGAGCTCAGCCGCGTCCAGCTCGATGCAGCGCGCGCCCAGGCGCCCACGGCGCTCGCGCCCGCGGTCCCGTCCGCCGCGCGCAGCATCATCCGCCTAGTGGGCAACCATCTCATCCGCCGCTGGCTCCTCCCGCCCGCATTGAGGGCGGTATGGGCCGGCCTTCACTACCTCGGGTTTCTGCGCGCCGGCCTCACCTCGCTCATGCGGCACCGCCTCGATGTGCCGGTACTCGACGCCACGGCCATCGGCCTATCGTTTGTCAAGCGCGACCCCAAAACCGCGGCGAGCACCATGTTCCTCCTCGACTTGGGAGAGGTCCTCGAGGACGCCACCCGTGAACGCTCAGAGCACGAACTCATTCGCTCCCTCATGACCATTCCCCAAAACGCCCGGCGCCTCGAGGACGGCGAGGAGGTCACCGTGCCCGCCCAGAGTCTCCGCGTGGGCGACCTCGTCGTGGCGCGCACCGGCATGCCCGTGTGCGTCGACGGCGTGGTGGTACGCGGTGCGGCCATGGTCAACCAGGCGGCACTCACCGGCGAGCCGCTTGCCGTCGAGCGCATGGCCGGCGACGACGTCTTCGCCGGCACCGCGGTTGAAGAGGGCGAGATCGTCATCCGCGTGGGCGCCGAGCCCGCATCGACCAAGCTCCGCTCCATCGTGAATCTCGTTGAAGCCTCCGAGCAGCTCAAAAGCGAGATCCAGACGCGCCGCGAGCACCTCGCGGACCGCTTCGTGCCGTGGAACTTCCTGCTTGCGGGGCTTGTGGCGGCGACCACGAAAAGCCTTGCCAAGACATCGGCCGCCCTCATGGTCGACTACTCCTGCGCCCTCAGGCTCACGTCGTCCATCAGCGTGCTCGCCGCCATGAGCCAGAGCGCGCACGAGGGCATGGTCGTCAAGGGTGCCAAGCATTTCGAGGCCATCGCCGCCGCCGACACCATCGTGTTCGATAAGACGGGAACGCTCACCGAGGCGACGCCCCGGGTCGCGCGCGTGCTCGCCCTCGCGCCCGATTGGACCGAGGACGAGGTGCTGCGCGCCTCGGCCTGCCTGGAGGAGCATTTCCCGCATCCCGTGGCGCGCGCCGTGGTGGCGGCCGCCGCCGCGCGCGGCCTCGAGCATCGCGAACGCCATGCCGAGGTCGCCTATATCGTGGCGCACGGCATCGCATCGGCGCTCGATGGCAAGCGCATCGTCATCGGTAGTCGCCACTTCGTGATGGAGGACGAGCACGTCGAAGTCGCCCCCGAGGCAGAGGCGCGCATCAACGGCGACCTCGAAGGCCTCTCACCGCTCTACCTCGCCCAAGACGGAAAGCTGGTGGGCGTGCTCGGCATCGAAGATCCCTTAAAGGCAGGAGTGCCCGAGGCAATTGCGGCACTTCGCTCGCAGGGCATCGGCCACATCATCATGCTCACCGGCGATAACGAGCGCACCGCCGCACGCATCGCCGCCGAGGCGGGCATCACCGAGTACCGGGCTGACCTGCTCCCCGAGGACAAGCATGCCTACGTGGAGGCGCTCGTGGCTCGCGGGCAACGCGTCGTCATGGTGGGTGACGGCGTTAACGACGCGCCGGCGCTCTCCGCCGCCGATGTGGGCATCGCCATGGGCACGGGCACCGCCATCGCGCAGGAGGTCGCCGACGTCACGCTCGCCGCGGGCGGGCTCGACGCCATCGTGCGCCTGCACGCGCTCAGCCGCTCCCTCATGGGGCGCCTCGACCGCTCGTTCACCGCGGTTATGGGCATCAACTCGGCGCTTCTCGCTGCGGGAATCGTCGGCATCATCCGACCCCAGACCTCGGCGCTCCTGCACAACGGCACCACCATCGCGCTGGCCGCAGAAAGCGCTCGACGTCTCTAGGAAGCATCAATCGGTCCGCTGTGGGGCCTGTCGTTGGGAAGTGGAGGCATGGAACGGTTCACCGTCGAGCAAGACGGCTTCTTCGGATTCCTCCACTTGCCGGAGCGGCACGTCGAAGCGTACTCCGGCAAGGCTCTCATCGTGCTCGGCGGCAGCGAGGGCAACGAGAACATCCCGCGCAACCTCGGTGCGCGTTTCGCACGGGAGGGCATCGCGGCGCTCGGCCTGTGCTACTGGAACGTGCCGGGACTCCCCGATGAGCTCATCGAGGTGCCGATCGAGCCAATCGAACGTGCCGTCGCCTATCTCCGGCAGCGTGGCTTTGACCGCGTGGGGATCTACGGCATCTCCAAGGGCGGCGAGCTGGCGCTTCTCGCCGCCTCGCTCATGCCTCAGATCACCTGCGTCGTCGCCATCTCCCCGCTCGCCTGCGCCATGCCGGGCATCACCGGCAACAAAAGCCTTGCCGGCAAGGATCTGAGCGACCGCTCGAGCTGGACCTGGCGCGGCGAGCCCGTGCCCTGCGCGCGGGGCGGCGGGAGGCTCCCCTACCTCGGCATCATCCGCCGTATCGTCACCGAGCGCCAGCTCGACATGCGCTTCGTCTACGAGCGGATCGTCGAGCGCGCGCCCAAGGAGGCCTGGATTGCCGTGGAGCGCATCAACGGGCCCGTCCTTCTCGCCAGCCCCTCGCATGACGCCATGTGGCCGAGCGACGAGGCCTGTCGGATCGTCGAGCAGTGCCTCGCCAAGCACGCCCATCCCTTCGAGATCACGCGACGCTCCTACGAGTACGCGAGCCACATCCTCGTGCCCATGGAGACACCCTCGCTCAAGCTCTTCCGCGTCGAGCGCGCCCACCCCGAAGCATGCCGGCAAAGCCGCGAGGACGCCTTCACCCAGACGCTTGCGTTTCTCGCCCGGTGGTAACGGATGCTTCTACAGCGACGCCTCGTAAGCGTCAATCATCAAGCTCGCCGCTAGGCCGAATACCGCCCCTAGCAGCCTTACCGAACGCGCGGCTTCCATCCCAGTAGAAGCGCGGAGTTGACGATAACGAGCACCGAGCCCGCGTTGTGCACGAGGGCGCCCACCACAGGGTTCAGGACGCCCGAGATGGCGAGCGCGATCGCGATGAAGTTGAGCGTCATCGAGAACGTGAGGTTGATCTTGATGGTCGTCATCATGCGGCGGGAGAGGCGCAGGAGGTGCGGCAGCTCGGCGATGTCATCGTTCACGAGCGCGATGTCCGCCGCGTCAACGGCGATATCGCTGCCGACGCCTCCCATGGCGATGCCCACAAGCGCGCGCTTGAGCGCAGGCGCGTCGTTGACGCCGTCGCCGACCATACAAACGCCCTTGCCCGCGCGCTCCGAGTCATCGATGAAGGAGAGCTTGTCCTCGGGCAGGCAGGCGGCCTTGTAGGTGGTGATGCCGAGTTCGGCAGCCACGTGGGCGGCCGCCGCCTCGTGGTCCCCCGTGAGGAGCACCGGCTCCACGCCCGTCTCCCACACTGCCGAAAGCGTAGCGGTGGCGTTCTCGCGCACGCGGTCGGCGAGCGCGATGAACCCCGCTGCCGTGTCGCCCCAGCCGAGATAGGTGATCGTTGCCCCCTCGGCGCGCGTAGCGTCCACGCGCCTCCCCAGCGCGTCCGGTATAGCCAGACCGTGCTCCGCCAGCAGCGCAGCGCTGCCGGCGTACACCGTGCGCCCGCCCACCTCGGCCACTACGCCGCGACCGGGCACCATGGCAAAGGACGTTGGGTCCTTCGGCGCCGCTCCGGCGTGCTCCGTGGCCGCGGCCACGATGGCGCGCCCGAGAGGGTGCTCGGATCGCTTCTCGGCCGCGCCGGCAACCGCGAGCAACGCGTCCTCGCTCACGTCCTTCTCGCCCGCGCACACGGCAACCACCTGCGGCTCCCCCGTGGTGAGCGTGCCTGTCTTGTCAAAGCACACGCGCCTGACCTGCGCCAGGCGCTCGAGCGCGTCCCCCTCACGCACCAGAAAGCCGTGCCTGGTGGCGTTGCCGATCGCCGCCATGATGGCCGTGGGTGTGGCGAGCACGAGCGCACACGGGCAAAAGACGACGAGGATGGTGACCGAGCGGATGATCTCGCCCGTCACGAGATAGGTGAGAACTGCTGCCACAAGGGCGATGACGACGATCCACACCGCCCAGCGGTCGGCGAGGTTCACGATCTTGGCCTTGTCGGCGTCGGCCGACTGCACGAGGCGAATCATCCGCTGGATGGACGAGTCCTCGCCTACGCGCGTCGCGGCCATGTCGAACGAGCCGAACTGGTTGACCGTGCCGGACGACACCTCGTCCCCCGGGCCCTTGTCCACCGGCAGGCTCTCGCCGGTCATGACCGCCTGGTTCACCGAGGTCTGACCGGAGACGATGACGCCGTCTACGGGCACGGCCTCCCCGGGCAGCACGCGTAGGATGTCGCCCACCTGAACGGCTTCCGCCGCGATGGTCTCCTCCGCCACGGGGCGCGGCTCCCCGCCCTCGGCCGTTGCGCGGGCGATGCGCCGTGCCGTGCGCGGCGTCAGATGGACGAGCCGTTCGATGCCGGCGCGGGCGCGCGCCACGGTGAGCTCCTCGAGCAGCCCGCCGAGCTGCATGATGAAGGCGACCTCGCCCGCGGCGAAGTCCTCGCCGATGAAGACGCTCGCGATGAGGGCGAGCGAGACGAGCACGTCGGCCGTGATGTCGAACTCCGTCACGAGGCCGATGACGGCCTCCAGGATGATGGGCACGCCGCACAGGATGATGGCGACCCACGCGATCGAGAACGGAAACGGCTCAACGCCAGCGAGCGAGAGCGCGAGCGCCACGCCCGAGATGGCAAGAAACGCGATGTCGCGCTTAGCGCCGCCCCACTCCAACAGCTTCTCGAGACCTTCGATCATGGGCTCCCCCGTCCTTCTCGCCGGCGCGTTTTGATACCTATACCCCTATTGGTATAATGCTTTGAGGAAGAGGAGTCAAGCCGAAGTTCTTTTTTCAGCTGAGGTACTAAATCATGTTGGCGAAACGCTCGACGGCCTTGGTGAAGTCGGCAACGGTCTTGTCCGCGTCCCCGTGCTCGATACCGTCGCGCACGCAATGTTGGATGTGCCCCTCGAGCACAACCTGGCCGCATCGGTGCAGGGCGCTCTTCGCTGCGTTGATTTGCGAGAGGATGTCCTCGCACGGCACGTCTTCGTCAATCATGCGATCGATGGCCTGCACCTGGCCGATGATCTTATGCAGACGCCTGTGAAGGTTCGCCGCATCCATGCACTGCCTCATCGCATCCCCTCTCCGCGCCGCGCGCGATTACCAAAACCTTTCCGCCATCATAGCGCGCCGGGCCGGACAGCGCATCACACAAGCAATTACCCGATAGGTGGAGCATTCACGCTCGAGGATGCCTGGAAAGGCGTTGACGACGTAGAGCGGAACGTTTACCAGCCAATCCTGTTGCTTCAACCCGCGCAGCGGGAAGCGCACCGCCATCGTGGCAAGGCCCGCGACGAGCTCATCTGCGGCGATCGCTCAAAGTATGATCCGATACTACCCGTTTCCCACATGTACTGATGCAGGCAACCCTAAAGACAGCCACGCAAGACGATCACGCGCACGCACGGATCGCGTCGCGCAGGAACTGCGCCGCCCCCGGCGCAACCTTTCCGTAATAGGCTTGGAACCGCTCGTCGGCAACATAGCCGTCCGCCAGACCCTTGTGCGCCTCGGGTGTGTAGGTACCCTCCGGCCAGTACATGCGCAGCCAGCAAACGCGCATCGCCACGAGTCTGCGTGCCTCGGAGCCCGCCGGGTCGCCCGCCTCCATCGCACGGCGCAGCTGCTCGTTGATGGCGACCGCCAGCTCTTCTGCCTGCAGGTGCGCTCCCTCGCCCACCTCCAGGTACTTCTTGTTTGAGGCATCCACCACCTCGTCGCCGTAGGCCGCGCGGGTCTCCTCGCCGTAGGCCTTCTCGTTCTCGGCGACCTCACGCCAGCGGCGAAGCGCCGACAGCACCGCGCCCAGAAGCGACGCCGCCTCGTCCACAGTCCAACCCATCACCTCGGCCATGCGCGGCGCGCAGTCTTCGATCATCTCATCCATCGAGGTCTCGTACGTGTAGACACCGTTCTCGTAGCACCAGCGACAGAAATCCTCGGCCTCGGAACCGTCCGCCTCATGACCGTGCTGACCGGGAGCGGTGAGCATCATGCCACAGCTCTGGCAGTAGTGCTCGGGCATGTCGAGGAGCTCCGTCACGGGGACGTCCAACTCACGAGCGATGAGCTTGAGCATGTCGATGCTGGGCTCGGTGGCTCCGCATTCCCACCGGCCCACCGCCTGGCGGGTGATGTAGAGCCTGCGCGAGCTCCTCTTGGGTGAGCCCGCGCTCGCGGCGCAGTTGGGCAAGGGCGTCCTAGTGAATCTGAATCTGAATCTGAATCTACCCCGATTTCGTTTACACCCCTACGCCGCCTTCATGCGGCGATCGTCCTCGGGCCGGTTGGCCCGCTCGAACTCCTCGGGGCT
>NZ_JACJMB010000043.1 GCF_016902615.1 Collinsella tanakaei
TTCTCACGGCCTCCTCCGGGATCCCGAGGACCTTGGCGACGGATCCCCGCCCCCGCCCCTCCGCGAACATGTCGGCGGCGAGCTCCCTGAGCTTGCGGTCGTGCCTGCACCGCAGGTCGACGTGCATGGAAAGCCTCCCATCTCTCGGACTTTTATTTCCATGTCCAAGATTTGGGGCGCAGTTCAGTGTTGAGGCGGCCGGGGCCCTGCGTGTGTCGGGGGCGGGTCCGCAAAGGAGGCCGCCCGCCCGGGATGTGCTCCGCATTTCCGGTATTAGGTCCCCTCTGGCGGGACCCGGTCAGCAGGGCGCCTTCCGCATCCCCTCCAACTGGGTTTTTGCCCCGCGCGCAGGTGCCCATTTTCCGGGGTCGTTGTTAAGGGCGCCTAATACCGTCGTAGAGGAGCGGCTCGGGGTGGCGCAACGACCGCGCCCCTGTGCGGCGGTCGGCTGCCGCACAGGGGCGCGTACTCCGGAAGCTGTGTATATAAGAGTGGGACTTCGCCGTCAGCTCTCGGCGGGCTGCGCGACGCCCTCGGTCATGCGGCGGTGGATCTCGCAGATGCCGCGCAGGGTGAGCAGCGGGTCCACGACGTCAAAGGCGTCGGTCGCCTGGGCGACCGTGCCCGCGAGGCCGCCGGTCGCGATCACGCGCGCGTCCGGCGCGCCGAGCTCGGTCTTGATGCGCGCCACGAGCCCCTCCGCCATGCAGGCGGTTCCCGTCACGATGCCGTTTTGCACCGCCTCGATGGTGTTGCGCCCGATGATGTGGTCGGGCGTCTCGAGCGACACGCTGCCGAGCTGCGCCGCGCGCGCCACGAGCGCATCCATGGATATGCGGATGCCCGGCGCGATGGTGCCGCCGATGTAGCTGCCCTGCGCGTCGACGACGTCGATGTTCGTCGCGGTTCCGAAGTCGACCACGATGGCAGGCGAGCCGTAGAAGGCAGCCGCAGCCACGGCGTTGGCGATGCGGTCGGCGCCGACCTCGAGGGGGTTGTCGGCCTTCACCGACGTGACAGCCGCCGTGTCGCGCCCGACTGCCAGAAACGCGCTGCCGAGCTGGCGCGCCACACCCTCCCACTCGCGGGTGAGCTGTGGGACCACGCCGGCGAACGCGATGGCGTCCACGCAGGCGAGACCGAGCCCGTACATGCGGAAGTAGCCCTGCAGGCGCACGTTGATCTCGTCTTTCGTGAACGTGCGGTCGGTGGGCATGCGCCAAGAATGCACGAGCTCGTCGCCATCGAACAGGCCGAGTGCGGTCTGGGTGTTGCCCATGTCAACTGCGAGAACCATGTGCCATCCAATCAAAGGAAAGACGCGGCGCGGCGCCGCGCGGGTGTGTACCGTTTCGCTGGAGCGTCAATCTTAAATAGGCCGACGCATTCCTCCAGGCTTTCGCCCATTGTATACTTGGCAGTTGGCAAATACCGGTACTCAATGTGTCTGATTTCCTGCTTGGAGTAGGTATGAACAAAAAGGCAAAGCGCCGCCTCGTCGTCGTGGGCGGCATCGTGGTCATCGCCATGCTCGTGATCGTGGCCATCGCCGGCAGCGGCGGCTCCGCGTCGTCGCTTTCCATCGGCGATGTGCTGGGCGGCGGATACGAGGGCAAGAAGGTCCAGGTATCCGGCTCGGTGGTCGCCGACTCGCTTACGAGTGAGGGGTCCCGCGCCATCTTCGAGATCGCGCCCGAGGACGGCGACGCCGCGCAGGAGCTCACCGTGAGCTACGACGGCGCGCTGCCCGCGACGTTCGGCACGGGCGTGGTGGCCATCTGCACCGGCACGGTGACCGATGGGATGCTGAACGCCACCGAGATGGTCACGAAGTGCCCATCGAAGTACGAGAGCGCCGAGGGATCGCTCACCGTCAAGGGCCTGCTCGACCAGGGAGAGGCCATGGTCGGCAAGGACACCAAGGTCTGCGGCTACGTGCGCGGCGACATCCAGGCGGTCGACGCCGACTACCGCTTCGAGATCGAGTCGCAGGGCGCCACGCTGAAGGTCCGCTACGACGGCGGTCTCGACGAGAACATCGTCGACGGCTGCGCCGTGGTCATCACGGGCTCGCTCGGTGAAGACGGCACCTTCACCGCCGCCGAGCAGCCCGCTATCGACGAGGCGGTCTCCGAATAGCACGCGCCATCATGTACCTATGCGAGCCCGTCCCGGTTTCGGGGCGGGCTTTACGGATGAAGGGGGAATCATCCCGATGATGTCTACACTTGGAAACGCGCTGCAGATCCTGGCGCTCGTCATCGCGCTCGTGTCCGCGGTCTGCCTGTTCGCGGGCGTGAAGCGCCGCCGCGAGAGCCTGGTGAACCTGGGCTATATCCTCGTGTTCGCCAACGCGCTGCTGCTCACGGCCTGCATCGGCATCATTCTCGTGTGCCTTTTGACCGAGAACTACAGCCTTGCCTACGTGGTGTCGAACTTCCCGAAGACCGACAGCACCCTGAAGCCGCTCTACCAGGTGTCGGCCGTGTGGGCCGGGCGTCAGGGCTCGCTGCTTTTGTGGACCTGGCTCATCTCGATCTACGCTGCCGTGGTGGCGTGGCGCCGCATGCGCGTGACCGACGACCTTTCCTCGGCGGCGCTCGGCGTGACGGAGGTCATCTGCGCCCTCTTCACCGCGACGCTCGTCTTCTCCGAGTCCAACAACCCCTTCATGGCGACCGCGCCGGAGTACCTGAACGCCGACGGCACACTCGTCTCGCCCGTGGGCGGCATGAACCCGCTGCTCATGCACTGGGCCATGATTCTGCACCCGCCTGCGACCTTTGTCGGCTACGCCGGCGCCACGCTGCCGTTCGCCTACGCCATGGCGGCCCTCATCTGCGGCGACATGTCCGCGCGCTGGGTTGAGCTCACCGACCGCATCGCGGTGTTCTCCTTCATCTTCCTGACGATCGGCATGGCGCTCGGCGCCGTGTGGGCCTACGTCGTGCTCGGCTGGGGCGGCTTCTGGGCATGGGACGCTGTGGAGAACGCGAGCCTGTTCAGCTGGCTCACCGCCGTGGCCATGATCCACAGCTTCACGATGTACCGCAAGCACGGCTGCTTCAAGCGCTGGAGCATGTTCGCCGCCACGCTGACGTTCATCTTCGTGGTGCTTGGCACCTTCATCACCCGCTCGGGCCTCGTGCAGTCGGTGCACGCCTTCGCCGAGGACCCGGTGTCCACCTACTTCTTCTTGGGCATCATGGTGCTCTCCGGCCTCGCCTTTCTCATCGGCCTGCTCTATCGCCACGGCTCGTATGAGGATAACGACGAGATCGAGTCCATGATCTCCAAAAACGGCTCGTACTACCTGACGAACATCGTGATGGTCGTCGCGGCGATCCTCTGCGCCTACCTCACCGTGTCGAGCTCGCTGCCCGGCATCCTGCCGCTCGGCGGCCAGGTGATCGCGGCGGGCGCCTACAACGCCGTGGCGCGCCCGGTGGGCACGCTTTTCTGCCTGCTCATGGCCGTCTGCCCCATGCTCGGCTGGCGCAAGACCGACGGTGCGGCCTTCGCGCGCAACATGCGCGTGCCGGCGGTGCTCGGCGCGGTGCTCTTCTGCGCGCTCATGGCGCTGTTCGTGACGAAGTTCGCCCCGCTTTACGACCAGATCGTGGCGGATGGGGGAGACGCCGCGGCTGCGCTTACCGAACAGGGCCCCAAGGCGTACTACTTCGCGCTCACGGTGGCGGCCTTCCTCGCAGCGGCCCTGTTGTTCGCGAGCTCCGCCTACCTGCTGGCGCGCGGCGTGTCGGCCCGCATGCGCAACAAGGGCGACAACCCGGTCATGGCTGTCTTCAACCTGTTCCGCCACTCGCCGGCGCAGGCGGGCGGCTACCTCACGCACCTCGGCGTGGCCATCGTGCTCGTGGGCCTTGTGGGCTCGTCGATGTACGTGCGCGAGGTTACGCTCAACCTGGATGCCACCGAGGGCCAAAGCGCGCAGGTGGGCGCCTACGAGCTCGAGTTCACCGGCACCTCCGAGTACGCCGACGCGAACGACAACATGATCAAGCAGGTCGACATCGACGTGTACGACGCTGCCTCGGGGGCTGCGCTCGGACACATCTCGCCCTCTATGGAGGCCTCTGCCAGCAACACCGGCCAGCAGACGCTGCATGCGAGCGTGCTGAGCTTCCCGCTCGAGGACCTCTTCGTGGCGTTCCAGGGCCTGAACGCCGACGGGTCGCTCTCCATCCACGTGAAGGTGAACCCGCTCATCATGCTCAACTGGATCGGCGCGGGCGTGGCCGTGCTCGGCATCGTGCTCGCGTTCGCCCCGCGCCGCGCCACGCCGCTGCTGGCGGCCGACGATCGTGCGCGCGAGGAGGGTGCTTCCCATGCCGCGTGAGGCGCGGGGCGCGGGTAGTGCGGCCGGTGCGGGTAGCGCCGCCCGCGCGTGCGCGTCCGAGCTTGCCGTCGAGGCGCACGGCCTGATCAAGCAGTTCGGGGCGCGCCGTGGACTCGACGGCGTGGACCTGGCGGTGCCCGCGGGCGCCTTCCTCTCCATTTTCGGGCCGAACGGCGCGGGCAAGACGACGCTTCTGCGCATGCTCGCGCTGCTGTCGCGCCCTACGCGCGGCAGCCTGCGCATCCTCGGGGTCGACGCGTTGGAGGAGCCCGATGCCCTCCGTTCGCGCATCGGCCTCATCTCGCACAAGTCCATGCTCTACGGCGACCTGACGGCGCGCGAGAACCTCGAGTTCTTCAGCTCGCTCTACGAGGGCGAACCCAACCGCGAGCGGATCGACGAGCTGCTGCGCCTGGTGGAGCTCGATCACCGCGCCAACGACTGCGCGCGCACGTTCTCGCGCGGCATGCAGCAGCGCCTCTCCATCGCCCGAGCGCTCGTGATGGACCCTGATCTCGTGCTGCTCGATGAGCCGTACTCCGGCCTCGACCCGCACGCGGCTGAGCTCTTCGACGAGCTCATCGGCCGGGTGCGCGACGGCCGCACGTTCATCATGGTGAGTCACGATTTGGAGAAGGGCTACCAGATGTGCACGCATGCGCTCATCCTGGCGCGCGGCCAGGTGGTAGTCTGCGCCGAGAAGGACCAGATCGACGCGGGGGCGTTTCGCGACCTGTACCTTGCGACCGTGGGAATGGGGGTGGCCTGATATGGCGTGCCCGTCGTCGTTTTCGCAATACCGAGCCCTGCTCATGAAAGACATCCGGGCGGAGTTGCGCACCCGCGAGATGCTCACCTCAATGGCCGTCTACGCGCTGCTCGTGCTAACGATCTACGGCGCGGCACTCGCGCAGGTGGGCGATACGCTGCAGGTCATCCAATTCGCCGGCGGCCTGCTCTGGGCGCTCATCGTGTTCACGAGCCTGCTCGGCCTGAATCGCAGCTTCTCGCACGAGACAGAGTCGGGCTGCCTGGAGGGGATCCTTCTGGCGCCCATCGACCGCGCCGTGGTGTTTTTGGCGAAGGCCACCTCGAACCTGCTGTTTCTGGCGGTGGTCGAGGTTATCGTGCTGCCGCTGTTCTTTCTGTTCTTCCTGTCTGGGGCAGAGCTCGCCGCGACGACGCCCATGATCGCGCTGCCGCTGTTTGTGGGCACCGTCGGCGTGGCGGGCGTGGGCACACTGCTCTCCACGATGACGATCGACACGCGCGGGCGCGACGTGCTGTTGGCGATCCTCTTCATCCCGGTGATCTTCCCGCTGCTATACGCCTGCGTGTCGGCCACGACCGTGGCATTTCTGGGCGTGGAGGGCACGTTCGGGACGTTTTGGACCTCCTGCGCGGTCGCTGCGGTCTACGACGTGATCATGATCGCCACCGCCTGGGGTCTCTACGAGTTTGTGGTCGACGCGTAGGAGGCGCGGACAGCGGGGCTGCTCGCGGGTGCCGTGTCGCCGCATGGGCGCCTGCGTCGGGCAAATCGGCTACTATAGAGCCGTTATGTTCATACGAGATAACTTCGTAAGGGAGGATACCGTTGAACAGTCCTTCAACCCATACCGGGGCACGAGGCACGCTGGAGCGCCTGCTGCCGGTTGCGCTCATCGTGGGTGCCGTGCTCGTTGCCGTCGACGTCGTGTGGACGTTCACGCTCGCCCCGCTCGTGCAGGGCGCGCAGCTCTCCGAGCCGACGGTGATCGGCGGCATGCAGGTGACGACGAAGCTTTTGCTGTCGCAGAAGATCTTCTACCTGCACGTGCCGGTGGCCGTCGCATCGTTTGCCGTCATGGCGTTCGCGGCCTTCTTCGCCGTGCGCTTCCTCATGACGAAGGACCGCGCCTACGATGTGCGCTCCAAGACCGCCATGGAGGTCGTGCTCGTGTTCATCGTCGCCACGATGATCTCCGGCGACTTGTGGACGTACTTCGAGTGGGGCGTCTGGTGGGTGTGGGAGCCGCGCCTGACGACGTACTTCATCCTGATGCTGCTCGTGATCGGCTACTTCATCCTACGCAACGCCATCGACGACCCCGAGCGCCGTGCACGCTTCTGCGCCGTGTTCGGCATCGTGGCGTTCATCGACGCGCCCATCTCGTTCATGATCACGCGTCTGGTGCCGAGCTCCATCCATCCGGTAGTGTTCAGGACCGACTCCGGCCTGCCGCCGATGATGCTCATCCCGTTTCTGCTCGGCTTGTTCGGCATGCTGCTCGTCGCCTTCGCGCTCTATCGCATCGCGCACCGCATCAACGCCGATGCGCTTGAGGTCGAGGAGCTGAAGCGCGCTCTCGAGGAGCAGGACGCTCAGGCGAGCCGCGCTGCCGCCGACGAGGCACTCGGGCGTCTGCGCGCCACGGGTGCGCACATGATGGCGGGCGATGCCGATGCCGCGCCGGCAGATGACGACAGCGCCACGCCAAGGCATGATGCCACTGCAACCGATGTCTCTCAGGCTAAGGAGGACTAGCCATGGATCCGATTCTTGCTGAGGTCTACTCGACCGTTCTGCCCGCCGCTCCGTATGTCATCGGTGCGTATGTGGGCATCTGGCTCGTGCTGATGGTGTACGTGCTGGTGCTCTCGCGCCGGGCGAAGCACACGTCCGATGACATCGAGACGCTGCGCGAGGCGCTCAAGCGTCGTGAGGAGAAGGACGCGCGATAGGCCGCATGCCCGGCCTTTCTGCAATGTGACGGAAATGTGAAGGTTTCTTCTGCACCTAACGAAAACCTTGCAGAGAGGGCATCGGGTTCGTAATATATCTTCTTGCGCGAAGGCGCAACCAGACATTGCGGGGTGGAGCAGTCTGGTAGCTCGCCGGGCTCATAACCCGGAGGTCGTAGGTTCAAATCCTGCCCCCGCGACCAAGAACTTGCAGCTCGGAGGTCATTTGGCCTCCGAGTTTTTTTTTCGTTCCAATAGGCCTAGATATACATCAGGATGTACGTATACAGCTTCGGCGGCCGCCGGGCACGCTTCCCGACGACCGCCGATAAGATCAGCCACTTAGTCCGACCGTGTACTCAACTTCGCTCACGTCTCAAGTCTCACGAGTCTGCACCGGTACACGTTTCGTGCGAACGCTGCGGCGTTGCTGCCGAGGAGCGCCCCCCCCGGCCTACTCCAGCAGCCAATCAACGAGGTTGCGCTGTTCAATGCCGTTATGGTCCGTCGCACCGATGCGGTCCAGGGTGAGCAGCGTCTTGGGGTAGGCGTCCCCCAGCAGCTCGAGTGGACGCAGCTCACGACGCAGCGTCGCCTCGTCCAGTACGGACAGCGCGACCTGGTAATAATGCGGCTTGCCCTCGCGTTCGGCAACGAAGTCGATCCCCAAATCTCCCACGCGCCCTACGCGCGCCGTGTGGTAGCGCCGCAGCAGCTCTAGGTACACGACGTTTTCCACACGGTGTCCGAGGTCGCTGCCGTCACGTCCGAGCAGCAGATGTCTGAAGCCAAGGTCGCCGAGATAGTATTTGCCCCCCTGCTGCAGCAGGCGCCGACCCTTGGCATCATAGGGGTCGGCCTTGAAGATGAGGTAACACTCCATGAGCGCGTCGAGGTACTCGCCGACGGTGGTCGGGGAGACTTTTGAGCCGTTGGCCGTCAGCGTGTCCGCAATCGTTTTGAGCGAGAAGCGATTTCCCACGTTATCGGCGAGAAAGGCGAGAAGCGCGCGCAGGACTGGCATGCTGATGCGGGGGTGCCGCGTTGCCACGTCTTTGACGAGGATGGTGTTGAGCACGCCGTCAAGGTACTCGGACACGTCCTCGGTGGGCAGCAGGGAGGCGTACGGCATGCCCCCCAGCGAGAGATAGCTGTTGAGCAGCTCGGTGTCGTCCGCGCCCTCCGCAAAGGCGCAGCGGGCGCCGCGATACTCCGCGAACGAGAGCGGCAGGAGCCGGAACTCAACATAACGGCCGGTAAGCAACGTGGCAAGCTCGCTTGAGAGCAGATCGGAGTTCGAGCCGGTGATGTAAACGTCGCAGTCTTCGCGTGCGTACAGCGCGTCGACTGCTCGCTCGAAGCCCTTGATGCGCTGGGGTTCGTCGATAAACACGTAGCAGCTCGGGTAGCCGATGCGGGCGACGGCGCAATCGTAGAGCTCCTGCGGCGTGGTGGGAGCGGCAAAGCCCATGCGCTCAAGATCGATCGAGACGATCGATCCTTCGCTCACGCCGGATTCGACAAGGGCTTGCTGGGCCAGCTTGAGCGCGGTTGACTTGCCGCAGCGCCTCAGGCCGGTCACCACTTTGATGACGTCACGGTCCTTCCAGCGGAGAAGCCATTCGGTTGCCTGGGGGCGCGGGACGATGACTGGCTGGTTTGTCATGGGCGAGTCCAATCTGTCCAACCAAATAGATAAACTAAGAAAACATCCTTATTGTATCCATCTGTCTAGACGAATAGCCGTAAACTGGAAAATCTATCCAACAAACTGGATGTATTAAGGCGTGGAATCAGCCTTGCGGCGCATCACATATCGCCTACGTGTATTGCTCTGACATACTTCCAGGGGGGGGCAGCACGGAGCTCACTGAGCTGGCCGAGGTGCCGATAAGAACCATCCGGCAGTACGAGCGGCGGCAAAAGGGCGCCTCAGAAGCGGCGGCGCACACTGTGGTCCGCTTGGCGCGGGCGCTCTCGTGCCCATCGCGGCACTGCTCTACAACCGGAAGTTCGACGAGGCTTTTTCGCATCAAGTAAACGTGGCGTGGTGATTATGAGGCCTGCGGCACCGCGGTCGTTCCCGCCGATGGCGCAGGTGTAGACGTCCATCGTCATGCTCGACGCCTTGTGGCCGATGCCGTGCTCGACGAAGTGTGCGCGCTGCCGTCTCGAGAAGCCGTGCGGGTCACGGAGCTCCTTATGACGACTCATCGGCGTTGTGGCTATCGTCTTTCCTGCAACATTTGCGGCAGAACGCTGGCATCGATTACAAAAGTATTGCGAATCATTACCAAAACTCATCAAGTACTCTCAAAGCTTTATGACAAATTACAAGAGACGATTCAAATAAACCGTGTTGAAGACGCCACAGTCATTCCATCGGCGCTATGCCGCATCCGCCGAGCTCATAACCCGAAGGTCGTAGGTTCAAATCCTGTCCCCGCGACCAAGAACATCAGGGTCATCGGACAAGTCCGGTGGCTTTTTTGGAGGCGGAAGACATGCCGTTCGCCGCGATATGCGGGTTTTCGGTTCTTGCTGGGGAAGGCGATGGATGGACATCGAATCGCCCTATTCCCGGAGTCGAAAAGCCTCCTCGATGTGGCGCCGGGGCAAAAGGGGTGCGATGGGCTTCTGGTTGAGGTTGAACCGCTCGTGTTGCCGGCGGGCTATTGCCCATGCGAGGGCGTAACGGGCGTGCCCTTGCCTCCTTTGCTTCCTGTTGCACCCTCATCTCTCGCCCGGTCCAATAGGTGCCGGATCCGCCAAGAGAAAAACTCGGGAGCTAGCATACCGCCAGCTTGATTTGCGCACGCGCCTGCGATCTCATAAGCCCGCTGCGCGGAACCGTCCCATCCTCCCTGCGCGAGCTCGCGGGAAATAACGGAGTCGAATACGTCGATCTCGACGCTTTGCGGTATGCCGCCCGAGACGATTCTGAGATCGCTATTTTCCCGAACGAGCCGTTTCCAAATTGCCGCTTGGGCTGCTCGGTCGACAGGTTGCGCATCTCGTATGAACTCATCAAGTCTATCGAGGGGGCGCCTGTTGTCCAGAAGCCACTGCTCAGCTGTATTCCGGATGCGCATCACCGTTGCGTCCGTGCGTGCCAGGGCGCAGGCGAGCGACATCGCAAGTATCTGGTGAGGCAGGTTGCCTGTCCAGATCCGTATCGAAGACTCCTGAGGAACATGTTCGTAAAACTGCTGCTGATGATTGTGAAAGCCTTCATTGACCGAGATTCCCCATCGCCCAAGCTGTGCCATTCGGGCGCATGCCGAAAGGTCGGAGATATCGCCAAACGTCAGACAGTCTTCAAAGGCCACGATGTTGTCCAGGGGGCATCTTTCAGCTTGTGCCGAACGCAGAGCCGCATACCAATTGGCATCGAGACATATTTCCAGCATGATGTATCGCATTCAATTTAAGAGTAGGCATCTGGCGAGTTGTAATTATAAGGCTCAATTCCGTTCAAGATCGGCGGCGCGGCGCCTTTGCCAGCCGGTTGCTTTCTATGTGGTACGTGCTTGAGATTGTTTCGAGGCTATCTGCAAGAGAACGAGAAGGCGCGCCGCAAAGAGTTGCCGTGATGAGGGCGACGGCGATTGCGGAGATGTGCCCGATGCGTTCTGCATAGATGTCCTCTTTTTTGTTATGGGCCAGACCGCTTCTGCTTATCGGGCCAAGTAATTGCGTTGCGGCGGTTGCGCTACAAAGAAGTTCGGACGGCTGTGCGACTCGAATGGTTGTATAGCCTCCGAGTTTCCTGTTTCTTCCGCAGGGTTTAGGCCAAGGCGCGCGCTCGCTGGCGCCGAGGCCGACATGGGAGCGCCCGGGTATCGAGTTCCAGGCATCATCAGAAATAGAACAGGTCCTCGAATTTCTTGTCCTGGGCGATGCAGATGACAAGGGCGAGCTTGGCCGTGGGGCTGAACTGGCCCGTCTCGATGGAGCTGATCGTGTTGCGGGACACGCCCACCATCTTGGCGAGTTGCGTCTGTGAGAGCCCTCGCGCGCGGCGCGCCTCCCTGAGGCGGTTTTTCAGTACCGGCGACTCCTTCACGGGCGCATGAGTCCCCGGTCGCGTAGAACCACAGCCATCCCAGAGAGAGGGTGGCGTACATGATCGCTATCAGAAGGGATTTCTTCTCCTTGGTTGCACTCCATCTGTACGCATTCGCGGCGGCGAGGTAACCGAGCTCTATGGCGAGCAGGTCATACGGCTCTTCGCCTTTGATCGCCATCCGGATGAAGGAGACCACGACAAGGACGGCTCCCATGCCGATCGCTCCCCAGGTGCTCGCTTGGTCTGCGATCCGGCGGTCGCGTTCGTCCAGCAACAGGTTGTCCTTGCGACTCTGGGACAGAATCTCTTCCCGGTCCATATCGGCCTCCAGATTACCATGTACTGGAAGCGGAAGGACCCTTGCGCGGAGGGCTTCCGGCGGCCCGAGAGCGGCTTTCGGTGGCGAACTCTCTCTGCGCCGTCGCTTTCCCTGTCGGGAGGGCGTCCTGGACCCACGCATCCCGTCAGGCCGCGATGTGAGTTCGGGCGGGGGCCCGGTAATGCGAACGGCCTGCTGCACGGTGCCGCCGGGGGCCCGCAGGCGCCCGCACGCCCCATGGGTGCGCGCGGGGTGTAGAGCTCTGCTACACTCGGGGATGAGGTTGGGGTCGAGCAGGGAGGAGGCGGGCGCGCCGCGTCGGGGCAAAAGCCGACGATTTCGGCGGCCCGGTATCGCCATGAGCAGATGTTCGCAGCGTTTTGCCGTCGTCGCTTCGATTTTGTGCGTGCTTGCCGCCCTGTGCGGATGCGTCCCGGCGGCCCATCAGGATGCGGGCTCGGTGACGGCAGGTTCCCGGTCGGGCTCGACGTCGGTTGCGGTTCCTGCGGTTACCGATTACGCCCAGGTGTCGAACTGGGCGTATCTCGAGACGGATGCCGCAGCGACGGATGCCGATGTCGACGTCTTCTTCGTCTGCCCCTCGACGTTCGAGGGAACGGATGACACCTTCAACATGCCGCTATCTGACGAGCAGGCCAAAGAGAGGTTCTTGGGTGCCGTCAACATGGAGAAGGGTATCTACGACCCGGATGGCACGGCAGGGGGCAATCGCTTTTTCGCCCCGTTCTACCAGCAGATCGGTTTCAACGTGTACGAGATGCCGGAGGAGGGGCGCGAGCCCTACCTGCAGATCGCCTACGCCGACGTGCGCGCGGCCTTTGAATACTTCTGCGCGCACTACAACGACGGTCGCCCCATCGTCTTGGCCGGTTTCTCCCAAGGCGCCGACCTGTGCATCCGCTTGATGAAGGACTGCTTCGACGACCCGGCGCTCCAAGATCGCCTCGTTGCCTGCTATGCGATCGGCTGGCGCGTGACCGAGGAGGAGGTCGAGAAGTTCCCTCAGCTCAAGATGGCCCAGGGCGAGAGGGACACGGGCGTGATCGTCTCGTTCAACAGCGAGTCGCCCGCCACGACGGGCTCGCTGCTGGTCCCCGCGGGGACCAAGACCCTCGCCATCAACCCGCTCAACTGGAAAACCGATGGCACGTTTGCCGACAAGGCCCTTAACGAGGGCGCATGCTTCACCGACCGCACGGGGGCGATCGTCGAGGAGGTGCCCCGGCTTACAGGTGCGTATATCGATGAGGAGCGCGGGACGCTGAAGGTGCCCGACGTGTCATCTGACGACTACACGCCGGGCCTTTCGATTTTCGAGCCCGGTGTGTTCCATCGATTCGACTTCCAGTTCTTCTACCGCAACCTGCAAAAGAACGTGAAGGACCGGACGGCTGCGTTTTTCTCCGAGCGGTAGGCGGGGCGACGGCGCGCCGTTCGGAGTGTAAATGCAACCGGTTGTCTAACTTTTCATTCCGCTGATTCCCGTTTGCTAAGATGGTGAAACCGCGTGACCGCGTCTCGGCCACGGCTAGATTGGGAGAAAGGGAGGCCAGCATGATGCATACGGTCGGCTTCTGGAAGGAGCGTACGCGCTCCCTGATTCTTTGCGGCGCATGCGCCTTGGGCGTCGCCACGGCGGCACTCGGCGTGATGGCCCAGCCCGCGCTGGGGCTCGACGTGGACGGCGAGCTTGCGGCGAGGACGAACGATGCCTATAACTTCAGCGCGAACGCCGAGACCATCCGTCTGCAGACGGCCGAAGACGTCCTGCCCTCTGCGTACGACCTGCGCGACCTCGGCGTGGTGACCCCCGTCAAGTTCCAGAATCCCTGGGGGACGTGCTGGGGCTTCGGGGCGATCGCGGCATCCGAGACGAGCATCCTGTCCGAGCGGGGCGAGACGTACGCCGACACCGGGCTGGACCTCTCCGAGCGCCATCTGGCCTATTTCACCTCGAACCACATCCCTGTGGGTTCCGACAGCTACGATAACCAGGGCGGCGAGGGCGGTTATAACGCGTTGACCGAGACGGATGCGCTTCTGGACCCGGTGACGGCGGAGGACCATCTGGGGTACCCGCTGGAAAACGCCACATATAACAGGACCGGATACTCGACGTATGCGACGTCTCTGTTCTCGAGCGGCATCGGCCCGGTGCGCGAATCGGTCGCGCCGTATAAAAACGACGAGGGGATCGTGGACAAGAGCGGCGTGTTCTGGTCCGATCAGGGCACCTGGTCGCTTGCCGAGAGCCTGAGGGGCACATCCGTCGCCGCGCTCGAGGAGTCCTACATCCTGCCCTCGCCCGCGACGCTGAGCAGCGACGGCGCCTCCTATACGTACAACGAGCTGGCCACGACCGCGATGAAGGAGCAGATTCTCGCGGGGCGCGCCCTGGCCGTCAGCTTCCATGGCGACCAGTCCATGCCCGGCCAGGCATCGGAGAACGCCTACATCAATCCCGAGACCTGGGCGCATTACACCTATGAGCCGGCTGTCCCCAACCACATGGTGACCATCGTGGGCTGGGACGACTCCTATTCCAAGGAGAACTTCAACGCGGAGCACCAGCCCCCTGCCGATGGCGCATGGATCGTCAAGAACAGCTGGGGCTCTGCGGACGGGGAGTTTCCCAACAAGTTCGCATGGGGCGACAACGGCTATTTCTACCTGTCGTATTACGACCAGTCCATCGTCACGGTCGAGGCCTTTGACTTCGATGTGACCGGGCGAGAGACGGACCTGAACGGTCAGTACATCGTCAACCAGTACGACTACCTGCCGACGGAGCAGGCGAACGCCTTGCACTACGACGGCGAGGCGAGCGCGGCCAACGTGTTCACCGCCGCCGAGCCGCAGGACTTGACGAGCCTTTCGTGCGAGACCTCCACGCCTCAGACCAAGGTGACCTACGAGGTGTACCGCCTTGCCGACGATGCCGCCGACCCCACCGATGGCGAACTGGCGCTGACGCTCGAGGAGACCTACGAGTTCGGCGGATACCATCTGGTCGCGATCCCCGAAGCCGACCGCGCCAAGCTGCACTTCGACGAGGGTGAGCGCTTCTCGGTGGTCGTGACCATGCAGGGTCCCGACGGTTATTACATCCTCGCGCAGGCCGCATTCAATGAGGCCTACAGGGGTCGGGTCATCAGCCAGCTGGAGCAGCAGGAGGAGTCCACGCACGCCTTGAGGAGCCAGCTCGTCAATCAGCTGGAGACGGAGTACCGCGAGCAGAACCCGGACGCGACCGACGAGGATGTCGACTCCTATCTCGCCACGAAGGGGGAGTGGCTCGCCACGGCGACCCACGATGCCATCCAGCTGCAGGTGCCCGGGTATTTCAAGGGCGTTGTGAATGCCGGCGAGAGCTTCATGATGGTCTCGGGCGAATGGTCGGACTGGTCCGACATGACCGAGGGGACTTCGGAGGCGCTGGGCGGTGTCATCGACATCGACAACCCCTCCATCAAGGCGTACGCCGTGCCGGCCGATGGGCCGTATTCCGATGTGCCGGCGGACGCTTGGTACCACGATGCGGTCATCCGCGCGACCGAGCTCGGCATCATGGGCGGCTACGGCGACGGCGTGTTCGGGCCCGAGCACGAGCTCACGCGCGAGCAGGCCGCCATGGTCCTGTGGAACGCGCTGGGCGAGGGCGCAACGGATGCCCCGGCTGCCGACCTTCCCGATGTCGCGCAGGGCGAGTGGTATTCCAACGCGGTCAACTGGGCCGTGGAGGGCAAGCTCATCAACGGGTACGACGGCTCCGACAAGTTCGGCGTGGGCGATCCCCTCACGCGCGAGCAGTTCGCGCGCATTATCGCCAACGCTGCCGGCGCCGACCTCTCCGAACAGGACACCTCGGTGCTCGATAGCTATGTGGACGGCGACGCTGTGACCGATTGGGCTCGTCCGGCTGTGGCCTGGGCCACAGAGACCGGCGTGATTGGCGGTGTCGAGGGCGAGGACGGCACGCTCACGCTCGATGCCGTGCGCGACGTCACGCGTGCCGAGATGGCGAAGATGATTCTGAACGCCATCGACGCGGGCGTGTTGGCCAAGGGCTGACCGCCGGCGTCCCTGCGACCGTAAGGGGCATGCGCCGCCGTGGATGATGGCGGCGCCCCACATGTTGTGCGGCCTCCCGTCCGAATCAGGACGGGAGGCCGCATGCGTATCAAGAGCTCGCTTGCGCCCGCCGTGATGGCGTGGGCACAGGGCGTCTCGCGGCGCGATCGCCGGGTCGTGACGCTCGCTTCGGGGTGGGAGCCGCCTTCACCGTCTGCTACGTGCGCTGCGCGCCCGGAGGCCCTGCGGGTTCGTTTTGGGCGAAAAGGCTATGGGTTGCATCGGCCGCATGGGCTGAAGCCTTGCGCTATGGCCTCGTCGCGGGTCCCAGAGAAGGGCTGCTTGTTCTTATCGCTCATCTGCTTGACCGACGAGCAGCCGGGAAGGTGGAACTTCCCGGTGTTGGTGTTGAGGATGTAGGTCGCGTCCGCGGGTTCGGACGCCGCGGGGGTCGATGCGTCGGCGGGGGCTGCGGGTGCGGTTTCGCTGGGTGCCGGGGTCTCGACGCTCGTGGAGGTCCATCCGGTGTGAGATGCACCGGTGTAGTCGATCTCGTAGCCGTTCGCGGCGTTGAAGACGAACACGCGCTCGTCGATGGAGCCGTCGTCGGATCGCATGTCGACCCATACGCCCCGGGCGATGAGCTCGTCTGCCTCGTAGACGGGCTCGACGCGGTAGTAGAGCCAGCCGTCCGGATGGGAATCGAGGTAGTCGCGGGCGCGGGTCTCGCAATAGGCCATGCCGCCCTGGTTGTCGCGCTGTCCGACGTTTTGGGTGCGCGTGCCGGTGATGAGGTTCTCCGCGACATAGTCGCCGCCGAGCGAGTCGGCGAGCAGGTGCGACCGGTTCCAGAGGTAACCGCGGTAGTCGCGCTCGGTGATGCCGGGGATGGTGGAGATCAGGTTATCGGACGGCCAGCCTGACGGGTCGATATCGGAGGTGCCGCCATCGTCGCGATCGTCCGCACGGGCGGCGGCGCGCTGCGCGCTCGTGATGCATGCGGTCACCCCCGTCGCGCGCCCGAGGGAATCGAGCGGGCCGTACGATTCGCATCCTGGCTGCACGCCGGCATCATATGCGGCGGTGCCCGTTATGGCGTAGTAGTCGGGATACAGCGAGGCGTCCCAGGCGAGATAGCCCGCGGCGGGCGACGTGGCGGGCTCGGGCTCAGGTTCGGGCTCCGAGTCCTTGTCCGCTTGCGCAGTCGCAGCGGGAAGCAGGGGTGCAGGGTCGCTGCCCGGTGCCTGCGCCGAAGGCGCAGGTCCCCCTGATGCGGCGATGGCGGATCCCGTCGATGGTTCTCCGGGGGCATCGGCGCCCGTGTCGGTGCAGCCGGATAAGGCGAGCGCGAGGGAGATCGCGACAGCTATGAGAAGACGGACCGCCGACATAGCGCCCCCTCTGCCGATGTAACCATTGGTTGAATTGTACCCCCGATGGGCGGTTAGGGGGTCGTTCGGCTGCGGTGGGGGCGGATGCCGCCGGGGGCGCGGACGCGTGTCTAGTAC
>NZ_JACJMB010000044.1 GCF_016902615.1 Collinsella tanakaei
TGCTCGAGAGCGCCTCGATGAAGATCGAGGAGGCAGCCCTGACCGGCGAGTCCGTGCCGGTCGAGAAGCACACCGATGCCATCGAGCTCGCCGCTGATTCCGACGACGTGCCGCTCGGCGACCGCAAGAACATGTGCTACATGGGTTCCACCGTCGTATACGGTCGCGGCCGTGCCGTCGTGGTCGCCACGGGCATGAAGACCGAGATGGGCAAGATCGCCGACGCCCTCACCACTGCCAAGAAGGAGCTCACCCCGCTTCAGATCAAGCTGAACGAGCTGTCCGGCATCCTGACCAAGCTCGTGCTCGGCATCTGCGTGGTCATCTTCGCCGTCGACCTCATCCGCCACGGTGGCGATCTGGGCTCCAACCCCGAGATGATTCTCGACACCTTCATGGTCGCCGTCTCGCTCGCCGTCGCCGCCATCCCCGAGGGCCTCGTCGCCGTCGTGACGATCGTCCTTTCGATGGGCGTCACGAAGATGTCGAAGCGCCAGGCCATCATCCGCAAGATGACCGCCGTCGAGACGCTCGGCTGCACGCAGATCATCTGCTCGGATAAGACCGGTACGCTCACCCAGAACAAGATGACCGTCGTGAAGCACGAGGTCGAGGGTCCCGACGAGCTGCACGTGCGCGCCATGGCGCTGTGCTCGGACGCCACCTGGGACGCCGAGGCCGGCGAGGCCCAGGGTGAGCCGACCGAGTGCGCGCTGGTGAACGACGCCGCCAAGCTCGGCTTCTACGAGAACGGCAACGCCGCGCAGTACCAGCGCGTGGGCGAGGCTCCGTTCGATTCCGGCCGCAAGATGATGTCCGTCGTGGTGAAGACCCCCGAGGGCACCTTCGAGCAGTACACCAAGGGCGGCCCCGACGTGGTGCTCGGCCGCTGCACCCAGGTCATGAACGCCGACGGCTCCATCGAGCCCATGACCGACGCCCGTCGCGAGAGGATCATGACCGCCAACACCGATATGGCCCACCAGGCCCTGCGCGTGCTGGCCTCCGCTGTCCGCCTGTTCGACGAGGAGCCCCACGACTTCAGCCCCGAGGCGCTGGAGCACGACCTCATCTTCGTGGGCCTCTCCGGCATGATCGACCCCGAGCGCCCCGAGGTGGCCCCCGCCATCGCCGAGGCCAAGGAAGCCGGCATCCGCCCGGTCATGATCACGGGCGATCACATCGACACCGCCGTGGCCATCGCCAAGAACCTCGGTATCTGCGAGGACGAGAGCCAGGCCATCACCGGCGCCCAGCTCGACAAGATCTCCGACGAGGACTTCCGCGAGAAGGTCACCGAGTACAGCGTGTACGCGCGCGTCCAGCCCGAGCACAAGGCGCGCATCGTCGACGCGTGGAAGAGCCGTGACAAGATCGTCGCCATGACCGGCGACGGCGTGAACGACGCCCCGTCCATCAAGCGTGCCGACATCGGTGTCGGCATGGGCATCACCGGCACCGACGTCACCAAGAACGTCGCCGACATGGTGCTCGCCGACGACAACTTCGCCACCATCATCAACGCGGTGGAGGAAGGCCGTCGTATCTACGATAACATCCGCAAGGTCATCCAGTTCCTGCTGTCCGCCAACATCGCCGAGGTCCTCTCGGTCTTCGTGGCGACGCTCGTGGGCTTCACGATCTTCCAGCCGGTCCAGCTGCTGTGGATCAACCTCATCACGGACTGCTTCCCGGCGCTCGCGCTCGGTATGGAGGACGCCGAGGGCGACATCATGAAGCGCAAGCCGCGCAACGCCACCGACGGCGTGTTCGCAGGCGGTATGGCCGTCGACATCGTGTTCCAGGGCGTCGTCATCACCCTGCTGGTGCTCGCGAGCTTCTTTGTCGGCGTGTACTTCGACATGGGCTATATCAACATCGCCGACATGGTCGCCGGCACGGCCGACGAAGAGGGCGTCACCATGGCGTTCATCACCCTGTCGATGGTCGAGATCTTCCACTGCTTCAACATGCGCAGCCGCCGCGCGTCGCTGTTCAGCATGAAGAAGCAGAACAAGTGGCTGTGGGGCGCCGCGCTGCTCGCGCTCGTGCTCACCGTCGTGGTCGTCGAGTTCCACCCGCTGGCCGTCGTCTTCGGCTTCATGGAGCTTCCGCTCGAGGCGCTCGCGTGCGCTATCGGCCTGGCGTTCCTGATCATCCCGATCATGGAGATCTACAAGGCCATCATGCGCGCGGTGGAGAAGTAAGCTCCCCTCGTAGAAGCAACGCATACATCCGTACATGCAAGCCCGGTCGGCAGACAGCCCGGCCGGGCTTTTGCTGCGCTGCGCCATAATGGAGAGCGAATGCAACGCAACAAGGGAGGACGTTTATGACCATATGGCACGATATGACGTGGACGCGCGAGCCGCGCGCTTGGAAGCTGAGCGACGAGGCACTTGCCATTACCACGGAGCCGGGAACCGATCTGTGGCAGCGCACCTACTATCACTTCCGCAACGACAACGCTCCGGTACTGCAGGCCGATATCGCCGATCCCTACTTCTCATTTACCGTGCGCACGGATTTCTCCGGGGCGCATCATCGCTTCGACCAGTGCGGCGTGGCGATGTATCTGGATTCCGAGAACTGGATCAAGGCGTCGGTCGAGTACGAAAACGATGAGTTCCAGCATCTGGGCAGCGTGGTCACCAACCGGGGATGGTCCGACTGGGCGACGACGGAGATTGCCGCGAGCGTGCGCGAGATGTGGTATCGCCTGAGCCGGCGCGAGGACGATTTTCGCATCGAGTGCTCGACGGATGGCGCGCATTGGCAGCAGATGCGGGTGTGCCATATGCATGAGGCGCACGGAGCGGTGCGCATAGGTGTGTACGCATGCTCGCCGGAGGAGTCTTTCTTTACCGCACGGTTCACCGACGCGTCGTTTGGCCCGTGCGCGTGGGCGGCGCACGACGGGCAGGCTCCTGACGAGGACCGCTAGGCAGACATTGTTCGCGGGATCTCGCGCCCCGTTTCCGTTTGGGATTCGAGGCGCGGCCGCATGCGGAGGCATGCGCGTCTGGAACATACTGCAGTACGTATTCTTCTTGTTTCGATTTGTATAGAACTGCCCTAACAAATTTGCTTACTTAATAAGCAAATTAAATAAAAGATTGTCAGGGGTACGATTTTTTAGTGCCAATCGCCCAGAGTGGCTGTACCCCCTAGAATTCTCCCAGTTGAATCCTGCGGAAATGCTGAGGTGCTCGGCGCGGTAGACGATTCGCACCCAAAAATCGTACCCCGGACAATATCTTATTTGTATACACAAAATCAGAGCGCATCACCCGCGCCTCGGCGCCTCTGTGCCAGGGCGCGGGTGATGCGCTCAATACGTTTCCCGGAGGCGCTATTGCGCGTCGGCGGTATGGCGACGGTAATCGCGCATCAGGAAGGCCATGGCGAGTACGGTGTGATCCGCGAGCGTGCGGGGGTTGTAGCCCGTCTTTGCCGCCATCTTGTTCAGGCGGTTCTGGAGCGTGTTCTTGTGCAGGTAGAGCTCGTCGGCGCAATGGACGATGCTGCCGTTGTGGCGGGTATAGGCCTCGAACACCGTCTGGAAGGCGTCGATCTTCTCGTCAGAGAGGCCCTGGAAGACATGATGCTGACGAGCACATCGACGAGGCCAAGCTGCGTCGTCAGGTCGATTTCGTCATCGAGCACGGCGTGGACGGCATCCTGGCGTTTGGGAGCAATTCCGAGTTCTATATGTTCGACGACGACGAGATGATCGCGGCGACGCGCGTCATCTTGGACCAGGCTGCCGGACGCGTCCCGGTCATCTTCGGCGTGGGCCATATCAGCACCCGTGCCTGCGTGGCGCTTGCCCGCCGTGCCGCCGAGCTGCCCGTCGACGGTATCGCCGTGCTGCATCCCATGTTCATCAAGCCGACCAACGAGGCGCTGGTGCACCATTGCACCACCATCGCCCAGGCGGTTCCCGAGACCTTCGTCTTCATCTACCACAACCCCGGCCGCTGCGGGTACGCCATGCCCGCCGACATGATCGTCAAAGAAGGACGACCACTCCGGTATCGCCGAGTGGTATGAGATGGTCAACAACATGAAGCTGCAGGGCTAAACGACGCCTCGGTAGCTTCTACCACTCCTCAAAGCACGCATACGCGGGCCCTCCTGTTCATGACTGCGCCGTCTCTCCCCATATGGTGCGGCACGTCTCGATGGGGCGGCCCGCGTTTGCGCTCTTGAGCCTGCGCGCTCCCGGATGCGCTTCGGGGCGCGCCGAAAGGACGGATGACATGCCATTCATCGAAACGGTCGCTATGCCCGACGGCACGCCCATGCCACGTCTCGGCATGGGTACCTGGTATCTGGGGGAGCGCGCGTCGGCGCGCGAGCGCGAGATCGCGGCGCTGCGTGCCGGCATCGACGCCGGCGTCACGCTGATCGACACCGCCGAGATGTGTGGCAACGGCGCCGCCGAGGAGCTCGTGGGCGAGGCGATTCGCGGCTACGACCGTGAGCGCCTGGGTACCGACTACCTCGATCTGTACCTGCTGCATTGGCGCGGCGCGATTCCGCTGGCCGAGACCGTGGCCTGCATGGAGCAGCTCGTGGAGGATGGGCTGATCCGCCACAGGGGCGTGTCGAACTTCGATACGGACGACCTGGAGGAGCTCTTCTCCGTGCCGGGAGGCGACCGCTGCGCGGTGAATCAGGACCTCTACCACCTGGGTTCGCGCGGGGTCGAGTACGACGTGCTTCCCTGGATGCGCGCCGAGCACATGCCGCTGATGGCCTATTGCCCGCTCGCGCAAGCCGGCGACCTGCGGCGCGGGCTGCTCAGCGACCCGGGTGTCGTCGAGGTCGCGCGCGCCCACGACGCGACGCCGATGCAGGTGCTGCTCGCGTTCGTGCTGCGCGACCAGCTCGTGGTGGCCATCCCGCGCAGCGGGGATGCGGACCACGTGCTCGAGAACGTCCGCGCCCGCGACATCGAGCTTACGGCCGACGACCTCTCGCTGCTTTCGCGCTCGTTCCCCGCTCCCGGGCACCCCGTGCCGCTCGATATCGTGTAGGGGCGCCGGGCGATATGGCGCCGCCGAGCCATGTCGCATATATGGATGAACTATGGCGATTTTGCTGCCTGGGGCGGGGCAACACGTTTTACCACTGTTTCCGATTCTGTCGCACACCGGAAATGCACCGAGGGTGCACCCGGCTGCTGATAGGTTGGAGAAGCGCAACCGGTTTTCATCTCCCCTCTCCGGTTGCGGTGTTTTCCAGGCAGCGCCTCCGTGCGCTGCCTGCTGTTCTCTCGGGGAGCATTTCGCGTTCGAAAGGGGGGCGGCATGGCCGTTCGTATCGTTGAAGAGGCAAACCGGTGTCTGCAGTGCAAGCGACCCCTGTGCCAAAAGGGTTGTCCTGTCTCGACAAACATCCCCGAGGCGATTCGCCTGTTCAAGGAAGGCGACATGACCGCTGCGGGCGAGATGCTCTTCGAGAACAACCCGTTTTCGCTCGTGTGCTCGATGGTGTGCAACCACGAGGCGCAGTGCGAGGGCCACTGCGTGCGCGGCCGCAAGGAGACGCCGGTGCACTTCAGCGCCATCGAGACGTTCATCTCCGATCTGTACCTCGACCGCATGATCGTGGAGAAGAAGGAGCCCAACGGGCATCGCGCGGCGGTCATCGGCGCGGGCCCGGCCGGCCTTACGGTCGCCATGAAGCTTGCGCAGGAGGGTTGCGCCGTCACGGTGTTCGACTCCAAGGAGCGCATCGGCGGCGTCATGCGCTACGGCATCCCCGAGTTCCGCCTGCCGCGCACCATCCTCGACCGCTATGCGCGCCGTATCGAGGAGATGGGCGTGAAGTTCCGCGCCTGCACCACGATCGGCGGTGCGCTGGAGATCGGCGACCTGTTCCGTGACGGCTACGAGGCGGTGTTCGTCGGCACGGGCGTATGGCGCCCGCGCACGCTCGGTCTCGAGGGCGAGTCGTTCGCCAACGTGCACTTCTCCGTGGACTACCTGTCCGATCCTTCCGCCTTCGATCTGGGCGAGAACGTCGCGGTCATCGGCGTGGGCAACTCGGGTATGGACGTCGCTCGCACCGCGCTGCGCCACGGGGCGCGCCATGTGCGCATGTTCGCGCGCACCAAGCACGTGACCGCCAGCTCCGACGAACTCGCCTACGCTCAGCTCGAGGGTGCCGAGTTGGTGTTCGGGAAGGCGGTGGTCAAGATCACCGAGGAGGGCCCGCTGTTCCGCACCGCCATCTTCGACGAGAACGATAAGGTCGTGGGCTACGAGGACGAGCTCGACCAGGTTCACGCCGACTCGACGATCATCGCCATCAGCCAGGGTCCGAAGAACAAACTGCTGCTCACCACGCCGGGCCTCGAGTGCTCGGATACGGGCCTTCTGCTCACCGACGAGCACGGCATGACCACGGTCGACGGGGTGTTCGCCGCCGGCGACGTGGTGACCGGCTCCAAGAACGTCGTGAGCGCCGTCGCCGTGGCGAAGGATGTCGCGACCGCCATGCTGGACTACATGGCGGGCAAGTAGCCGAAAAGGTCTTCCGTGCGTGCGGGCGGCCCACAGTCTTTTTGCAGGTTTCTCTCCTTTCCCGGCAAAAGGGCTGTTGGCCGCCCGCATGCTTTTGGTTTCCCCGGCTCACCTGCGCTACACTTGCTGCTTGATGGCTGACCTATGTAAGCGAGGTGGACGTGGGCAAGGGCACGCGTAAGAGCAAGGGCGGCAAGCGCCGCGTAGCGCAGGCAGACGTTGCAGAAAGCGCGGTCCTTCCGCGCATCGAGGCCCTGCACGATCTTCCCGCCTTCGATGATCTGCGCGTCGACGCGGCGCAGACGGATGCGTTCGCGTCGTATGTAGCCGAGCTCGCCCGTACCGACGAGGCGGCGTCGATGGAGATGCGCCTCGGCCGCGTGATCCGCCTCGACCGCGGTTTTCCCCTCATCGCCACGAAAGACGATATGTTTCGCGCCGAGCATGCGGTCAGCTTCGCGAAGGCGCGCGGCGAGGGGGAGCGCCTGCTGCCCGCGGTGGGCGATGTCGTGGCGGTGCGCGTCGCGCCCGATCACGACATGGGCGTCATCGAGCGGGTGCTGCCCCGTCGCACGACGTTCGAGCGCTGGCGGGGGAAGAACCGCGGCGAGCGCCAGGTGCTGGCGGCCAACGTCGACGTCATCTTCATCGTGCAGCCGCTCGGCGCCGCGCGCGATTCGGCGGAGCTCATCCGCGATCGCATCGCCCGCGCGCTCGTGCTCATCTACGATTGCGGCGCTGTGCCCGTCGTCGTGTTCACAAAGGCGGATCGCTGCGGCGCGGACGAGCTCGCGACGGCGATCGAGGATGCGCATCGCCTGGCGGGTGAGCAGGTGCGCGTGATCGCGACGTCCTCTACGGAGGGACGCGGCCTCGACGAGGTTCGCTCCTGCGTGCCGGCCGGCACGTGCGCCATGATCCTCGGCGAGTCGGGTGCCGGCAAGTCGACGCTGCTCAACGCCCTGCTGGGGCACGAGGCGCTTGCGACGGGCGAGGTACGCGAGCGCGACGACATGGGGCGCCATACGACGGTCGCCCGCGTGATGGTGGCGCTGCCCGACCCATGCGGCGTCATCGCCGACGCCCCCGGCCTGCGCAGCCTGCCGCTCGTCGGCCACGAGCGGGGGCTTGCCCGCGCGTTTCCCGATATCGTCCAGGCGGCGCGCGCGTGCCGTTTCAACGACTGCACGCATACGCATGAGCCGGGCTGCGCGGTGCGCGAGGCGGTGGCGGCCGGCGAGATCGACCAGATGCGCCTCGATGCGTTTTTGTCCCTCGCATCGGAGATGCGCGTGAGCGCCCAGAGTCTCGATCCCGATATCAAGCTATAGGGCGCCGCAGCGCCCCGCTGTCTCAAAGGGGCGACTACGCGTTCAATCTGAAGATGCCCCGGCATATCCGCAGGATGTGCCGGGGCATCTTGCATGTCCGTTCCCGATTCCGACAGCCCTGTCGGAATCGGTCCGGCTGCTCGTAAGATGCCGCCGGACTATCTCGGCCCGCCTGCGTTTACGCGTTTTCTCCCGCCGACAATGAGTGCTGCCCGCAGTTGCGGGGAGGCCCGTGCAAATGGTGTGCGGGCAGTCGGTTCCGGAGGAGGTGGACAGCGTGCAGCGCGGTACCAGGCTTGTTATCAGCGTCCTGTCGGGTGTGGCCGCGGTCATCGTGGCGCTCGCCTACGCCTCCTCGGTACAGCAGGATGCAGCCGCCGCCCAGGCAGACGCCCTGGCGCGTTTCGGAGGGGAGCCCGTGGCCGTATGCGTGGCGGTCCGGGATATCGCACCCGGCGAGGTGCTCGACGACGAGAACGTCGTCGCCGTCGAATGGGCGGCCGGCCTTGTGCCCGAAGAGCCGATCGCCGAGCTTGGCGACGCGGTCGGCCGCGTGGCGACATCCCGCATCCCGAAAAACGCGGTGATCTGCTCGACGTATCTCGAAGCGCACTCCGGTGGCATCGAGGTGCCTGCGGGGACGGTCGCCGTGAGCGTGGCGAGCGACCCGGTGCACGCCGTCGGGGGTTCGATCGCCCCGGGCGACACCGTGGACGTCTACGTCACCCAGGATGCGGTGGCCGACCGGCTCATGAGTGCGCAGGTGCTCGATACGAGCGCCGAGGCGACCGGGGACACCGGGATGAGCTGGGTCACGCTTGCCGTCGAGCCCGAACGGGTGCGGGAGCTGCTCGTGGCGACCTCGCTGGGCCAGGTGACCCTTGCGGTGCCCGGCGCCTACGGCGATGCGTCTGCCGACGCCCCTGAGACGGGTGATGCGTGATGTCCTCCATCTGGCTTGTCTCGTGCCCACCCGAGAAGACGGCGCGCGTACGCCACGAGATCGAGGGCATCGAGCCGGCGGCGCAGCTTGTGCGCATGGGTACGGGCGCCGAGGTGGCGCACGTGGCCGAGCAGATGCGTGGCGGCGCCGTGGCGGCAGCGCTCTATGAGTGCGGAACCGGTGCCGCGGCGGAGCCCGTTGTGGACCATCTCGCGCACGCGTGCGGCGTCCCGACGGTGCTCGTGCTCGTCGAGCAGCTCGATGCGGGCTGCATCGCCCGGCTGTTTCTCGCCGGTGCGACCGAGGTGATCGCGGCAGGGGGCCCTGCTGCATCGAGAGATGGTGACGCGGCATGCACGGGAGAGGGTCCTGAAGACGTGCTGCGCAGCGAGCCCCCTGTTGACGATAAGCGTTTCATGCCGGGTGTCGGCGCGAGCGCGGACGCGCGAGAGGCCCTGACCGGCTCCGATGCCCCCGTGCGCCCACGCCCGCCGAAGATCGCCAGTGTGGCAACGCCATCCGTCCCATCCGAGAGCGCGTCTGCGCCCTGTGATGCCCCGATGCCTTCTCAGGCGACGCCCGCGCCGCAGCCGGCCGAGGTGCCCGCTGCCCCACACGACAGCGAACCGCCTGCGGCGAAGGCCCCGGCGCATGCCTCGGCGCGCGTCGAGGAGAAGGGCGACCAGCCGTCCGCTCCGCTCGTCGTTGCCATTTCCGGCAGGGGAGGGTGCGGCAAGACGACGATCGTCGCGTCGATGGCGTGGTGCGCCGCCCGCATGGGTCTTCGCGCGGCCGTGCTTGATCTCGACCTCATGTTCGGTGACCTGTATCGCCTGATGGGCGTCGAGCAGGCATGTGATTTGGGGAGACTCGTTCGCGACGAGGACTCGACTGAGATCCCCCTCGAGGCCATCGAGCAGACCGCCATGCGCATCGCGCCCGGTCTCACTGTCTGGGGACCCTGCGCGCTTCCCGAGCATGCGGAGCTGCTCGGTTCGCCCGTCGAGACGCTCGTTTCCGTATTGAGGCAGGAGGCGGACGTCATCTTCGCCGACACGTCGGTATTCTGGGGCGACGCCGTGGCGTCGACCGTCTCGCACTGCGACCGCTGCCTCATCGTGGGGTCCGCCGGCGCCTCGTCGGATGCCTCGGCGTCGCGCGCCGTTGCGCTCGCAGCGCGTATCGGTGTCCCCAAGACGCGCATGACATCGCTGTTCGCGCGTCTGGGCGCCCAAGGGTGCAACGAGGAGCGCGCCATGCGCTTCGAGATGTCCGTCGGCCTGCGATCGCACGTGCGCATAGCGGATGGCGGGACGTCGGTGTCGGAGCTGCTCGCCTACGGGAAGCTCGCCGATGTCATGAGGGGCTCGGGGGCGTTCGTGCGCGATATTCAGGCGTTCACGCAGGAGCTCGTGCGCGAACTCGGGTGCCCGCTGGGGGCGTGGGACGAGCGGCAGCGCATGGCCGGCGCCCATGATCAGGGGCGCTCGCGCATCAAGTTGCCGTGGAATCGATGAGGGGGCGTGATCGGGATGAGCGTGCTGGAGCGCGTGAAGGGCGCTGAGCGGTTCGATGACGAGCGGGACAGCTGGGATGCCGACCGTGCGGAGAACGAGCGCCTGCGCCAGGTGAGGCGGGACGTCAAGCGCGAGATGATGGAGCGCATCGGGTTCGACGAGGTCGCTCGGATGGCCACGGAGTCCGATGCGGCGCGGGCGCGCGAGGAGTTGCGCCCCGTGGTCGAGGCGGTGCTCAACACGAGCGGCGTCGAGGGCCTCGCGCCTGCGGACCGCGCCCGCGTGGTCAACGACATTCTCGACGATGTGGTGGGGCTCGGCCCCCTGCAGTCGCTGCTCGATGACGACTCGGTCAGCGAGATCATGGTCAACGGCTGCGTCTCGGCCTTCTATGAGCAGGGCGGCAAGCTCCATGCCATGCCCGACGTCTTCGAGAGCGACGACCAGATTCGCGTCATCATCGACCGTATCATCTCGCCGTTGGGACGTCGCGTCGACGAGCGCAGCCCGCTTGTGAACGCGCGCCTGCCGAGCGGATACCGTGTCAACGCGGTCATTCCACCCATCGCGATCGACGGCCCCGCGCTCACGATCCGCAAGTTCTCAGACCGCATCAGCTCGCTCGATCAGCTGGTCGAGCTGGGGTCGCTGCCCGCTTGGTACGCGCAGCTCCTGTCGTTTGCCGTGGCGCTGCGGCAGGATCTGGCCGTCGTCGGCGGGACGGGGTCGGGCAAGACGACGCTATTGAATGCCTTGTCCTGCGAGATCGCGCTCGGCGAGCGCATCGTCACCATCGAGGATTCCGCGGAGCTCAAGTTCTCCCGCCATCCGCATGTGGTTCGCCTTGAGGCGCGTGAGGCGTCCATCGAGGGCGAGGGCGCGGTGACGATCCGCGACCTGGTGACGAACGCCCTGCGCATGCGCCCCGACCGCATTGTCGTGGGCGAGGTGCGCGGTGCGGAGTGCATCGACATGCTCCAGGCCATGAGTACCGGTCACGACGGGTCGCTCACGACGCTGCACGCCGGTAGCGCGCGGGAGGCTATCGTTCGCCTGACGCTGTTGTCGCGCTATGGCATCGACCTGCCGGGCGACCTGATCGAAGAGCAGATCGCCATGGCGCTCGACGGCATCGTCATGTCGATGCGCTCCTCAGGAGGCGCGCGCTTCGTGTCGACCTACACCGGGGTCTCGCGCGCCGAGTCGGGCGGTGTGGCGCTGACCGAATACGTCTCGTTCGACCGGGCGACGCGCGCATGGGAGCTCGTGCGCGAGCCGCCGTTCATCGAGGAGGCGGTGCGGGCGGGCGCGTTAAATAAGAAGGAGGTGGCCCGATGGCGAGCATCATGCCCTGGCTCATCGGAGCGCTTGTTGCGCTGTGCATAGCCCTGCCAGCCTGCGGGGATGTCGATGGCGCCCTACACGCTCCGCTGCAGCGGCGAGAGGGTGCGGGCGGCATTGCGCGTGCTGTGGGCGGGGTCCTGTGCGCGCTCGGCGTGCGCTCCCGCGCGGATGCGATGCTGCTCGAGGAGGTGCGCCAGCTGTCCGTGGGGCGCGTGCAACCGTTCAAAGATGCAGACGGTCAGGTGGCGCTCGGCGCGTTGGCGCTCATGTGCGCCTCCGCCGCGCTCGTTGGCGGCATCGTGGCACTCTCCCCCATAGGGATGGTGATCGGGTGCGCGGCGCTGCTCGTGCTGCTCGTCGTCCGCGCAGTGCGGCGTCGCGCACGCGCGGCGGCGGAGCTCGAGGAGGCTATGCCCGAGGCGTTCGGGTCGCTCGCGGTGGCGCTCGGGAGCGGGCACTCGCTGCCGCAGGCCATGCGCTATGTGGGCTCCCATGCCCGCGAGCCCATCCGATCGGAGTTCATGCGCGTGTCGTTTGCCGTGAGCTGCGGCGTGGCGGCGCCCGAGGCGCTCGATGTGATGCTTTCGCGCCTGCATGCGCCCGGACTCGAGCTCGTGGTGCTCGCCCTGAAGGTCTCCCAGCGAACCGGGGCCCCTCTGAAGGACCTGCTCGCCGAGGCGTCCGCAATGGTGAGCGAGCGCATCAAGCTGCGCCGGCAGCTCGATGTCAAGACCTCCCAGGCGCGCATGTCTGCCCATCTCGTGGCGGCGATGCCGATCGCGATGGCGGCCGTGCTGGCGCTTCTGTCTTCGGACTACCGCGAGGGCATGACCACGGCGATCGGTGCCATCTCGATCATGGCGGCGCTGCTGCTGAACGGCGTCGCCCTGATCATCATCCGCAAGATCATGGACGTCGCACTATGAGGGGGCGATTCGATGGGGTATGTGCTGTTTGCCGGGGTAGCCGCAGCGCTTTGCGTGTGGTCGGCGACGGCACTCGGCGCACGGGATCGCCGTGCGATCGCGCAGAGCGCACGGCGCGTTGCCGCAAGGATCGAGCGCCTGCTGCCGGGCGGAGGTACGGCCGCTGCCACGGAGGCGGCGAGTCTGGGACGGGTGTCGGAGATGGTGGATGTCATCAGGCTCGGCCTGTCGGCGGGCCTTTCGTTCGACGCGGCGCTCGGCCTGTACTGCGAGCAGAGCGCAGGGCAGCTTGCCTCGCGCATGCTGCAGGCGCGCTTGGCATGGCAGATGGGTATGGAGGGGCGCGAGGAGAGCCTGCTCGCGGCGGCGCGGGACCTGAAGATCAGGCAGCTCGAAGCGTTTGCGACGGCGGTCGGCCAGGCGCATGCCATGGGCGCTCCGCTTGCGGACACGCTTGCGCAGCAGGGCATCGAGATGCGCGCGGCCCACCAGGCCGCCGTCGAGCGTGAGATCGAACGCGCCCCGGTGAAACTGCTCATCCCGACGGGCACGCTCATCTTGCCGGCGCTTCTGCTGTCAATCATCGGTCCGCTGCTCGGTGGGAGCGGCATGTTGTAAGGGGGTACCCATGGAATCAATCAACCAGCTGACCTATAGGCTCTCCGCAAAGGCTGCGACCGGCATCGCGCGCCTGCGCGCCCTCATGGCCGAGGAGTCCGGTCAGGGCACGACGGAGTACGCGATCCTGGTCGGCATCCTCGTGGTGATCGCGATTGTGGCGATCACGGCGTTCCGGGGCAAGGTGCAAGAGCTCTGGGACGCGATCACCAACGGTTTCGATGGCCTGCAAGTTGAGTCATAGGCGACCGCGGTCGGTTGTGATCGCGTATGCCGCATGCGCGCTGTGCGTCCTTGTGGCGCTGCTCGCCCTCATGCGGGTGCGGGACCGGAGCGACTCGGCCGGCTCCGCACCCGAGGTGCGCGAAGGCGACATGTCGGCCGGGGGCGAATCGTCGGCTGTCGACGAAGGCTGGCTTGCCGATCTTATGCGGAGCGGCACGCAAGCGCTTCGTTCGGAAGCGGCCACCTCCTCGGCCGATCACTTTTTATCGGACCTTGCACACGCGGCGGATGCGGGGGCCGATGTGGACGGCGACGGCGTCGTGGCGGTGATGTGGGAGCAGGCGGGAGATCTCATCGGGCCGGCGTCTGCGGCGCTTGGCGCCTATGCGGCCGAGCCGACCGCATCGCTCAAGACGAGCGGCTACCTCGACATCAAGGGCAACGCGTGGGGTGCGATCGTGCTGGACAGGCGGGGATGGGTCGACATCGTCTATGTGACTGCGGAAGACGACGCGTCATCGACGGTGGTGCGCATCGCCCGCATGCTCGCCGAGAAGGAGGCGGAATGACGCTATGCGCGCGAAGGCTGGGGAAGCGGGATATGGGCACGGCCCGCTGTGGCGCGAGCAGCTCGCACAGGGGACGGTCGAGTACGCACTCGTGCTTCTCGTCTTCATGGCGATCGTGGGTGCACTCGTGGCGATATGGCGTGCGAGTGCCGACGGCGCGCTCACGGCGACCGTCGAGCGCGCCGCGTCGCACGCGCTCGACGCCACGGGGATTCCGGACATCATCCTGTATTGATTGGGCCCGGGAGTGCGCGGCCCAGGCGACGGTCGAGGCGGCGCTGCTCATACCGAGTTTTTTGACGCTCATGCTGCTCGCGCTGCAGCCGGTGTGCATGCTCTACACCCGCGGCGTCATGGAGGCTGCCGCTGCGGAGACGGCGCGGCTCATGATCACGAGCGACACCACGCCCGATATCACGCTCAAGGCGTTCGCGTTGCGCCGCCTCGCGGCGGTGCCCGACGTTTCGATATTCCATGCGGGCGGACCGGCGGCCTGGAACATCGCGCTCACGCGTGCCGTCGCGACGGGGTCGGAGGTGAAGGTCGTGGTGCGCGGTGCCGTGACGCCGCTGCCGGTGCTCGGCATCTTCGCCGGCGCCCTCGGTACGACGAACGCCCATGGGGACGTGGAGATGGAGGTGACGGTTGCCTATGAGGGACGACCGAGCTGGCTTGAAGGGGACTACGATACCTGGGTCGAGGCGTGGGGCTGAGGGCGCGCGCGGCGATGCCCCCGCGAAGCGCTGGGGGATCGACCTGTTCATCGAGGACGGGGCCTATACGACGCTTGCTGCCGCGGTGACGATACTGGTGGTGCTCGCCTTGCTGTTCACGTCGGTCACCGCGGTATGGAGCATGGCGCGCGCCGGCGACGTCCAGGTGGGCGCCGACACCGCGGCGCTTGCCGGAGCGAACGTCGTCTCGTCGTACTACACGGCGGCGACGGTCGTCGACGCGAGCATCGCGAGCCTGGGGTTCGCT
The DNA here is from genome assembly GCF_016902615.1 of Collinsella tanakaei. Classification (GTDB taxonomy): domain Bacteria; phylum Actinomycetota; class Coriobacteriia; order Coriobacteriales; family Coriobacteriaceae; genus Collinsella; species Collinsella tanakaei_A. Next base: position 14,988 of record NZ_JACJMB010000044.1, read on the forward strand.
GGGCTCATCGTGTCGGGTGCGGGGATGGTCGCCCTGCTGATTCCCGGTGCGCGTCTGGCGTCAGGGAGCATCAGGAAGGTGGGAACCCAGATTCTGAAGGCGCGCAACGCGTTCGCGAAATCGGCATCCGGTGGCCTGCAGGCGCTTGAGCGCGCCCTGCCGTTTCTGGCCGGTGCGAACGGCGTGCGCATCTGCGCCGCCCAGTCGACCGAGGATGTCTCCTATATCGGTGCCGCCCTGCCGATTCCGTCCACCTCCGCGTCGGAGTTCCCAGCGCTCGAGGGCGATCAGGTCGATACCGATGCGCTGGAAGAGGCGTCCGACGAGCTGGAGGAGGCGTCCGAGGCGCTTGAGGAGGCCCATGAGAAGACCTCCGAGGCGAAAGAGGACGCGTGGCGCGCCGACTGCGGGCGCGCGGGCCATAACATGCAGGAGCGGGCTGCGAGCTTGACGTCGCTGACGGCAACGGAGAACCCCGACTACGCATCGAGCGCGTCCTGGCGGCCGCAGGTGGGGCTCGACCGCGCCCGCGCCTACTACTGCTGGCGGCGCGACAACGAGAGCCCGAAGGGCACCGATGCGGAGGCGAAGGCTGACTCCGCGGCACGCTCGGCGTTCTACCGGTTCGCCTGCGACGAGCTCGCCGGTGCGCGCATCGTGGACGGCGGCGATCGCGTGAGCTCGACGGTGCCACTGCTGCCGCGCAACACCGCCGAGGTGAAGCGCACCAGGCTCTATACCGATGCGGTGTGGCCCTCGACGGCGGAGCTCGGGGGGCTGACGATCCACTACGCCGCCGATTGTCCGGGAGCGACCGGCGCGGCGGGCCGCAACGTCTCGCTCAAGGACGCCGATACGGGAGGGGTTCGCGAGTGCGACGTCTGCAAGTTCGGCGTGGGCGATGTGGGCCGCGTGCCCCAGGCGTCGACCTCGATCAACAACGGCTTCGAGTATCACCTGCGGGAGTTCACGCTTGCCCTCAACGACTACGTGGACTGCCGCAACGACGAGATTGAGGCGGAGCGCGAGGCGGAAGGCGAGGCCGACGATGCCGGGGGCGTGTTCGAGCAGGCGATCGATCTTCTGGTGGCGAAGCGGCCCCGGATCGCTCCGCCCGGCCGGTACGGCTGCATCGGGGTCGCCGTCTCGAGCGATATCGAATCGCCCGAGGCGCTTGCGGCGGGTTTCTCCGAGCAGGTGGACCTGGGCGTGCGCGGCGCGGTGTCGGCGGCGGCGCTCGCGACCGACCGGGCGACGATCAGCAACAACGTGCTGTCGAGCTTTTTCTCCTCGCTGGAGTCGCGCTCCTCAGTATGTGTGTTGGTGTTGCTGGTCGGCAGCGTCATGGATCTCTGGGG